>CASJPF010000043.1 GCA_949383255.1 Lachnospiraceae bacterium | reverse complement strand
TAACAAAAAGAATCCCGTATTTATGCGGGTTCTGGCGTTTCGCAAACGACTATATGGATTTCACAAGAAAGGAGCTGTTATGAAAGACAATAGAGTTGCATTAGAAATTGGATATCAGTTAGAAGACTCTGATAACAGAAAGATAAAAATTAATTCAGAAGTCGGGCGTGGTGCAAACTGTATTGTATATGATGCAGCGTATTCAGATTCTATAGGCATGGTGCACATCATTAGAATCAAAGAATGCTATCCAAGTTATTTGCTTATGAAAAGAACTGATAATGGTACACTTATGCCTTCTGACACGTATCAAAATAAATTTATAACTGCAAAGGAAAGATTTATTCAGTCTTATCAAAGAAATGTAGCAATAACAAATACATTAGGACTAACAAATTTTACAATCAATTCTGCAGATATTTTTTCCTATAACAATACTTACTATAGTATTATTGCATTAAATGAAGGAAATGATTACAGTAAATATGAGGATTTGTCTCTGATGGAATTGCTTGTACACATAAAAAGCTTGGCGCAATTGATAAAGAAATATCATGACAAAGGATATTTGCATCTTGATATTAAGCCAGAAAATGTATTTATTCTTCCCGAAACGCAAGAACATATTTTATTATTTGATTTTGATTCTGTAATGACAAAAGAAGAGCTGGCATCAATAGGAAGATATCGATTGCCATTTTCAGATGGATTTTCACCGCCTGAGCAAATTCAGGGAAAGATAAATAAAATAGATACACATACAGATATTTTTGCAATTGGAGCGTTACTATTTTTCAAATTATTTGGCAGAAAGGCAACGATAGAAGAGTGTAGACTTTCCAGCAGTTATGAATTTAATAAAATGCGATATTTTAGTGAAAAATATCAGCCAAAGCTCTTTCATCTGTTGGAAATCTTTTTTAAAAATACATTGTCTGCATCTATTATTCCAAGATGGAAACAGATGGATCAGCTTATTGACTGTTTGGATACATTAATTCCACTCTCGGATATAGAGGGTGTGTATCTTATGGATTCTTTCCAATATAATACAGCTTGTTTTATTGGCAGGGAATCAGAAATAGATAAGATGCATTCTATCTTGAAAAATAATCAGTTGTTATTTGTCTCTGGTATTGGCGGGATTGGAAAGACAGAACTTGTAAAGCGATATGCAAACAGATATCGAAATTTGTATGATACAATTGTATTTACTGTATTTGACAAAAATATTGTGTCATTAGTAAATGACGAAATCTTGATAAATCGCATTGAAAAAGATGAGATGGAGAGTGACACAGATTATTTCAAAAGAAAAATAGAGATTTTAAAACAGATAGTGACCGATAAAGATTTGATTATTATTGACAATTTCGATGTGGATTTTGATGATAATTTGGAAACATTATTTTCCTGTCCATGTAAATTTATTGTCACATCAAGAATGGATTTTAGAGATTTCAATTATCCCCAGATTACTGTTGATAAAATGGAAAGCATAGATGACGTTTTGAATTTGTTTTTTGTTTACAATGATATTGCATATGACACAGAAGATGCAGCCGCAATAGAAAAATTGGTCGAATATGTTGGTTATCATACAATGACTGTTGAGTTAATTGCAAAATATTTGAGAGTTTCCGGTGAGGCGCCGGCAGCGCTTTTTGACCGCTTTATGGAAAAGGAAGGGACTACAAATACAAAGGATATTAGCGTCAGACAAAGAAAAGATCGCATGCTTCGTGCGGAATCTGTCAATAATCATTTGACCACTTTATTTGATGTTTCGGGATTTGAAGCTGTGGAGAAGGAAGTGATTGGGAGCCTATCATTTTTTGCAAATATTCGCATGAAAAAACAAAAATTTGAAGAGATTTGCCCCATAGATAATATTTCAGAAAAGTTAGAGAAATTAATTAGAAGAGGCTGGATTGAATACAATGAAAAAACGGATAAAATTTCGCTGCATCAGGTAATCCAAGACTTGATTTACAAGAATCTTAAACCCAATGCAGAAAATTGTCCCAATGTTGTTTGCGGTATGAGTCGATACATTACTGCAGACACGGATAGTTATTCAGAAAAAAGAATGAAACCCAAAGTATTTGACGTGTTTATGAGCAGGATAACAGGGACGGATATCCCTTATGCAAGACTATGCTTATTATATGCGCAAAAAGAGAAGTTGGATGAAGCAGAACAAATCTGTTTGCATCAGGACAAGAAAGAAACTTATGATATTTTACAACAAATCTACAGAAAGAAACTTAAAATTATCAGTGATTGTGATGATATGTTTGAATCAGAGCTTAATACAGATGATTACTTGACAAATCAACTTGGACAAATGGAAGAATTGTTGGATAAGGCTATGATGTGCTGTCAAAGAGGTACACAGGATACAAACCATATCATTAAAGAATATATGAATCTTGGCAGTGAAATGGATTATATGCTTGCAGAGAATATGTGGTGGTATTCCGATGAGCGCAATCCGAAACTGGATCGAATATATTACAGAATCATTGAAATATATGATATTGTAACAGAATTACTGCCAGAATCTTCTTATTCAGTAGATGAAAAAGAGAACTACTATAAAAAAATCCAGGATTTCTATTCAGATGAAGATTATTTCTTTCTGTACAGATGCAAATTTTTCTCAAATGTTGAGAAGGCATATAAATATCAAGAGCGAATTGATAAATTAAGAATGAAAATGAATGGGGAAAGTGCAGATATCGTTGTAAGAGATGGAAGTGAAACAAAATATCTTTATGCACATGATATATCTTGCAGCGTATTGGCAAGAAAATATGAAAAGGAAGGTGAGTATAAAAAGGCAATAGAATACTATAAAAAGGCATATGAAGATGGCGATGAATGGTATGAAAGTTTCATGCAGAGTATTGCACATATTTACCTAAAGATGGGTGAGCCAGAAAAGGCAATCGAATGTCTGGAAGAAGTGCTGGACCGTGATAAAGCAAATGAAAATGATCCAGATGTCTATTTTTCATATACTGCTTATGTCTGCACTGATCTTATAATGAATTTGATAAAACTGCAAGATTATGAGAAGGCAAAATTATATGCGTTAGAATTAATACACTATGAAGAGCCGGATGTTTATAAGGAAGATAACTCCTATGCAGTTACCTATGTTCTTGCGGCATATTATTATTTATATATAATTGAGAATGAACCCAATAAGAAAGCGTTGTTCTGGCAGCAGTGTATCAAATATTACAAAATGCTTCAAAATAATAAAATAGAGGAGGATATTTTTGATTTTATTGAGGAATATCTGATCAAAGAGGATGTTTGCTTTGAGGAGATCTTTGCAATATTAGATAGGATTGATAATTATAATACAAAAGATATCAAGGAAAAGCTTATTGTGAATTTTATTGCAAAAAATAGAAATGCAGACGGATTTGACAAGTATCATGTGATTTTAATGATAGAATATGCGAAGCTTTTTAACGAATATCCATATGAATTGATAAAAGAAGCGGAAAGCAACTGTGAGAAAGCACAAGAACTTTACTTGGAATATGGCCTTCAAGACAAATATATTCAAAGTTTGTTGTATCAAACAAAGGCAAAAATTATGTCAAATGAGAAGGACTATGACTCAGATCAGGAATTAGAACTAAGAAAAAAGTGTGATTATAGCGTTTTAGCACAAAATCAATTCGAGAAAACCGATGATAATAAAGAAAGAATTGAAATATGGAAAGATGCTGCCGATTCCTACAGATATGTAGATAATTATGAAATGCAGATTGAATGTTTAAAAAAATCGCTAGAAATTCTAAATATAATTTTAAATCAATATGAATATAGTCAATTTAATGGGGATTATTGGTATATAATGGGAGATCTGATTAGAGCATCTATTCAGCTTGGAAATTTGGAAAAAGCACAACAATATATTGATGAACTTTATAAAAATGCAATAGAATTTTATAGAAGTATTGAAAATTCTGATAGTTCATGGGAACGCACTTGGAAGATATGGTCTATTGCAGAATTGTATATTGAAAGTGCCTCAAAAGAGAAGGCTGTCAACACCTATTTGGCGGCAATGTATATAGGATTAGTTAAAGATAGCAATCAATATGAGATACTCAAAAATAGTGTTGCAGATATAAATATATGCAGATTAAGTCAGACTATTGATGACTTGTTAGATGATGAGATAGAAAATGATATGATAGATAAAATAATCGACATAAAAAATGAGTTGGTTAACTATCGGGATGATTATCAAGAAGATAAAAACGTTTATGATGAAATCATATCTAAAATCAATGACTTCTATCAAAATCAGGAGATAGAGTTTAAAAAATGAAAAAGTTGTACTTCTTCCGGTTAGAAATTGAAGTAAAAAACTGCGTATTTGACACTCTCTTTCGTCGCCGGACGAAGTACTATTACATTGATTTCTCTACATTATTTCGTCACAATAATTCCCTGCCGATATGCAGTTAACAGCAATTCTAAATCATAGATTGTCTCCTTGATTTCCTTTCCATTGTCTGTGTCCTTGACCATTACGCGCTCTGCCTCTGTCTCAAAAAAATTGGAGGTTGATTCAATATCCTTATTCTCTGACAGAACTTTTGCAATACTCTCAAATGGCTGGTGCGCTTTCAAGCGCATACCATGAGAATTGTAAATCAGCGTGTATCCTGCGATGCCTGTTGTTTTTTGATATGCTCGACAGAAACCACCGTCTATCACAATCAGACGGTTATTGGCTTTTAATGGTGATTCACCCTTGGATACCTTGATTGGTGTATGCCCGTTGATTATATGGGATATCGAATTGTCTAGTCCAAATTCATGAAGGATTTTTATACAGTATTTTTCCTGCTGATAATAACGGTAGTAAGGATTTTTTGGTTCAGTGTAGGTGTTTTCATCTATTACAAAGGTTCGCTCAAAGGTTTTCATTGTCCTGCCTGCCAGCGGCGAATTTTTTCCGCACCATAAATACCACATAAAGTCGATATCCGACTGATTAAAATTCCCAAAAAAGGCGCGTCTTGCAACTTTTGCAGCGTAGTCCATATATTCTTTTCCTTTATATTCTTTGCCCTCAAGGTTCATGTTTGTAAACTCGCCATCTTCTGTCATGGGAATACAGCCGTGAAATAAAAGATTGCCATTGTAACATAGATAAGTGCTGCCATTTTCGTATAGGAATCGTACATGTTTTCTGAGCATGTGGCTATTCATAAACGCTACTCTGAGATCTTCTATTACATGTTGTTCTTCTATTGAAAGTGTATATGCATCTGTTTCATTTAACGTTGGAAAGTAACTGTCTTTTAATTGATATTCTTGCGCACCAATTTTAACAATACTGCGTACTTTGTCAATTTTGTCAAGCAGAAGCCTGTCCGCCATATCATACTCTGGATGGCGCAGTATAATCTGTCCCTCGAGTTTGAATAAAATGACAGAGATTGCCTTTAGTGCTGCTTCCATTGGCGGCATGTCTGGATAAGTCTGCTCCGCAAAAAGTGTCAGTGAGCGCAAACTGATTGCATATGTATTTTCAAGAATTTCAATATTGTTATATTTAAGATTGTTTCTAAGGACATTTGCAATACAAGCTTCATTTCCACACGCAGCGCCCATCCACAGAATATCGTGATTTCCCCATTCTATATCCACAGAATGATGTGATATCAGCAAATCCATAATTTTGTCTGCGTTCGGGCCACGGTCATAGATATCACCCACAATATGGAGATGGTCGACGGCAAGACGTTTGATTAGCCTGCTCAATGCCTCAATAAAGGCATCAGCGCTGTCAATATCAATGATGGTATCCAGTATTTTTTCATGATAGACATACTGATTATTGTCCTCGTCTTGTTGTGCGTGCAAAAGCTCATCAATAATATAGCTAAATTCCGAAGGTAAGGCTTTTCTGACCTTGGACCGCGTGTATTTTGAAGACAAAAATTTTGCAAGTTCTGTTAAGTTCTTTAGATTTATTTTGTACCATTGTGGGGTCAACAAATGCTGCCTTTTTAGAAGCTTTAGTTTCTCTACCGGATAGTACACTAACGTACAGATTTCCTGACGTTCTTTTGGTGTCATACGCTCAACAAAGATCATATCGACCTTTTCTTTAATGACACCTGCTGCATTGTTCATAATGTGGTAAAATGCTTCGTACTCGCCATGAATGTCGCTCATAAAGTGCTCTGTCCCCTTGGGGAGATTTAAGATGGCTTTTAGATTGATGATTTCGCGGCATACTGATGGTATTGATGGGTATTTTGTTGCCAGTAGTTTCAAATATTTCAGCTTCTCGTCTGTTAAATTCATAGTTTTCCTTTCCTTTATCAGATTTTTGCGAAAGCCCTTTGCTGTTAAAATTTATACTAATATTATCGGCTGTTTTTTTCTATTCGTCAATTAGAAACAATATTTTATAACTTTTCAGCTTGTGCGGATTCACAAAATCTACACATCAAATTTAAGTTTCATTTAAGTTTTCTATTTTATATTTACCCTATGCTTACCAACAGCCTTTAGAAGTCTTTCTTGCATCTGCTTTCAAAATAACCACGTAAAATATTAAGCCTAGAGAGATTTCCAGAGTCTATACAACAAAAACAATACAATAAAACTATAATAGAGATGGCAGAAATGCCGCTTGTGGCACGAATGGCAAAAAAGGAGGAAAACAATGGCAGATCAGGCAGTATTTGAGCGTTATGAAATGAAGTATAGGATGACAAGGTGGCAGAGGCGGGCAGTGCTTGCAGCAATGCTTCCTTATATGAAACTAGATAACTATGGACACACAACAATTAGGAATATTTATTTTGATACAGACAGTTACAGATTGGTACGAAATTCTATCGATAAGCCTGTCTACAAAGAAAAACTTCGTATTAGAAGTTATAAGCAAGTTTCGGCGCAGGATAAAGTTTTTATAGAACTTAAGAAAAAATATAATGATATTGTATATAAACGGCGCGAGTCACTATCTCAGCTTGAGACACTCGAATGGATTGTACGGGAGACACCATTTCCAAAGGCGACGCAGATTGGCAATGAGATTGATTATTTTTTTGAACACTATGAATCACTGAAACCAAAGGTATTTTTATCTTATGAGCGAGAAGCTTTTTATGCATTAGATGGCAGTGATTTTCGTGTGACATTTGATGAAAACATTCTTGCCAGACAGGAAGAGCTTTCGCTTTCAAGAGAAGTGTGGGGCGAGCCGTTAATGGACGAGAATAATGTGTTGATGGAAATCAAGACATCAGGAGGTATTCCACTCTGGATGACGCGTGTGCTGACACAGGAAAAGCTGTATAAGACTTCTTTTTCTAAGTATGGGACTGCGTATGAGAAACTTATCTGTGGCGGGCAGCAGGAGACAGCAACACATAGTTATATTGCGTAGAATCTTAATTTTTGGGTATTATTTTTGGAGGATAAAGATATGTTGGAGACGATTTTCCGAGGATTATTTGATGCGGAGACAGCGAGCGTGATATCTGTGGTAGATTTTATGATTTGCATCATTAGTTCACTTGTTATAGGATGGATGATATCCGTAATGTATATGTACAAAAATACTTATTCCAGGAGCTTTATAGTGACGATTGCCACAATTCCAGCAATTGTGTGCGTGG
Source organism: Lachnospiraceae bacterium (assembly GCA_949383255.1). Lineage (GTDB taxonomy): Bacteria > Bacillota > Clostridia > Lachnospirales > Lachnospiraceae > COE1. Next base: position 23,609 of record CASJPF010000043.1, on the reverse strand, counting down.
TGATTATGATGGTAAATGGAAATGTCGGTGCAGGTGTGGCAGTAGCGGGTGCATTTAGTCTTGTGCGTTTCCGCTCCGCGCCCGGCACTGCAAAGGAAATTGGCGTATTGTTTATGGCGATGGGAGTGGGCATTATTACCGGAATGGGATATATTGCTTATGCATTTTTGTTTGTGGTAATTTTGGGGGGCATGGATTTGTTCTACGCACAGATTGACTTTGGGATAAAAAAACACCCTGCGTTACAACGGACGCTACATGTGACAATTCCAGAGGATTTGGATTATGTCGAAGTGTTTGACGATCTGTTTGCAGAATATACAGAAAAACATAGCCTTGTCAATGTCAAGACAACAAATATGGGGAGTCTGTTTAAATTGACTTACCAGATTACGTTTCGAGAGGCCAACGTGGAGAAAGCTTTTATTGATGCGGTGCGCTGCAGGAACGGAAATCTTGAGGTTGCACTTTCCAACCAGGAAAATGGCGAGGCAGAGATGATGTGAGAGAGGTGTAAGAATGAAAAGAAAGATGAATAAAAATCGATATTATAGGATTGCTTTGATTTGTATGCTTAGTCTGTGTACAACAGCATGTACAAACACTGCGTCAATAGAGAAAGAAAATGTAGAAACTACAAAAATAACTACAGAGGTCAATATTGATACGTCAAATTTATTTTCCAATCGTGACTTGAGCGGGGATTATGATGCAGCGAAGTGCGCCAACATTACGCTCTCAGATGAAGGCTGCAAAACAGATTCTAAAAATGTATTGGTTGATGGCAGTGTTATTACAATTACAGGGGAGGGGGATTATATTTTAAATGGTGTATTGAGTGATGGGCAAATTGTTGTTGATGTGGATAAGACAGAGAAAGTTCAGTTGGTGTTAGACGGTGTGAATATCACCTCAAAAACTTCTGCTGCCATCTATGTAAAAAAAGCGGATAAGGTGTTCGTGACGCTTGCAGACGGCACAGAAAATATACTAGCAAATGGCGATGTATTTGAGGCGGTGGATGACAATCAGATTGACGCTGTTATTTTTTCTAAAGATGACCTAACCTTGAATGGAACAGGTGCGCTCTCTATTCAATCCCCTGTAGGTCACGGGATTGTATCCAAAGATGACTTGGTTGTCACAAGTGGAAAATATCAGATTTCAGCATCATCACACGGAATTACGGGCAAAGACAGCGTGGCAGTTGCGGACGGGGATTTTTATATTACGGCTGGGAAAACAGCAATTAAATCAGTCAATGACGATGATATAACCATGGGAAATGTTTATATTATGGGCGGAAAATACACACTGTCGGCAGGTACTAACGGAATTAATGCACTCAATACAATTCAAGTTTCAGACGGTGAGATCGTAGTAGAGCAGTCCTATGAGGGATTGGAAGCAAGAGTTATCAATCTATCAGGCGGTGAGATTACGATCACTGCACAAGATGATGGTCTGAATGCGACGGATAAGCGGACAGATACAGGCGCGGATTTGGACATAGATAGGTCGAGAGAAACAGATGCAGAGAATAGTGCCGCAGAGAAAAATCTTCGCGGAGAACATAGCGGCATGAGTAAATCGAATCCAGAAGCCAGTATCAATATTTCTGGTGGTGTGATTCATATCGATGCGGAAGGAGATGGTGTGGATTCAAATGGAACTCTTTCTGTGAGTGGCGGTGAGCTTTATGTGATGGGGCCTGCTAGTGGTCAAAACAGTGCATTAGACTATGATATGACCGCAGTTATCAGCGGAGGTATTGTGGTGGCAGCAGGACAAAGTGGCATGGCACAGAATTTTGGTGCGGACTCGACACAGGGGGCGATTCTTGTTAACACCCAGGAACAGAATGCGGCGGGCAGTGATATTATTTTACTTGATAGTGATGGGAAAGAACTTATTGCATGGACAATGCAAAAAAGTTATAATTCTGTAGTAATTAGCTGTCCAGAAATTCAGACAGGCAAAACTTATGCCATAATAACCGGCGAGATATCGACATCAGTTACAATGGATGGATTAATTTATGGGGAAGACAGCGGATTTGGTGGTGGAAAACAGGGATTTAGGAAGGGAGAGCGCCCAGAAGGAATGTCAGAACCGCCGAGCTTCAAGGAGGGAGAACGCCTAGAAGGAATGCCAGAACATCCAGAGCTCAAGGAGAGAGAGCGTCCAGAAGGAGTGCAAAAACCCTCAGATATTAAGGAATTGTAGAGAAATAGTATTGCATTTTTGCTCTATTTCTTATAAACTATGCATAGATTTAGCACAATTAATATTTTGTAATTGAACTATTAATCTATTTTTAATCTAAAACGCATTTTTGATTAATTTTGATTGTTTATGATAGTATCATCAACAGAGCACAAAAATAGCGCTCTTGGATAGAGGGCAATATTGCGGAAGAAACAATCAAAAGGAGAGAAAATAAATGGATAATTTTGAAAAGGTAGAAAAACTAAGAGAGCACGCAAACGTATCTTATGAGGAGGCAAAGCAGGCATTGGAAAACAGCAACTGGGATATCCTTGACGCTATGATTTACTTAGAGCAGAGCGGCAAAGTGCATGGTCCAGAGCAGGCGAGTTACACAACACAGGCGGAGAAGGTAAAGATTGAGCTGGATGAAAAAGAGTGCAAATCAACTTTCTCTGACAATCTAAAGCGATTTGGCGATTGGTGTCTAGGATTGATTGATAAGGGAAACAATAATAGTTTCTGTGTGGAACGCGAGGATAGAGAGATTTTCCGAGTGCCGATTACCCTGTTAATAGTACTGATGTTCTTCTCGTTTTGGGTAGTAGTTCCATTGCTGGTGATTGGGCTGTTCTTTGATATGAGATATCACTTTTCTGGGTCAAATGTGAGAAGCGTTGATATTGATATTAACAAGGCGATGGATAGTGCTGCAGATGCAGCAGAGAGTATTAAAAATGAGTTTGGTAGCGCTGCAAAGGAAGAAGAGAAATAATTGGATATGGATGAGGCTGGCTAAAACAGATTAGCCAGTCTCTTTGTGTACTATGCACAGGTGTTTGGCAAGACATATAATTTCTATAATAGGTTTTGAGAAGCTATTTTATTTTGAGGAGGCAATAATGGCAGGGACAATATTGATTGTGGAGGATGAGGAAAAAATAGGGCGTTTTTTAGAGCTGGAGCTTTTGCATGAGGGCTATGAGGTTATGAAGGCTGTAAACGGCAGGGACGGTTTGGAAAAAGCGCAGAGTGGCAAGGTGGATTTGGTAGTGCTGGACGTAATGCTTCCTGAGTTAAACGGGTTCGAGGTATTACGCCGGTTGCGAAAGAATTCGGATATTCCCGTTATCATGCTTACAGCACGTGACGAGGTGATGGATAAGGTTGCGGGGTTGGATGGCGGAGCGGATGATTATATGACAAAGCCGTTTGCGATAGAGGAGTTGTTAGCTCGTATTCGGTTGGTGCTTAAAAAGCGCGGTGGTGTGATTAGTTTGGACAAAAATCAGTTCAGTGTTGGAAAACTTAGAATGGATGTGCAGCGCTACGAGGTTTCCTATGATGGAAAACGGGTGGAATTGACGCACAGAGAATTTGAACTTTTGCGTGTGTTGCTCGAAAACAAAAATATAGTGATATCGAGAGACACCTTATTAGAAAAAGTTTGTGGATATGATTACATGGGAGAGACAAATATTATTGATGTGTATGTGCGATACCTTCGGAGTAAACTTGATGATGTGTTTCAAGTGAAGATTATTCAAACAGTGCGTGGAGTGGGGTATTGTATTAAAGATGAAAGCTGAAAAAAAAGAAAATAATAATAGGAACAGTAAAAATAATTTTGGCAAAAAAAACAAACCATATGACACTGTGCGGGTGACTTCCATTGCTAGAAAGATAAATCTGAATAATGTGGGGCGTATGTTCCTTGCATATATTGGAATGGATATGCTGGTATTATTGATACTTGCGGCTATTTTTGTGATTGGTATGGATTTGCAGATGACAGGAAATTTTTCGATATCCTATAACAGAGAGTTTTTCTATAACAGGGATTTGTGGAAGGTGAGATACACTGTTTCGGATACGGCAAATAATATCCTGTATCAGGTGCCGATTGGGATTTGGCTTGGGTTGTTGCGCATTGGAGGAGTGGTTGTCTTAGTGGCGCAAATATTTGATTTAATTACGATGGCTTTTTCTGGAACAGCGCAGGTGCGCAGAGAGCTAAGACCGTTAAATCAGATTGCGGCGCGGGCACAAGAACTTAGCCAGATAGCATTTGATGAGACAAAATACCATAGCTTGGAAGATGCAATAACGAATTTAAAGGTGGAGGCTATGGAAAATGGAATCCACATGCACGATAAGGATTTACAAGGAATTGAGACAGCCTTAAATGGACTGCTTGAAAGGATTCGTGTATCCTACAAGCAGCAGACACAGTTTGTGTCAGACGCTTCACATGAGTTGCGCACACCCATTGCTGTTATACAGGGATATGTCAATATGCTTGACCGATGGGGAAAAGAAGACACAGCAATTCTTGAGGAGTCTATTGAAGCAATTAAAAATGAGTCCAATCATATGCAGAAGCTGGTGGAACAACTTCTGTTTCTGGCAAGAGGGGATTCTAATCGGCAAAATCTTGATATGAAAATTCATGGATTGAACAGTATTATGCGGGAAGTTTATGAGGAGTCTTTAATGATAGATGAAAAGCATCGCTATCGCTTTGAGGAGTCGGGAGTTGTTCAAGTCTATGGAGACAGCGATATGCTAAAGCAGTCCGCAAGAATATTAATTGACAATGCTGCAAAGTACACAAAACAGGGAGAGGAGATTCTCATTCGTGTTGGCGCATGGAGGGATGGCGCGCCATTTTATGGAATACAGGACAATGGGATTGGCATGTCACAGGAGGATGTGGCACATGCATTTGACCGCTTTTATCGCGCTGACTCTGTGCGAAACAGCAAGACAGGCGGGACAGGACTTGGGCTTTCGATTGCAAAATGGATTGTTGATAAACATCAAGGATATTATGATATTGTGAGTCGAGAAGGATTGGGAACACGATTTAGTGTGGTGTTTCCTAACGCAGATGGATTGCATCCCTAAAAATATTAGAGATGTAATCCATCTTTATGTACGCGGATGCTACTTTATTCACCTGTCAGATTTTGGTACAATTTCGTTCATTGAAAGCGTAAACAGCAACATAGTTGCCCACAAAATGCGAAAGGGCGCGCATTTTGGCGCACGATTTTTACTATTTTGATGAACAAGTGAACAGTAACCAGTAACTACCAAAATGAAGAATCAAAGTAAAAGAAAACTTGCTATTGGATATATCGTCATATATAATAAGAATAGGAAAGAAGAGAATTAATTATGTGGTTTATATTTGCGCTGTTGTCTGCACTGTTTGCGGCATTGACTTCTATTTTGGCAAAGGTTGGAATTGTGGGAGTGAACTCGAATCTTGCGACTGCTATCAGGACAGTAGTTGTTGTGGTGATGGCGTGGGGTATAGTTTTTTTAACAAATGCGCAGAGCGGTATCACACAAATAGGAAGAAAAAGTTGGATTTTTCTTATTTTATCGGGGATTGCGACAGGGGCTTCTTGGTTGTGCTACTATCGCGCATTGCAGCTTGGGCAGGTTTCTAAAGTCGTTCCAATTGATAAATTGAGTGTTGTCATCACACTGGTGCTTGGATTTGTATTTTTGCATGAGCAGTTTAGTGCCAAGTCGCTGATTGGGTGTATTTTAATTGGTGCTGGAACGCTGGTGATGGTGCTTTAAATGAAATACTTTATGGAGATTGATACAAAAAGTTACATCTGGTAACGGGAGGGTATTATGGCATTTACACATTTGCATGTGCATACGGAGTACAGTCTGCTTGACGGCTCCAACAAAATTAAGGAATATGTCAAGCGCGTAAAGGAGCTTGGTATGGATAGCGCGGCAATCACAGACCATGGTGTTATGTACGGCGTGATTGATTTTTATAAGGAAGCAAAGGCAAATGGTATTAAACCAATTCTTGGGTGCGAGGTTTATGTCGCGCCCAACTCGCGTTTTGACAAGGAAGTCGGCGGAAAGGAAGACCGTTACCATCATTTAGTATTGTTGGCGGAAAATAATGTTGGCTATGCCAATTTAATGAAAATTGTAAGCAAAGGCTTTACGGAGGGATATTATTATAAACCACGTGTGGATATGGAGGTTTTAGAGCAATATCATGAGGGCATTATTGCGCTCTCTGCCTGTCTTGCAGGTGAGGTGCCGAAGCTGTTGACGAAAGGATTATACCAAGAAGCAAAAAAAATCGCGCTCAAGTATGAACGGTGTTTTGGTAAGGGCAACTATTTCTTTGAGTTGCAGGATCATGGAATTCCAGACCAGCGGACGGTTAACACAGCGCTGTTGCGTTTGAGTAAGGAATTGGACATACCACTTGTGGCGACAAATGATATTCATTATACATATGCGGAGGACGTCCAGTCACACGATATTTTGCTCTGTATTCAGACTGCAAAAAAGGTTTCTGATGAGGATAGAATGCGCTATGAGGGAGGCCAGTATTATGTAAAGAGTGAGCTTGAGATGCGTGGATTGTTTCCCTATGCACAGCAGGCGATTGATAATGCAGCACTGATAGCAGATCGTTGCAATGTGGAGATTGAATTTGGTGTGACGAAGCTGCCAAAATTTGAGGTGCCCGAAGGATATAATTCGTGGAGTTATCTCAATAAGCTCTGCACAGATGGATTAAACGAGCGTTATCCTAATGATAATGGCGATATTCGGGAAAAGCTAGACTATGAGTTGAATGTTATTCAGAAGATGGGATACGTGGATTATTTCTTGATTGTATGGGATTTTATTAATTGGGCAAGAGAGCATGATATTCCAGTTGGGCCAGGGCGTGGATCGGCAGCAGGAAGTATTGTGTCGTATTGCCTCCATATCACAAATATTGATCCGATACGTTACAGTCTTCTGTTTGAGCGTTTTCTAAACCCAGAGCGTGTATCCATGCCAGATATCGATATTGATTTTTGCTATGAGCGCAGGCAGGAAGTGATTGATTACGTCAGTGAAAAGTATGGACATGATAAGGTAGTACAGATTGTAACATTTGGTACAATGGCTGCAAAAGGTGTGATACGAGATGTTGGGCGTGCGTTGGATCTTCCCTATAATTATGTGGATGGGATTGCAAAGATGATACCAAATGAAAACAATGCACCAGTTAACATCACGCGCGCGTTGGATATGAATCCAGAGTTTCGGACTCTATATCAACAAGACGATCAGGTCCGATATCTGATCGATATGTGCAAAAGGCTGGAGGGACTGCCGCGTCACACTTCCATGCACGCGGCAGGTGTTGTTATCTGTCAGAAACCTGCAGATGAATTTGTTCCGCTATCCCGTGGAAGTGATGGTGCTATTACAACACAGTTTACAATGACTACAATTGAGGAACTGGGATTGTTAAAAATGGATTTTTTGGGTCTGCGCACATTGACCGTAATTAAAGATGCAGTGGACAATGTGGAGAAAACCACAGGCATTCATATTGATATAGATCATATTGATTATGATGACAAGAAAGTGCTGGCTTCTCTTGGAACTGGAAAGACGGACGGCGTGTTCCAGCTTGAAAGTCAGGGCATGAAAAATTTTATGAAAGAATTAAAGCCCCAGAACTTAGAGGATATCATTGCTGGTATTTCGCTTTATCGCCCTGGACCAATGGATTTTATCCCAGCATATATCCGAGGGAAAAATAACCATGACGCTGTTACATATGCTTGTCCACAGTTGGAACCGATTTTATCACCTACCTATGGTTGTATTGTCTATCAGGAACAGGTGATGCAGATTGTGCGTGACCTTGGTGGATATACTTTAGGGCGTAGTGATTTGGTGCGGCGTGCTATGAGCAAGAAAAAGAAATATGTTATGGAGCAGGAGCGCAAAAATTTTGTGCATGGCAATGCAGAAGAAGGCGTTCCAGGTTGTGTAGCATGTGGGATTTCAGAGACTGTGGCCGATCAGATTTATGGAACCATGATGGATTTTGCCAGGTATGCATTTAACAAATCGCATGCGGCGTGCTATGCGGTTGTCGCTTACCAGACAGCATATCTGAAATATTATTATCCAGTCGAATTTATGGCGGCTCTTTTGACATCAGTGATAGACAATGCTTCTAAAGTGTCAGAGTATATTATGACTTGTAAAAGCATGGGGATTCAGATTCTGCCACCGGATATCAATGAGGGGGAAAACGGGTTTTCCGTGTCAAATGGCGCAATTCGCTACGCGCTGAATGCAATTAAGAGTGTTGGAAAAACAGTGATTGATGGAATTACCCATGAGCGGAAGGAACATGGAAAATATCAGGATTTAAAGGACTTTATAGAGCGTACACAGGACGTTGATATCAACAAGCGCGCTATTGAAAATTTTATTAAGGCAGGTGCATTTGACAGTTTTGGTGCAACTAGAAAGCAGCTTATGAGTGTCTACGCGCAGATTCTTGACAGCATTGTACACACGAAACGTGGTGTGATGGCAGGACAGATATCACTGTTTGATATTGTTTCGGAGGAGGACAAGAAGGAACTTGAAATTCCAATGCCAAACGTTGGGGAATATGAGAAGGAACTATTGCTTAGTTTTGAGAAGGAAGTGCTAGGCTTTTATGTCAGTGGGCACCCAATGGAAGAATATCAAACTTTATGGGAAAAGCGTATCACGGCAAAGACTTCGGATTTTTATCTTGATGAGGAAACAGGGCAGACGCATGTGGAAGACAATGCAAAGGCAGTGATAGGTGGTATGATTATGGATAAAAAGATAAAATATACCAAGCAGAACAAGATTATGGCATTTCTCACATTGGAAGATTTGGTGGGCAGTGTGGAAGTTGTCGTATTTCCCAATGCATATGAAAAGTACTCGTCAAAACTTTTGGAAGAAAATAAGGTGTTTATTGAAGGCAGAGTGAAAGTGGAAGATGAGCGGGACGGCAAATTAATCTGCGAGCAGATTACTGCATTTGATGAGATTCCAAGAAAGGTTTGGCTCAAGTTTCCAGACATGAATACTTATATGAGTAAGGAATCGATTTTGTTTGATGCGATCTATGAATCAGAAGGGATAGATAATGTTATTATATATATAGAAGAAACACGTCAAAAGAAGACGCTGCCACCCAACCGAAATATAAAGGCGGACAGAGCAGTTCTCGACAAATTGCGAAATTTGTTTGGGGAGGAGAACGTCAAAGTGGTAGGATAATGTTCTTGACAAATTATTTCTTAATAATTTTTAAAAATAAGATATGATAAAAAATTATCAATAAATATTGTAATATAAGAAAAAAAGGTTTAAAATATTTATGATTACGTGGACGATACGGATTATATCATGCAAACATGTTTTAAGCTGGCGGGCGAAACAGGGGATATTTTTATATAACAGGAGGTAAAACGATGTCTAGTGAAATTAAGACAATAGGTGTATTGACAAGTGGGGGGGATGCACCGGGAATGAATGCTGCAATCCGTGCAGTGGTAAGGAAAGGTTTGACGAACAGTGTAAAAGTGAAGGGAATCAAGCGTGGCTACATGGGACTTCTCAATGAAGAGATAATTGACATGGAAGCTTACAGTGTAGCTGATATTATCCAAAAGGGGGGCACAATTCTTGGCACAGCAAGATGTCTTGAATTTAAGGAAGAGAATATACAACAGATGGCTGCAGAAATTTGCCACAAACATGGAATTGATGGTCTTGTTGTGATTGGCGGTGATGGTTCTTACAGAGGGGCACAGGGACTTGCAAGACATGGCATTAATACAGTTGGTGTGCCAGGGACCATTGACCTTGACATTGCATGTACAGAGTATACAATTGGTTTTGACACTGCGATCAACACCGCGATGGAGGCGATTGATAAGGTAAGAGATACCTCTTCTTCTCATGAGCGCTGCTCTATTATTGAGGTTATGGGAAGACATGCTGGTTATATTGCTCTCTGGACAGGCGTTGCCAACGGTGCAGAAGATATTCTTATGCCAGAGAAGTATAATTATGACGAACAGGAATTGATTAACAATATTGTCAGAAGCAGAAAGAAAGGAAAGACACATCATATTATTGTCAATGCAGAAGGTATTGGTCACTCTACATCAATGGCAAAGAGAATTGAGGCAGCAACAGGAATTGAGACAAGAGCGACAATTCTTGGCTATTTGCAGCGCGGCGGCAATCCGACCTGTAAGGACAGATTCTACGCGTCGATTATGGGTGCGTATGCGGCAGACATTCTCTGTGATGGCAAATCAAACAGAGTTGTAGCATATAAGCATGGTTCCTTTGTGGATTATGATATTGAGGAAGCACTGAATATGAAAAAAGGAATTGATGAATATCAGTTTGATATCTGCCGGAAGTTGTCGAGATAAGAAATGATATAGAAAGGAAAAAAGTCAAACATATTTTTGTGTTTGGCTTTTTCTTTATATTTAATTAAATAACATTGTAGGTTAAACTTAAACTATAAATTTACTTTTTTATGCATACAGGTTTCTTTATTTTATTGCAAATCTATTACATTTTATGATAAAAGAAATGATTTTACGATGCTCTTGTTTTATATAGCAAAAGTGATATAATTAACATTGGTCTGTAACATTAAAAAAGATAAAAAGTAAAGGATAAAAAATATCATGGCGTTAGATTTAAATAATAAAAAACCAAAAGCCAAAAAGTCAACTACGAGGCTAATTGCATTTGGCTTTGCAATGATTATTCTAATAGGATCACTGTTGCTTACGCTGCCTTTTGCGAATAAGTCCGGTCAAGGAAATTTCTTGAATGCACTTTTTACAGCGACTTCTGCGACTTGTGTGACAGGACTTGTTGTCGCAGATACTTATCAGAATTGGACTACCTTCGGACAGCTTGTCATACTTTGTATGATACAGGTTGGCGGTTTAGGGTTTATGACTATTGGTGCTTATATTTCTGTGCTTCTTAAGAAGCGTATTGGATTGCAGGAGCGGGAACAGTTGCAGGAGAGTGTTAACGCGCTGGAGATCGCAGGGGTTGTCCGTCTGGTTAAAAAAATTGTTCAAGGAGCACTTTGCATTGAATTTTTGGGGGCGATACTGCTTGCACTTCGGTTTGTACCGCGCTTTGGAACAATTAAGGGAATTTATTTTTCCCTGTTTCATGCGGTATCCGCGTTTTGTAATGGTGGTTTTGATTTAATGGGAACTGACGAGGCATATTCTTCTCTGGTTGCATTTGAGGGAGATGTGTTAGTAAATCTTGTGATAGTGACTTTGATTATAGTGGGGGGAATTGGTTTTATTGTTTGGGATGATGTGGCGCGCAACAAGTGGCATTTTAGGCGTTATCTATTGCACAGTAAAATTGTGATTACTGTGACGTTTCTATTGACTGTGCTTGGTACAATTCTGTTTTTAATCACAGAAAAAGATGCGGCTTTTGCAGGTATGAATCCACTGGAAAGATTTTTGGGCGCTTTGTTCTCCTCTGTCACACCAAGAACGGCAGGGTTCAATTCTGTAGATACAGCGGCATTGTCAAACTCAGGAAAATTATTGACAATGGTAATGATGTTTATTGGTGGAAGTCCGGGTTCCACAGCAGGTGGAGTGAAGACAACCTCAATGGTGGTACTGTTATTTTATGCTGTGGCGATGATATTGAATAAGGAGGATATTAACCTTTTTGGAAGGCGTCTGACAGATGAAGTCGTAAAAAAAGCAAATGCAGTTGTAGTAATCAATGCTACGCTGACAATTATAGCAACTGTTATTATAATGGCATTACAACCGTTATTGAATTTTGAAGATGTTTTGTTTGAGGTGCTTTCCGCTATTGGAACTGCTGGAATGACTGTGGGTATCACGAGAGACTTAAATATAATATCACGAGTTATTATAATTGTGTTAATGTATTGTGGGCGACTGGGAAGCCTTTCTTTCGCACTGGTGTTTGCGCAGAAAAATACTTCTGCGTCCGTCCGTCAGCCGCAGGAAAAAATAATTGTGGGATAAAAGGAGATTGAAATGAAATCGATATTGATTATTGGAATGGGTCGTTTTGGACACCACTTGGCAAAAAATTTTTTAGAGCATGAGCATGATGTTATGATTGTGGATGAGGATGAGGAGAAGTTAGAGGACATGGTACCCTATGCGACAAGCACTAGAATTGGGGATTGCACCAATGAGGAAGTGCTAAAGAGTATTGGGGTTAGGAATTTTGATGTGGTGTTTATATGTATTGGTACAAATTTTCAGAGCAGTCTGGAAATCACAAGTCTTGTGAAAGAGTTAGGGGCAAAACGGGTGATCAGCAAAGCGACCAGGGATATTCAGGCAAAATTTTTGCTGCGAAATGGTGCAGATGAGGTTATTTATCCTGATAAAGATATTGCGGAAAAATGGGCGGAGCGTTATAGTCTTGACAATCTTTTTGATTACATTGATTTGCCAGGCACTTTTGGCATCTACGAGGTGCCACCACTTAAGGAGTGGGTTGGCAAGAGTATTCGGGAGTCTGATATTGCTGCAAAACATAAGATTTCTATACTTGGTATTAAGAAAAAGCATGAGGAGGAAATGAGTGTTATGCCTTCCGCAGATTACATTATTCGGGAGACAGATCACTTGATGGTGATGGCAGGAAATGAGGTTGCAGAGAATTTGCTCAAGCAGAATCGAAATAAGTTTGCCACTCCATCATGGCGCAAATAGCGAAATATCGTTTTATTGATGATTCAAATTTTTTGTAGTTGATGTTGCGAGAAGATTACAAGCGACTTTAGGGAAGAGAGGAAACAATGATATCTAGCACAGTAAACAATAAAGTGAAACGGCTCGTGGCGTTGACACAGAAGGCGAAAGCGCGCAGGGAAGAGCAATGCTTTGTAGTAGAGGGGACACGAATGTTTTGTGAAGCGCCAGCAGATTGGATTCGGGAGGTCTATGTCTCAGAATCGTTTTTGCACCGCTGTGAGAACGAAGCAAACACAGAGATAAGATGTATTCTGAACCGTCATTCGTATGAAGTGTTTACAGACAATGTGTTTCAGAAAGTTTCTGATACGCAGACACCGCAGGGGGTGCTCTGTGTTCTTTCCATGCCGCAGTATGATCTGACAGAATGGATTGAGAAATGGACTGCTGATAGGAAAAAAGCACCCTTGCTTGTGCTTCTTGAGGATTTGCAGGACCCTGGAAATTTAGGGACAATACTGCGAGCAAGTGAGGGAGCGGGTGTAGATGGGGTGATTTTGACTAGACAGACAGCAGACATCTTTAATCCAAAAGTAATCCGTGCGACGATGGGGTCTATTTATCGTGTGCCGTTTTTTATTGTGGACACTTTAATTGAAATAGTGGAGCTTTTAAAGAAAAAAGGAGTGGCAGTTTATGCTGCACATCTCGATGACAGTGTGGCGTATGACATGCTGGATTATACGCAGCCGACTGCTTTTCTGATTGGAAATGAGGGGAGCGGTCTTCAGCGGGAGACAGCAGAGCGCGCAACACAGTATATTAAAATTCCTATGGCAGGGAGAGTGGAGTCGCTCAACGCTGCGATAGCAGCGGCAATTTTAATGTACGAGGCAGCAAGACAGAAGCGCTAGTATAAAATGATGCATACAGCGGCTGGCGCGATACTTAGGAACTGTTAAAGAATTAATCTCTACATCTGACTTGTCTAAATCTTCTTATGCCGCGGTATCTGCAAAGTTAATTCTTTAACAGTTCCTTACGGCAAATTTGATTAACTGTAAATATAATTATTACACATTCTTTACAGAGATATAATGAATATAAAGGATATTTGCATTTTTCTAGAATAGAAAGTGAGGAGAAATATGAAGAAAATTGGTTTTATAGGGTTGGGAAATATGGCTTCTGCTATGATTGGAGGAATGTTGAACACAGGATTGTTTGAACAAGGAGCAATCATTGGTTCTGCCAAGACGCAGGAGACAGCGGATAGAATAGCGAAAAAATTTGGAATTTCCACGGGGACAGATAATGCGTTGACTGCGCAGGAGGCAGATGTTTTAATTCTTGCTGTCAAGCCAATATTTTTGTCGGAGGTGATTGCGGGGATTAAAAATTTTGTGGACGATAATACGCTAGTGATTTCGATTGTGGCAGGAAAATCCATTTCTTGGATTGAGCAAGCGTTTGGCAAAAATCTGCGCTTAATCCGTTGTATGCCCAATACTCCTGCAATGGTGGGCGAGGCATGTACTTGCATTTGCACAAAAGAAGACGTGGCGGAATCGGACAAGGAGACAGTGCTTCAAATCATGAGCAGTTTTGGTAGGGCGAGCATTCTTCCAGAACGCTTGATGGACGGGTTCATTGGCGTGGCAGGAAGCGCTCCGGCGTATGTATTTCTTTTTATTGAAGCGATGGCGGATGCGGCTGTGATGACGGGACTGCCAAGAAATCAGGCGTATGAATTTGCAGCGCAGACAGTACTTGGCAGTGCGAAGATGGTGCTTGAGACAAAAATGCACCCAGGTGTACTTAAGGATATGGTATGTTCTCCTGCTGGAACAACGATTGAGGCGGTAAAAGTGTTAGAGGAAAAAGGATTGCGGGCAGCAGTGATTGATGCGGTCGGAGCATGTGTTGAAAAATCCAAGAACTTGTAATAAACAGATGGAATAAAATAACATAACAATCACTATTTATTAAAAACAGGAGTTCGAGACTTGACAAGTCGCGAACTCTTTGCTATTATATAAAATCGTAATAGGTGTTAATAAATACGTAACATTTTGTTGCAAAAATGTAATGATGTAATAAAACATCATTGTCAAGGAATGGAGCAGATTATGAAGACAAATTGTAAAAAGTGGAAATACCTGCTTTGCGCTATGGCAGTTATGACCGCGTTTTCGTCCAGTCCATATAGTACATTGGCGGCAGATATGCAAGTGCGCTTTATGGATGACATGGACAAAAAACAGGAAACCACATCAGACAAGATGAATTCAGCAGAAAACAAAAGTGTGTTTGCGGTGACAGCAGGTGCAGCAGATGTCCTGGATAAACAGGATTTCCATGTCACAAGGGCGGTTGTTGCAGATACAGGTGCTTCAGAGACAGAACGTTTGGAGAGAGGCATTACTAAGAAAAGTAATGCGTTGGTCGCATTTGCAAAAGGAATGATGGTTTTACAGCCAGAATTGTTGCCAGAGTCTAATTTAGTGATGGCAAAGGTCAATGAGTATGCCAATATCAGAAAAGATGCAGCGCAGGATTCTGAAAAGGTTGGTGTGCTCTATAAAGATTGCGGCGGGGATATTTTAGAGAAAAATGACGAATGGACAAAGATAAAGTCCGGTGATGTGACCGGGTGGATAAAAAATGAGTATCTGTATTTTGGAAAAGAGGCGGAGGAGCTCGCAAAAGAAGTGGGTGTTCTGACAGCGTATTCTAATACAGAGACACTGAGAGTTAGAAAAGAGCCAAGTCTCGAAGCTGGGATAGTCGGTTTGCTTGCTGACGGTCAGGCTGTGGAAGCGATTGCAGAAGAAGGGGACTGGGTAAAAGTCAGCTATGAGGGTGCGACTGGATATGTTGCTGCGGAGTATGTTCGCGTAGAATTTGGCGTTGATACAGCAGAGTCTATGGAGACGATCAAAGCGAGAGAAGAAGCGGAGCGCGCCCGCGCAGCAGCGGCTGCGGAAGCAAAACGTGTACAGCGGAAAGAGGCTGTGATGGCGACGGCATCAGAGCTTGAGATTCTTGCGGCATTGATTCAGTGTGAAGCAGGAGGAGAGCCATATGAGGGGCAGGTTGCTGTAGGTGCAGTTGTGATGAACCGTGTGCGAAGCGGCGGTTATCCGAACAGCATTACAGAGGTGATCTATGCGTCGGGACAGTTTGTGCCTGCGTCAGGAGGTCGTATGGAGTCCTTGATTCTGAATAAAACAACAAGAGCTTCTTGCGTGCAGGCTGCACAGGAGGCGATCAATGGCGCATGTAATGTCGGTGATGCATTACATTTCAGAAGAAATAATGGCAGACCTGGACTTGTGATTGGGAATCATGTATTCTGGTAAGGAACTGTCTAGAAATAACAGGTACAGCTTGCGCAGAATATTTCTGAATAGTTGCTAATTGCATCTTGTTTTAAAAATGTAAGAGGAGGTTACAATTCAAACCCGTACCATGTCTGGTGTTGGTGTAATTGTAACAGGAGGAAGCGTAGTTCGCAAAAGAACTGCGCTTTTTCTTGCCCCTTTGAAAAAATTGTAGTAGAATACAAATAATTGATAATTTGTAACAGTTCAGCGGATTATCTGAACTGTTACAATAATTTTGACATAGGAGGGAATAGTGGTATGGATTTAAAGGGACGGAATTTTTTGACATTAAAAGATTTTACGCCGGAGGAGATTACATATCTGGTTGATTTGGCGGCGGATTATAAGGATAAAAAGAAAAAGGGCATTTTGCACGACACGCTTCGCGGCAAGAATATTGCCTTAATCTTTGAGAAGACGAGCACACGCACGCGCTGTTCTTTTGAGGTGGCGGCACATGACCTTGGCATGGGGACGACATACTTAGACCCATCAGGGTCTCAGATTGGAAAGAAAGAATCTATCGCGGATACAGCGCGCGTACTTGGCAGAATGTACGAGGGAATTGAGTATCGTGGATATGAGCAGGCAATAGTGGAAGAGCTTGCAAAATATGCAGGTGTTCCTGTTTGGAATGGACTGACCAATGAATATCACCCAACACAGATGCTTGCAGACATGCTTACGATTAGAGAGCATTTTGGACATCTCAAAGATATTCGACTGACCTATATGGGAGATGCTCGCTATAATATGGGCAATTCCTTGATGATAGTATGTGCGAAATTGGGAATGCACTTTACAGCGTGCACAGCAAAGGAATATTTTCCAGAGGAGACACTTGTGGCGCAGTGCAGGGAATACGCGGCGCAGTCTGGTGCGACCATCACACTTACAGAGGACGTGGATGCAGGGACAAAAAGAGCAAATGTTATTTATACAGATGTATGGGTTTCGATGGGCGAGCCAGAGGAAGTTTGGGAGGAGCGCATCACAAAACTTTCTCCCTACAAGGTGACAAAAGCTGTTATGGATAACGCAGGGGAAAAGGCTGTGTTTTTACATTGCCTGCCTGCATTTCATGATTTAAAAACAAAGATTGGTAAAGAGCAGGGAGAAAAATATGGTTTTACTGAACTGGAAGTGACAGACGAAGTGTTTGAGTCGGCACAGTCGTTGGTGTTTGAAGAAGCGGAAAACCGTATGCATACTATAAAGGCAGTGATTGCGGCGACCCTCGGCGCAGTGTGATAGGATATTTAAAAAATGCTATTCGGATAGTTTGATATGTAGAAGAATACATAATATAACATATGTTATTAATGGGTTGAAACTGGACAATATGGGAGCATTGTTGCATGAAAAATGAAGAAATACTGAAAAAGTTACGCGATGCTAAGGGATTTGTGAGCGGTCAGGAACTGTGCGAATATTACGGTGTGTCACGCACTGCCATTTGGAAAGCGATTCGACAGCTTGAAAAAGATGGATATGTGATTGAGGCGCAAAATAATAAAGGTTATCGCCTTGTAGAAAACAATAATGCAGATTTGTTTTCTAAGGTGGAGATTGAAAGCAGAATAGAAACAAAATGGGTCGGAAGAAATCTTATTTTTCACAAGGAAACCGGATCGACAAACATTGACGCAAAGGAACTTGCAGAGAGAGGGGAAGCGGCGGGCACTGTAGTAGTGGCGGACATGCAGACCACAGGGCGTGGACGGCGCGGCAGAGGTTGGGTATCTCCGGCTGGAAAAGATATTTATATGACAATTCTGCTACGGCCTCAATGTAGACCTGATAAGGCTTCTGTGTTGACGCTTGTGATGGCGCTTGCTGTTGTGAAGGCTGTTTCAGAGCAGATACCGCAAGCGTGCGGTATTAAGTGGCCCAATGACATTGTGGTCAACGGGAAAAAGGTTTGTGGAATTTTGACCGAGATGAGCGCGGAGCTGGATGGGATTCACTACGTTGTTATCGGGGTGGGTATTAATGTAAATCAAGAGTTTCTTGCGGAGGAAATACAGGAGACGGCAACTGCACTGTGCATTGAGAGCGGGCAGCAGATAAACCGCGCAACATTGGCGGCGCGTGTACTTTTTTATTTTGAAAAATATTATGCTATTTTTGAACAGAATTGGGATTTTTCTGGTTTGGTGAACGAATACAATCAGTTTTTGGTCAATCGGGACAGAGAAGTGCGTGTGCTTGACCCAAAAGGTGCGTTTCAAGGTATTGCGCGCGGGATTAATGAAAAGGGTGAGCTGCTTGTCGAGCGGGAAAGTGACGGCGAAATAGTTTTGGTTTATGCTGGTGAGGTGTCAGTGCGCGGCCTCTATGGCTATGTGTGATATGAAAAAGAAAGTATTTTTCGATAGGCTATTTTTTGAATGACAAACAGCTTGGAGGAATATTATGGAAGAGAGCGGGAACCGCATCGTTTTGTGTGGGGCAAATGCCTACGAGCAAAAATATTATTTTAATGAAAAGTTTAACAATATCCCTGAATCTATCAAGGAGGAATTGCATATTATATGTGTGTTGTTCACTGAGGAAGTTGGCGGTGTGTTTACGATTGTCTTTGAGGAGAATGGAAGTGTGAGCTTTGAGACAGACGCCTACGAGGAGGATATTTTATATGACGAGATTAGCAGCGGGCTTTTAATCAGGGAGATCCGAATGCAACGGCAGGAACTGTTAGAGCTATTGAGTCTTTACTACAGGGTGTTTGCACTCCACGAGCCTGTCGATACTCTAATCAGAGAAGAATAGAAACAAGTTTATAGATGAAATTTTAAGGAGAATGAAAGTCACAGAAGAAGTTTTCAAAAATGTTTTTCCGAGAGGGAGATTGAATATGATTTTAGTAGTTGATGTAGGAAATACAAATATTACATTTGGTGTATATGACAGAAAAAATCTAGTCACGACGTTTCGCCTGATGGCAAAGACGCAGCGGACTTCGGACGAATATGGCGTATTAATTACAGAACTGTTGTCCAAAAATCACGTCAACACAAAGGGAATTGAAGGTACGATTATTGCAAGTGTTGTGCCGAATGTAATGCACGCGCTCACGGGCGGCATTAAGCGCTATGTGGCAGAAAAGCTTATGATTGTGGGAGTTGGTGTTAAGACGGGAATAAAAATTGTGACAGAAAATCCAAAAGAAATTGGACCAGATAGAATTGTTGATGCGGTGGCGGCATATGAATTATATGGGGGGCCAGTGCTCGTCTTGGATTTTGGTACAGCGACGACCTATGACCTTGTGAATGAAAATGGATGCTTCTGCGCTGGAATTACTGCGCCAGGTATTCGTATTTCAGCGAAGGCATTGTGGGAGGACGCGGCAAAACTTCCAGAGATTGAGATTAAAAAGCCAGCGTCAATCCTTGCGCAGGAGACAATTTCAAGTATGCAGGCAGGGCTTGTATATGGGCAGATTGGGCAGACAGAGTACATTGTAAACCGTGTGCGAAAAGAGACTGGCTATGAAAACCTGAAAGTAGTGGCGACGGGGGGACTTGGGCGTATTATAGCGGAAGAGACAGACGTGATACAGGAGTATAATAGTGCATTGACGTTGGAGGGACTAAGGATTATCTATGAAAAGAACAACAGATAGCGCAGCGGACAGGCGGCTGAAAATTGGCAACGTCGTACTGGAAAATAATATTATGCTCGCACCGATGGCAGGGGTTACAGACCTGCCATTTCGACTGATTTGCAAAGAGCAAGGTGCTGGTCTTTTGTGTATGGAGATGGTGAGTGCCAAGGCAGTACATTTTCATAATAAAAATACAGAAGCTCTGATGGAAATACATCCGAATGAATTGCCTGTCTCATTGCAATTGTTTGGATCGGAGCCTGATATTATGGCGGAGACGGCAAAACGCATTGAGGAGCGTCCATTTGCAATATTGGATATTAATATGGGGTGTCCAGTTCCCAAGGTCGTCAACAATCACGAAGGCAGTGCATTGATGTTAGAACCAAAACTTGCAGGCAAAATTATTTATGCAGTTTCTCACGCAATCAAAAAGCCAGTGACAGTTAAAATTAGAAAAGGTTTTGACGGTGCACGTGTCAACGCCGTTGAAATCGCTAGAATTGCCGAGGAGAACGGTGCATCAGCAATTGCAGTGCACGGCAGAACGAGAGAACAATACTATTCGGGAAAGGCTGACTGGGATATTATTCGTCAGGTGAAACAGGCAGTGTCCATTCCGGTTATTGGAAATGGTGATGTGACAGATGCATTGTCAGCACAACAAATGTTTCAGACAACGGACTGTGATGGAATTATGATTGGTAGGGCAAGTCGCGGAAATCCTTGGATATTTCACGAAATCAACCAATATTTAGACACTGGAATCCTTGCAGAGCGTCCGACGAAGAAAGAAGTCTGTAATACCATTTTAAGACATGCACAGTTGCAACGCGCATATAAAGGAGAGTATGTGGCAGTGCGTGAGATGCGAAAGCATGTAGCATGGTACACTACTGGATATCCACATTCCGCGAAGCTGCGCAGATTGGTGAATGAGATGCAGACTTATGCAGAATTGGTGGACGGCGTTCAAAATATGTTTGCAGAGCATGAGTAGGACATGATAAGAGTAACACGCAGCTAAAAGTTAACTGCTGTTATGTGAAGTGACAGAATCGTTTGTAAAATCTTGACACAATAGTCAAAAAAAGCTATAATAGGCTAGTTTATAGCATAGAATTGTTAATAATTTATCTTAATGTAAATTATGAATGAATAGAAGTAGTGAAAGGGAGTAGTTACTATGGAGACAAAGAAGAATTTGTTGACACGTGAAGGATTGAAAAAATATGAGGATGAGCTGCATGAGCTTAAAGTAGTCAAACGAAAAGAGGTTGCGCAGAAGATTAAGGAAGCAAGGGAACAAGGCGACCTTTCGGAGAACGCAGAGTACGATGCGGCGAAGGACGAGCAGCGCGATATTGAGGCGCGTATTGAGGAGCTTGAGAAAATCCTGAAAAACGTGGAAGTTGGAGATATGGACGAGGACGGACATGATCTGGATAAAGTGAGCTTTGGACTTGCAGTCAAAGTGAAAGACAATGAGTTTGAGGACGAGATGGAGTTTAAGATTGTGGGGGCAACGGAGGCAAACAGTCTAAAGGGAAGAATTTCTAACGAATCACCACTTGGAAAAGCGTTGATTGGTGCAAGAAGGGGTGATGTCGTCACTGTGGAGGCGCCAGCAGGTGTGATTGAGTATACAATATTAGACATTTACAAGCCAGAATAGGGAATAACAAAATTGTTTTAAGAGAATTTTTAAGGCGATAAAAGATACCATCTAAGAAATTCTAAAACTTTATTCCAGAGAGAATGAGAGGAGTGTTTTTGTGGCACAAGAGAATAATAATCAGAATAAGAATCAACAGCAAGATATCAACCAGCTTTTGAAGGTGCGCAGGGAAAAGCTCGCGGCATTACAAGAGGCAGGCAAAGACCCATTTCAGATTACAAAATTTGATGTTACCCATCACAGCCAAGAGGTGAAGGATAACTTTGACGCGCTGGAAGGAACACGTGTAACCATTGCGGGACGTATGATGTTTAAGCGTGTTATGGGAAAAGCTTCCTTCTGTAATATACAAGATTTAAAGGGCGATATTCAGTGTTATGTTGCAAGGGATAGTATTGGTGAGGAATCCTATGCAGATTTTAAGAAATACGATGTGGGAGATATTCTTGGCATTAGCGGCGAGGTTTTCAGGACGAAAACAGGTGAGAAGTCCATTCATGCAGCTTCTGTCACACTGCTGTCAAAGAGTCTTCAAATTCTGCCTGAAAAGTATCACGGGCTGACAGATACAGATATGCGTTACAGACAGCGGTATGTCGATCTGATTATGAATGCGGATGTGAAGGAGACATTTGTCAAGCGCTCTAAAGTGCTTTCTAGCATTCGTCGTTACCTTGACGATCAGGGCTTTATGGAGGTGGAGACACCAATGCTTGTGTCAAATGCAGGCGGTGCTGCAGCAAGACCATTTGAGACGCATTTCAATGCGCTTGACGAGGACTTAAAGCTTCGTATTTCTCTGGAACTGTATTTAAAGAGATTGATTGTGGGCGGCATGGAACGTGTTTACGAGATTGGCCGTGTGTTCCGCAATGAAGGAGTTGACACAAGGCACAATCCAGAATTTACATTGATGGAACTTTATCAGGCGTATACCGATTATCATGGTATGATGGACTTGACGGAAAATCTCTATCGCTATGTAGCGAAGGAAGTGACTGGTTCGGAGATTCTTACTTACGGCGAGCATCAGATGGATTTGTCCAAGCCATTTGAGCGCATTACAATGGTGGATGCAGTCAAGAAGTATTCTGGCGTAGATTTCAATGAGATTCATACATTAGAGGAAGCAAGAGCGATTGCAAAGGAGAAACATATTGCGTTTGAGGAGCACCATAAGAAGGGGGATATCTTGAATCTCTTCTTTGAGGAGTTCGTGGAGGAGCACTTAATTCAGCCGACCTTTGTGATGGACCATCCGATTGAGATTTCCCCACTCACCAAGAAAAAGCCGGAGAATCCCGAGTATGTGGAGCGTTTTGAGTTCTTTATGAACGGTTGGGAAATGGCAAATGCCTATTCAGAGCTAAATGACCCAATTGACCAGAGAGCACGCTTTGCAGCGCAGGAAGAGCTACTGGCAGCAGGGGACGCAGAGGCAAACCATACAGACGAGGACTTTTTGAATGCGCTCTGCATCGGTATGCCGCCAACAGGAGGGATTGGATTTGGCATTGACCGCATGGTGATGATGATGACAAACTCACCTTCGATAAGAGATGTGCTCGCCTTCCCAACGATGAAGTCATTGGACAAGTAAAATCCAGTATTTTCAAGGGTTTCAGCCGCTTGTTATCCGCATAGTGCAACAAAAGTGCAACAAATATTGAACGAATAATACGGAATAATACCCTGATGTACGTTCATGGTTGTGCGAATCCAATCAAATATTTGTACCTACAAGGACATTTTTCTAAGAGAAATTTTTAGAGAAATGTCCTTTTTGTTATGGTCGAACAATATCAGAATGGAGGAAATCATTATGACAGACACAGCGTTAAGAGCAGGGGCGCAGAGCGCCAACAACACACACATGGTTTTTGCAAATGAGGAACATGAGAAATTTTATTATGAGAAACTGGAACAGGCAAGGTATCAAGAAACATTATCTCAAAGTCCAAAGGTAATCAAAGACTGCCATTCATAAAGGATGATTGAACGGCTACAGCATGTAGGCAGTCAGAATTGCCCTTGAACTTTACGCAGACTGCGGTAGAGGAAAACGTTCAATCGTAAGTCAGTGAAAGAAATCCTTGCGGAAATGGAGAGGAAACGTGCTGAAAATTCGACTGATGGGAACA
>CASJPF010000042.1 GCA_949383255.1 Lachnospiraceae bacterium | reverse complement strand
ATGGGAGAGATTGGAACATGAGGAATAAAAAGCTGATACCTTTTGAGATAATCGATATAGCGTCACAGTTATAGGCACATCAAACAAAATACAGGGCAGGAACACACTGGCAAAGGGATTGCAAGATGCAGTCCTTTTTTGATGCAGAAACAGGAGGGTATCAGATTATGACAAATTTAACAAAGTATGAAATGGAAACCGTAGTCAATTACAATGCCGGAGAACAGACTGCTACTGTCTACACAAGGGATAAGTCAGTGATGCGTAAGCTGGATCGGCTTGTGGCTGATTATCCTGACAGTTATAAGCTGCTGAAGCAGACGGACATTGATAAGACCTATTCCATGCCGAAATCATACATTACTTATCGTAAGCCGAGGATGGTAAGTGATGAGCAGAGGGAACAGGCAAGGCAGAGAATGGCAAAGTTAAATTCCAACGATAATTAACGTAAAAAAACAGGTACATTGAAATGTGTTTCAGGACTATGTGTAATAAATATTTTCGTGACATAGTGCTTTGTTTGGATGACGCAGGTAGAACGTGCCATAGATTAGGCGTTTTTTCTCTAAAATCTCCGTTAATTATCGTGTAAAAATGAAATGAGAAAAGAAAAAGTGAAATTCCATGCCAAACAATGAAAAACATATAAAAAGCCATATAATGACGGAAAGGAGAGCCAAAGAATGGATTTTGAATATTTTTATGGGAAACAGAGCAGTCAGTACGCCTTTTATCGGATACCAAAGCAGTTATTTACAGAAAAACAGTTTGATGCGTTGTCGATCGGTGCAAAACTGCTCTATGGAATGATGGTTGACCGTATGGAGTTGTCGCAGAAAAATGGGTGGATAGACAATTATGGCAGGGCATACATATATTTCACAGTTGATGAAGTAAAGGACAGGTTTCATTGTGCCAATGACAAGGCGGTGAAGCTGATGAGGGAACTTGACAGTGACAAGGGAATTGGTCTGATTGAGAGTGTCAGGCAAGGTTTGGGAAAGCCGAACATCATTTACGTTAAAAACTTTGTGTGCGGTTCATAGGCATAAAGAGCAAAGCATAGGAGAAAAAGTTTTTTATAATGACAGAGTAGGAATAAGAGGGATTCCGTCGTAGTCGGCATTGTGGGAAATATTTAGGATAGGATTGATATGATTGATTCAGTATGACTATACTCAGTATAATTATTATCAGTATTGTTACATTCCGATTTTCGGAATTGCAGAAGTTCAAAAAGCTGACTTCAAGAGTTCCGATTTTCGGAATTCAAGAAGTTTAAGAAATTGACTTCAAGAGTTCTGTTTTTCAGAATTCAAAGAAATCTTTGGAATATTATATAAAGGAGTTTGGAATACCCATATGAATATCTTCACTATATAATTAGATAAAACGTCAATGACTATTAATAATTAACAATAATTGACCGATATATAAAGTGACAAAATAAAGAAAAAGGAAGGAAAAATATGGCAAAGGAAGAGATTACGCCGAGTGAATGGCAGATTATGGAAGTTTTATGGGCGAGCGATACACCATTGACATCTTCGGAGGTCTATAAAAGGATGCAGGAGAATGTGGATATGTCTATGAGGATGGTGAGGGTGCTGATGAACCGCCTGAACCAGAAGGATGTTCTCGGCTATACGGTGGATGAGCATGATTCAAGGGTTTACCACTACTATGTGCTGAAGCAGAAGGAGGAATGTGTGAAGGAGAAAAGCAGGAAATTTGTGGACAGCTATTTTTTCGGCAGCGGGACAAATGCAATGACGGCTCTGTTGCAGAGCTTTGATTTGACAGATGAGCAGATAAAGGAACTGGAGGAAATTCTGGAGAAAAACAAAGGACGGGGAACGGAATCCCCGGATAATGAACGGTGACTGCCATGCCAGACTGGACATGGCTTGGCAGCCTTCTGGATTTCTGCGCTGTGTATTACACTACCCAGCTTGTGCGCTGTGCCGCCTTTTCTTTCGTACTGGTTGGGTTTGTGATGCTGCTCCGAAAAAAGTTTTTTGCAGAACGGACATTTTTAAAGGGAATGCTGTGGGCATTATTCCTTGTTATCCCATTTCTTGGAAGACTGAAACTGTTTTACGAAAATGAAGCTGTTTTCAAAGCAACATGGAGGATTACGGCAGCAACAACTTCATGGCTGTGGGCTGACCGCATTTATATGGCAGGCATTCTGATAGCTGTCATCTGTATATTTGGAAAGCGGTTGCGCCTTCGGAAAACGGTTGCCAAAATGGAAAGCGTCATGTTTGAGAATATCCGTATCTATATTACCGATATGAATGTCACGCCATTTACGGTTGGATTGTTAAAGCCTAAAATTGTCCTGCCTAAAATAATGGTGGACAATTACAATGGGATGGAACTGAAAGCTATTATACAACATGAGCAGACACATATCCGTTTGGGACATTTATGGTACGGTTTTGCGTGGGATATACTGCGATGCATTCTGTGGATCAATCCATTCCTGACAATTTTTCAAAAGACTTTTCGGGCGGACATGGAGGATATTTGTGACAGGGTTTGCATACAGAACAGCGGAAAAACAGCTCATGAGTATGGCATGGTATTATTGAAAAGTTTGAAGCTGCTACGTTCGGGAATGGAGGATGTGCCGCCTGCCGTTACCTATGCCGGAGAAAAGGACTATACGGAAATGAAAAGGCGGATGGAGGAAATTGCGGGTTTCCGCCCATACCGGAAAAAGCTGTGTGTATGCATGGTATTCAGCGTATTTCTGCTGATTATGATTGCGCTGGTGGCTGTACATAACCATTCTTATATGCGGTGTAATGAAAGTCACGACATTATGGTCGGTAAATATGGTGTGAAAAATGAAATTGTTTCATGTGATATCGAGGAATTAAGCGAGATGATCTCATATGATGATGAGTTTGTCTATGTGGAAAGGGAGGCTTTTGATGATTTCCTATGCCAGAACAACGTAGAAGGGGATATATGCATTGTTTTTGGCGGATTTTATAAACTTCCCGGTTTAGGTGGTGCAGCAGAAATTTGTTATTATGAGAGAAATTCAAAGGATGCGTTAGTGCAGATTCCTTATGAAAGAATGAAAGAAAATTGGTATATTAAATTGTTTAAAATGTTATAGGCACAGCGTAGAAATGGATTTCTAAATAAATTTTTTATCAAGGAGGACAAAAATTATGGCAATGGAGATTATAAACAATTACAGCAGCTATGCGGCACAGAGCATGGCAGGAAACAATGCGGCAAATAGTGTAAAAAAGAAGGATACAGAAAATGCATCAGGAAACAGCAAAACAAAAAGTACAGCAGAGTACATGAAAGAATTGGAAAAACTTGCGCCAAGCGTAGAATTCAAGGTTGGAAATTCTTACCAGACAGCAAAAAGTGGTAAAACTTTAACAATCAATCCACAGCTTTTGGAAAAGATGCAGAATGATCCGGAGCAGGCAAAGGAAACAAAGGAGCTGATCAGGGGCGTTGAATCGGCAATGAATCTGATAGACAGCATCAATAAAGCCAGTGGCTGGACTGTCGTATATAAGCATAGCTATATAGATGAAAATGGAAAATATCATTCCGTTGGATATTATAGAAATGACTTTATGCTGAACATGAGCGACAAGCTCAGGGAAGAAAGGAAGAAGAATTCTGAAGAACTGATTGAAAAGACGAAAGAAAAGGCGGAAGAAAAGGAAGAAAAAATAGAAGAAGCATTGGAAGAAAAGAAAGCGGCTGAAACAGAGGAAGGAACTGTGGAAAAGGTAGAGGATGGATCAGCCTATAACAAGGCTGAACAGCTCATAAATGAAAAAATGGCCGCTTCCAAAGATGGCACGATTTATCTGGATGACACAGATATGAAAACAATTATCGAAGCTGTCCGGGAAGAGGATGTGAGTAAAACCACTGTGAAAGACCAGCCGCAGGTTGGCGCGAATCTGGATTTGAAGATATAAGGAGGAGGTCACGATATGAATATCAGTAGCAACAATATGAAATGGTTTTCGGGTTATTCCCTGATGAACAGGCTGTTTTCACAGAAGAATGGAAATAAGGCAGGTATTTCCAATCAGGTGGGTGCGAATGTCAGCGGCGGGGTGAAGTATAAGCACAGCAATTTATATTATGACGAAAATGGCGTGCCGTGGCATTCAAAGGAGGAAGCGGACAGATGCATCAAAGGAACAAATGGAAACTGGAAAAAGATTGTATCTGTGTCAGATGAAGTAAAAGCAGAGCTGGCGAATGTAGTGAAACAGGATTTTATTACTACAAGTGGGTGGGGCAAGCCGGACGGAAGTAAGCAACCGGATGTAATCAACAAATATTTGAACACAATTCCGTCAGAACAGCGCAATTCTGCCGCATGGACATTACAGCGTATGGCAGGAGATTATGCCACAAGGATGGAGAAGCTGGTAAGGGAGAACAATCCGGGATGGAAGCCAGGGGATGCCTTTGACACCAGTATTTTAGACCAACTTGACGGAACGCTGGGCGGGATAGATTTCAGGGCATAATTTTAGGGATGGAGGATTTGATATGTCGGTAAATATTGAAAGTAGTGTAAGCCAGATCAACACAGGAAATAACTGGTTTCAGAATGTGAAGGTTGGCGGTCAGCAGGAAAAGGAAAAAGCTGTGCCACAGCCACAGGCGGAAGCGGTAAAGGTTTCCATTTCGCAGGAGGCTATTGAAAATTACCAGAAGCAGCTCCATGAAAGGGGCATGAACGGGGCAAACGGAAAAGTCATTGCAAAAGGAGAGAAAGATGCTGTCATAATGCGGGCGAAGCAGGCGACGAGCGCCCTGACCGCAAATGATTATGCCAGTGAATTAGCCAAAGCAACTGAAAAATTGAAGGAACAGAGGAATGGCGGCAGTGCTTACAGCCTTTTAGACCGGGCGGAGGATTCTGTCAGGGCTTATGGGAATCTTTATGATGAAATCGTGCAGGGCTACCAGAACGGTACGAGGGAACGCTATGTGGAGGATGAAACTTCTGAAACAGGTTATCGGAAACTGACTATGGAGGAAGAACTGGAGGGACTGGATAAGGCATTCCAGAAAGCGGCAGACGGCACAGATGTGAAAGAAATGATTGAAGGTGAGTTTAAGAGGCTGTCCTCAAAAGCGGGGAGCAGGCAGATGTCTTTCTCGGATTTTGGTAAAAAACCGCAGGCAGAAGAAACAGCCGGGCAGAAAATGAAGAAACTGGCGCAGGCGTGGAAGGATGCCTACAAAACTTCCGGTTCTAAGGAAAGTGGTATGGAGAAAGTCTTATCCATGTTAAGCAGTATGTTCGGCATTAGTAAAGAGGCATAGCTGGCAGGATACAAATAATCTTTATACTCGATTCCGCAGAGGCGAATAAACTTTCGCTTCTGCGGAGTGCCTGGATTTATTGCAAGGGAGTATCACAAGCAGATACAGCAAATAAGGTTTTAGGAGGTATAGGATATGCCTGTAATAAGAGATTTTGGCAATAGGTTTCAGCAAACATTAGAAATGCCCGTTAAAAGGAATGGCGAGAAAGATATATCGAAAAAATCAGGTATTGATACAGACAACAGACAGTGTCAGGCTCGAAAAGCAATAAATGAAAGAGATTCCGTACAAAGTTCGCCTGCGGCATATGAGAGCATATGCACATCAGACAAAATGTCAGCGGCATCGGGTAAAGATATATTAGGAATAACGAAAGGGGATAAAGATAATTCGTTTGTGATACACTTTTCGGATTCGGCAATGGTCAGCAGGGCTGTTTCCAGAGGGTATATTACTGTTAATGGTGTGAAATTGGAATTGTCAGAAGAAACCAAGCAGTAGCTACTAAGGGTGGATGAACAGGCAAAAGCAGAGCGGGAGAAGGTATATAACGATTATGTCATGCAGCATGAAATGGCAGTTGTAAAGCTAAACATTGAAAAGGGCATTCGGCAGTATGACGGATACGGTTGATATTCTTGAAGCGATATTGAACACAAAAGCAATGCCTATACAATATGAAAATGCGTCAAAAGCGTATGAAAATACACAGGACGGAGTGAGCTGGTCGCAGTTTGAATGGAAAACATATGATACACAGATGAAGATTTCCATTGAGGATACCATAAAGATTGAAGATATTTCTAAAGGTGAAATAATCCTTAATAAAAGTGAAAAATAGATTCAAGTTTGATTGAAATACATAGTTGGAGGAAATATGCAGGGGAGTATCAAAAGCAGATACAGCACTGAGATTTTAGACCGGATATTCTGTTATTTTATGAGGGTGGTTGTGCATTTGCAGGATAGCGGAATTGAAAAACTGCCATTAGAAAATGACTTCCAAGAGCCATTGAAATCCTTTATGGATATTGCGGTTGATTTGGTAATTGACGGACAGCCGGCAGAAATAGCGGATTTAATTTTAAATGCAGAATATGATGCTATTTTGAGTAGTGGTAAAGTCAGTGTAGATACGGTAATGATCCTGCGGCTGATAAAAGAGTTGTCATGGCATATCCATTATGATAAGGACTATTACGGATATTTGCTGTCTACCGTAAATTTGTGGGGAAATGAAGTATTTGAATATGCTTCCCGGACATTTTACCCAAATCTTCCAGAAGATGTGCAGGAGAAATATCAGATATATGATTTGCTAAAACATATGCCGGAAGACGCTTTCAGGCGGGATGATTATTGAATATACGGAAGTAGCCTAAAACAAATAAGGGGAGTAAAGTGTAATTTCAGAATATTTTTGCAGAGGATTTGGAGAAAAAATGATGAAACTTTGCAGTAGCGATATTAAATTTCTTATAGACAATCATATTATTGAGTTGAGTAAAATTCCTTAAACTAAAGGCTCTCAATTAATCTTTTATAGAGGGAGGGGCTTATATGTATGGAAAAATGATGTTAATCTTTTCTTTAAGGATAAACATTTTTGGAATAGAAAATATAAATTCAAAATCTCGGAAATTACTGGGAAGGAAGATATGGAGTGTTCATGAATGAGAAGTAAAGTCCTGTCTTGCAGTTGATTTGGTAATTGACAGATAACTGGCAGAAATAGCGAATTTAATCTTAAACGCAGAATATGATATTGTTTTAAGTGGTAGCAAACATTTTACCCAAATTTTCCAGAAGGTGTGCAGGAAAAATATTAGATACATAATCTGCTAAAACATTGTCTAAAAAAGTATTCAAGCCGAATGATTACTAAAACGTATTTGCGTATTAAGAATTTTACGCTGCAAGAGGTGTATCGCAGGAGAAGAAAAAAGGTATTGCGATACATCTTTTTTTCTGTTGTTGAGGGAAAATCATTTTCTAAAAAACAGTCTGATTTTCAATAAATATGAAATGGTCTTGAAATTATTTTTTTGAAAAGTTTCTTTGTTTTTTGTGCGATGTGTTCTGCAAAAAACATGTTTTTTAAGGGGGTTAGGGGGAATTTTTCCCCTTAGTGCAAGTCAATTTTTACAGATGTTCCGCAAGGAAAAATCTGTGAAAATTCTGCCTGTGGACGTCCACAGGCAGTGCTTGCTATTACAGTATTGGAATACAAGCGGTTTTAATCTGCATAGGCAGATTGCCCTAAAACCTATATGGGCGTTACCGCCCACACTGACAAAAAATTCTGAAAAAAATTTTTTAAATAGGAAGGTTTTTTGCATATTTAACAGTTACTATAATGTTGGGGCTGTTTGAAAGGAGGGGGGTAGCATGAACGCCGCATACCGCAGAATGGAGATTGTCAGTATTCTTGTGGTCAGCGGTCACGTTACGGCAAGGGAGCTGGCACAGGAATTTGGTGTCTGTACCCGTACCATACAGCATGATGTTTCAATCCTCTCCTATGGTTATCCTATCTATACAAAGCCGGGGGCAGGCGGCGGGATTTTTATCATGGAGGGATACAAGCCGTACAACAACACGCTCACTCCACACGAACAGGAAAGGCTCAAAAAAATGTATGATGCGGCAGATGGGGGAAGATAAGGAAATCCTCAAACGTGTCCTCAAAAAATATGGCGCATACAAGCTGGAACTGTAGACAGATTTTTTGAGAGTGCATCACGCAGACGGAACAGATTTTTTACTGATTCTGATATGGGCAGACCAAAGAAAATTGACAACTGAATACTGAAAAGCATACAGGACGTGAGAATATGTGTAGCCACTAAGTAAGTGCGCCATGATATGCCTGCTTTTGAATGAAAAAGCAAAGGCATGGAGCGATAAGAACCTGACAAAATGCACAGCAGTTGTGCGGGGCGATGAAGCATATCCGTGATAATGATACTTCTGAAATCTGACAAAGGTTTCAGTCATAAAATGACGGTGCGATTCCGATGTGGGCAGCGTAATGACCTGCCACTTGTATGTGGGATTATTTGATTACAAAGTAAGAGCGAAAAAGAAAGGATTTGTAATTTTTTTGGATTGTAAAAAACAGCGTAAGGGCAGTTATGAACGTAACAGTTTGTAGCTGTCCTTTTTGCGTTTGAAGGGAGGAAACAGAAACGGAAAACAAGAAAAAAATTAGGAACATTAAACAAAAGGAAAACAGAAAAATACCGACACGGATTGTCGTGGAACATATCTACTTAGGCGGTCAGAGCATGGAAGATGCTTTCCGTAGAATTAACGAGGAAACGGTCAGGGAAAATATTGAGGAAATCAAAAGAAATATTTCTTTGGCGAAAACGGTTTAATTTTGTGGGCGGTCATGCTATAATGTGTGTAGTGTGTTCCGCCCTTTTATGGAGGTAGGAAGATGAAAGGGAACGGAACAAAAATCACAGCTTTATATTGCAGACTGTCACAGGACGATGGGAATGTCGGGGACAGCATGAGTATCCAGAGCCAGAAGGCTATCCTTGAAAAATTTGCGAGGGAAATGGGGAAGATAGCATATTCTTTGTATGTGGACGACGGTTATTCTGGTACGAATTTCCAAAGACCAAGTTTTCAGAAAATGATTGCCGATATTGAGGACGGAAAGATTGATACGGTTATTACAAAAGACCTTTCCCGTCTTGGCAGAAATTATCTTGAAAGCGGCGCATATATTGAAGTGTTTTTCCCACAGCACCATGTACGCTACATAGCGGTCAATGACGGTGTGGATTCCGAGAAAAGCGGAGGGCTTGACATTACGCCTTTCAAGAATATCCTGAATGAATTTTATTCAAGGGATATTTCAAAAAAGGTCAAGAGTGGAAAACATATACGGGCGTTGGAAGGGAAATTTATGGGAACGACTGCACCGTTTGGCTATCAGAAAGACCCGCAGGATAGAAACCACTTGATTGTTGATGAAGTGACTGCACCGACTGTCAGATTGATTTACAGCCTTGCACTGGAAGGGTATGGAACGAACCGTATCGGCAAGGTGCTTTATGAGAGAAAAATCCCAAAGCCGAGTTATTACAAGCAGGAGCTTTTTCAAAACTATAAGGTTGAGGGTGATGAGTGGTTCGACTGGAAGTCTGAAATGGTCGTAAGGTTATTGAGGAATCCAGTTTACAAAGGTGGAATGTATGTGCATACCACTTCCAAACAGACATTCAAGTGCAAAGGCAGAGGATATATCCGATGGGCTGACAGGGAGATATTGGAAGATGTGCATGAGGCGATTGTCACAAAAGAAGTCTGGCAGACAGCGAATGACATTATTGACAGGCACACGAAAGTCAAGCCTTGTACTTCCGGCTATGAGAACATTTTCAGAGGGCTTTTAAAATGCCCTGATTGTGGTCAGGCACTCTTAGTCCATACAGACGGGCGTAATCCTGACAGGGATTTGCTGGAGAGAACGTATTACCAATGCTCTACATACCGCAAGAGGGGTGTAAATTTCTGTACCGCACACCGTATCAATGCCGGGGATATTGAAGATGCCATAAAAGCGGATATTGACAGGCACGCAACAAAAGTAATGAAAGACAAAGGGAAATTCATAAACAATGTACTTCGCGGCATGAATGAGAGCAGCATGGCAAGGTCGGAAAAGACAAAGACAGAGATTGACAAACTCAAAAAGCGGAACGCCGAACTTGATCAGATGTATATCAGGCTGTATGAGGATTATTCAAGCGGGAAACTGTCAGAAAAGAAGTTTACCATGATGTCAGCCCATTATGAGCAGGAGCAGGAAGCAAACGAGGAAAAACTGATAGAATTGGAAAAACAGTATCAAGCCAGATCTGCCGCAACTGCCAATGCGGAACAGTTTACAGAGAGCCTTGCACAATGTGTGGGCATGAAAAAGCTAACAGCGTCAGTCTTGAACACGCTGATAGAGAAAATAGAAGTACACAATCCAGTAATGGTCAATGGAGTGAAAGAACAGAAGTTGACTATCTATTACAAATTCGTAGGTCAAATCGACTAAAGTACCTATAACAGTAACGCAATAGAAAAAGCCGTTGCAGGAGAGCCGGAAGCAATAGACGCAGTATTGCGGCATTATACCGTACATATCAAATATCTGTCTATGTATAAAGGACGTATCAACGACGACACGCAAGACAGGCTAAAGGCAAAATTGACAGAAGCCATATTGAAATTCCGCTTCGACCGTTAGGAAGTAGCAAAGACAGGAAAAGCTGTCAAGGGTAAACTTCGCGCTACGCGCCCTTGACAGCTTTTCCCGCCTTTGCTTTTGGGTAGTCAAGAGGACGAAATCAGTAAACTGCTTCCGCCCTCAATTTATTATGGGGTTTGTTACGCAGTAGGAGTTATTTTGCGCTTGATTTATGCGGATTTGCGGGCGTAGAAATGACGGGGTAAATATTTTATATGTCTGCCCCCAAAAACGGCTTTCTATTGCGTAACATGAATGAAAGATGATACACCAAAAACAATTTACTGATTTGCCGAAAAAGGTAGTGAAAACCATCTGCAAATCTGCTATAATCAACACAGGCATATCAAGGCTCTTTCCGACACGGAAAGGAGCAGAACAATGTCGGAGAAAAGACGTGATAACAGAAACCGCATTTTGCGTTCGGGAGAGAGCCAACGAAAAGACGGGAGATATGCTTACAAATATACTGATACTTTTGGCAAAGTGCAATTTGTCTACGCTTGGAAGTTAGTGCCTACGGACAAGACCCCAGCCGGGAAGCGTGACGGCATATCCCTTAGAGAAAAGGAAAAAGAGATACAAAAAGACCTTGACGACGGGATAGACACAATCGGCAAAAAAATGACGGTATGCGAGCTTTACGCAAAGCAGACACGCCACCGGGGAAATGTAAGGTACAACACCACACAGGGGCGCAAGCGGCTTATGAAGCTGCTGGAAGCGGATAAACTTGGTTCCTGCCCTATTGACAGTGTGAAGCTGTCCGACGCGAAAGAATGGGCGTTGCGCATGAAAGAAAAGGGAATATCCTACAAGACCATAAGCAACGACAAGCGTTCTCTGAAAGCTGCTTTTTACACAGCGATACAGGACGACTGTATAAGGAAAAACCCCTTTGACTTCCAGCTAAACACCGTGATCGAGGACGACACAGAGCCGAAAGTACCTCTCACAGCGGAACAGGAAGAAAGCCTTTTATCCTTTATGCAAAGTGATAGCGTCTATCAGAAATACCGTGACGAAGTTATCATACTGCTGGGGACAGGGCTTAGGATTTCCGAACTCTGCGGACTGACTGAAACCGACCTTGACTTTGAAAACCGGGTAATCAATGTAGACCACCAGCTTTTACGGAGCGCGGAAACAGGCTACTACATAGAGAAGCCCAAAACGCAGAGCGGTATCAGACAAATTCCAATGAGTGAAAAAGTGTATGAAGCGTTGGGGCGCGTGTTGGAGAACCGCAGGGGCGCAAAAGCGACCAGCATTGACGGGTACAGCAATTTTCTTTTCCTCAACCGGGACGGTTGCCCGAAAACGAATATAAACTATGCTAATATGTTCCGGGGACTTGCAAAGAAGTATAACAAATGCCATGAGGAAGCCTTACCCAAAGTAATGACACCGCACACCTTACGCCATACGTTCTGCACCAATTTAGCCAATGCCGGAATGAACCCGAAAGCGTTGCAGTATATCATGGGACACTCCAATATCACCATGACGCTGAACTACTACGCACACGCAACATTCGCTTCCGCAAGGGCTGAAATGGAACGGCTGATTGCATAGCCGCAGACGGATTTACTACTTTTTTACTACTGTCCAGAGGGAAAACCTAAAGGTTTATGAGGGCATATGTGAACTTCTCCCCATATCTAAAATGCCGGAAAAGACCAGAAATACAGGCTATTCCGACATATAAGAATTTCTAAAGAGATAATCTAAATTTACCAATAGTTTTGATAAAAAATTAAATGAAAGTTTGATGAATATAGGGTTAGTGGAATGTTTTGATGAAGAGAAAGCTAATTTTGACCAATTGGGTAGGACAATTTATGGTGATACACTGTATATTAATTTGGTCCGCCAGAAGGCAAAGATTATTGTGGACGAGGAAGGGACAGAAGCTGCTGCCGCGACAGAAGTTTTAATGAAAGAACGCAGCGCAATGATAATGACAGATCCAAAAGAGTTGTATTTTAACGAGCCATTTATTTATATAATTATGGATATGGAAACGGAAGTTCCGTTGTTTATAGGAATATTGGATAATCCGAATTAATATACTTGTGGGTGTGGGAGATTTGGTGTAAAGTATGAAAAAAGCACTTAGGCAGCAGCTCTGCGCACTTGTTGCGCTGAGTGTACACGTGCCACGCAGCCTGCTGCATGTGCGCATCTGTACTTGTACCCATTTTTGTAGTAATATTTGTGACAGGAGGTGTTATAGACATAAATTTGAGATATTTTAGAAGAGGAAGGAAAAAATAAATGACATTTTTAAAGCCAAATCTACATAAAAGTTATGAGAGCATCCAAAAATTTGGATATGATTTGTTTCGTTATAATATACAAGATAAAAATCCTATCTTGTCTCCCATATCAGCATATCTGACTCTTGTTATGGCAGGATGTGGAGCGGATGGGACAACAAAGGCACAATTTTTAAATGTGCTTGGAAATGACATGATGGCACTTTCTGCTGATATGATGAATCTGTTTTCTGATGAGGGTGTCTGTTTGAATTTGTCAATTGCCAATTCCACATGGATTGATCAGCAGTTTACTGTCAATGCAGTGTGGAAGGATACTATAAAGTCCTTGATGGGAGCGGATATATTTTGCGCGGACATTACATCTTGCGAGACAATGGATAACATTAACAATTGGATTTCTACAAAGACAAACGGATTAATTGACCAGATGTTAACAGAACCATTAGGACCCAAAGACCGCATTCGGCTTGCACTGTTTAATACAATATATTTTAAGGGGAGATGGGAGAACCCGTTTCGTCCATTTAATACACACAAAGAGGCTTTTTATTTATCACAAAATGGATATGATAAGAATTTGTTCAAGCGACATTCCATACAAGTTGATATGATGCAAGATAAAACAGCACAAATAGAATATATGTCCAATGATTTTGCAGAGGGGGTTATTCTATATTATCAGATAAATCAGAAAAAGGATTCTGCATTTGAGTGTTATAATTGTAATAGAAAACACGACAATAAAAAATTAGGATTTATTGCGATAAAACCGAAGAAAAATAACTTAATTAAAGATGTTTGCAGCAGATTGAATGGACATGCTATACATGAAATGCTGTCAAACAAGAAGTGGGAATTGGTTGATTTAAAATTGCCTAAATTTAAAAGTACATTTGATATCAATTTGGTGGAAAGCCTTACAAAAATGGGTTTGAATGAGTGCTTTGATGAAAATAGGGCAAATTTTTCTCTGATGGGAAAGGATACAAAAACGGAAATGACCTTATATGTCAGTCTTGTCATGCAGAACGCAGTGCTTACAGTGGATGAGGAAGGCACTGAAGCAGCAGCGGCTACAGAGCTTTTGGGGTGTTTAAGGGGGATAATGCCAAAGCCACCCAAAAAGATGTATTTTAATGAGCCATTTTTATATATGATTATGGATATAGATAGAGAACTTCCATTGTTTATTGGAATATTAGATAATCCTGAGATATAATGACTAAAATTTTATGGAAAGCAGATGGATGTGAATCGTATTGTTAAAAAATTTTATATTTTTATTGATTCATAGACAAAAATTGTCGCATAAGTCTTTGCAGGGATTTATATTAAATAACTCTTAACCGCGTAATATTTCAATGAAAAATGTTATCTATTTAGGTTATTATTCCTTCGTGAAAAGTTTCATAGCAAGCATAGAAACAGGGTACCTTTTTTGTAAAATTGATGTTTTTTCTGTCAATAGCAAGACAATTTTTCTTAGTTAGAAAGAATTCTCTAATAAATCTATAAAAGAGCCTAAACAATAATAGTAATTAAGCGCATATTCGTTATTGAGAAACAGGAGGCATTATAGTATAATATATTAATATTATATCTGCACAGACAGGAGATAGATACAATAAAGTCAGGTATATTTAAAAGACAAATTTCATTTAGGAGGAATAATACAGATGGCGATAATTAGACCATTTTGCGCTTACAGACCAAAAAAAGGCTTAGAGGATAAAATAGCAGCACTTCCATATGATGTTTATAATCGAGAGGAAGCATGTGCAGCCGTAAAGGATAATCCGCTTTCGTTTCTAAATATTGATAGGGCAGAGACACAGTTTGACAGCAGCGTGGATACCTATGCTAATGAAGTTTATCAGAAGGCGCATGATATGCTTTGGGATAAAATTAACAATGGAATGTTTGTTCAAGAGGACAAACCAGTTTACTATATTTACGAGCTTACAATGGAAGGGCGTGTTCAGACGGGAATTGTAGCATGCGCGAGTATAGATGATTATCAAAATCAGGTGATTAAAAAGCATGAAAATACACGTGCAGATAAAGAACTGGACCGTATCCGTCATGTCGGGACCTGTGAAGCGCAGACAGGACCTATTTTTTTGGCATACAGGGCAAATGATACTCTAAGATCGGTGATAACAAAGACTAAAAAACAGCTGACTCTTTATGATTTTACATCGGAGGATAAAATTGTACATAGAGTCTGGTGTATTCGTGATGAGAATGAGATCGCTGCGGTGCAACAGGCTTTTGAAGGAATTACACAGATTTATATTGCGGATGGGCATCATCGTTGCGCCTCTGCGGTTAAAGTAGGTTTGGCTAAACGAGAAAAATACCCTGACTATACAGGAGAAGAAGAATTTAATTATTTTTTGTCAGTTTTATTTGCAGATGAAGAACTGATGATTATGGATTATAACCGAGTTGTAAAAGATTTAAATGGACTTTCCACGGCGCAGTTTTTGGAATCTGTCAGCAAGATTTATACGATTATTTCAAAGGATGTACTCTGCCAGAAACCTACACAGAAGGGGCAGACTTCCATGTTGTTAGAGGATATATGGTATCTGTTGGAGGTAAAGCCTGAATATCAAAGTGATGACCCAGTGGAAGGGCTTGACGTAGCAATTCTCCAAAATCATGTGTTAGCGCCAATTCTTGATATTCAAGATCCAAAGACCGATCAGCGCATTGATTTTGTAGGGGGTATCAGAGGGACTGAGGAACTTGAACGGCGTGTGAAAACAGATTCTAAAGTTGCGTTTGCTATGTATCCAACATCGATTCATGAGCTTTTCCGTGTTGCTGATGCAAATATGCTTATGCCACCAAAATCTACTTGGTTTGAGCCAAAACTTCGGAGCGGATTATTTATTCATACAATTAACAATTAATGTCAGATATATGGTATGTCCCTTAGGATTGTGTCATATGATATACGAATGGATGGGAAAGAAAATGCTATTGAACGAGATGGAGTTGGATATTGACCAGATAGCGGAAAATCTAAATGCTTTTGAGAAATTTCTTGATACATTGCCAGAGAAAGCACTTGGGCTTGGTGTCAGAGTACTGTTTGCGGCAATCTTATTTTTAGTGGGTTCTAAGTTAATTAAATTAATACGAAAAATAACAAAACGGTCGCTTCAGCGCGCAAGTATAGAAACAGGTGTTATTCAATTCCTTGACGGATTAATTAAGGCATCATTGTATGGTATTTTGGTATTGATGATCGCCGGTAATTTTGGATTTGATGCGACAAGTGTGGTTGCGCTTGTCGGTTCTGCTGGTGTAACGGTGGGACTTGCATTACAGGGATGTTTAAGCAATCTTGCGGGTGGTGTGTTGATTCTTTTGCTTAAACCGTTTCGTGTGGGAGATTTTATCACAGAGTCTGGTTTAGGAACAGAAGGAACAGTCAAGGAGATTGGCATTATTTATACGAAGCTTATGACAACAGATGGCAAAGTGGTAGTTTTGCCGAATGGCAGCCTAGCAAACAGTTCGATCACAAATGCAACAGATACGCCAGTGCGGCGTGTAGACCTTATAATTGGTATTTCTTATGACGCTAATATTAGGTCTGCCAAAGAAGTGCTTCAAAAGGTGATGGATGATGATATGGATATTCTTCACAATGAACCAAAACTCGTGTATGTAAATGCTCTTGCTGACAGTGCGGTGGAACTAGGAATGCGTTGTTTTTGTGAAAATCCGAAATATTGGGACGTTCGATGGCGTTTGCTTGAAAATGTGAAAAATGCCTTGGATGCAGCTGATATTGTGATTCCTTATCAGCAGGTGTCAGTCCATGTGGAACAAACAGTTGGCATAGATAGTTAGGTGGTAATACATAGTTGTTTTTTTAAAATTGTAACCCCTTAACTATGTCCATTCATAAGTTGTTGGTTTATATATTTTTACAATTTATTTTGGTTATTTTCAACTACTTATTTTATATTAAGTGTTTTCCCTATAAATTAAATATACAAAATGCTTTATATAAGTAAGCTCTCACCAGCATTTTGTACATTTAATTTTGCATGGCTGAACTATTACAAAAATTAAAAAAGATTTTGAAAAGCACTTTACAAAAAATGCTTTATCGTCTATAATATTTTTCGTGGTTGTAAATTTAGGGTTAAGCTTCCATAGCGCAGTTGGTAGCGCAACTGATTCGTAATCAGTAGGTCGAGGGTTCGAGTCCCTTTGGAAGCTTTTACGGAAAATCCCTTGAAGCCTTAGATAATTCAATGGTTTCAAGGGATTTTGAATTTGGCCCAAATAGGTCGTTTACCTTAAAATTACTATAGCATTTCCATAGCAAAAGGCATTTTTATAGCAAAATTATAGCAGCATTATAGCGAAATAGCATGGTCCAATTTTGATTGCACAGCTTCTTTCTTATCATCTAAATGTGCATACACTTCCATAATCATTTTCATATCAGCGTGTCCCATAAGTTCTACCGCTTTTTTATGGCTTATACCGGAATAATAGAGCATTGTACAGTAGTTATGCCGAAAAATATGCGCAGTTAGTCCCTGTATGGGTTCGGAGCCTATTCGTTTTTCTTTTTCTGTGGTCACGGCATCATTCATTTTTTTCACAATATGCTGCCACATACGTCTGTATTGTGCTTCAGACATTGTATCAGCGTTTTTTCCGGGAAAAAGGTAAAATGTATCAAGAGTCTTTAAATAATCGCGCAGAAAAGGCACAGCGC
The DNA here is from genome assembly GCA_949383255.1 of Lachnospiraceae bacterium. Classification (GTDB taxonomy): domain Bacteria; phylum Bacillota; class Clostridia; order Lachnospirales; family Lachnospiraceae; genus COE1. Next base: position 14,154 of record CASJPF010000042.1, on the reverse strand, counting down.
TTTGAGGAATGGGGATTGTTCGGTTGCCCGCATCACTTTTCGCGCCTTCTTTTACGATTGTTTGATTTACATTTACTACTACTGACTTATTCACTGTAAGAGTTTTGTTTTTAAAGTCAATATCTGCTTTTGTTAGCGCCAATGCTTCACCTTTGCGTAATCCAAAAAAGTAAATCAGAGTAATAAATGCTCGTTCTATTGAAGTAAAATCAGCTTTTTTTAGTGCTTCTTTTTCCAGCTCCGTTAATGCTCTCTTTTCTGCCTTGTGCCGTTTTGGCAGCGTTACTTTCTTCGCAACATTTTCATGTAGCAGCTTATCATCAATCGCGCTGTTAAGTATCTGCACAAGCGTCAGTCGGATAATTTCACACGTCCGCGGGTGCTCTTGATTATCATTGATCAGTTTTTGCACATCAGATCTGACAATTTTATTTAGTGGCAGATGTCCCAATTCAGGTTTTATATAATTTAATGCATTTTTATACATTGCCTTTGTATTAATACCTGTAGACGCCTTGTATGTCTCCAACCAGTTATCAGCATAGTCTCGTAGCAGTGTATCAGATGTCTTGACTACTTCACCTGTCTTAATCTTCATTTTCAGTTCAAAGATTTTTTCTTTCAGCTCTTTTTCTGATTTGGCAGACAGAAATACATTGTTTGGTTTGCCATCAGGTTTGTACCCAATCATTACTGTGGTTGCGTAGCGTCCGTCTTTTCGTTTTTTGTACTTTGCCATTGTATCAATCCTCCTAAAAAATGTAACAGTTCAGATAGGTATTTGCACTTTGCTGCAAATACCGTAAAACAACGTGGTGGCTGCAAGCAAAAATCCATCGCCAAAGGCGATTTTGCATGGATTTTTGTCCGTAACAGTGAAGGTATCTGAACTGTTACTAAAAAATTGTATAAAAATAACAGCCAGCGATTTTTCGCTTGCGTGGCTGCCCCAAAGATGATACAATATTTTTGGGTTGTAGGTATCATCTTTAGGTATCTATTAAAAGCCGTTCAGTGCTGGTAACACTGGGCGGTTTTTACGGTTGGTCTATATGCTTATCTAGGATATAATTTTGAGCGAATATAATTTTGTAGTTCGTTAGGAGTAAAATTATCCCAGCTCATGTCGTACGGTTGAATTTGAGGCATAAACTCTATTGCAAATATATTAGCTTCATATTCTTGTAGTTCAGAGCATTCATCTTCTAAAAAGGTATTTAAAGGCTCATTTCCATGTAGTATAATGTGACCCAATTCGTGGGCGGCAATTATCTTTTGCGAGTATGTATCATATTTATTATTAAGGCATACATAAAAATAATTACTATCGAGTTCTGATTTATGTGTAAATCCGCCAATATTTCCTTCAAGAAAAAGGGAAGAGCATTCAATATTGGAACAACGATTAAAAATTAATATTGCATTTCTTGTAGAATATTTTTTAAAACAGAGGCGAGCACACGTTTCTATTTGTTTAAATCTGTTGTATGGTATTTCCAAGTTATAGCCTCCGTTCTTGCGTATTATTTGTATATATTTTATTTGCAATTTTAATAAGATCTGGTTCTGTGACATTATTAGAATCCAATCCGGCAAGAAGCTGTTGTGAATAAAGATATTCTTTCGCATCTTCAATATTATTAAATTCGTTTATAATATATTTTGTATTAGCTTCGTCATCTTGCGCAAATTCATTCGCAAATTCTTCATTAAAATCATTAGAAGATCTAGTGTATTGGGAAAGTTCTGTTAATTCCTTAACTCGTTTAGTTGCTTCACACTTTCCGGCATTATTAAGTAATTCATAATATTCAATTATTTTTGGCACTTTTTGGGTTGGTAGTTCCATTATATCAGATTTTCCAACAACCCACGCTGGATTTACGTTTAGTGCTATCGCTATCGCTTCAACGACAGGAAGTTTTATGGTAGCAATCTTCCCAGTTTCATAACGCTGCACCGTTGATTTTGTAACACCTATCTTTTTTGCTACATCTTCTAAGGTAGCATTTCTTAAATCTCTAGCATATTTTATTCTGTTTCCTATTTCAGAATTTGTCATAATTCAACCACCTTTCTATGTACAGCATTATAATACATGTTATTGCGCAATGCAATAGTAAGAACAAAAATAATTAAAAAAAGTTGCGCAGCGCTATTGACATATAAGTTGCACAGTGCTACTATAGGCTCAGAGAAAGGAGGAATCAAATTGATTAACACAAACAAAATCAAGGGAAGAATGGCAGAATTACAGATAACTCAGAAAGATGTTGCTAATTCATTAGGACTTGCACAGCCTACTGTTAATCAGAAAATAAACAATATTCGTCCTATGGATTTAAATGAAGCTGAGAAACTTTCAGATTTGTTGCGTATTCAGCCGGAGGATTTTGCAATTTATTTTTTTTACAAAAGTTGTTGCACAGCGCAAAAATCTACATAACTGGAACGCTGTTTTTTTTGAAAGGAGGTGAGAAAGATGACAGAGCAGCAGTTAAAGCAAGCAGCAGACATTTTTAACACGAAGCCGTTAAAGTCGGACAACATTGCTTTAGGCGGCGTCATACCCCTGCCAGACGGCAAGAAGGGCGTAATTGTGGAGGAGGTGGAGCTGTGCAGTTTCCGCGAAAAGTAATGAGCATTACAGAGCTGGTAAACGAATGTGGAATGCCGCGCTATACATTAGAGTGTATGGCGCACGCAGAAGGACAGAAATGCGCATTCCGACGTCCGGGTGGCAGAAAGATATACTTTGACACAGAAAAACTCGGAAAACAGCTTGAAAAATATGCAGTGAGGTGAGATATGGAACAGGAAATTTTAAAGATGCTATCCAGCGGAAAGAGCTTGGACAGGCACAAGAGAGTGTTGCATCTCCTCAACAGCGAGGATTCTGGCGAGTGTGAGGAAGAAAACCAGCCCCCAAAGGAAGCGATTCCTTGGCTGGGGCTGCATCAGAAAAAACTTATCTGTGCTTATTATAGCATAAAAGGAGGAAAATGCAAGTGGTTATTATGTGTGAAGTTGAAGATTATGCGTATCGCATAGATGGCTCCTGTAGCAAAAGTATTATTTGCATAACTCCCAAGACCTTCAGTGGATTTGCTAGCGGAAAACGCGAGTGGAGTCCAGCTTGCGAGGATTATAAGGAGACTGACAATGAGTTATGCGATTGAAAGCGCTATGGTAGTTGATGAACATTTGGCATGGAATGAGCCAGAACAGCTACCGGATAAGCGAAGGCTTAAAAGGCAGAGACAAGCCTATGAAGAGGCAGAAAGAGAGGATAGGAAAGATGGAAGAAGCAAGGGTATTGATAACGCAGGAGCGCGCAAAGATTTCCTGTAATTTTGAACAGGTAAAGGCGGCGATACAAGGCACGCTGGAAGAGTACAAGGGCGCGGTTTTTACAGAAGAGAGCAAGACGTATGCAAAGAAGATTGTTGCTGGACTTAGAGCGGATAAAAAAGAATTGCAAGACAATTTAAAGACCGAAAAAGACAAGTACATGATGCCGTGGAATGAATTTGAGACACAGGCTAAAGAACTGATTGCGCTGTATGATGAGCCGATTGATCTGATTAACGGACAGGTGCAGGCATTTGAAAAAGACAGGATTGCAAAGAAAAAAGAAGCAATCCAAAAGATTTACAGCGACATTGTTCCTGCTGGCATGACCGAAATTATCCCACTGGAAAAAATATACAATTCTAAGTGGGAGAATGCCACATACAAGGAAAAAGATGTTAAATCTGATATATCTGCTGTAGTGAACAGGATTGATGCAGATATTGCAACCATTAAAAGTATGCAGTCGGAATCGGTGGAGCAGGCATTGGCATTATATAAATCCAATCTTGACCTGACGGGGGCAATTAACCACATTAATGCATATGAGCGGCAAAAGCAGGAGATTATCACAAGGGAGCAGGAACGGATACGCAGGAAAGAAGAAGCGCGCGTGCGCCGTGAAGAGCGTGAAAAGATGCTTGCAGAGCAACGGGTGAAAGAAGAAAAAGAAGCAGCTCTTAGACAGGCTGAAATTGAGAAGCAGGAAGCTTTGCGCAAAGCAGAAGAAGAGAAAGCAGAGGCTTTAAGACAAGCAGAACTCGCACGGGAAGAGGAGATCAGAAAGGCAGAAGAAGAGAAAGCTGCAGCTGTCGCACGGGCAAGGGAAGAGGCAGCGCAAGAAGTTGTTGACAGTCTTATTCCAGATACAGAAGGCGAGGCGAAATTATATGAGTATAGAATGTCCCTCACTGATGATGCAAAAGAGAAGTTAGAAATGTATCTAAACAGCGTTGGGATTGAATGGGAGATGATTGAATGAGTGAAGGAAAGCCTATGATCTATTCGGCTATATGCGGAGTAATGGAAGATGTGGGGTATGTTGGTAAAGACAGCAAAAACCAGCAGCAGGGGTTCAAATACCGTAGTATAGACGCCGTAATGAATGCCCTAAATCCAGCAATGATTAAGAATAAAATATTCTGTGTTCCAGAGGTATTGGAACAGACTCGGGAAGAACGTACAACATCGAAAGGCAGTAATCTTATATATTCTATATGCCGAATGCGTTATAGATTTTTTGCAGTGGACGGTTCCTATGTGGACGCTGTTGTTGTTGGAGAGGGCATGGACAGTGGTGATAAGGCGACCAATAAGGCAATGGCAATTGCTTTTAAATATGCTTGTTTTCAAACGTTTTGCATTGCAACGGAAAGTCTTATGGACGATCCAGACGTTGCTATACCAGAACAGAGCGGTAAAAACTCTAAAGCCCCAAAGCCGGCTGATGACGCAAAAAAGAAGCTTTGCGAAGAATTGTCGCAAGAATTGATGAGAACGGGGTATACATGGCAGAGCGTATGCAAGACTTATAAGGTTGATAGTGCAGAGAACCTTACACAATTACAACTCAAGGACTGCATTAACAAGATGAAGAAACTCTCAGATAAGGCGGTATCATGAAGATAAAAGCCAAAATAAAGGACATTGGGCGCACGCTGGCAGGAAGTTACACCCTCATGCTTGAAAGCCCTCAAATCGCCGCAGACGAAGCCACAGGGCTATCGCAGGAAGAATGGCTTGACGTGGAGATTAAGAAGCACAGGAAGAAGCGGAGTCTTGATGCAAACAGTTATTACTGGGTGTGCCTAACAAAATTGGCTGAATCTCTAAATATGAGTAAGCCCTATATGCACAATTATCTTTTGCGACGGTATGGGCAAATTGAGATGATAGGTGGACAGGCAGTGTATATTGTTATTCCAGACACGGAAGAGGCGCAAAAAGAAGTGGACGAAGCAGAGTTATATCACTTAAAACCTACATCACAGGTGAAAGAAGGGAAGGGCGGCGCGATGTACCGTACTTATATGATGCTGAAAGGTTCCAGCGCATACGACACAAAAGAAATGTCGTTGCTGATAAACGGTCTTGTAGACGAATGCAAGGTGGCAGGGATTGAGACTCTTTCTCCCAAAGAACTGGAAAGAATGATGTCGGCTTACAAGCAGTAATTTGGTAACTATTAACACTTGTTCATAGCTATATATCACAAATAAAATAGGCGGCGCTGGTCCGCGCCGCCGGAAAGGAAGATTACATGGAAGATGATTACATGGGAGATATAGAAGCTTTGGAGTTCATAAATAAATTTCTTTATCACGGAAATCTTACATTTGCACTAGCTGTAGCGAAAAAGGCGCTTGAAAAGCAAATACCTAAAAAACCAATTGCACATAAAGAGACAAACCGTGCTGAGTGCCCTATATGCGGCGCAACTGTAAGGGGAATAAAAAAACCTTTTGGTAATTGGTGTAGTAAATGCGGACAGGCTTTAGATTGGAGCGAGTGATATGGAATATTTACTGGTAATCCCCGGTACACTCAATAACCTTAACGATTATATAGACGCAGAACGCTCAAACCGCTACCAAGGGGCGAAGATGAAAGCAGACAATGAAAAATATGTTGTCGTGGCAATTAGGCAGTGTTTGAAGGGTGTTAGAATTGAGAAGCCGGTTGAGATGAACTATACATGGTATGAGCCGAATAAACGTCGGGATAAGGACAATGTTTCAAGCTTCGGGCGCAAGGTCATACAAGACGCACTTGTAAACGCTGCGGTATTAAAAGGTGACGGCTGGAAGTATATTGTTGGATTTTCTGACAGGTTTGAAGTTGACTGTAAGAAACCACGGATTGAAGTTTTAATAAGGGAGGTGGAATCTTGAAATTATGGATGGGAGGTGTCAGAAGTGCCGAATCGGATAATTAAAGAATCTATCTGCCGGAGCGATTCCATAGATTCCCTTTCATGGTTCGAGGAGGTTTTATTTTATCGATTGATTGTGGTGTGTGATGATTACGGACGATTTGATGGCAGGCCGGCCGTAGTGAAAGGAAGCTGTTTTCCTCTTAAAGATGATATTACTAAAAAACAGATTGCTGACGCTCTCAATAAGCTATCGACTGTAGGTTTGGTTCGAGGATATGAAGTCCGTGGAAAATCGTTCCTGCAACTGACTGCATGGGAGAAACATCAGCAAATACGAGCAAAAAACAGCAAATATCCCGCACCTGATGAAACTTGCAATCAATTGATATCAGATGATTGCAATAGTCTCCGTAATCGAGAATCGAAATACGAGAATCGAGAATCGTATTCGAGAAACGAAAACGCGGGCGCGCGCGCGAAAGCCTGTGTTGAGCGCTTTGATTTTTTTTGGTGCTACTATCCGCTTGACAAAAATCGCTATTTGGCAGAACAGGCTTATATTAGCGTGATTTCTGATGATATCTATACAGAGGACGACTTAGTGGAGTCTGCTAAAAATTACGCAGAATACTGCAAAATTACTAAAACTGATAAAATTTATCATGCGGATAATTTTTTGAAAAAGTGTGTGTTTGAGGATTATTTGCCAGGGAAATACAAGAAGCCTGCACACCAAATGACAAAGAATAATTTTAGTAATTTTGAACAGCAGAACTATGATATTGAGCAGTTGGAAAAAAAACTGCTTAGCAATTAGGAGGAAATTATGGCATTTCAGAAGGAGCGAATGAGTAGTTATGTGGATCGTGGAAATAAGCTGATTGCTGATGGAAAGATGAAGCTAGTTGAAAAAGGTTTGCAGCACTATTCCGAAAAGATTATCAGTGCCATATCTCCATATGCAAAGGCGGACGCAGGACTGATTGTATTGGTTCTGCGCCACCTGGCAGATGAGGTGGAGAGAGGCAATCCGGGAGCGAAAGAATTATATGAGGGCATGAAGAAATGTATTAATGCACCTTCCCTCACGGAGATTGAAAAGGTTAAAAAGGCAAATAGAAGGTAATAAACTTGTAACTCAAAGTTGTGCAAGGTTGTATTTTGGGATTATGAAAAAAATGAATGAGGCATATTCAGAAATGTTTGATGGAAAGGAATAACGAATCCCGGCAAACCGGGTTTGTGCCGAGTGATTGAGGTGTGGTACAGGAAAATATAACACCGTGGCTATAAGGCAGTAAGCGGAAACTCTTATTGTCGTATAAGAGCAAACGAATGTATATCCACGATACGGTATTTGTAGCGTGGTGTTGTGAAATTTATTGCAAGTTGCAGTTATGGGAAGGATAGCCTTAAAACGATAGATGTTGTTTTAAATGTTTTGAAACTTCCACTCGATGAAATTGTAACGGTTGATGTTATGTTTAACAATACAATTTCTGCCTATTATCCTGAAGTTGAGGAATTTAGACAGAAAGCAGACGAAATTATAAAGAACAGATATGGATTTGAGATAAAGCATTTAAGGGCAGATTTGACCTACGAAAACAGATTTTATCAAGTCCGCGGAGAAAGGGCAAAGAAAGAGAACAGAGGAAAGATATACGGATTTCCTATTGTGCGTGGGGCATGGTGCAACAGCGACTTAAAAATGTCTGCCATTGAGAAGTACAAAACACAGTTAGGAGAAAGTTTCTGGTATATCGGATATGCGACAGATGAAAAGAAAACCGAACGGCAGGAGAAAATCATAAATTGCACAAACTTAAACATGTATCCTCTTGTAAAAGCAGGATTGACAGAAAAAGATTGTTATGAGTGGTGCAAGAAGAATGATTTATTAAGTCCAATCTATGAGAGTTTTTCGAGAGATGGTTGCTGGTTTTGCCATTATCAAACACTTAATCAGTTGAGGGATTTGAGGAAAAACCACCCTGACAAATGGGAAGTCATGCTTCGTCTTGACAGGGATAGTCCCAAAACTTTTCGTCCAGATGGAACAACGATACATGACCTTGAAGCAAGGTTTGCGTCTGAGGATAGCCAGATGACGTTGGAGGACTTTATAAAGATTGGAGGCGAAGAATGAAAAGTATGAGAAGTTGTAAAGGTAAGTATTGGTCAAGATGGAAAGAGGTAAGAAAATATCTTATAGTTACGCTTGCCCTAATTGCGGAAAAGTGTTGCAAAACTGAATGGAGAATACTGGTCAAAGTGCGGGCAGATTATTGATTGGAGAGATACTCCATAACCTACCAAGTATTACACGAAGAAACTTACTATATGGTAGAAAGAGAAAAGTTAAAGTAAAAATGTCCTGCACAGCTTATGTGATTGTTGATGAAGATGTGCAAGGCAATATGGAGATAGAGGACGTTGAGAGCATAGAAGATATTGACGATTTTGAGGTCATTCAGGCGGATTAATCGTTGGGGTTGTGGAGGGAAAGGGAAATATGGAGAGATTGACTGAAAGATTGACGGATAAATCATATTGTATTTCTGATATTCGGGCAATACAGAAAGAAACATTTTATGAGGATATGGAATGCAGGCGTGGCTTTGACTTGTATACAGGAAAAGCCATTGACAAGCTGGCAGAATACGAGGACTTAGAGGAACAAAACAAACTGTTGAAACTTCCTTGTGCAGAAGTATACAAAAGCAGTGGAGATTATGTGTTTTATATCTTTGAAGATGAAATTGTTGAATGTATAAATTGTGGTGTTCAGATAGAAGCAGATGGGAATATGGTATTTACGTTGGCTGCTAATGAGAAAGTATTTCCATACAGAGAACCCGATTCCGAGCATGATTTGAGTCCCGAAGATTGGTGTAAGGAAACTATTACATTGTCAGTTTGTGAATGGGGTAAAACCGTTTTCCTCACCAGAGAAGAAGCCGAAGCCGCATTGAAAGAATTGGAGAGGGGTAAGGGAAATGAGACTGATTGATGCAGATGAATTGATTAAGATTTTAGAAGAATATGCTAATGACAAAGACAGTCAGGCAATATATGGGGAAGAAAGATTAAGACTTATTTTGGGAGACTGCAAAATTGAAATAGAAAAATTTCCTACCGCCTATGACGTGGATAAGGTTGTGGAGCATATAGAATCATCAAGCACAGACAAAGATGGGATTGTATGCTATGTGGATGAAAAGCCGGTTATAACAAAAGAAGTGGCAATAAAGATTATAAAATCCGGCGGCATTGAATGAAATCGGTGAGTACATGGGCGGTGGTTGAATGAATAAAAGAATTGCTAAAAAACTGAAAAATCGTTGTTGGTTTAATTCATATCGTAAATTTAAACAGAAAATGGAGGAGTTTGACAAGGATTATGAAGAATATCTTGAATCATTAAAAAGACCAAAGACCGAGGAAGAAAAGTATTGGGATAAATTTTGGGAGGATTTGATTGGTTGAATGGATAAGCTAACTCCAAAGCAGAAAGCAAAGGTGAGGATATGCCAAGAGTAGAAACGAGATATTATTGTGATGTATGTGGAAAATATTACATGAAAAAGGAATCGGCAGTCGAGTGCGAGAAATCACATTTGATTCCCGAAAGCGTAAATGGCGCTGATTATGCAAAGGATGATAGAAAGAATCAGTATCCAGATTCCGTATTAGTACATTTTAAGGGCGGGAAATCTGCAAGGTATTACAGAATGCAAAGATGATAAGTGATTGAGGTGAGAGAAAGTGGCTGCCAGGCTGACAGATAAACAGAAAAAAGAAATAATTGCTGATTATGTGGAGTGTGGCAGCTATAACGCTACTGCAAAAAAGAATGGTGTTTCTGTAAATACCGTAAAAAAGATTGTAAATGAAAATGCAAACATTGCACAAAAATGCAAACAAAAAAGAGAACAGAACACCGCTGAAATTTTGGACTATATGGAATCCAGAAAAGAGAAGGCGAAAGATGTTTTAGATGCTTACATGGAAGCCTTGAAAAAGCCAGAGAAAATAGAAGCAGCGAAGCTGTCAGAGATTGCTACTGCAATGGGGATTGTGATAGATAAGTTCATCAACAATCCAATGAAGCACCAGTTGGATAAGCAGAAGCTTGAAATCGAACTCCTGAAGCTGGAAAGCCAGGTCAAGGACAGCCAGCCGGAGGAAGAAGCAGAGGATAATTTCATGGACGCTCTGAATGGAACGGCGGCGGAAGTGTGGGAGGAAGGTGAGGTAGAGGAAGATGGAGATTATGGAAGCGATTGAAGCATTAAAGAATAACAATGAACTATGTCGTGACGGCAGCGAGGGTGAATGTCTATATTGCGAAGATGATAAATGCTATTGCGCAGTTGCATTGGTAGTTTCTGCATTAGAGGAATATATTGCAATCGGCACAGTCGAGGAATGCCGGGAGGCAAGGGAAAGGCAGAGGGGGAAGAAACCTGTGTATCGTTCTATTTTTACAGATGGCACAAGACTTCTTGGTTGTCCTGTATGCTTTTCAAGGATTGATGGAGGTGCGTTTTATTGTAATGGTTGCGGTCAAAAATTGGATTGGTCTGAATAGGTGTGGTTGTTTGGAGAGAAAGGATAGGGAAATGAAAGTAGCAGAGCTAATAAGGCAATTAGAGCCGTACAGAGATTTTGACATAGAAGCACGAGTGCATTTAGAAGTCATGAAGGAGGAATTGCAGAAAAGGACATACAAATTTCCTCATGATACATACAATGCTGAATTAAGCGTTGATGATATAGGGCATTCTGACAAAGTTGTGCTGATTGGTGTGGAGATTATGGAGGATTGATAGAATGAGTATTAGCGAACAGATAAAGGAATTGAGGAAATTAGCAAATTCAAAAGAATTTGAGCCACATGAACCAGTTACATATGGATTCTATGCAAGAATAAAATCTAAATTATTTAAAGCCGCCAACACCATAGAAGCCTTATCTGCAAAGCTGGCGGCGGCAACTCCTAAAAGACCATTAGAATATGAGGAACATGAAGATTATGATGAAGGAATCTGCCCTATTTGCGGAGAGCCAGTTTGTCATGTATATGCTTATTGTCCTGGATGTGGTCAACATCTGAAATGGGGAAGTGGTACAGAAAAATCAGAAGTAGTAAATATAGAGCAGTCAGTAGAGGATTGCAGCGGGTGGATATACTGCGGTGATGGGAAGAATTTGCCAGAAGAATATGACAGTATGTTTGCGAAGTTAAAAGGTACCGAAAAGTGGGATAGCGCAATGTTTGAGAAAATTTCAGATGATGTGAACGTCACAGTGGAATTTGAGAACGGGGAAAGAAAAACAAAAACGCTGCATACTGTTGACGGAAAATGGAATGGTGGGCAAAGAGGGGTAAAATTTAAGGTTATTGCATGGCAACCATTACCTGAACCCTATCGCCAATAACCGCAAAGAAGTTGATAATTGTATTACAGGAATTTGTAACTATCGTCATACATAGTAAGGAGAAAGTGACATATGAAAGCATTAACAATATGGCAACCATGGGCAGGAGCTGTGGCGGCAGGTATAAAGAAGAATGAGACAAGAAGCTGGTCCACGAAATACAGGGGACAGATTGCGATTCATTCTGCCATGAAGGCAATACAGCATACATGGAGCAACCTCTACATGAGCGACGAAGCACGAGAAGTGATTATTAGACGAATGAAACTGCCAGAGACAATTGATGGTCCTGTAACCTTTCCTATGGGTTATGTACTTGCTACCGCCGATCTTGTGGATTGTATTCAGATAACATCAGAATATATTACTACATTGACAGAGGACGAACTAGCTCTTGGTGACTACACGCTGGGGCGGTATGCATGGAAGCTGGAAAATGTCAAGATGCTGCCAAAACCAATACCAGCAAAAGGCAGGCAGGGATTTTGGAACTGGGAACCTGATAAGAAGTTGAATAAGGATTTAGGTGAAAATATGGAGAATGAAGAATTAAAGGCTTTAGAGACAGTAAGGGATGAAATTGCTAAAATTAAGGCTAAGTATCAAAAGAAAGCTGAAAAAGAACGTGAAAAAGTAAATGATGTCTTTGTAACTGTATGCGGGGAAAAATGCTATACAGAAGCCGAGATAAATGATTGGTATGGAACGGATTACATTACAGCCAGCCAGGCAGATAGATACATCGAAAAACTTAATAAGAAGAAATCAGCAGCAGGGCAAAAAGGCACTCTAACAAAGAGTGAAAGGATATATCGGGTATTTGCAAATATAAGTAACAATCTGACAGCAGAGATACAAGATATAAAAATAAAACAGGAGCAGGAACAAAAAAAGCAGGAGCGATGGGAAATTGCACAGGCACAGGGATGCTCATATAAAGAGTTTCTTGAGATTGAGGAAGTGAGCAGACAATCAGAAGAATATGAGAGGCTAATGGGCATATAAGTTTATGTAAATAAGGATTTAATCAACTAAACTGAAATTTAATGGAGGAAGTAATATGGACAGACTTACAGCAAAGAATAGTCAAGGCTACTGGTCACTGAAGGGGGTACAATGGAACTCTTTGTGCGAGGGTCAAGTAATCACGAAGGATATTCAGCAACGCTTAACAGGAGCTTTGTGCAAACTAAAGGATTATGAAGATATCGGATATAGTCCAGAGAATGTAGAACATATCCGATATGTATTGGAAGATGCGGCGAAAGAACTTGAAAGAATCCAGGGACCAACAGAGCTAACAAAAGAAATTTGGCACTATTTAAAGGATTTCTGAAATATAAAGAGGAATTGATTGGAAAAAAGATAATAAAAAAGCCGCCTCAATTTTCTTATGAGACAGCCCTTTGTCATATGAGCATTATAGCTCATAAGAAAAGATAAGTCAAGGGGGCGACAGTATGGAAACAAAAAACGAGATACATATGTATGTTTTGACCCAGGAACAAATAAACCAGATTGCTGCTATAGCAGGGAAAGAAGCGGTGCAAACATTTAGAGCAGAGCAAGCTAAAGTAGAGAAGAAACGAGCTAGAGAAGAAAATAAAGTAAACAAAACGAAAAAGATGCTCAGTTCATATCGAAGAATTAAGGCTACTCTGTCAGATGAGGCAAGATTCACGGAAGAAGAACAGATTGAACTTAGATGGAAATTCATACAGGACCTTATGGGGAATGCAAGGGAGACAGTAAGTAAATCTGAAAGAATAATCCAGAACGGAGAGAAACGAAGACAGGAAGATTTATATTATGTTTATCGCATTGAAAAAGCAATAGAATTGTACCATGAAGAATGTGAAAAGTCTGGAAATAAGGAAGCAAAGCGACGATACAGAGAACTTAGCATGATGTATTTAGAAGACAGGGAATATTCGGTACAGGAAATTTCTATGGTAGAAAATATAAGTGAAAAGACGGTATATAAGGACTTAGGGATAGCGTGTGGAATACTGGCTGTTTACCTGCTTGGGATATGATTTAAACCCTCCTTGCGACTATATAAATTGCAGGTAGAAAAAGAGTAGGTTGCATTTAGAAAAAGAATGTGGTGTAATGGTATTAGCCAATCAAATGTCACCCCTAAAAAATGGTCAGTTGCTTCTCGGATACGGGCGGGTCGAAAGACTTGCCGCAATGCCCGGAGGATATATAAACAATCAGTTAAATAAGGCTATTTATAGGTGAAACTATGCATTGTAACAGAACTACAGTTGAAAAAATGATTACTAGATATCTCAAAAAAATTTGTGATTTGGAATAGGTTTCCCACATTTCCCATTTTAAATGTGGGAATATGATATTAAGTCAAAGTGGCAGGAAAAAACGTTCCTGTAAGAAGCATTATGGCAGCAGTCATAGTGCTTTTTTTACTTTATAGGAAATTCCGTCTTTTGAGACAACAAAAAGGAACGTATGTTTCCTGA
>CASJPF010000041.1 GCA_949383255.1 Lachnospiraceae bacterium | reverse complement strand
TTTTAGAAAGAAGGTTCACTATGAAAAAATTAATGAATGTTGTGTTGTTAGCAGCTCTTGTATTTACCTTGAACGCAGGTTTCTTTGAAGGATTTCCACAGGTTGATGATTATGGGGTAACACCGATGAGTGATGCTGATCCTGTAACAGATATTTATATCTAAAATATATCTTTACTATCAATTCTATTTTGAGAAATGAATTTTTTAGACCATCTTATCACATACAAAAGGGAGTGTTCTTAATTTTGTGTCTCTACCCATCCATCTTATTCCAGAGACCGGGTGTGGGCAGCGCCCACAAAGCCTTGTAAATACTGAATTTTTTGGTGTTTTAGTGAGCATAAATTCTTAACAATGAAAATTACAAAGACACAAAATTATTTACACTCTCATACAAAATGAATAACTACAATAAAATCTAATATGATTTATATAGTTTCATCAAAATTTTTCAAGTTTTTCTTTTAATATCATTTCTCTAAATTTATTTTTATTTAGTTGACAAAGTGTAATACACTTTCTTAAATATTGTTTTTCATTATATCCTTGTTCTACAAGGATATTTTTCTTCATGCGTTCATTATGGTTCCATATCCTGAAATACAAATTTAATTCAATCAAACTCATCCTGTAACATTGGATACTTTCTTTAATAACACGTAAACTAAGCAGATCCGACTCATCATACCTCCCCATATCACCAAATGTATTCGCAACGTTTGTCATTATGAGCTCCCACACTGCAATATGTTCTGTTATCCCATCATCATTTTCTAACTGATTACACAATTCTACCAGCGCATCATAAAACTGATTCATTTGGGATTTTCCCATATTTATGGCAATATCCAACAGACATTGTATCTCTACATTCGTCAAATACTTTTCGCCTTCTTTTATCGCGGTCTGCGGCGGAATTGTATAGGCTAATATTTTCTCTAACTGGATTCTTGCCCCTTCTTTTGAAATCAAACCTTGTCGAAGTTTTAAATTGACCTCAATCCGCTCCTTATATTGTCTGTTAATTGGATTTTCCATAGATGCATACTGCCCCAATTCATTCAAATACTCCTGCGTATTTTTAAAATCACGGTTATTTGCACATTGTATAATCTTTCCAACAATCGAAAACGCCTTTATATCTTTTGTTACAATCTGCCATCTTTGATACTCTCCAGATAAATTTAGTCGTTCAAATAACTGTCTCACAATATCAATCTGTGGTTTCGTTTTCTTAGCTTCCAAGCGTCCTATGGTCTTTTCAGAACAGATGCCTTTGCAGAGCTCCTTCTTGGTAAGCCCTAACATCTCGCGTCTTCTGCGAATAACATCACCAATACAATAAGCCTCTTTCTGCTGATACAAATAACAGGAAGTTTCCATTTTCCGGTGTGTTCCACACATATTATGTACAAAGTCAAACGCTCCCATCCATGCTTTTGCCGTATCAATTACATTTTGAAGGGCTTGTCTTTTCCTGCTGTCTGCATCCTCTCCCATAGTATTCAGAAGTTTTGTCAGTCCCTCTTCTCTAATTTCCAAAAGCTCCCAGAAATAATACGTTCTTCCGGTTGTGCGCAATTGTTCGATTCCCGTGCTGCTAAGCCGCAACAACCTAGCCCAATCCCTATCTTTATCTGAGGTACTGATATACAAATAATAAATGACTTTAGGATAGATTTTTACATAACTGTAAGTATCAAACACTTCACTGCTAATATAATCCAGAATCTCTTCACATCTTGAAGCCAATCTGTCTGGATGACAATACCGCTCGTATTCCAATATCATATCAAGCTCCTGCACCGAAAGACAGGAGCCCTTTATCAATCCACTATCAATGTCCGAGACAGTCAATTTTACGGCTTCCTCATAAATACGCGCAATCTGCGTCTTGTCCTCATGACGTTTTTGCATAATCTGCGCCCGCATCACCATACAGAACTGCCTGCCAAGTTTATCATTTTCACTCTTTTTCTCATACGCCTCCAACAACTTTTCCGCCGCCCGAAAGTCTGACTTTTCAATGCTGTTTACAATCCCTTGCTTTTGTTTCCACACCAGATAATCATCATAGAAAAGAAAGTTTTCATAACCGTCAGAGCACACGCCCAACCTTGCCAAAATCCGGTCGCGAAGTTCTTTATTGGCATATCGTTCTCCTTTTTCAATTCTCCCCATCAAACTTGATGAACAGATATCCTTACACAAACCTTCCAGCGTGATTCCTTGTATCTCCCTCGCCTTTTTGATGAGCGCAGGAAAATCCCACAGATCAAGTGCCTGTAGTTCATAATACTTTGCACTCTTATTCATAATCTTATCGTTCCGCCACATCTTTGTACTTCTCTACCCGCCGCGCTGGAGTCGGATAGCCTTAGTTGCATAGTTCCTCTCCGCGTCCATGTGTATAAATAAAGTACAAACCCGCAGCGACTTTATCCTTTCGTAATTTTATAAACTGTAGAAAGATGAACAAGTCAAAATACTTTACATGTATCGCTCATGCAAAATTAAGAATTGTAATCAATCATGCCTTTCCGCACAACGGCTACTATGCTGTCCCTCCAAAACATGCAAAAATCCCGATACAGTAAAACAATTAATATCAATTGTACCATATCGGGAAATAACATTGAGTTTTCTTTTTGAGACTATGCCATAATTATAAGTATTTCTTTAGCACATCAACCTTGTCCAATTTCTCCCAAGGTAAATCAAGATCATTTCGTCCAAAATGTCCATAAGCCGCTGTCTGCTTATAGATTGGTCTTCTAAGGTCAAGCATTTTAATAATGCCCGCCGGACGCAAGTCAAAATGCTCGCGCACAATTTCCACTAGCCGTTCACTGCCCAGTTTGCCTGTGCCAAAAGTATCCACATTGATAGAAGTCGGCTGTGCAACACCAATTGCATAGGAAAGTTGGATCTCGCACTTGTCTGCCAGCCCTGCGGCTACAATGTTCTTTGCCACATATCTCGCTGCATATGCGCCACTTCTATCCACCTTTGTACAGTCCTTTCCAGAGAAAGCACCGCCGCCGTGACGTGCATATCCACCGTATGTATCCACAATAATCTTGCGCCCTGTAAGTCCTGCATCACCATGCGGTCCACCTATTACAAAACGGCCTGTCGGATTGATAAAAAATTTGGTTTCTGCGTCGATTAATTCTTTTGGCAAGATAACGTCAAAAACATGTTTTTTAATATCCTCATGAATCTGTTCCTGTGTTACATCCTCATCATGCTGTGTGGAGAGGACAATTGCCTCAAGCCGCTTAGGCTTGCCATTTTCATCATACTCTACAGAAACCTGTGTCTTTCCATCTGGTCTTAAATACTCAAGTGTCCCATCTTTACGCACCTTAGTTAGCTGCAACGCAAGTTTATGTGCAAGTGAGATTGGATATGGCATATATTCTTCTGTCTCGTTGGTGGCATATCCAAACATCATACCCTGATCCCCTGCACCAATCGCTTCAATCTCGGCATCGCTCATACTATTTTTCGCCTCAAACGCCTTATCCACACCCATAGCAATATCACCGGACTGCTCATCAATCGCAGTAAACACAGCACAAGTATTTCCATCAAAACCATACTCTGACTTGTTATACCCAATTTCTTTAACAGTATCCCGTACAATCTTTGGGATATCAACATACGCTTTGGTCGTAATCTCTCCTGTCACCAGCACAAAACCTGTGCAGGTTGCAGTCTCACAGGCAACACGACTCATTGGGTCCTGCTCCATCAGCGCATCCAGAATGGCATCTGAGATGGCATCGCAAACTTTGTCTGGATGCCCTTCCGTTACGGACTCTGAAGTAAATAAAAGTTTCTCCATAAATATTTCCTCCTATTTTAATCGAGTATGGAAGTTATCTTCCATACTCGCGCCGGACGCGGACAGCTTTAGCCGCATATTTCCTTTCCGCGTCCGTGCGCATAAAAAATCCGCTTACTCGTCTGAATAAGCGGAAGTGACTGGTTTCCCGATAATCAAATCCTCTTATTGTTCGAACTGCTATTGGGTAAGCCCATACATGCAGTAAATCGCTCAGGTTGGCACCTTCCGTCCATAATACGGGGTTGCCGTAGCTTCATAGGTCCTTTGTACCTCCACCACTCTGAATAAGAGCATCTCACATTTGCGTGACGCACAATATTGAATTGTCATATCTTTTTTATCATATACTGATTTATTTTCAATGTCAATAGGAAAATAATAAAATCCTATCCAACCTTTAACTTAAACTTTTGCAGTTCTTTTTCTGACTCTACTTTTTCAATCTGCGCACCGATATTTTGAAGCTTTACCTCAAAATCCTCATATCCACGCTCGATATATTTGATATCATCAACGACACTAAAACCTTCCGCTGTCAGACATGCTAACACTAATGCCGCTCCTGCCCGGAGATCAGGCGCAGTCAAATTAGCGCTCGTAAAGTGTTCCACACCTTCTATAATGGCCGTATTTCCCTCGACTTTAATGTTGGACCCCATCTTTGCCAGCTCATCTACATATTTAAAACGATTGTCAAATATACTTTCTGTAACAATACTCGTCCCTCGCGCCAGCGCGAGAGAAACTGCTATTTGCGGTTGCATATCCGTTGGAAATCCCGGATAAGGCAATGTTTTTACATGGGTATTTTGCAACCGTTTTGACGCGACAACACGCACTGCGTCATCAGATTCTTCAATCTGACACCCCATCTCCATCAACTTTGCTGTCGTGGATTCTAAATGTTTGGGAATCACATTTTTGACGGTGACATCTCCCTTTGTAATTGCAGCCGCAAACATAAAAGTCCCCGCCTCTATCTGATCTGGTATAATCGAATATTCTGAGCTGTGCAGTTTTTTCACGCCAGATACTTTAACCACATCTGTTCCTGCACCCTTGATATTTGCCCCCATAGAATTAAGAAAATTTGCCACATCTACAACATGTGGTTCCTTTGCAGCATTTTCAATGACAGTCCTTCCCTCCGCCAGCACTGCTGCCAACATAATGTTAATTGTCGCTCCCACAGACACTGTATCCAAATAGATATGTGCTCCTTTTAACTGCTGTGCATCCGCAATAATCAATCCATGCTCAATCTTTACACTTGCTCCTAACGCCTTAAATCCTTTGATGTGCAAGTCTATTTTGCGACTTCCAATATTACAACCGCCAGGCAGAGCCACCTCGGCATGTTTGTACTTTCCAAGAAGCGCGCCGAGCAAATAATATGATGCCCGAATCTTTTTAATATAATCGTCTTCTATCACAAGCCCGGAAATCATGGAGGCATTAATCCTCACAGTATGTCTGTCCGTTCGGTATACAATGACACCGATGCTTTCCATCGCCTGGAGCAGAACATTGATATCCCTCACATCTGGTATATTTTCAATCACTGTCATATCATCTGTCATTATTGCTGCTGCCAACACCCCCAAAGCCGCGTTTTTCGCGCCGCCGATTTCAACTTCACCAACCAGAGGATTCCCCCCCTTAATTGCGTACTGTTCCATCGTTCACCTCATATTTTCCTGTAACTGCGACTTGTCTGCAATCAAGCAAAGAAGATTACTTGCCCTACTCGTCACGCGACCCATGCGCTACCTTAGAGCGTGTTTCCTCTACACAGGTCTGTACACAGATACATTGGCTTGATTTTATCAATCAAGTTACTTTGCCATCTATCTAATATTATATAATATTCAATTGTAATTTATCCAAAATTCTTCTGCGAAGCCTCTACGATTATATACCTTTTTTTCCTATTTGTAAACTGTCAGTCTGCTCATTAAGGAACTGTTCATAACAGTTCCTTACTTTTCACCCCCGCACCATGCACTTGCTGCATGGTGTCGGAGCCAGTGCCAAAATGCCTGCTTTGTGGCATTTTGTGTGCATCAATTGTTGCAATTCACACCAAATCATCATAAATCAATACGAAATCTGGCGTGTATGTGAATTGTAACAACAGTTCAGCCTTCGGCTTCCTGTTACAAGCATCAAGCTATTTGTGAAGACTTCCTTTAAAATAAACAAAAAATTTGTTGTTATTGTTTACTCCATTCCAATAATAGGTAAGAATCCATACAAAATGAACAGTAACAATTTGTTTTTCACAGAAATGCGGGTGTTCGTCATAAATTTTGTTAATTTAAATATTTTAATGGATTCACAGCGTTACCGTTAATTCGGATTTCAAAGTGGACATGCGGCCCTGTACTTCGTCCAGTATTTCCGCTCAAGGCAATCCGTTCTCCCTGCGATACGGTCTGTCCAGTTTTTACCAGCACTTTGCTCAAATGTCCATATCGGGTCTGCCTGCCGTCTGCGTGATTGATATAGACCGCATAGCCATACCCGCTCGCCCAGCCTGCATGTACTACAGTTCCTGCATTGGAAGCCACTACTCTTGTTCCAATCGGCACTGCCCAATCAATTCCTTTGTGGTTTGTCGAAGCGCCTTTTGTCGGTGCACTTCTTGCGCCAAATCCAGAACTAAGCCTTCCACCAGAAATTGGTTTAATGTAAGTTGGTGGAATCTTTGTCCCGCGCTCTATTATTTTGGGGACTGCCTCCGCATACACCTGTTCCTTTAAAATTTCTCTGCCGACTTCTTGACCATTCTTGTATGAGATAACTGCTGCCACTTTGCGCCTGCCGGCAGACGGCTCTTGAAGTGTCACTCTCTGCGTTGTATACCAGTCATCATTTGGAATATACTGAACTTCTGCCTCATAATCCTCTGTGTAGACCTGCTCCTCTTCCCACATAATGGAAAGCTCTGGTTCTGGAACAGTAATGACAAGCTCCTGGTCAACACGTATCATTGTATTTTCATCTTCAAGAGCATCATTAATTGCTATCAACTCATCCATTGGAATATTATTGGTAAGACATATTTGTGAAAGGGTATCGCCAGAAACTACCTTATATATTATCTGCGTCTCCTGTTCCTTCGTAACAAGGTTTACTGCCTCCTCCACAGAATTTAATTTCTCTTCGAGCAGATACGCCTCCACCACTTCTATTTTCTCAGCATAGGCAATATCTGTCAACCCCACTGCAAAATCTTCAAATCCTCTCTCCACCACCGGCTCCACCGCCGCAAACATGGCTTCCAAATCCGCTGCAATTCCTGCGGACCTGCTAAAATCTTCCTCGTCCACAAGCGCGTCCTCCCGTGGTGAAATCACCGCTTCAAGCACGTTTATCTCACGGTCTTGGTCCAACTCAAGTTGTACTTGATACTGATTTTGTGCATCATAAGGAGATAATGCCTGCTCAAGCAGCTCATGCACTTCATCATAGGAACCAAGGTTTACCGCTGTCTCGTTTACCTTGACGGTATAAGAACGGTGCAGCGTCTTGCGCGTACTATTTTTCATCACCTCCACCATATTGTCAATCACAGTTTGATCGTCATCAACCACACCCCAAAGTTTTTCGCTTCCCTCTGTTGTAATGTCCGCATCTATAAACACAAGTTCGTCATTTCCAATCTCCTGTACAACCTGACGCCTTGCTTTGGTCAAAAGTTCATCCAACTGCTCTGTTGACCCCAAATTTCCGACCGGAATTCCATTTAGCTGAACTGCAAAAAAATTATCACCTGTATGTTTAAAAAGCTGTATTGACGGAAACAGAAACGCGCAAACTGCCAGCGCAATCGCTGCCGCTTCAATATAACACAGTTTCACTTTTTTATATAAACGCATATCTTTCACCTTTATCGACTAATGTATCTTTTCTGTTCCTAGACAGTTTCAGATAACTTACATTTTAACAGCCTTTTATAATATTGTAAATAGCACATTTTTCTTTTGGGTGCCCGCACGCATAAAAAAAGGAGCTCTTTTCCAAGCTCCATTCTGTTATTCTGTTTCTTCTTCCTCCTCAAGTCGTTCCTTTTCGGATAGGATTTCTTCTGTTGTTTCTTCTTCGATTGGCTCCTTCTCATCTACATGATCGCGCTCATCCAGTTTTTCCTGCAACCGCTCTGCAATGTCTTCCGTATGGTCAACAACACTTCCTTGCCCTTGTGCTCTCAAAATATCATTCTCGTCAAAAAGTGATTGAAGCTCCTTTTCTTGTTGTGCCGCCATTGCAAGATGTCGGCTGCCCAAATGCGCAATACGCAGATCTTTTGCATTGCGTTTTTCTTGTAATGCATGCGCTCGATCTTTTGATAAATTTTGAATTTCATCCTTCATATCCAGGCTCATAAAATAGTCGTACATCATCGACAGTTTTTTCTTGGTATTTTCATCAGTCTCTGCCTCCATGCGCTCTCCAAAATACTGTCGCATCATATCAGGATTGACCAATGTAGCCACATAGTCAGACATTGCTTTTATCTTTTCTTGAATACTAATGCTTGGCTCATTGTTCATCTTGTAGATGCTGCGACGCTCATCAAGCAGCCCCTGAATAGACTCAATATTTGTCATCAGATTATATTCGCCGGACGCTTCCATCTGTGAGATTGTCCCTAACATTCCCAGCTCCCGTTTTGCCGCGGAAACTCCAATTTTTCCTTCTAAAAGGCTATTATTGGAGTTTGTTTCTGTCTCTTGTGTATCCTTCTGATCCGATGTTTCCTCTGCTTGCTCCTCGTCGTCCTTCTGTTCCTCAAAACTCTCTATCATCATAATCAGTTCCGAACTTTTTTTGTTGACCTCTTCCTGCCGCATCGCCGCCAGCTCCGCTGCCTTCTGTGCTTCTTTCTCCTGCTTGATCGCCTCAGATTTTTGTAATTGCTCAAGGTTTTGCAGTTGCGTCAGCGCAGCCGCCCGCTTCTCTGCCAGTTCCTTTGTCTCCTCGTGGTCATATTGATTTCGTATATTGGCTGTTGCATCTCCCCAGATGCGCATTTGCAAAACCAACTCATCATATAAATCTTCCTCTGTCAATTCCGGGGAAGTACTTTGCCCCCCTATCTGTTCCAGTGTCTGTGCCTGTTGTGCGCGCTCCATCTCCTTAACTTGTCGCGATAGTTCCATCGCCTCTCCAGAAATTGTCATTCTTACCGCGTCCGTCTCCTTCGCCTGGTCCTGCGCCTCCAACATTCTGCGCCGCGTAAGCAAAGATTGGCTTTCCTTGGTTTTGTAAGTATTATTTACAAACTGACTATTTAATTGCTGAAACGAATTTGTTTGATTCCACTGTACCTGCATACTTTCAACCTCCTGTTAATTTTAGCCTCTCAAATTTCTACAAGACTTTTTTATAAATCCTTTTATAAAATGCTCTATAAATTGTATCGGACAATTTGCTCTTTTTTATCATATTTGTTTACGAAATCTTTACACATCTTCTTTTCTCCGAAATACAATGCAAAACCGTGTATATTCTCCATATTGACTCTCCACAGACAATTTGTGTTCTAGTCTTTCTGCAATTTTATTCGCCATATACAGCCCCATTCCAGTAGATTTATATCTGCCATTATGATAGTTACTGCCTGTAAACCCTTTCTCAAAAATGCGTCGTATATCACACGCCTGAATCCCTTCGCCGTTGTCTTCTATATATAGTGCAATATTTTCTGATGACAGCGATTCTGTTGAATGCGGTTTACAGGTTTCCTGTGATTGCGAATTTGACAAAAATGCTTCTGATAAAAGGCACTCTGTCCAAAAATGAATCTTATGTGCTACGTTCGTCCTTGTATACTTAACTGCATTGTTTAAAATCTGGTCCAAAATATAGGTCAGCCAAACTTCGTCTGTGTAAACGTACGCATTTCCAACCGCCACATCCATCTGGAACTTTTTCTGAATCAGAAAAAATTGGTTATTTTTAATGGACGTTCGGACACATGCTGAGAGCGATACTGATTTAACCTGCAAATCAAACAGCGGGCTTTGCAGCCTGCACCCTTGCATCATCATACTCATCTGCCAGTTCATTCGCTCAAGTTGTTCCCGCAAATCGGTTCTTGCATCTGCATCTTTTAGTTTTTCTACGATTAAAAATGCCGCTGCGAGTGGTATCTTAAACTCATGACACCACTTTGCCACAAAGTCCTGTAAGTCACAGTTTTCTGCATACTTTTTCTGCACACATGCTTCCAAAACCTGTAGGTCGTGCACAAAAACTGCGCTGTCCTCCATATTGTCAAAATACATATAAATAGGCTCTTCTTTCTGTAAAAAAATCGCTTTTCTGCGCTCTTTTTTATAGAAATCAAAAAAGGCTGTACCCTCTATAATTGCTACCATCACCAACAATAGCAAATCAAGATACAACAGATATTTGATTTGTGTCACCTGCATTAGAATAATAAAATACAGATTAAAACACACTCCTATCGCGAAACGAACCATAGTTTCTTTCCATCTTTTCTTTAGCCACCGAAACACAATCATTGTACAAAATACCCTTGCCCTTTTTTGGTAAATATCACTTCCTCGCCGCACACCATTTTAAGCTTGGCACGCAGTCTGCTAATAATTGTGGTAAGCGCCGCATCTGTGACATACTCGTCTGTATTCCACAGTTCCATCATCAGTTCGTCACGCGTCACAACATCTGGTTTATTTTCCATCAAACGGGCAAAAAGGCGTCGCTCTGATTTGGTGAGTTCAATTTCCTGTTCTTTTGCCTGTCCGCCAGGCACGGACAATTCGCTATCCTTTTTTGTGTCATTTTCTAAAATAATATACAGGCTTTGCGTCGCGCTGTCAAAACATAACCCTGCGCTTAAAAAAATGCGTTCCCTCACCTTGTACTCATATGTGCGCCGAAGCACTGCCTCAATCTTTGCCTTTAACAGCTCCATGCGAAAAGGTTTTTCTACATAGTCGTCCCCGCCCTGCGCTATCGCCATAATTTTGTCTTGATCAGCGCTATGGCTGCTAATATAGATAATTGGTACATTTGAAATTTGACGTAGCTGACTACACCAATAAAATCCATCATAACCTGGGAGATTAATGTCCAGCAAGACCATATATGGTCTTTTTTCTATAAACTCTTGTAAAATATTATCAAACCGTTCTGCCAAGACAACATTGTACTGCCATTTTTCAAGAGAAGAAGCAAGTTCTCTCGCAAGTGCTGTGTCGTCCTCAACAATCATAATCTTTAATCTTGTATCCATGCATCCTCCATTTTTATAGAAACAGTAATCACTTAAAATCAACAGACAGTGCATTACACTTCACCACAAATCTATTATACAGCCTTTTGCTTTCGCTGAAAATGACTATTGCCAATGTTACAAAAATGTAAGGAATTGTTGTCACAATTCACACCCACACCAATATCGTATTCATTTATGATGGTTTGGTGTGAATTGCAACAATTGATGCACACAAAATACCACAAAGCAGACATTTTGGCGCTGGCTCCAACACCATGCAGCAAGTGCATGGTGCAGGTGTAAAAAGCAACGAATTGTCTACTATTTCAATTCTCCAAAAATAGTACCAAACAAAACAAGCGCTAATGTTACGAATAAATTAAATGGGGTATCCGCAAATCTTCTTATCATAATTCCCAACAAAGACTTTCATTGATTGTTTTGACCACAATTAGTTAAATTTCACAGCGGTACCATATGCCATCACTTCCGCCGCTCCTTGCATCACTGCCGCAGACACATAGCGTATGTTGACAACCGCGTCAGCGCCAAGTTTTTCAGCTTCCTCGACCATGCGTTTTGTAGCGAGTGCCCGCGCCTCATTCATCATTTCTGTGTAAGTCTTCAATTCGCCTCCCACCAAAGTTTTAAAGCTTTGCGTAATATCCTTTCCCACATTTTTTGACTGAATTGTACTTCCCTTCACAAGACCAAGCATTTCCAGTTCCTTCCCACTAATATAATCAGTATTGACTAAGATCATCCTCTTCTCCTCCTTTAATTTCTTTTATTCTGCTAATTAATACACCAAACATCACTCCCGCCAGTATCAGCGATATCACAATCATTAAAATTTTGATTCCTGTAGGAATGCTGGGTACCATTATAAGAAATACTGCCATTCCAGTATAATAAACAATCATAATGGAAGTAATCACAATTGGCACAGCCATCTTCTGCCAATGTTTCATAAGTATCACACCCCCTTTTCTAAGGAACCGTTTAGAAATAACTTGTGACAAGGCATTCTTATGAATTATTTATTAACAGTTCCTAAATATCAATTTCCAGTGGTTTATCTATCTCGTCTGAGATATATTTCCCGTTTTTTTTCCGCTGCCGGACACACTCTGTCAGCAGGTACTCAATCTGTCCATTGACAGAGCGAAAATCGTCCTCCGCCCACGCTGCAATTGTATCGTACAGCTTTGCCGAAAGCCTAAGCGGAACTTGTTTTTTACCAGAATCACCCATAACATCATTCCTTTTTGTTTCTGTATTCCTCAATACAAACTGCCCGAATTTACAATAGGCTGTGCGTCACGGTTCCCACAAAGTACAACTAATAAGTTGGAAACCATCGCCGCCTTACGCTCCTCATCAAGCTCTACCGTATGATTTTCGTTCAAGCGCTCCAATGCCATCTCAACCATGCCAACTGCACCATCTACAATCATTTTCCGCGCATCAATAATCGCTGACGCCTGCTGCCGCTGTAACATTACCGCAGCGATTTCCGGCGCGTAGGCAAGATATGTAATGCGTGCCTCGACAACCTCAATGCCTGCCTCCTCGACTCTTTTTTGTATCTCTTCGCGGATTCTGGCTGCAACAATCTCACTCGAACCACGCAAACTTCCCTCGTCCGATAATCCGTCCCCTGTCGTATCAACATTTGGCGCAACATCATAAGGGTAAATGCGCACAATATCGCGGAGTGCACTGTCACATTGCAAAGACAGAAACTCTTTGTAATTGTCTACATTAAACACTGCTTTTGCTGTGTCCACAACCTTCCATGTAACCGCAATCCCAATCTCAATCGGATTACCAAGGCAATCGTTAATCTTCTGCTTGTTGTTGTTCAGGGTCATGATTTTCAGTGAAATCTTGCTGCTGTAAGCTTCCATATTTATGCCCGTGGTCTTACTTGCAATCGCCAACATTGTGGCGGAGTCATTTACATCTCCACTCTGATTGAGCTTTGTCCGCGCTGCTGGATTTACGCTGGAGCAAAACGGATTCACAAAATAAAAACCGTCTTCCTTCAATGTCCCCACATAATTACCAAACAATGTGAGTACCAGCGCTTCCTGCGGCTTTAGAACTTTTAATCCCGGCAAAAGGATTGTCGCCACAACAATCAGGAAAATGCTGGCAAAAATAACAGCATTATATGCATTTACCGCGCCGAAATAAATCCCTACTACCGACGCTGCATACAATAACAATATGCCACATAATACAGCCATTCCATTTCTCTTCTTTGATAAAACTTTCTCTTCCATAGTGTAACCTCCTTGTAGAACGTTGATTGATTTACTTATAATTTCTTTTGATATCAAAATCATATCACTTTGAAATTGTTTTGTCAATATAAAATTTTTTATTATCACAACCGAGTAAGGGAAGATTATTTCTTCCACTCGCGCGCCAGGCACCCGTCAGCTTTGCTGACATTCTTCCTTTGGGTGTTCGTGTGCAATTGAGTAGGGAAGTCTCTTCTTCCCTACTTGCCACGCAACCCATGCGCCGCCTTAGCGGCATATTTCCTCTGCACGGGTCTATGCAATCGAGTAGGGAAGTTCTATCTTCCCTACTCGCCGCGCCGCCGATGCGCCATGCAATGGCATATTTCCTATGCATCGGCGTGTGCATAAAAAATGAGAAGAGAAATACATTCCCTTCTCACTTTCCTGTGTAGACCACAATTGCCTCAAATATTTTCTCCATATCAAACGGTTTTGTCAAATGGTCATTCATGCCTGCTTCTCGTGTCTGACGAATATCCTCCTCAAAATCATTTGCAGTGAGCGCAAGTATCGGTATTGTCTGTGCATCTGTGCGCTCCATAGTGCGAATTGTTTTTGTGGCCTCTACACCACCCATAATAGGCATATGCATATCCATCAAAATCACATCAAATGTCCCTGGTGGATTGTCTTCAAATAATTTGACTGCAATCTGCCCATTCTCTGCCGCAGTGACAATTAATTCGCGCTCTTTCAGAACTTCTGTCATAATTTCCAAATTTAGCATATTGTCCTCGACCACCAAAACTTTCAATCCTGCAAGTTTATCCGGCGTACTTTCTGCACTGTTTGATTCCTTATTTGACAACTCTTTTTCTCTTTCCATATCTGTGCCTCATACAATTCCTTTAACAATATTACTGTACTTTCATACCAGTCCCTTTTCATAAAAGATTTTTTTCAATCTATGCATTCTGTAGTCGAATCTGCTCCTCTCCCACTGTTGGATATCGCACTAACTCTATGCCATCCAGCTTTTCCCTGTGCATATCAACCGCTGTAATCTGATGATTATCATATGTTGTATAATAATAGATTCCCTTGCTGGCATTGCAACAAGATGTGTAGAGTGTCACTTCATATCCTCCATTCTCCAAAATGCAGCATCCTCGCTGCTGGTCAACTGCACCTAAAATATGAAAGAATTGGCTGACACTTTCCTGCTCTCCCTTGCCGCTGACCGCATTCATTTTAGTAAAGGCTGCCCGCACAAATCTGGATTGCGACGATAAATCCCCGGGTAGCCCAAGAGCACCCATTCCACGGCTGTACAGCCGCAACTCTAATCCTGGTGCAAAGGTATTAACTGGCGGCTTTGCAGATAGATGCATATAATTGTTGAGCGCAAATAATTGTTCATCAAACGGCGGATTATTCGTGAGCACACCAACTGGATTATCATAGACTTTTATCCCGTCCGCCACGGACTCTACTGTAATCGCCTCCTCACTATCTGCAATTATCCAATGTAACTGCGCTGTAGGTAGACTTTCAGCAAACTTTGTATTACAGATATTAATTCTCTCTAGCAAAACGCGCGTTTGTTTGACGGTAGCACACTGACATAGAATCCACGGAATCAATTCAAACTGCGCAATATTGTTCTTATCGTAGGCATAATCTCTGTAAACAGCATTTCCTACAAAATTGAGTCCTGCCATCGCCAGCCCTTTTTCATTGATCGCATCATAATACAGCGGGTAATCCTCCACCACATAAGCCATGCCAATGATTGCATAATGTATATTGATGTCTTCCACCTCCCGAAAATGAAATGGATGTTTTCTGGGGGTAATTGTCACCTCATCACCGTAAGAAAAATCATTGTCTAATGTACGTCCAAAATAAAAATCTGCTGTCTTATAAGTAGCTGCTGTGCACATACAAATCTCTCCATTCATCAATTGACATCTGTGTTCGCTTCCAAAATAGGTTTTATCAATTACTATTATACTTACTTTTCGCTGTAATATCAATCATGGAATGATATCTTTTGTATATGATGTTACAGTTCAGCAAGGCTGAACTGTAACTATATGATTGCTATAGATGATTTTATAAATAGAAAATTGTAGAAAACTTTATGCGCTGGCAGCCATTGAGCTGTCGGTCGTGACAAGAATGTCATCAACCTTCACACCAAGCACCGCCGCCAGCACAACAAGGTTGTCAATTGTGGGCAGCGCTGTCCCATGCTGCCATTTGTATAGCGCCTGTGGTGTAGAAAATCCAAAAATTTCCTGTAGCTGCCGCACAGACAGCCCCGCCTGAACCCGCAGCTCCATAATGTGCTGCCCCGTCTTTACCATATCTATCGTCGGTACTGTAACCATTTTTATATTCCTCCTGTTCTGGTCTCCGCCAGAGCAGAAGAACCTGATTTTCCAGTGCTCTAGTCAGATGCCTTAAAATTATAGATTGGTTTCATAATATCAATAACGTCCACGGACTCTCTAATAACATCAATAATATCCTCAAGTGACTTATATGCCATTGGCGCTTCGTCAAGTGTCGCCTCGTTGACAGAGGTTGTGTAGACACCCTTCATCATTTTGCGGTAATCCTCCATAGATAAGCTTTCTTTTGCCTTGGTGCGTGACATTAGTCGTCCGGCGCCGTGCGGTGCAGAATAATTCCACTCTAGATTACCTTTTCCAATAGCAAGAACACTTCCATCTCGCATATTAATTGGAATTAACACTTTTTCGCCCTTGTGGGCGGCAATTGCCCCCTTGCGCAATATCATCTCGTCCGTATCAATATAGTTGTGAATTGTATGGAACGCCTCTGTTCCTGTCATTCCTGTTTTCTCTAAAATAACCTCCGCCATTTTCTCACGATTTCGTCTTGCAAATTGTTGGCAAATCTCCACATCATGTAAATAGTCCTCAAAATATGTTCCATAAAGGTAGCGCAAGTCTTCCGGTATCAGGCAATCTCGATGTTCCCATTTGAGTTCCTTCAACGCATTTTGTATCTCCTTCCTGCGCCCTGCCGCCTTGTATTCCACAATCAGTGCATCTCTTTTCTGAAAATACTCATCCTTGCCTGTATGCAGTTCAATTGCCAACTGTTGATAGAACTCTGCCACCTGTTTTCCTAGGTTTCTGCTGCCGGAATGTATCACAAGATATTTTGTTCCATCCTGCGCCATATCCACCTCGATAAAATGATTTCCACCTCCTAAGGTTCCAAGGCTTCGCTCTAAACGTTTTGCATCCTTTAAATTTCGATAACAGCGCAACTGCAATAAATCAAATCGTTCTTGTCTGCCCTCCCACACATTCTTACCTGATGGAATAAAATGTGCAGCTGCATCCATTTTTTCAAAATCAATATCCGCTTTCCCGAGGTTAACTGTATACATACCGCATCCAATATCCACGCCGACTATATTGGGTACTGCCTTATCTGTAATTGTCATGGTCGTCCCGATAGTGCAGCCTTTTCCAGCATGGACATCAGGCATAATGCGGATTCTGCTGTCTTGTGTAAATTCATAATCACACATTCTACGAATCTGCTCAACTGCTTCGTCCTCCACAACCTTTGCATAACACAGAGCTGTGTTTACTTTTCCCTTGATTTCTAATATATCATTTCCCAACATTTCTTCTCCTTCCTAAATCAATTTTTGATTCTATCAAATTTTTTCCAGTGTATGCAATCAGAAAAACAAAAAGAAAACCGCCTATCCTGTAAGACTTCCTCCATACAAGATAAGCGGTGATAATCATAAATATGATACTTCATGCCTTTTCGATGTACACTTAACGCTCTAGCCTAATATCGGCACGACTCAACCAACTTTTTCCCATCTTATATGGACATGCAAAAGATAGACTCTGTTTGGAATACAGCGCCTGTTCAAATGTTCTACTAATTGGGAGATCCATTCCGTTGATTGATAATGTCCTGTTCATTATTGTTTCCTCTCTGGCAGCACTTCTGTGTGCCATTTTTTTATTTTTTTTAATTATATCACACTTTGCACAATTTGTCATTATACTTGTGGTATAAAGTTGGAGAATTTATCAAATTTAATCTCTGATTGTGATGATTCGTCTCAAAATTTAATATTACTGGGTTTGTATAAAGTCAATAACGTTGTCTCTGTTTCTCTTTGATTATCATGTTTTATCTCTTTTTAGTGTAGTTTTGGGGTAAAAATTGGGGTAGAATTGGGATATCAAAAAAGGCGGTTTTTATGCCGCCCAAATCCCTATAATACTATCTGCACAATTTACAAATATACCATAATCAATGTACACTACAAGAAGTGTAACTAATTATTTTAGCCTTTAATGAAAGGAAGTGATACTATGGCAGATAGTGCAGATTATAAAAACAAATGACAAGTTGAAAATTGTGAATGAATAAACATGGTTGTTTTAAAAGGTTATAAAGAAAAAATAAAAACTGTAGCCCCAAAAACAGATAAATCCATAAACAGCTTTAGGGCTTCGTTGCCTTTAGCCAACTTACCCGCCGTATGCGTCTTATTATCAGGTTTCTGTTCGTAGGGCTACGATTTCGCTATCTTTTCTTCTCGCCTACACCTTACGGTGTAAACGTCGAGAGTCACTATAAAGTTCATTGGCAGCTACGTCTAAGTGGACTTTCACCACAGAACAGGAGCATGCCCGTCATACTAAAAAAAGTGGAAATCAACTCTGATCTCCACTTATAATAATCCATATATACAAAGTGAGCCCTAAATAGCTCTGACCACATGCCCAATATCGCCTGCCAGTTTTCGTTCAACAAGCTTTTTGCAACATCACAATTCCAGATTCGACATACGAACCGTAAGATCTGTGTATATTCCAACAGGAATTTCCTCAATAAAACTGTACTCTTTCATGTCATCTTGATAAAAGTTATATACCATCACTCGACTCTTATCTGCATCCACAATCCAATATTCACGCACTCCCGCAGCACGGTATTTAAATAGTTTTGTGGTGTAATCAATCCTTCGACTTGCTGGGGAAACCACCTCAATAATCCAGTCGGGTGCACCATTGCAACCTCTCTCGTCCAACTTGTTATCATCACAGATAATGCAGATATCTGGCTCAACGTAACTCTTGTCATCCGCATCAATAAACACACCAAATGGTGTGATATCTACTTCACCTTTAAAGTTATTCCTACGAATATGTTCTCGAATTGTCGCAAAAAGCTCCCCGACAATCCGCTGATGATTCCTTGTTGCAGGTGCCATATAATAAACCCTTCCATCAATCAGTTCAGCCCGCTGCCCATCTGGAAGATTATACATATCATTTACTGTATAAGTATTCAATTCTGTTAATGCCATTCTGATTCTCCTTATCTTCGATTATTTATTTCCATTATGTAGCTCTCT
This sequence comes from Lachnospiraceae bacterium, assembly GCA_949383255.1. Taxonomy (GTDB): domain Bacteria; phylum Bacillota; class Clostridia; order Lachnospirales; family Lachnospiraceae; genus COE1. The sequence goes on along the minus strand of CASJPF010000041.1, from coordinate 13,518 downwards.
GACATATATCTGCTCTTCGACTGTCAAAATACAATTGCACGATACTCCCATGCACACGCTATCTATTTGATTATACTCCATCTTTCAACAAAAAAAAACCCCAAAGGATAAATTCTTTGAGGTTTTATGTAAAATTCATAATTCTGCAATTACTTGTTTGCAACAGCCGCCTTAATCTGCTCTGTAAGCATTGGAACAATCTTATTTAAATCGCCCACAATACCATAATCAGCAACATCAAAAATTGGTGCTGTCTCATCTTTATTGATTGCAACAATAATATCAGACTCTTCCATTCCTGCCAAATGCTGAATCGCACCAGAAATACCAATTGCAAAATATACATTTGGACGAACAGTCTTACCTGTCTGACCAACTTGTAAATCTTTGCTCTTCCAGCCAGCATCTACCACTGCACGAGAACAGCTCACTGTGCCGCCAATCGCCTCTGCAAGATCATCAAGAATCCTGAAATTCTCTGGGCTTCCTACACCACGACCACCAGATACAAGAATCTTAGCATCCATAATGTCAACGGTATCTGTAAGGTTCTTAACAACCTCTACGATCTCCACATACTTGTTGTCTGGTGTAAATCCAGGATTGAACTCTTCAACAACAGCCTTAGCGCCCTCTTTCTTCTCAAGTTTCTGCATAACACCAGGACGAACAGTAGCCATCTGAGGACGGAAATCTGGACATGCGATTGTAGCAATTGTATTCCCACCAAATGCAGGACGTGTCATAAGCAACTGATTGTGCTTCTGCTCTTTTCCAGGAACTGGATTGATTGGGAAATCACCAATCTCAAGAGAAGTACAGTCTGCCGTCAAACCTGTATGTACTCTAGCAGATACCCTAGGACCTAAGTCACGACCAATTGCAGTCGCACCTACCAATAAAATCTCAGGTTTATACTGATTGATAACAGATGCCAGTGCATGTGCATAAGGCTCTGTTCTGTACTCCTTTAATTCAGGATCATCTACTACAATCACCTTATCTGCGCCGTAAGCAGCAAGCTCGTCTGCCAACCCTTTTACGTCGCTTCCAACCAATACTGCTGTCACTTCCGTTGCTAATTTCTCTGCAAGTCTCTTTCCTTCGCCAATCAGTTCAAGAGCAATACTGCTTACCTTGTTATCTACCTGCTGTGCGAAGACAAACACGCCTTTATATTCTTCTAAATTCATGATAAACCTCCATTATACTTTAAGCGTTATTAGATCACATGCTTCTCTTTTAACTTGTTCATAATGTATTCTACAGATTCAGAAGGGTCTAAAGTAACCTTCTCACCCTTTCCTTTTCTAACCTTGTCAGATGCTCTTGCAATCTGTGTCGGTGAACCCTTTAAGCCAAGATTAGAATCCTCTACATCTTTCAAGTCAGCTCTACCCCATGTGGTAATCTCAGCTTTATATGCATCGAAAATTCCACCTGGAGTCATATAACGAGGCTCATTTAATTCAGCAAGCGCTGTGATCAAACATGGCATTTTAACCTTTAATACATGATATCTGTCATCATACTGACGCTCAACAACAACACTGTCACCCTCAATCTGTATCTTCTGCGCATAAGAGATTACAGGAATTCCAAGGTGCTCAGAAATCTGAGGTCCAACCTGTGCTGTGTCACCATCAATTGCCTGACGACCTGTAATAATTAAATCATAATCAAGATTTCTAATTGCACCTGCAAGTGTCTGTGAGGTAGCCCATGTATCTGCTCCTCCAAGAACTCTATCTGTCACAAGGATTCCTTTATCTGCACCCATAGCAAGTGCCTCGCGAAGAACTTCCTCTGCCTTTGGAAGGCCCATTGTAACAACAGTTACTTCTGCGCCATATTGGTCCTTTAATCTCAATGCTGCCTCAAGACCTGCCTTGTCATCAGGATTCATGATTGTCAGCATAGCTGCTCTATCAAGTGTACCATCAGGATTAAACTTTACGCCACCCTTTGTGTCAGGTACCTGTTTTACACATACTACAACTTTCATGTTTATTCTCCTTTATTATTCTTTTAGGTTTCGTTTCTGAAATTTACACTGTTCTACTTTAACAGATTAGCGGAGATAACCATTCTCTGAACTTCACTTGTTCCTTCATAAATCTCTGTAATCTTGGCATCTCTCATCATACGCTCTACTTCGTATTCTCTTGTGTATCCATAGCCACCATGCAACTGTACTGCCTTTGTAGTCACTTCCATAGCCATCTCAGCAGCATATAATTTCGCCATAGCTGCTTCTACATTATAAGAAGTCTTGTGATCTTTTGTGTACTGGTCTTTTGTACATGCTGCTTTATATACCATAAACTGTGCTGCCTGAGCCTTTGTCGCCATGTCAGCAAGCTGGAACTGTGTATTCTGGAAAGCGCCAATTGCACGTCCAAACTGTTTTCTTTCCTTCACATACGCAATTGTTCTCTCAAGTGCACCCTCGCCAATACCAAGTGCCTGTGCTGCGATACCAATACGTCCGCCATCTAGCGTATGCATTGCAATGCCAAAGCCTTTACCTTGCTGTCCTAACATATTTTCCTTTGGAATACGGCAATCTGTAAAGATCAACTCGTAAGTTGATGAACCGCGAATACCCATCTTCTTCTCTTTTGTACCAAATGAGAATCCTGGTGTACCCTTCTCCACAATAAAAGAAGAAATCTCTTTTGTCATTCTGCCGCGCTTCTCAATCATTCCTGTAATCGCAAAGATTACATAGACATCTGCTTCCTTACCGTTTGTGATGAAAATCTTAGAACCGTTGAGCACCCACTCATCGCCTTCTAACACAGCCTTTGTCTGCTGTCCCTGTGCATCTGTACCAGCACCTGGCTCTGTCAAACCAAAAGCTCCAATTTTCTTACCACTTGCAAGATCAGGCAAATACTTCTGCTTCTGCTCCTCTGTACCATATGTAAGAATCGGGTCACAGCAAAGAGATGTATGCGCAGAAACAATAACTGCTGTCGTACCACAAACTTTTGCTAATTCTTCAACACACATCGCATAAGTCAAAACATCACAACCCTGTCCGCCGTACTCCTTCGGAATTGGAATACCCATAAAACCGGCTTTTGCCATCTTCTCAACAGTCGCTCTTGGGAACTCTTCTGTCTCATCTACCTCGATTGCAAGAGGCTTCACCTCTTTCTCAGCAAATTCTCTGAAAAGGGTTCTCGCCATCTCATGCTCTTTACTTAATGTAAAATCCATGTTATTTTCCTCCATTTTAAAAACATTTTATAATCGACACTGCCATATCTGAATACGGGTGTTTTTTAATTACCATGAACAGCAAGCCACTGTGTACAATGCACAGTGCCTTGCCGCAATTTTGCTAAGTAAATTATTTCTTAGAGTAATCGTAGAATCCAACACCTGTCTTCTTTCCAAGTTTTCCAGCGCGCACCATCTTTCTAAGAAGCGGCGAAGGCGCATACTTAGAGTCGCCAGTCTCTGCATAAATCACTTCCATAATTGCAAGTACAATGTCCAAACCTATGTAATCGCCAAGTGCCAGAGGTCCCATTGGGTGATTTGCGCCGAGCTGCATTGCAACATCGATATCTGCAACACTTGCAACACCTGCTGCATATACATTAATCGCCTCATTAATCATTGGAATCAAGATTCTGTTTACAACAAAACCTGCTGCCTCATTGACCTCAACAGGAGTCTTGCCAATCCCAGAAGCGATACCCTTAATCTTCTCTACCAAATCTGCAGGTGTATTTGCACCAGCAATCACCTCTACCAGCTTCATTCTGTCAGCCGGATTAAAGAAATGCATACCAATCAATGGACGGTCAAGCCCTGCACCCATCTCTGTAATAGAAAGGGAAGAAGTGTTGGTCGCAAAGATACACTCTGGTTTTACAATGTCCTGTAATTCCTTAAATGTTGTCTTCTTAATTTCCATTTTCTCAGGAGCAACTTCAATCACCAGATCACAGTCTGTGCAGATATCCTTTAATCCTGTAGCAATCTTAGCCGCAATCGCGTCTGCTTTCTCCTGTGTAATCTTTTCTTTGCTTACGAGGAAGTTCAGATTCTTTAAAATCTTAGCCTTTCCACCATCTGCAAACTCCTGCTTAATATCACATAAGCATACCTCATAGCCATCTGTCATCGCAAAAGCCTGTGCAATGCCAGAACCCATTGTTCCAGCACCAATAATACCTACCTTCATTGTTTCTCCTCCTTAAATATTACATTATTTTATTAACAATTTTTGAATGGCTCTTTCACTTTTTCCTTATTCTTGTCCAAGAAAAACGCCATGCCATATTTCTGATCTTCTGTCTCAAAGCAGTCGCCAAACAGCTTCTCCTCAATCACAATTGCCTCATCCATGTCCACATCAAGACCTTCGTTGATTGCCTTCTTGCAATTGCGCACTGCAATCGGCGCATTCTTTGCGATACCTGCCGCCATCTTCTCCGCCTGTGCCATCAATTCTTCTGCCGGATATACAGCATTTACCAAACCAATCCGAAGCGCCTCATCCGCCTTGATATTCCTAGCGGTATAAATCATCTGCTTTGCCATACCCGCACCTACAAGACGTGCAAGTCTCTGTGTACCACCAAATCCCGGCGTGATGCCCAAGCCAACTTCTGGCTGACCAAACACAGCATTTTCAGAGCAGATTCTAATATCACAGCTCATTGAAATCTCGCATCCGCCGCCAAGTGCAAAACCATTGACTGCCGCAATCACTGGAATTGGAAATGTCTCAAGCTTTCTAAATACATCATTTCCCTTCTTGCCAAATGCCTCACCTTCCGCCTTTGTAAGCGTACTCATCTCACCGATATCTGCACCTGCAACAAACGATTTTGTACCTGCGCCTGTGAGAATCAGACATCTCACTTCGTCGAGATTCACCGCATCAAGCGTCTCATTCAACTCATCCAACACCTGCGAATTAAGTGCATTCAAAGCCTTCTCGCGATTGATGGTAATTTTTCCAACTGCGCCGTTTGCCTCATAAAGTATATACTCCATACTTACCTCCATATTTCCTATTTTTTCTATCATATATCAGAAATTCTTAGCTGGCATATCTACCAGCCAAGAATTTCCACAGTCCTATTTTCTCTATTAATTATTCATATTTCTTTACGACTGTTGAGCAGCCCATGCCGCCGCCAATACAGAGAGTGGCAAGACCTGTCTTCGCACCCTTGGCTTCCATCTCATGAAGCAGAGTAACTAAGATACGGCATCCTGATGCGCCTACTGGATGTCCTAGTGCAATCGCGCCACCATTTGGATTAAGCTGCTTATCAACATCAATACCCAAATCTCTGCCAACTGCGATAGACTGTGCAGCAAATGCCTCGTTTGCCTCGATAATATCAAAGTCCTCAATCTTCATGCCTGTTTTTGCCATAACCTTCTTTGTCGCCGCAACTGGTCCGATTCCCATCACTTCTGGTCTTACGCCCGCAAGAGCACCTGCAACCCACTCAGCCATTGGTGTCACGCCTAATTCTTTTGCCTTCTCCTCGCTCATCACTACAATTGCAGCCGCACCATCATTGATACCAGAAGCATTTCCAGCGGTGACATATTTATCCTTGTTGATCGGACGGAGTTTTGCAAGTCCTTCTATTGTAGAACCTGCTCTTGGTCCCTCATCAACCTTAAACTCAACCATTTCTTTTTTCTTCTTAACCATAACAGGTACGATTTCCTTGTCAAATGCACCTGATTTCTGAGCAGCCTCTGCCTTCTGCTGACTCTTCAATGCAAACTCATCCAGCTCTTCGCGCGTAATCTTCCACTCGTCACAAATATTGTCTGCTGTCTGAATCATATGATAATCATTAAATGCATCCCAGAGAGCATCCTTAATCATAGTATCAACAAGCACACCATTGTTCATTCTATAGCCGAAACGTGCATTAGGAAGTGCAAAAGGAGCCATTGACATATTTTCCATGCCACCTGCTACCACGATGTCTGCATCGCCTGCCAAGATCATCTGTGCCGCCATATTAACACAGTTCAAACCAGAACCACATACCACATTTACTGTAACTGCCGGCGTCTCGATTGGAATTCCTGCCTTGATGGATGACTGACGGGCAACATTCTGTCCAAGACCTGCCTGAATTACACATCCCATATAAACATGATCCACTTTGTCCGCTGGAACACCTGCTCTGTTCAATGCTTCCTTAATCACGATAGCGCCAAGTTCCTGAGCCGGGGTTGTGCTGAGTGAACCGCCCATAGTACCGATTGCTGTACGACATGCACCTGCTAATACAATTTTCTTTGCCATTATCTTTTCCTCCATCTAAAAAAATTCCCTCAATGAGCTGTCTGCAGCTTCACACCAGCCCATTTGTTTCCGTGTGACTGTGACTGCCATTTTATCACAACGAACAAAAAAACTTCAAAAAGGCACAAAAAAATATTGCAGATTTGCCTGACACATTCCATCTATGTACAAACTCTTTGTGCAGTATTTAACATTTGTCCGCTTATTGCAGTTATCACAATCATTGTGCTTATTTTATCACATTGTTAAAAAAAAAGCAATCTATTTATCTTTTGTAATTTGTTACAATATTAACGAATTTTATCTGTAAAAATTATTGATTTTTAACTTCCTAATTTCGCGTTATAAAAAAATTATCTCTGCCAATATTGTGCACTGTTTCCATTTTTTTTATTTTTGTCTATTTTGTATCCTTCGGTATGGCTGGGTCTTTCATGGCATACTTTCTGTCCCACTCCTTCGTGGCATCATCTCGCTCCACCTCACATCTATTGGCACTCAAAAATCCTGCCAACTGGTAAAAATCTACCCAGATTTCGTTATTTCCATCTTTTTGCGACTCGTCAAAAATCAACTGCAAACCAACATGCAAATGCACCGCCTTGATATTGTTCACATTCTCCTTGTCGCTGTAACCAGTATGCCCCATATAGCCAATCACATCTCCCGCTGTGACATAGTCCCCTTCCTTTAACCCTTCGGCGTAAGGTCTGTTTTGGCGCAAGTGCGCATAGTAATAATATCGTTTCTTATCAAAACTGCGGATACCAATGCGCCAGCCGCCATAACGATTCCAGCCAAGCGCCTCCACATAGCCTGACTCAACCGCAATGATTGGCGTGCCGACCAGAATATTAAATAGAATATATTCTCTTTTAATTATCGTTTTATATTTTCTTCAAGCCACTGTCCAAAGTCACCTTCTGGATTCCATTCAAAATATTCCAATTTCATATTTTCATAAACTCGCTGCGTAGATGGATGATTTTGGCCAAGTTTCAATAAAAGAATATTATATGATTTTTGGTAATATCTTAATGCTTTCTTGTATTCCCCCTGACTAGCATATACCCCTGCCAGATTATTATAGCTTGTCGCTGTAGATGGATGCTCCTCCCCCAGTACCCGTTCCCTTATCTCTAATGCCTTTTTATATAGTTCCTCCGCTTTCTTGTATTCTCCCTGACTATCATATACTCCTGCCAGATTATTATAGCTTGTCGCTGTAGATGGATGCTCCTCTCCCAGTATCTGTTCTCTTATCTCTAATGCCTTTTTATACAATTCCTCCGCTTTTTTGTATTCCCCCTGACTATCATATACCCCTGCTAGATTATTATAGCTTGTCGCTGTAGATGGATGCTCCTCTCCCAATAGCCGTTCTCTTATCTCTAATGCCTTTTTATACAGTTCCTCTGCTTTCTTGTATTCCCCTTGACTATCATATACCCCTGCCAGATTATTATAGCTTGTCGCTGTAGATGGATGCTCCTCTCCCAATAGCCGTTTGCTTATCTCTAATGCCTTTTTATACAGTTCCTCTGCTTTCTTGTATTCCCCCTGACTAGCATATACCCCTGCCAGATTATTATAACTTGCCGCTGTATCTGGATGCTCCTCCCCCAGTACCCGTTCCCTTATCTCTAATGCCTTTTTATACAGTTCCTCCGCTTTCTTGTATTCCCCCTGACTATCATATACCCATGCTAGATTATTATAGCTTGTCGCTGTATCTGGATGCTCCTCTCCCAGTACCCATTTGCTTATCTCTAATGCCTTTTTGTACAGTTCCTCTGCTTTCTTGTATTCCCCCTGACTAGCATATACCCCTGCCAGATTATTATAACTTGCCGCTGTATCTGGATGCTCCTCTCCCAGTACCCGTTCCCTTATCTCTAATGCCTTTTTATATAGTTCCTCCGCTTTCTTGTATTCCCCCTGACTAGCATATACCCCTGCCAGATTATTATAGTTTGTGGCTGTATCTGGATGCTTCTCTCCCAATAGCCGTTCTCTTATCTCTAATGCCTTTTTATACAGTTCCTCCGCTTTTTTGTATTCCCCTTGACTAGCATATACCCCTGCCAGATTATTATAGCTTGTCGCTGTATCTGGATGCTCCTCTCCTAGTAGACGTTTGCTTATCTCTAATGCCTTTTTATACAATTTCTCCGCTTTCTTGTATTCCCCCTGACTAGCATATACCCCCGCCAAATTACTATAGCTTATGGCTGTAGATGGATGCTTATCTCCCAGTAGACGTTTGCTTATCTCTAATGCCTTTTTATACAGTTCCTCCGCTTTCTTGTATTCCCCTCGACTAGCATATACCCCTGCCAGATTATTATAGCTTGTCGCTGTAGATGGATGCTCCTTTCCTAGTAACCATTCCCTTATCTCTAATGCCTTTTTATACAATTCCTCCGCTTTCCTATATTCCCCCTGACTAGCATATACCCCTGCTAGATTATTATAGCTTGTGGCTGTAGGTAAATGCTCCTCTCCCAATATCCGTTCTCTTATCCCTAATGCCTTTTTATACAGTTCCTCCGCTTTCTTGTATTCTCCCTGACTAGCATATACTCCTGCCAGATTATTATAGCTTGTCGCTGTAGATGGATGCTCCTCTCCCAGTATCTGTTCACTTATCTCTAATGCCTTCTTATACAATTCCTCTGCTTTCTTGTATTCTGCTATATAATACATCAAATAAGCAATATCAGATATAAAGTTTGCCTGTTCTTCGTTATTTTCTCTAATTAGCTTTACAGAAATATTTTCTGCAAACAGAACAAATTTTTGATTATTTATAGCAGAACCACTTTCTGGTATTTTCAGATATTGTCGACATGCTTCAATCAATCCGAAATGATTCTCTGCCTTGGGTTTGCATTTTTCATAAATAAATTGTGCAAACACTGGGTGCAGGGCATAATTTGCCTGAACGATATCAAATTGTAACCATCCTTTTTGATATAATCCCATGAAAATATAATCTTCTTCACTGACTCCTGCATCCGCAAGCATCCATTCATCGCAAACCTCTGCTGCCAATGGAATATATGGAAGTACAGAAAATGCCTCCAAAATATTCTGTTCTGCTTCTGTCAATTCGGATAAATCATACAATACCTCATAAGTTTTTTGAATGTTTATCAATTCTCCATTTTTGCGAAATTGTAATTGAAATCCTTTTTCTTCTAACGCTTTTCTCAACTTTTTTATAGATAATACTTTCCATTTGCACAAATACGCTAGATGTTCAACAGTAATGGTATGTTTTCCCGCCAGTTTTTCAATGATATACTCTAAATCTGGTCTTTCTTCTGTACTTGTCTTTCCATCACTTCCTTCAAACAAAATTCTCTCAAAAAGCTCTATACACTGTTCTGTATTAAGGAATCCGACTGGATATAATTCAAACTTATCACTAAATGAAATTTGTCTTGAAGTCAGTACAACAGTCCCTGGAATATTCTTTAGCCGCTGCCATCCCGAATCTTCGCTTATTTGCTTATCCACATTATCGACAAACAGAAGAAGTTTTCCATCTGATGCTAGGTATTCCAATTCTCTCCATGCTGCTTCCTGATTTAACTCTGGATTTTCCTGCTTCTTAAACCGTAAACAGTTTTGTAAACTACTGTTCATATCTTCATTGTATTCAATATAACCAATATGTTGATATGGTACATTTTCATGTCTGGAATGTTTATCACAATATTCTTCAAACAATTTTCTGCAAATCTGTGTCTTTCCAATCCCTCCCATTCCACTTACAAGAACAGACTTGTGCCCTTCCTCTATTCGATTGCGCAGGTTCTGCAAATCTGTTTCACGCCCCACAAAATAGGATACAGGTTTGATATTGACATTGTGTGTCACTACAAATTGACGTTCCTGCTCTTGATACATTGTAATATATAAATCACGCCCTACATCTGGTTCATTGAATTTAACAACATCTTTTTCCTCAAACTCTGGTGTTTTTCCTAACTGATGTTTCAACACGATATCTATTTTCCCAGATATAGCTTTTCTTCCATCCATTCCACCGATAACCCAGCATTCTTCATTTGGCATCCACTTATAGGATACCAATTTACCAGTCTTCTTTTCTATATCAAGTTCTCCTACAAAAAAAGTAACTGTTGCATAACTATCGACTTTTCCGCTCCCACACTGATAAGCAGGGATAGTTCTTTGTCCACTTGAATCAAAATCATATGCCCTTTTATGTAAATGTCCACAAAGGTAAAAATCTATATTACAATCATTAAAAAGATTCCAGATTTTTTGCCGATCCGCCTTAACAAAATATGAAATTGGGTGATGGCCAATCGCTATATTGACACTACACTTTTGATCTTTCAATAACTTAATCTCATCATAAAAACATTCTTTTTCCAGGACTAAATTACCATCATCATTATCAGTTCCTGCCGTAAAAGCTGTATTCATCAAAAATACATTATATTTACCTTTTTTAATTAGTTTATAAATATAATCTGCATTCTCACCTTTTATTTTTTTATAAAATGTTTTATATTTCTTGAAATCTTTTTGTAACTGTTTTATGGTATCTTTTTCAAATTTGAAATCACCTTTCCTTGCTCCCTCTATTGTTAAAGTTCTCATTTGAGATCTGCATAAGTCATGATTTCCTGGAATCATAAACAATTCATCTGGTGAGATTGTTAACATCTCCATCAATGTCTCAATAAATATTTTTAAATTTGAATCATATGCTCCACCCTGAAATGCCAAATCCCCTGTAATAAAGACCATGTCAACGTGTTTCCCTTTAGACACTTCCCCTATTTTTTTTAAAATCGTATCACGCATACGTTTAGTAGCATATTCCTCTTTACCCGAAAAATGTATATCTGATAAATGTATCCATCGTAAAATATCCATAGTTTCCTCCAAAATTTTACAGAATAAATCTATTATAATACTTTTTTTACTTTTTGAATATACTTTTCGAGTAAAGTAACAAATTAAATCACTACACACCCCCAACAAATGCAATTTGTGATATTGCAATGCGAAAAAGAACTGATACTGCACCAACTTATTTCCAGTATCAGTTCTTTATACTTTCCATAAAAACCAAAGGTATTACTTGATAAATGTTTGTTTAAATGTCTGACGTGTATTGTTACCTACAATACCATCTACTTTAAGGTCCAACATTTTTTGTGCTACGCTTATTGCTGCTTCTGATTTTGGACCTATAACACCATCAATCCCAGCTTTATCCAATAAACCAAACCGCCACAGGCACCATTGCACCCATTTTGCACCTTCTCCTCTTGTTCCTCTCCTTATATTCGTTGTTGGTTCTTTATATGGGTTACTTTCTGGTATTATCGCTGCATTTGTTGGAGCTGTTTTCACACCAAGTCGTTCATTCACTTGTTCTGCAATATAATTATGTAGATTATACAGGTAGTTACCTGGACAAGCTTTTGCTGCAAAATCTCTGTGTACAGTCATATTGCAACCATGCAAATGGTTTATTCTATCTGTTTTATTTGTGCTCCATACTAACTTTTTAATACAATTTCTCTTACAAATATCTGTTACAAGTTCAATCAAGCTTGCTATAGCCATATCGGATACATGCCAATTGGGGACTCCACCATCATTTGCAACTTCAATTGTAACTGCTCTATGGTCATTTTTCGCATTCGATGATGCCCATGACCTGTCTTTTTCCTCAACATACAGCGCAATTCGTCCATCTGTTCCTATTCCATAATTAGAAGATGCTTTTCTGGAAGACGAAGCAAATACATTTCCACATGTTTCAATAGATAGATTCCCTGCCATACAGTGAATTGTAATAGTGTCAATTTTATGATTCCTTGAAGTCTTATTGGGACTTATTTTTCTATAGACTACTAGCGAGCTATTGGTAAATTTCATTTCTTTTTCCTCACTTTCTTATATCTGTCTAATCCTGTTCAAAGAAATAGGGTGGCAAATTGCCACCCTGAACTATGTTTCATTATGATAATTTCAAATCTACTCTCGAATTGTCTTTCCTTTTTATTCCCCTATTCTTCAGAAAAACCATTTACAAAATCCTTGACAGCCTTATTACTCTCCAACATTGTCCTCATTTCTTCAAGAGCATCGTCAACCATCATGCTTACCATTTCAAAGCTAACTGCATTTCTAAGCCAAGGAAACTTTGTGATAAACATATCATAAACATACCTTAGTTTCAGTTTGCCAGTACCAGAACCTAATTCTTTCTCAGCCTTTGTTACAGCCCATAGCGTCCATTCCTTCAAAGACTTCAGTTGTTCCGTGCTTGGCTTTTTAATAAAGATATACACGCTATATCCACCCCCCGCCAAAACAACGATAGCTGCAACCATCACATACCAGTTATTAATGAAAAAATCCACAACTTCCTCCTATTCTGACATGGTTTCTTGAAGACTATTATCATTCTGTTTTTCCATGCCTTCTTGATACTTCCTATCTTCTAGTTCATACTGTCGTTCTCTCTGTCGTTCTTTCGTTGTCTTAATCCACCCCATAATACCGCATTCCCCTCCACACACTGTAAACACACAAGTGCATAAAGTATCTGGAATTGCACCAGTGATGTAATATAAAACTAGCATTATAACAATAAAGGCAAGTAGAAATGCAGCAATAAATATTAGGATAATATCCATCGTCCTTTTCTGTTTCTTCACTTTCCCGCCTCCTATATCCTATAATCCAATTTTTGCAAAAACGATAGCGAGAACAGCACCAAGTAAGGCAGTACCAATATATGCCATTGCCTTACGCCATTTCTCGCCGTCCCGACTTTCAATTTGTGCCAAACGATTACTTTGTTGTTCTTGAACTTTCAACATGTTTTCCATATTATCAGCCAGCTTTTGTGTAGCTGCTGTTAAGTTGGAAATCTCCTTAATACTTTCTTCCAAATTATAAATACGGTGATTCTGTCGGTCATTTTCTTCCTTGAGTCGGTCATTTTCCGACTCCATCAGCTCCTTAAATTGCTCTAATTCTCTGTGTGTTACTGGATTATCCATTCCTTTTTCTCCTTTCTTCCTTTTTTGCGCATAAATAAACGCATATCAACACCAAATTTCTCTTTTGATGCTCATATACGGTCGTTTAGGGCAATAAATAGTAATTTGGCAGAAAAAGTTATAAGACCAACAACATCTGAAATAGCTAGT
>CASJPF010000040.1 GCA_949383255.1 Lachnospiraceae bacterium | reverse complement strand
AAAATCAGCATAAACTTTCAACTTTTTGTGTCCAAAGTATTGACATAGGTCCAGTTTCCGCTTATACATTAGGTACTGCACAAAAAGATGACAAGGGAAATTTCTATAATGTGATTAAATTAACCCCGGGCAGACCTTATATTTTTAGCATAACCAACAATGGAAATTCAGATTTAAACAGTATGACATATGTATATGCATATAAGTATACTGAGACAGATGGTGGCAAAATTGGAGGTTCCAATCAGAATGAGCCAATAGAGTTAAGTATTGCAGTGAGTGAGGAAAATTAGATATCCTATACAGCAGAAGAAGATGGAGTTTATACCTTTACTGTATCAGAACCAAGCAACTATGGATATATGTATTTGTATCAGATGGAGGATTCGCAGCTTACACAGATCTCGCCAAATAATAGTAATTATGGTACATATTTTTCTAGCGGAAGTGAAGGAAAAATTACCAACATAATTCTTAATAAGGGAGCTCAAGTATTGGTTCGTATTTATCAAACTAATCATGGAGAATTAACTTGTAACGTGCAGCCTTCGTGGGCGATTTGGGATATTACGTCTATTGAGAATAATAGTAATACCAAAACAATAACAACAAATACTTCTGGTGAAGAGGGGAAAGTATGGTTGGCTTTTGGAGAGAATATTGCAGAAGGCAAGTATACAATTAGTACATCAAGTACAAGTGTAACACTAAAATTGTATCAAGACAGAGAAGAAGTAGTAAATATACCAAACAGTGGTACAGACGAACAGCAGGGTAATACAGTAACATTTGAATATCAGCAAAATGCTGTATATCAACTTGGTATTGCCACAACGCAGTCTAGCGTAAATCTGACAATAACCAAAGAACCCGAATCAGAAACGCCAGATGAAGGTGGAAACTCTAGTGATAGCGGTGACAATAGTGGTGAAGGTGATAATACTGGCGAGGAGAACAACACTAGCAGTGATATATAAAGTAAGGTTTTGATACAGATTATAATATTTGTGGTGAACCTTACCATAAAAAGGACTGCTTAAAGAGTGAACAACTTTTGTGAAATTGCTACAAAAATGGCTATGCGAAAGCATAGCCATTTTTTGAGCTTTGCAATTTAGCATATGAAATGATAATGTGTGACAATCTGGAAAATTGCGATAATATTGCATTAAAAGTAACAAAGCATTCAAGTAAATATACTGCCTCTGTGAATCGAGAAAAGTTTTATTGTTTTCTCTACAGAAAAAGACTATAACAGTGTTCAAGATTTATATACAGTGGAGAAAATGTTATGTCAAAATATCTTGAATCTGGAAAGAACAGATAGCCAGCACTTAAGAACTGTATACGCATCGAAGAAATCTTCTAAGCGCGTTTTTTATAGGTTATTTGGTGAACAGTTTCTTAAAGAACAAGAAAGGTACAAAGTTGTATAGAATTTACATGGCAGATTTTGCATAGGAAAAATTAGTGACATCAAATAGTGACATGAAACAGTCTAAAAAGTGCAGGTTTTTGCAACCTGCATTTTTTGATATACTACTTTTCAAAGAAAGAATTGGTACACAATATGAATCACAGAAAGGAAATATAATATGAAACTTAATTTATCAGGAACTTGGCAGTTTGCGCTGGATGAGGAAAAAATAGGATTGCAACAGGAATATTATCGAAGGATGACATTTGAGGATACGATTGACCTTCCTACCACAACAGCAGAGGCAAAAAAAGGAAAAAAAGGTACAGAGCGTCATATAGGACATTTAACAGAAATGTATCATTTTGAGGGATATGCATGGTTTTTAAAGGAACTTGAGATTTCCATGACAACAGATGAAACAAGAAAACGCTTCTTTTTTACTATGGAAAGAACGAGAAAGTCCAATGTGTGGGTGGATGGTGCATATGTAGGGAATTTTGACAGTTTTTATGTGGAACATCGGTATGAGCTGACACAATGGTTGACACCAGGAACACACACACTTGTCGTGATGATTGACAATACAGATTATGTGTCAAGCGGTGGGCATATGACTTCGCCAGACACACAGACAAATTGGAATGGCATTTTGGGAGAGATTTTTTTGGAAACCGTCGAGGATATTGCAATTGAAAAGCTGTGGATATATCCTTGTCGAAAAGACAAAAATATAGAACTTCGATTGCAGTTATCGCACTGTGATACCCTTTCGCAAACCTGCGCGGAAGTGCGTTGTCGCCTTACGTGTCTGCGTATGAAAGAGGGGCGGGATTTTGAGCATTTTGATCCGCTGTATACACAGGCAGCGGACACACGGCGCACATGGATTGCGGAAAACAAAGGACAAGATGCACCATATATAATTGAGACGCTTGCGCTTCTTGACAGTCAAGTGTACAATTTGTCGCAGTGTGAAAAACAGCGTATTGACAGTCTATCGCAGGGTGGAGAACAGCATTCTAAAATATTACAAGGATTATGCTCTAGCGTGTTTTCTGTCGAATATCTACTGGGCGAGGACGCGAAAGAGTGGGATGAATACAATCCATTTGTATATGAACTTACAGTTCGCATTTTGCGTAAAGACAGGGTGTTGTGTGAGCGAACAAGTTATTTTGGATTGCGTGATTTGACGCATCAAGAGAGGATACTTTACTGCAATGACAATGAAATATTTTTGAGAGGGACTCATGATGGAATGATTTTTCCGTTGACAGGGTATGCGCCAATGGATCTGGATTCGTGGCTGCGGGTATATGGGACAAGTAAGGAGTATGGTCTGAACCACTATCGATATCATACTTGCTGTCCGCCCAAGGCGGCATTTTTGGCTGCGGCTTATCTTGGAATATATGTGCAGGCAGAGTTAGCTTTCTGGGGTTCTATTTACAATAAGGAAGAGAAACAGTGCGATATAAATCAGCAGAAGTTTCTCTTGGAGGAGGGGATTCGTGCGCTTGATGCCTTTGGAGATTTGCCATCTTTTTTTGGTATGAGTATGGGAAACGAGTTGTGGGGCAGCAAGGAGGAAATTAATAGAATGATAGGCGTACTCAAGACGCATGACCCACGACATCTGTATACGCAGGGAAGCAATAATCATCAATTTGTGCCGTCTGTGCTGTCAAATGATGATTTTTTTAGCGGTGTGCGATTTTCAATAGACCGCCTGTTTCGAGGTTCCTATGCAATGTGTGATGCGCCACTTGGTTTTGTACAGACTGAGAGACCAGGCGCATACTGGAATTATGACAATGTAATATTTCCCACAGAAATTAAAAAGAAGGAAACAAGGAAGGGTGAAACCATACAGATTCAGTACGGTACAGGTGTCAAAGAGGTGGAAGTTACAGCAGGTGAGGAAGAGGGCATTGTGCATATTCCAGTTGTGTCCCACGAGATAGGACAATATGAGTTCACACCAGATTTTCAGGAAATCGCGCTGTATACGGGGGTTTTGCAACCTGAAAACTTGAAGATTTTCCAGGAGCGTATGGATGAGAAGGGATTGCTTTCTTACGCGGATGACTATCTACATGCTTCGGGAAGACTTGCCGGGGCATGTTATAAACTTGAGCTGGAAGCGGCATTTCGCAGTGCCGAATTAAGTGGTTTTCAACTGCTTGACATTAAGGATTTTTCCGGTCAGGGAACAGCGCTGGTGGGCATATTAAATGCTTTTCATAAAAATAAGGGGGTGATTGCACGGGAGGAGTGGCGCAAATTCTGTTCCGATGCAGTGCTTTTACCAACGTTGGATAGCTTTGTAATGCGAGGGGATAGCTGCATAGCGTGTGAAGTAAAGCTTCGCTATTATCGTCCTGAGAAGTTTTTGAAACCACAGCTAAAAGTGATCTGGTATCTGAAACGACAGGCAGGAAGCACTGTTGACAGCACAATCGAAAAACAGGTACAGACAATGGAGTGTGAGGAATTTGCTGGGCGAGGACTGTTTTCTATTGGAACTATTTCATTAAAAGTGCCGGCGTGCAGTAATAATGCAACGTATGTATTGCGCTTTGTTTTAACAGGGGAAAATGTGAAGGCGATTGAAAATGAATATGATATTTTTGTATATGAAGAGAATGTTACAAAAAAAGAGACTTTTTTAAAAGATACGAGATCAAAAAAGGAAGAAACAAATGTTGAGAAGACTGTTGAGACACAAGAATTTGATTTTAATAATGCGAACTTATGTATCACAAATGATAACAAGACCGCTTTAAAGGTTTGTCATAATGGAAAATTTGTGTTGCTTTTTGTAAAGCCTAACAGCACACTTCTTGGAAGTACTATAAAAGGAGAATATTGTACAGATTTCTGGTGCTATCCAATGTTTCGCTCTATCTCTGAAAGTACAAAAAAACCAGTTCCGGTTGGAACGATGGGGCTTTTGATTGACAATACACACTCTGCATTGAGCGGCTTTGCGTGCGAGACTTACACGACAGCACAGTGGTATCCTATTGTCAGCAATTCCAGACCAATGATATTAGACAAAACAGAGGAGACAAAGTTTATTAAGCCGATTGTGCGCATGATGGACAATTTTGAGCGCAATCATAATTTGGGACTGATTTATGAGCTAAGATACGGCGCAGGAAAAATGCTTGTCTGCCATGCGGATTTGCCTTCGCTTAAGGAGAAATCTCCAGAGGCAGACTGCCTGTATCGAAGTCTTGTAGCCTATGTGAAGTCAGCGGCATTTCAATGCTAAAAACCGAGTAGGAGAAGATTACTTTTCCTACTCGTGCGGACCCGTGTCTGCACGGGTCTGTATTGTACTATAAATAAAAATTATTATTTTATTGGTTTACAGTCTCCTCAATCAACGCTGCAATTGTATCAATGGAATCTTTCATTTTGCTGTTTTGCATGGCGTCAATATAGGATTGTCTTGTAAAATACAGTTCATGTATTTTCTCTGTCAGCGTTACAGCAGTGAGATAGTCTTCGTCAGCCACCATAGAAAAACCCTGTGACTCAAAACTTTTTGCGTTTAAGATTTGGTCCCCGCGGCTTGCATGAGCAGGTAACGGAATTAAAAGATTGGGCTTTCTTAGCGCTAGAAGTTCGCAGATTGCATTGGCACCAGCACGAGAGATAACAATATCCGCCATTGCAAACAGATCTTTGAGGTCATCTTTTACAAATTCAAACTGTTTATAGCCTGCAGTTTTTAGAAGCAAGTTATCAATCTTTTCCTTGCCACAGATGTGTACAATCTGAAAATCTTCAAGCAAGGTGGGTAGTGCCTCACGAACCAGTTTGTTGACACCAGCGGCGCCAAGACTTCCACCAATTACCATAATAACAGGTTTTGCAGCGGTAAAACCACACATTTCCAGCCCTTTTTGCTTGTTTCCTTTTGTGAGCTCATTTCGTATGGGAGAGCCAGTGAGCACGGCCTTCTCAGCGGGCAGATTTTGCAGAGTCTCCGGGAAATTGCAGCAGATTTTACGGGCGACAGGAATACATAGATTGTTGGCAAGCCCAGGCGTCATGTCAGATTCGTGAATAATACAAGGGATTTTTAACATTGCCGCCGCACGGACAACGGGAACACTCACAAATCCTCCTTTGCTAAATATAATATCTGGTTTTAACGTCTTTAGAATTTTTTTTGCTTCAACAAAGCCCTTGATTACACGAAAAGGGTCACTAAAATTTTTAATGTCAAAATATCTTCGGAGTTTTCCTGTAGAAATCGCATAATAGGGAATGCGGTAATCTTCGATCAGCTTTTTTTCAATGCCGTCATAGGAGCCGATATAGTGGATATCATAGCCTAGACTTTTCAATTTGGGAAATAGAGCAATGTTTGGCGTCACATGTCCGGCGGAGCCGCCGCCAGTAAAGACGATGCGTTTCATACTTTTCAGCCTCCGATTTATGATTTTGCTGTTTCCGCTTTGTATTGTTCTAGCGCGCGTGCCAACTGATCTGGACAGGAGGTGCTTTTGAATCCGCATTGAATGCCTTTGAGTTTAGAGATGGCATCATCGACAGACATTCCAGCAACCAGAGCTGAGATTCCTTTTAGATTGCCATTGCAGCCACCAGTGAACGCCACTGATTTTATAATATTATCCTCCACTTCAAAATCAATCATTTTAGAACACGTTCCGCTTGTTACATATTGCATAATGAATACCCTACCTTTCGCATTAGAATTTCTTTTATAAAAACTGATATTATTTTAGCAGTCTGTAGGATTGAAGTCAATACCGTTACTGTTCACTCCGTTCCAGTAACAATAAAAATCCATGCAAAATTTGCTTCGCAAATGGATTTTTACTTGCTAGAGGTATGTTTTCGCACGGACTTAGCAGTAAATGCTAAGTCCTGTGTGAACAGTAATTCAATTAATAGCATTAAAATTGTCATTTTATATGTCTTGTCATCTGTAAAGATATATGCTATACTGCATGAGAACTATTGTTTTCAGAATGCAAGGCAGAGAGAAAGAGGGAGGTGCTATATGACAAAACAGGAGGAGATACAAAATCTAAAACAGGAAAAAAATGCGGTAATTTTGGCGCATTATTATGTTTCGCCAGAGATACAGGAGATTGCAGACTACATAGGAGACTCTTATTTTCTGAGCAAACAGGCGACAATGCTTCCACACAGCACGATTGTGTTCTGCGGGGTCTCTTTTATGGGGGAAAGTGCGAAACTGCTAAATCCATCAAAGACTGTGTTGATGCCAGATGCACAGGCAGATTGTCCAATGGCGCATATGGTGGACAAAGCAGCGGTGGAAAAAGCAAGACAGCAGTATGAGGACCTTGCAGTTGTTTGCTATATTAATTCGACTGCGGAAATTAAGTCTTGGTCCGATGTCAGCGTAACTTCTGCAAATGCGATTTCTATTGTGCGAAATTTGCCAAACAAAAATATTTTGTTTATCCCAGATAAAAATCTTGCGCAATATACAGCAAGAAATGTTCCAGAAAAGAAGATTCTTTTTCAGGAAGGCTTTTGTCCAATTCATGAAAATATGCGCTCTGAGGAAATTCAGAAGCTGCGCGCGCAGCATCCTGCTGCAAAGGTGCTTGTTCATCCAGAATGCAATCAGGAAGTGTTGAAATTTGCAGATTATATTGGCTCTACAAGTGAAATTTTGTCCTATGCAGAAAAAAGTCCTGAAAAGGAGTTTATTATTGGCACAGAGTCCGGTGTCAGATATGCGCTGCAACAGGCAAGACCAGATGCGTCATTTTATTTTCCAGAGACAGAACCTGTTTGCGCTGGCATGAAGCGGATAACACTGGAGAATGTTATTGAAGTGCTTAAGACAGGGAAAAATGAAGTGCTTTTGGAGGATAATTTGGCAAACAGAGCCGCCAGACGAACCCTGGAACGAATGCTGGAGCTTGCGCAGATGTAAGGGCTTAGCAGTTAAAAAGAAAGGATATGGTTGGCAAAAATGACAAAGAAACTGTATTGTGATGTAGTCATTGCTGGGTGCGGTGTAGCAGGACTTTACACAGCGTTGTCCCTGCCGCGTGAAAAAAAGATATTGATGTTGTCAAAAGAGGATATCGCAAGTTGTGATTCTATGTTGGCGCAGGGTGGAATCTGTGTGTTGCGTGACGAGAGCGATTATGATGCATATTTTGAGGACACTATGCGTGCAGGACACTATGAAAATCGCAGGGAAAGTGTGGCGATTATGATTCATTCTAGCAGGGCGGTGATTAATCATTTATTGGCGTTGGGGGTGCGTTTTGAGAAAAATGCAGACGGAAGCCTTGCCTATACAAGAGAGGGGGCACACTCGCAGCCGCGCATCTGTTTTCACAAGGATATTACAGGCGAGGAGATTACGACGACGCTGTTGGCGCATGTGTGCAGACTTGCGAATGTCAAAATTATGGAGTATACGACAATGACAGATCTTATTGAGCAGGACGATATTTGTATTGGTATGCAGGCAAAAGACAAAAAGGGAGATTTGTTGGAGATATATGCACCGGATACAGTTCTGGCAACTGGTGGGATAGGAGGGCTTTATCAGCACTCTACAAATTTTCCGCTGCTGACTGGGGACGCCTGCCGCATTGCACAAGAACATGGAGTGGCGCTAGAACATATGGATTATGTGCAAATTCACCCGACTTGTCTCTACAGCACCAAACCAGGCAGAAGTTTTTTGATATCGGAATCTGCGCGGGGAGAGGGTGCTGTCATACAAAATCATAAAGGGGAACGGTTTGTTGACGAACTGCTTCCGCGGGATGTGGTGACAGAGGCAATTCAAAAAGAAATGCAAAAAGAAGGTGTAGCGTATGAGTATCTTTCGTTTGAGAAAGTACCAGAACATATTGTGAGGGAACATTTTCCCAATATTTACAATCATTGTCTTGCGGAGGGATATGACCTGTTAAGAGAACCTGTGCCAATTGTGCCAGCGCAGCATTATTTTATGGGAGGGATTCATGTGGACGGCGATTCCCAGACCACCATGAAACATTTGTATGCAGTGGGGGAGACTAGCTGTAACGGGGTTCATGGAAGAAACCGGCTTGCCAGCAATAGTCTTTTGGAAAGTTTGGTATTTGCAAAGCGCGCAGCAGAAAAAATTTGTGGAAAAGAAAGAGAGGAACAGATATGAATCCAGTAACAATGCAGCTTGTGGCTGACAAATATATTCGACTGGCGTTGGAGGAGGATATTAACTGTGAAGATGTGTCAACCAATGCGGTTATGCCTGATTATAGAAAGGGAGAAGTACAACTAATTTGCAAGGAAGATGGTATTGTGGCTGGACTTGCTATTTTTGAGCGGGTATTTACACTGCTAGACAAAGATACAAAGGTAGTTTATAATGTAAAAGATGGTGATATAGTACAAAAAGGTATGGTGCTTGCCATGGTTACAGGGGATATTCGCGTGCTGTTGTCTGGTGAGCGCACGGCACTAAATTACTTGCAGCGTTTAAGTGGCATTGCAACATATACACGCAATGTAGTACAATTGTTAGAGGGCACAAAGACAAAGTTGTTAGACACCAGAAAGACGACACCAGGAATGCGGGTGTTTGAGAAGTATGCGGTGCGTGCTGGCGGCGGCGGAAACCATCGGTATAATCTTTCTGATGGCGTCTTGTTAAAGGATAATCATATTGACGCGGCAGGTGGCGTGCGCAAAGCAGTGGAGGCTGCAAGGGCTTATGCGCCTTTTGTCAGGAAGATTGAGGTGGAAGTAGAAAATCTTACTATGGTGCAGGAGGCAGTAGAAGCCGGTGCAGATATCATTATGCTGGATAATATGAGTTTGGAGCAAATGGCAGAGGCGATACAGTTAATTGATGGTCGGGCAGAGACGGAATGTTCCGGCAACATTACAAAAGAGAATATTCAAAAAATTACAGCGCTGGGGGTGGATTATGTGTCGAGCGGGGCACTCACGCATTCGGCGCCAATCTTAGATATCAGTCTAAAACATCTGCGTGTGATTGATATGGAAGGATAGATTTGAAAGGGGGATTTGTAAAGCAGGCTATGGAGAAAGAATTGACTGGGGACGAGCGCAGAAAGTTTATTTTGACAAGAATGCAGCAGGCACAGGAACCCATTTCAGGCAGTGCGCTAGGGAGAGAAACCGGTGTGAGTCGGCAAGTTGTTGTGCAGGATATGGCGCTTTTGCGCACAGAAGGTTATCCAATTAAATCCACAACAAAAGGATATTATTTTGAGCGCACAGCACAGAATCTCTGTGTGCGTATTTTCAAGGTTTGTCATACAGACGCGCAAGTGGAAGATGAGCTGAATGCGATTGTGGACCTTGGCGGAAAGGTTTTAGATGTGATGGTAAATCACAGAGTATATGGAAAGGTGTGCGCGGCGCTGAACATTAAAAGTCGCAGAGATGTGCGTGCGTTTGTTGAAAATATCCAGTCTGGAAAGTCCACACCGCTCTTAAATGTGACATCAGGGTATCATTTTCATACTGTCAGTGCAGAAAGTGAGACAGTGCTTGACGAGATTGAGGAAATGCTCTGTCAGAAAGGGTATCTTGCCAAGCTTTTACCTTATGAGAAAGAGCTGTGATAAAATGCGAATGACGTGTAAAATCAGTGGGAAAATAAGGCAGGTATGAACATGGCAAAGAAGAAATTATATGCGGTAAAAAAGGGGAAAAAAACAGGTATTTTTGAGACATGGGAGGCTTGCAAAGCTTCGGTTGATGGGTATTCAGGGGCGCAGTACAAGAGTTTTTTCTCAAAGGAGGAGGCGCAGGCATATTTGACTGGCACAACAAATCCTCTTCAAAACCCATCTGCTAATGGGGCAAATAACGCTAAAACAAATCAGGTAATTGCTTATGTTGATGGGAGTTTTCAGAAAGATTTAGGAAAATATTCTTTTGGCTGTGTTTTGATTCGGCCGGACGGGGATATTGTCCGTGAATCTGGCAATGGAGATAACCCAGAATCATTGGAGCTGCGCAACGTTACTGGAGAAATGCTTGGGGCGATGTTTGCAGTCAAGTGGTGTGAGGTCAATGGATACACGGCAGTGAAAATCTGTTATGATTACATGGGAATTGAGATGTGGGCGACTGGCGGCTGGAAGACAAACAATGAATTGACGCAAAAGTATGCTGCGTTTATGAAAGCAAGCAGCAAACGGATACAGATAACTTTTCAGAAAATAGCAGCACACACAGGAGACAAATATAATGAGGAGGCAGACAAACTTGCAAAAGCTGCACTGACGCAAGGAAATGGCATTCCAAAGATCACAAAAATAACTTGATTTTGGAATGCAGTTATTTTTCTACAGTTCCTTAGAGTAAACGCAAATATCAATTGTGTTTACTCTACTTTTAATAATGTGAAAAATTGGTAAGATTTTGCGAAGAATTGGGGGTCGCATTTTGGATGTGACATGTTATAATAAAAAGGGACAGCGCGGAGGAGGTAGCAATACATTCCTCACATAAGATTCCCTTCTAACCACCAGGGAAGAATGTTTGACTAGACATTCTTCCTTCTCCGTGCAAATTTCTATGTGAGAACGGCTTATTATAGTTCTGAAAAACTGAATGGTATGGAATGTCTGCGCTTGGAACCTTGCAGCCGTTCATTGAGCGTTCGGTAGTATTCATATCGACTGATGCGCAGCCGTTCTCCTGTGGTGAGAAGCACATAGTCGCGGCTGTAACCGTCAATGTAGCGTGCATTGACCAGATAGGATTTGTGAATGCGTATAAACTGGCAATTTTTTAGACGGATGCGCTTTTCAACGACATCGAGTTTTTGATAGAATGTGTCGCGGGAGTTTGAGGAGACGATATGAGTGCGTCTTCCCTCAGAGACAAAATAATGGATTTCTTTCACTGGTGTGTGGATATAATCGGGCCTAATATAATAGGAAAAAGAATCCGCATCATCAAGAATTGTCTCGTAGGCGAGAGATGCATGTGCCCAGAGTTGCCGGCGGCTTTTATCTGGCATGATATATACTGGCTCTAACAGGACATCTTCTGCGGGAGGGCTATAATCTCTGTTTTGTGTGACAATAGAAATCAGTTGTTTGTTTTGTTGTTTGGCTTGCAAGAGAACACTGCGCATTAATCCCCCGTCTTCTGTTCTGTCGTAGAAGAGGATATCGGGGCAGTTGCAACAGATACATCGCTGTAATTCATAGGCATTGTGGTAGCACATCACAGCAATGTTTACATCTCGATAGCGAAAACAGTTTAATATTTCATCTCTAACAAATTCTAACAGCTCAGTTTGTTCATAGCAAAAAGCAAAATTAATCATTGATAAAATCTCCTTAGTAAAATGCTCGAATGGTAAGAAATCCGTGTCGGCAAAACATAATATAAACCGAAAAAGTATTTATAGACATAGTACATAAGTACTAAATCAAATTGTTTTTAGAAATTCATGCAACATGGAATCAGTTATATTTTGGAGAGTAGGGGAATATAGATTACTACAATACAGCTTTCTATTTCAGGAGTTTCTATTATGACTCGGATATCCAATATGCTGATTCCAGCGCTGATTTTCTATATTGTTGCAATGGGGCTGTCACAGAAAAAAGATATCTACGCCAGCTTTACTAGAGGCGCCCAGGACGGAATGCGCACTGTGATAAATATTGTTCCGACGCTCATAGGACTAATGATTGCAGTGGGAGTGTTGCGGGCATCAGGATTTCTGGAATTTGCAGGCAACATGATAGGTCGTGTGATTGGTTTGTTTGCCGACGATTTTCCAAATGAGTTAGTGTCGCTCTTTGTGGTGAAGCTTTTTTCTGCATCTGCTGCGACAGGGCTTGCACTGGATATTTTTAAGGAGTACGGCACAGATTCTTTTGCGGGGATTGCCACTTCACTTGCGCTGGCGAGCACAGAGACAGTGTTTTATACAATGTCGGTATATTTTATGGCAGCGAAAATTACAAAGACCAGATGGACACTTGTGGGAGCATTGCTGTCCACAGCCGCTGGCCTTGTGGCGAGTGTTGTCCTTGCAAGAATGCTTATGGGGTAATAAAAAATAGTATGTGAATACCTTTTCTCAAAGAATATATTGAATATATGGCAGATAAGGTCTATAATCTGTTATGAAATTACAAATCATTACGAAATATTATGAAATAGAAAGTGCACACAGGTTTGACGGATATAGACAGTTCTTGAAAAATAAATTCAAGGACTGTCTATAAATAGTGTCTGTAAAAAGGATAAAAAGTTGTGTAAGAAAAAGGGAACGATGGCAATATGAAAAGTATATTGATAATTGAAGCAGATTATAAACTGGCAGAGCGGATGGGAAGGGCAATGATGGATGTCGAGACACATGTGTATACTTGCAGTACCTTTGCATCGGCTGTCGCCCTGCTTGAAAGGGAGGTATTCCAGCTTATTATTATTGATACAATGCTGCCTGATGGGGACGGGTATGCATTGACTGAGAAGTTGAAAAATGGTTTTGATGTGTCCAAAAATCCTGCAGTTATATTGATTGTGCCTTACGGGGAAAGTTTGAATGTACAGAAGCTGAACGAACTGAGTATCTCGGATTATATTACAAAACCGTTTAATACAGCGGTGCTCAAGGCAAAAGTCTGGACACAGTTTAAACGCAGGAAAAAAGAAGCTGGTTATCATGCAATCAGCAGGTTTGAGGCAATCGGTGCTGGCTCTAAGAGAAGTGTTATTGGAGAACACCTTGTTGTGATAGATGCCTACCGATTTAACTTTGATGTGGAAGAGTATCGCATTGCGGGCAAAAAAGTACGGCTGAACCAATTGGAACAATGCCTGCTGCGCAATCTGGTGGAAAACAAGGGAATCGTGCTTAAGAAAAAAGCGCTTGTGGAGAAACTGCACTCTGAATGCAGAATCTTTATTGATGAGACAATGCTGGCAGAAACAGTACATATGCTCCGCAACAAGCTGGATGCGCACAATTACATAAAGACAGTGTATGGTATCGGCTATTTGTGGACTCTGGTGGAGGACAAAAATAAGAGTTCCTAATATCGAATGAGAGAAAGGAAAGAACATATGCGGAAACGAATCAGGGAGATGGATATCGATTTTATTATAAAGATGTTTTACAGTGTCGTTCTGGTTATTGTGTTTATTATCACGGTGCTGATCTGCGTTAACTCGCCAGTACAACGCCATTTTAAAAATATTGGGAAAAATAATGTGTGGTTTGGCGAGGAATGGTATTATACGGGTACTTCACAAAAGGTAACAGCTCACGCACAACACTACTTGCAAGTTCAGATAGACAATGGGGCTGTATCGATATCAAAGACGCTAGATTTTACCCCGTCACCGGAGGAGTACCTCTGTTTTCGGGCAAGGGCACTTGACACCGCCGTATTTGTGAACGGAATTCCGTGGTACCAGCATTCCTATCAGGAAAGATATCGCTCCCACGGCAAACGGATGTACATGCTTCACCAGATACAGGCGAAAGGGTTTGAGAAGGGCGATGTCATCACACTTGTGCTGGAAAATATGGCAGATAAAGATTGTGCAACAATCCAATTTCTGGCAGTTGGGGACCGATATGCGCTGAATAGATATATTTTGAAAAAATCTTATCGCAGTCTTGGCATGTGTATGGCGGTTGGATTGGTTATTTTGTTAAGTCTGATTGCAAGCCGTTCTGCAATATTGATCGATAAAATGCGAGATGTCCATTCCTTGTGGTGGCTTATTTGTTTTTTGGTACTTTCTGTCATATATCTTGGGACAGATTGCGGGTGCATGGAAATCTTTATCGAGCGGATTTCCATTGTAAGCTGGCTTAACAGCCTCTCACTCATAATGCTGCCAATTCCCTTTACGCTGTTTACACAGTGCGCGTTTTTCCCGAGACAGAGGCGGTATGATGTATTAGCTTTGATCAATTTTATAATTGTGGCGGTAAGTACTATCGCGTATGCAATTTTTGCGTACAGCATGTCAAGTTTTTATTTGATAGTGCATATATTAATTGCATTGGATATTGGGGCGTGTATCTTGAGTTTTCTCCAGGAAAAGTTAATGCCTGCTGCCGAGGTGTTTCTTGGCTATGGCGCAGTGATTTGCAGCGCGACCGCAAGTATTTTCTTTTACTGGAACAATGCAGTTTATCCGTGTTCTGTCGCTTTTGGCTATGGCGTCTTTGTTTTTGGGGTATGTATGCTGGTCTGGGTGGTGCACAACCGCAATGAGATTAATCGAATGCGAGAGGAGGCGGACCATGTTATTATGGAGCGGGATAAGATTGCAGCGGAGGAGGCAAATGAGCAGAAAAGTCGTTTTCTGTCACATATGTCCCATGAGATTCGCACACCGCTCAATGCAATTCTTGGCTCAAATGAGTTGATTTTGCACGAGACAAAAGATAATAGCATTCGCAAACATGCCGCGGATATACAGAGTGCCGGAAGAACATTGTTGGCTTTAATCAATGATATCCTTGATTTTTCCAAGATAGAAACCGGAAAAATGGATATTATAACATCGGACTATAGATTTTCGTCGGTGCTCAATGATGTTGTGGCAATGATAAAGGACAGGGTGATAAAAGCAGGATTGGAATTGCGTCTTGACATTGACAAAACACTTCCAGATTTGCTTTACGGCGACGAAGTACGCATCAAACAAGTTATTCTAAACTTGTTGACAAACGCTGTGAAATACACAGAGAACGGTTGGGTGGAACTCTGTGTGAAAAAACGGGAAGTCTCTGACTATCTTGACGAGGAAAATATTCTGTTGGACATTCGGGTTTCGGATAGCGGTGTGGGAATCCATAAGGAGGAGATTCCAAAGCTTTTTGTGGAATTTGAACGACTTGACCTGCTGAAAAACAGAAGTGTGGAAGGAACTGGGCTGGGACTTAGCATCACGTCCCGGCTTGTGCAATTGATGGATGGCAAGCTGAATGTGGAGAGTGAGTATGGAAAAGGGTCTAGCTTTTTTGTAGTAATTCCGCAGCGTGTTGTCTCAAATGTTCCTCTTGGAGACTATAAGAATCAGTTTCAGGTGCAGAGCGAGCAGGAAGAAAGCCTCGAAACTATGCGTTTTCCTGGGAAAAAGGTTTATGTGGTGGATGACAATGAGATGAATCTTGAAGTCATTGCATCGATTTTGGAAATGCTTGACATTGAGGTGAGCCGTGCAGATGGAGGAGTGGCAGCAGCCAAACAGCTCGACAAAGAAAAGTATGATTTGATTTTGACCGACGACATGATGCCAGAGATGAGCGGTACGGATTTAATGCAGTACTTACACGGAAATCGGGAGAGCATCAGTCATGGCACGCCGATTGTCGTTTTGACAGCAAATGCAGTTACAGGTGCGCGGGAAGAATACATTAAGAAAGGGTTTGATGATTTTATGACCAAGCCAATCGATATAGATGTGTTGCAGAAAATACTAATGAAATACTTAAAATAGGTCTGTTTTTCGTGAAAAAGACGGTTTTTGGTCTTTCGAGAAAATTTTTCAGAAAAAATATTGACTTTTCTCAAAAAAAAATAGACAATAATACAGTACAAATTTTAAGCAATTATTACATTAATCAATTATTACATTAATATAAAAAAGAAGATTGCTTTGCGAGAATTTTCATATGTAAATGACTCTATGAGTCTATATGTAAATGTAACGGAGGGAACTGGTGTGTTAAAAAGAGAAGTAAAGGTAAAGGAAATTGAGAAAAGATATGATCATCCATTGGCCGAGATTGTTCAGATTGCCAGTCAATACAAAAGCGAGATATTGCTGGAGTATGACAAGTACAAAATCAATGCCAAAAGCATTATGGGAATTATTGCATTTAACCCCTCTGAGGGAATGAATGTGACAATCGCCGCAAAGGGAACTGATGAGGGCGAGGCGGTTGAGGCGCTGGAAAAATTTTTTATCTGTCAGTAGCGTTTTTAGAGCACAGGCTTTCTTGAGGGGTCTGTGCTCTTTTTATGCACATGGGCATCCAGCGAGGCAAGTAGGGGAAGTAAGTTTCTCCTACTCGATTGTGCAGCCCTATGCAGAGGAAATATTTTCAGAATAAATATACAATTCTATAAATATGTGCTATACTATAAAAAGCAAGAGCTGCTTCTTATAGTCAGATGCACGGCGCAAAGAGCAGCGCCTTTTATCAGAAGCAAAAACAGCTTCTTATAGTCAGATGCACGGCGCAAAGAGCAGCGCCTTTTATCAGAAGCAAAAACTGCTTCTTATAGTCAGATGCACGGGCGCCTTTTATCAGAAGCAAAGAGCAGCTTCTGATAAGTTATACTATTACAATGAGTGTTAGATTTTTTGCGAGTTGTTGTACGAATTACATATAGAAAAATAATTTTATATAAGTGAGAAGGTGATTGGAAAATTGGAGGTTAGGCGGAGACTTGGCAGAGGCATTATCAAGCCAGTAAGAATTGCCTTAAGGTCGGCATACCGCAGTGAATGGGATGATGCTATGGCACTCGCATGGCGGACTTTTATGCAGTTTGAAGCGTGTGATTACACGCCGCAGGGCATCGAGAGCTTTCAGGATTTTATCACAGATACAGTGCTCTACAGAATGTTTGTTATGGGGGTATATCAGCTTTTTGGAGCATATGACAACAATCAAATGGTCGGGATGATCAGTCTGCGGGACGAGACACATATATCATTGCTTTTTGTAGATCGGAGATATCACAAAATGGGAATTGGCAGGGGATTGATTGAGTATGTGAGCCGCTATGTTCTGACGGAGGAGGGGCATAATTATATTACAGTCAATGCAGCACCATATGCGACTGGTTTTTATCATCGCATGGGATTTGTAGATACCAATACAGAGCAGGCGAAGGATGGCATTCGGTATACGCCAATGCAGAGAAGGTTAATTTATGAAACAGTCAGAAATTGTTAAAAAATCATACATTATGAATAGTTTCTAAATGAAAAAGCAAGGGGTGGAAAAAAATGGCAGTAGAATATATAACAAGCAGAAATATGGTAGATTTGATTTACGAGACGCTGAGGTTGATGAACAAACCGATGGCGCATCACTGTATGCGGGTGAGCTATATTATGGCCAAGATGTTGGAAACCTATGGGACTTATGAAAAATATGAGATTGCGGATTTTATGGTACTGGCACTTTTGCATGACATCGGGGCATACAAGACAGATGACGTGCGCAAGCAGTTGACCTTTGAGGCAAAAAATCCATTACCGCATTCTGTGTATGGTTATCTTTTCCTAAAGTATCTCTCACCGCTGGATGAGCAGTCCAAGATGGTGCTCTATCACCATACGGATTACAGCAAAACAAAGGATATGGATTATCGCTATCGTTTTGAATTGGAAGTTTTGAAGGTTGCGGAAAGTGTCGATGTGTGGCATCGTTCTTTCGGAGAAAAATTTGATTGTAAAATGATTCATAAGTATGCGGGAACAAAGTATGATCCGGAGGTATGTTCCCTGCTGGATGAGGCAGTGGAACAGTATGATATTTTCACAAAGTTGACCGATCACACCTATCGGGAAGCATACAGTGAAAGTCTTGACTATGTACTTTTGTCCGATGATGAGAAGGAAAAGTATCTAAAAATGCTCATGTACTGTACTGGATTGAAGGATGAGCAGGCGGTGTCAGAGACGATAGCAACTGTCTATGTCTGCCGTGAGCTTGGCAGAAAGTTAAAATTGAGTGAGCTGGACAAAAACGAAGTATACTATGCGGCGCTTCTGCATGATATTGGTATGCTTGCGATTCCTTTAGAGTTGCTGAATGTTCCGCGTGCCTTTACTGACGAGGAGAAAAATCTGATTAAGACTCATGTTGAAATTATGGAAAAGACGCTTGAAAAGAAGCTGTCAAAGGAGATTATTAAGGTTGCGGCAGCACACCATGAGCGGTTTGATGGAAATGGATATCCTCGGGGATTGAAGGCGAGTGGAATGGGACAAAAGGAAGCGATTTTGCAGATTTCGGAGCAGGTGGTGAACTCCATGGAGCCAAAACCTTACAGAACAGCGCATACCAAGGAGGAGATTGTCAACGATCTCAACAATGGCATTATTTCTGGGAAATATGAGGCGATTGTGGCAGATACATTTCTGAAACACTATGACGAGATTATGGATAAGGCGAAAGAGAAAGCGGATTTGGCGCTTGTTACGCATCAAAAGCTTCTGCGCAACTACAAGCAGGTATATACTAGCCTTGTTTGAGACTGAGAGGAGATTATTGAAAAAATGTTTAAGTTAGACAGCCCATTGATGAATTTTCTAAATAAGGTTGCGGATATCATGATACTAAATGTGTTGTTTTTGATTTTTAGTATCCCATTCTTTACGATTGGAGCCGCTTTCTCTGCTGCATATTATATGGGATTCAAGATGGTAAAAAATGAAGAGACTTATATTGTGAGGGGATTTTGGAAGGCATTTAAGGACAATTTTAAACAGGGGACGATAATATGGTTGCTCCTTGTTGTAGTTCTGGGGATTTTGACAGTGGATTTCCGCATTATTTTATATTCTGGCATTGAATTTGCGCAGTGGATTCGGATTGCTATGATTGCAGTGACTTTTGTGATTCTGTTGGGAGTGATGTTCCTATTTCCGCTTCAGGCACGGTTTATCAATCCGGTCAAAAATACAATTAAAAATGCATTTTTGATGGCACTCTCACACCTCCCAACAGCATTTTTGTTGATTGTCATCTATGCGGTTCCCGTGGTAGTGTTCTACTTTATACCTCAGAGTTTGCCAATTATGATACTGTTGGCGTTTGGGCTGGTGATTTATCTGAAGTCTTTTTTGCTGCTGCGCGTGTTCAAGCGATATGAGGAAGCGCTGGTTGATATCAGCAGTAAGTCCTCCAATCAAGACAGTGGCATATTTGCTGAAAGTGACCGCATGGAACGGGAACAACAGGGAATTGTTGAACAAAGTCCAAGTCCTGCAAAACAATATCAAGATGGAAAGTTCGTCGAAGTGCCGGAAAATAATAGCAATTTGGAGGAATAGCATAAAAAAGGCAAAATGGGATTGTACAATTTGTATAGAATTATATAAAAAAATTGGACAAATTGCTCACTGCATGTGGGAAAACTTGGATTGTAACAGAACTGATAAGCAATTGTAACATAAGCGTTAAAAAATCTTTGTTTATTTATGGCATAGCAATTTATGTGATTTTATTTTATACTTAAACCATGCAAAAAAATAACTTGTTGAAAGAATGTATGGGTAGCACGATACTTTCAACGAAACAAAATAATCATTTTTTCGGGAGGCATTTTAATATGGCAAGTTTATCATTAAAAAACGTTTGTAAAGTATATTCAAATGGATTCGAGGCAGTTAAGAATTTCAATCTTGAGATCGCTGACAAAGAGTTTATCATTTTCGTTGGACCTTCAGGTTGTGGAAAGTCAACTACACTTCGTATGATTGCAGGTCTTGAAGACATTTCTTCCGGCGAGTTAAAGATTGGTGACAGAGTTGTGAATGATGTTGAGCCTAAGGATAGAGATATCGCGATGGTATTCCAGAACTACGCTCTGTACCCACATATGTCAGTATATGACAATATGGCATTTGGTCTGAAATTAAGAAAAGTTCCTAAGAATGAAATTGATAAAATGGTTAAGGAAGCAGCAAAAATCCTTGACTTGACAGCACTTCTTGACAGAAAGCCAAAAGCATTGTCAGGTGGTCAGAGACAGCGTGTTGCTATGGGACGTGCAATCGTGCGTAATCCTAAAGTATTCCTGATGGATGAGCCTCTCTCCAACTTGGATGCAAAACTTCGTGTACAGATGCGTATTGAGATTGCAAAGTTACATCAGAGACTTGGTACAACCATTATCTACGTTACACATGACCAGACAGAGGCTATGACTCTTGGTACACGTATCGTTGTTATGAAGGACGGCGTTGTTCAGCAGGTAGATACACCGCAGAATCTGTATGAGAAGCCACAGAATTTGTTCGTTGCAGGATTCATGGGATCACCGCAGATGAACTTTATTGATGCGAAGGTAGATGTAAAGGGTGATACAGCAAGCCTAAAGGTAGCAGGACTTTCTATTCCTCTTCCTCCTGCAAAATCAAAGAAGTTGATTGAGGGTGGCTACAGCGGAAAGACAGTTACATTTGGTATCAGACCAGAAGATATCTATGATTCACAGATGATGGTAGAAGCAAAGTCTGAGAGCACTTTTGAGACAACAATCCGTGTATACGAGCTCCTTGGTGCAGAAGTATTCTTATATGCAGACCTGGCAGAGTTCCCAATCACTGCAAGAGTTGATCCCAGAACAACAGCTAGACCAGGCGATAAGGTTAAGTTTGCAATTGATATCGAGAAGATTCACGTATTTGACAAAGAGACAGAGAAGATTATCACAAATTAGTTTGCGTAGTCCTATCTGATAAAAGTTACCCATGTGAAGCAATTCACATGGGTTTCATTATTCAATAAGATTTTTCGGGAGGTTCACATATGATTTCAAATCAAATAATTCAGACAAGCATCGACGAGTTAAAAGCCATCACCAAGATTGATCTGTGTGTGATTGATATGGAAGGAATCACGGTGGCGGCAACATTTGACAGCAGAAATATATCACAAGATCTGGTGAAAAATTTTGTCACATCACCAGCTGACAGCCAGATTGTAGGTGGATTTCATATGCTGAAAATTCTCGAGGACGGGGATGTGCTCTATGTGCTGATTGTAAAAGGCTCCGGCGCCGACGCATATATGATCGGAAAAGTGGCAGTAAGTCAGATTCAGAATCTGGTGATTGCATATAAGGAGCACTTTGACAAAAATAATTTCTTTCAAAATCTGCTGCTGGACAATCTGCTGCTGGTTGATATTTATAATCGCGCTAAGAAACTCCATATCATTCCAGAAGTGCCGCGTGTGGTATATTTAATTGAGCCACAGAATGATAAGGATAACATTTCTATGGAAATGTTAAAGAATATTTTTGATGGTCAGCCTGGATGTTATCTGACTGCTGTAGAACAGAAAAATATTATTCTAATCAAGGAAGTTAGTTCTCTGGAATCTTATGGCGAGGTGGAACAAACGGCTCAAGTAATTGTGGACATGCTCAATTCAGAGGCGATGCTGATTACAAAAGTATCGTATGGAACTATTGTTTCTGAGTTGAAGGAGGTTTCAAAGTCCTATAAGGAAGCGAAGATGGCGCGTGATGTTGGAATGATATTCTATATGGAAAAGGCAATTAGCGCTTACAATACACTTGGAATAGGGCGTCTAATCTATCAGTTGCCAATCAACCTCTGTCGCATCTTTATGAAAGAGATTTTTGGCGACAATATTCCAGATGATTTAGATGATGAGATTTTGACGACTGTACAGAAATTTTTTGACAATAACTTGAATGTCTCTGAGACGTCCAGACAGCTTTATGTGCACAGAAATACACTTGTGTATCGAATAGAGAAACTGCATCAGTCCACGGGGCTTGATATCAGAAAGTTTGATGATGCGCTGACCTTCAAAATTGCGCTGATGGTTGTAAATTATATGAAATATATTGATTCTTTGGAATAAATTGTAGGAGATAAAGCATTCTCAATTGAGGGTGCTTTATTTTTATGCACACGCCGATGCAGAGGAAATATGCCGCTAAGGCGGCGCACGAGTCGCGCGGCGAGTAGGAAAGATCGGACTTCCCTACTCGATTGCATACGGAAAGTCTTCCCTGCTCGATTGCACAGACCCTTGCGACTTCTGTTTCTGAAAGCATAAAACAAAGAGGATGGACATACATTAGAATAGCAGGAACGGAATGGGAAGGAGCTTTCATATGCAGTTTTTTTATATTGATTATATAAACAATGGAAAAAAGGAACGCAATATTGGGTTCCTGCGAGTGGAGGAGGATGGATTTCATGTGGGATTGAGAGGGGTGCCGCAGCAATGCGGTAATAGTTGTAGGGTGTACGCTGCAAATATATATGACGAAAAAATATTAATGGGAGATATTCCAATCAAGAGCGGATATGGCATGATGAAATTTCAATGGAATGACAAGGCAGATTTTGCGCACTGTATTCGGATTGAGATACCAATGTATGGAACGCACAAGGGTGTCTGTGTGCTTCGAGAACAGCCAGTTATTGTTCCAAAGGATAAGGATAGCAATGTTTCATATAACAATAGTTCTGTTCTTGTGTCGGAAAATAAGGCGACCAATTTAGAGCAGAAAGCGTATTGTCAAGATTTCTATGAGGAAATCCACGAGGACAAGTGGCAGCAATTATTAAAATTGTACCCAGAAATCCATATTTGTCCAGAAGCACAAAGTATCTTGATACGGCCTAGAGATGCTGTGATACTGGCAGCTAAATATCATGAGCTGGCGGCAAATTCGTTTGTTCTGCACGCATACTATAATTACAGACAGTTGTTACTGTTTCGCTATACGCAGAATGAAATTCAGTATTATCTTGGTGTGCCAGGGGTTTATTATGAGCGTGAACAACGTATCGCACAAATGTTTGGATTTGAGGGATTTGAGAATGGCGAGGCACGGATGCAGCAGGATGCGGATAAGAAGGTATATAGGGGCTGTTTTGGGTACTATATGAAGCGTGTGGAAATCTAAATTGTATCGGCATAATTCCTTATGCGGCTTTGTGCATCTATTATATGAGCGGTCAGTTTTTTTGACCACCTATACACCGCGCAATGTAGTATTGGGAATATATTGGCGGCAAAGTGTCACATAGGATTGCAAAATTTTCGCAGAGTGCGCATGAAATCCTTTCTGCAATACGCCTGCACTATCCTGATAAGATTGAAGAAAATAAGCTTGTGCGCCAGCAATCCATTGGCAGATCGCCTGTAAGTCGGCTTCGGTGTGAAGTTCCTGCACAATTGTGGTGCGAAATTCATATGTAATAGTCGGTTGCTGAATTAGCAATTGGATAGATTTATTGATTGCAGATAAATCCAAAAAAGAACTATTTGATGCAGTGCCAACAGTAACATCATATTTTTCAGGAGCATTCTTAATATCCATAGCGCAGTAATCTATTAGATTGGTGCAAATTAGTGATTCTAGCATATCAGGATTTGTTCCATTTGTGTCAAGCTTTACTAGATAACCTAATCTCTTGATACGCTGAATCAAATCGGGCAAATCAGAGTGCAGAGTGGGTTCTCCGCCTGTAATACACACACCTGTAAGAATACCATGCCGTTTTTCTAAGAAGGAAAAAAGTTCTGTCTCGGAAAGGGGGACAAGCGATTCCGCAATTTGCACAATATCTTTGTTGTGACAGTAGGGACAACGGAAATTGCAGCCACCTGTAAAAAGAGTAGCTGCAACATGTCCTGGATAATCTAATAGAGTCGTTTTGTGTAGTCCAAGAATTAACATAATAGAGTCTCCTAATTCAATTTTTTCGTTTTAGTTTTAGCAAAAGTCCCGCAGTGATAAGTACGACGGCAAGTACTAAGATAACGGTTAACAGAATTACTGTCATATTTTGTTTTGGTGCAATACGTTTGGCGGTGGAGGTGTCTGCCGTTGTCTGTGCAGTTTCCTTTGGTGGAGCACCAGCAGGAAAAAGAGTAGTAAAATCGGCTGTGGGTTGGTCAATACAAACCCAGATATCTCTGTATCCAAAATAGTAATTGATATTTGCCCAGCATCTGTTTTCCTCATCAAGATATACACTGCTATAAGATGGCAGAAAATCTTCAGTCTTGATTATGTTAAATTCCTCAGAGCCAGGGTATTTCCATAGATATATTTCTTTATTTTGATATTGACTTTTCAGCCCGCCACTTTCGCTGACAATTTCGGCAGCGTGCTCTTCGCGAAACGAAATACTATCATAGACCACTTGCATATAATCCATTGGTAGCCAGCCAGTTTTATCAGAGCCTTCATAAATTCCCCAAACAATGTCATCTGAGTCTGTGTAGGTATAGGAAATATGGGTTTGAAAGCCATTGTCCAACTGGGTGATAATCTGTGGAGATTCAGGATTTTTGTAGACAATAACAACGCCGTCGGGACCATTTGCAGTGAACATACGATTGACATAGGTGCAGTCTGAGGCGTGCTGATTATAGAAATAATCGTCAGGTTCCCAAATAATATCTGCATGTACAGGAAGGACAAACAGCATACAGCAGATTAGTGTACTCAGTATAGATAAGCATTTTTTCATTTTGATACCTCCAAGAAAATATGCCGCTTTGCGGCTGCGGTTGGCGCGATATTCATGGCAAATTTCATCTGCCGTGAGTATAATAAATTACTTAGAAAATAAAAAATCCAACGCTCCACGAACATATATTTGCAATTACAGAAAATAATATTGGGTGTGTAATCTTCCAGTCTTTTTTCACAGAAAAACTAGAATAAATGAGTGCTTCTGTAAAGATTACAAGAAGCTCTATTCCAAGTTGAAGTGCAATGTCTGTAATATGGGGCAGATAAAAACTACATAGCCAATGCAGTAGCACGGCGGGCGGATTTGTAAGTACATTGACCAATAATATCAACAGCAAAACTTTATGGCAACGGATTCCGAGAAAAAGTGCTGTTGTCAGTTCTGTAATGAGTGTGAATATTAGGGCAATGCTAAACATTTTAAGAAGCCAGACTGTCAAAAGATACCTCCAATAAATTTAGGAACTGTAGAAAAATAACTGACGCATCTTGACTTGGCTATTTCTCCGATTATGCATGCCAAAAAGCCTCGCCGCAGCCCGCTGCGCCTACGTTTTTTGACATACCTCCTCGAAGAAATATCCTACGCAATCTGCATCACTTATTTTCCTACAATTCCTTATGGTGACATATTTCTTTGAACGTCTCCGTGCAATCGAGTAGGGAAAGGTTACTTTGTGTACTCGCCGCGCTGGGCACCCATCAGCTTTGTTGACATTCTTCCTTTGGGTGCCCACGTGCATAAAAGGAGCATGGAAAGCACACTTCCCACACAACCTATAAGATGTCCACTCGCCATAGCAGGAAGGCCCAAATAGGCAGGCAGGAATCCAAGAAAAAGACCAAAGGTTAAAAAACCAAAGGAAAAACCTGGCATTTGTGGAAAGTTACAAATCATCAAATACAGTGTGATAGGCATTGTCATATTAAATAGAAACAGTGCGGCAATGCCAAATGGCATTGCAGAGGAGCAAAAGTAAGCGATTGCCGCCAAAATCAAGGACACAATAGAACTTTTGAAAATTCCATAGCGCGCGGCTAGAAAGCCGCCAGCCATTTTTCCAAGAACAATGGACAGTACGGCAAGAAGCCCGCTAAATATAGAAGTTTTCCATGAAAACACAACAGTCATACCAATATAGGAACGCAAGATAACAACCAGCAGACAGCAGAGTGCCAAACAAAACGCAGGAGTGTTTTTGCAAGTGCTGTATGGCGGATAGAGATTTTGATTGATATTGCTGCTGGCGTTCTGTCGATTAAAAAATGATTGTAAAATGCGTGTTGCAATAACACAGCAGAGCAGTATGATAATATTAACGACCCAAAGCCAGTATTGTGCAATTCCATTTTTGGTAGCGAGTGTTCCAAGATATAAGCCGAGTGCTCCGGGAGCAACAAAGATACCAAGTCCTTTGCCTTGCCAATGTTTTGTATAATCTTCATGGATTGTTCCAACACCGCCGCCAACGTGGAATAATGCATTGCCAATTCCTAGCACAACTGGGTGTGTGATCGTGCCAAGAAGTGTGAATAGAACACCGCTAATTGCCACAAAATAAGGGATTTTTGTAGTGTGTGGGCACTTTTCTTGCTTTTCAGCAAGGTCCAATATGGCGCCGAATGGCATCTGTAGTGCAAAAGCACAAAAATTATATAGAAGAAAGTCTACAGCTTGATTTCCAAGTGGCAGGAATTTGCCAAACATAGCGAATGCGCAGATGCCGTCCACCAACAGATGCAGAAAGGAATACAAAAATGTCATACGTATTTCCATGTTTGAGCCAGAATATCCTTTAACACCAACAAGGCATCAAGATCATTGTATCCATATTCTTTTTTCAGTTCGTCCAGCATTTCTGTCAGACGAACTTTATAGTTTGGTATGTTCACCTCATTTTGGTATTGAAGCAAAATAGGGTATTTCTTTCCCCATGCGGCTGTCCAGTCAATTTTTGACTCTGCTTCTGCACTCGTTCGTTCTATTGCCTGCTCAATTTCTCTGATATCTGCATCAAATTCAATGAGGTCATCCAGTGATACGTTGTACAGAATTGCCATTTTTTTTGACTGACGGATATCTGGAAGTGTCTCGTCGGTTTCCCACTTAGAGATGGTTTGTCTGCTTACACCTAGCTTTTGAGCAACTTCCTCCTGCGTCAATCCGCTTTTTTTTCGTGCATGAAAAAAACTGTTTCCTAATTTCATCTCGATCCCCCTTGTACATTGTTATACTTACAGCAGATAAAATCCGCTGTAAGTATTGCGCCAGCCACAGCCACACAACGGCATAATTCTGTTGGCGGCTGTGTGCATCATATTATGCTGAGTGGCAGATTTATCTGACGCTCAGTATATATGTCGAATTTGCCTGTGGAACTATAAAAAAGTATATCATTTGACCGATAAAAAGTCTACC
The DNA here is from genome assembly GCA_949383255.1 of Lachnospiraceae bacterium. GTDB lineage: Bacteria > Bacillota > Clostridia > Lachnospirales > Lachnospiraceae > COE1. The sequence continues at coordinate 5,268 of CASJPF010000040.1, read as the reverse complement.
AGTAAAAGTTTGCAATTGTGCACGTATTATTTCCATGGTTAGGAACTGTTCCTTATTGTTCATACGACATTGTGTTGACTGACATACAAAAAACTCCGAAAATCTATTTGGTTGACGAAGGCCTTGTATGGTGCTAGACTGATAGTAGTAGGATAAATGGTTGTGGGAAAGGTGTGGGTGATGGAACAGGAAAGGACAGTTCACTGGCGCGATTATTGTGTGACATTGGTGATATTAGGGCTGAATATTGTCGGATATATTTTGTGTACACAAATCGGTGAAGTAGTGTATAATGTTGGTAGCATAAATGCAGAAAAGGTTCTTGTCGGGAAACAATATTATCGGCTTGTGACAGCGATGTTTCTTCATTCAGATGCAGAACATATTGTCAGTAATATGATTTTTCTAGTTGGATTGGGACAGATGGTGGAGCAGTCAATAGGACATTTCCGTTTTGTGGTGCTATATCTGTTGTCTGGGATTGGTGCAGGGGCATTTTCAATAGTGTATGCAGTTTTGACAGGACATATTTATGATGCAGTTGGTGCAAGCGGAGCGATATTTGGTCTAATTGGGGCGTTGTTTATCCTTGTTGTCGCGCGTGATAGAAGGCGCAGAACGCATTATAATGCGTTTGGGGCGGGCAATGAATCGGACCAGATAGATATTTTAGACCAAAATGGCAAGGAAATGCCAAGTGCATATGAAAGTGTTTCTGTGGGCAGAATGATTTTTGCAATTGTGTATATGGTTTATTCTGGTGCGAGGGCAGCGCTTGTTGACAATGCGGCGCATGTAGGCGGACTCGTTTGCGGTCTGCTAATAATGTCAGTGATGCATGTGATAGAAACATTTCAGACCAGACGCACAGAATGAAGGAGGTTGATAAAAAGGTGAAAATTAACATTTATTACGGAGGCAGGGGACTGATTGGAGACCCAACATTATACGTGTTAAATAAGATACAAGAGGTGTTGCGTGAATTGAATGTCAGCGTGGAGCGCTATGATCTGTATGATCTAAAAAATAATATTGTCACGCTGCCGCAGACCTTGAAAGATGCAGATGGTATTATCCTTGCAACGACGGTGGAATGGTATGGTGTTGGCGGTTATATGCAGCAGTTTCTGGACGCCTGCTGGCTGTACGGCGACAAGGAAAAAATTGCAGGAATCTATATGTGTCCGGTTGTTATGGCGACCACTTACGGGGAGCATGACGCGGTAAAAAGTCTTACGGAGGCATGGGAAATTCTTGGCGGTCGGCCGGTTACCGGAATTTGTGGGTATGTTGCAGATGTGTCAGAACTAGAGCAGAATGCGGGCTACGCGAGAGTGATTGACAAGCGCACAGAGGATATGTATCGCTCTATCAATCAGAAGATGCCGATTTTTCCAAACAGCAATCAGGCAGTAAAACAGAAGATTACATTTACGCAGAGTCTGAATTTGACTCCGCAGGAGGCAGAACAACTGTCGGAGCTTGCCAGTGACGATCTGTATGTGCAGAAACAGAAAGAGGATATCCAAGAACTTGCCAGTATGTTTAAGGATTTGATGAATGTAAAGGAACCCGACAGCAATCTGTTTTTGCAGGAATTTAAGATGCATTTCTATCCGCAGCCGGGATTTCGCGCAGTCTATCGATTCAATATGCCAGAAGTACAGTTGCCGCTGATTATTCAGGTAAATCATACGGAGTTGGAATGTTTCTATGGGGAGACGGATAGTTTTGATGTAGAAATGCAAGTGTCCTCAAACATTATCAGTGAGATTGTGCAGGGGCGTATGACCTTTCAGAAAGCGTTTATGTCAGGAGATATGAAAATGAAGGGTGACTTCAAGGTGCTGCGGACACTGGACTTATTATTTGTTTTTAAATAACTATGTAATCATATAATAGTGTTGGTAGTGCCACGAATGTCCCCATTAATAATGTTTTTAAATAACTATGTAATCACATAATCTTGTATCAAAAGGATTGGGATCTGTGGAATGGAGGGAAACATATGAAGGACGAAAATTGTATATTTTGTAAGATAGCAAACGGTATGATACCATCGAGGACTCTGTATGAAGATGAGGATTTTCGGGTGATACTTGACCTAAACCCTGTCACAAAGGGACATGCGCTGATTCTTCCCAAGGAACATTTTAAAAACCTGTATGAGATTGATGACAGCACGGCTTCCAAGGCGCTTGTGCTTGCTCGGGATATGGCAGTGAAAATGACAGAGAACTTTGGCTGTGATGGGTTTAATGTAATTCAAAACAACAATGAAATAGCGGGGCAATCTGTATTTCATTTTCATGTACATCTAATCCCACGCTACAAGGATGATGGGCAGACTTTGGTGATGAAACCATGCGATATGACACCCGAAGAGTTGGATCAGGTAAAAGCATCTTTTGTGGAAGAATAGTTACAGTACAGGGCTTTGGATTTGCTGCAAAGTCCATCAAATAGCATAGTGGTTGAGATGTATCAAGCCATCGCGTGAAACGATTATGCATGGCTTGATGCCTGTAACAGGAAGCCAAAGGCTAAACTGTTACGAAAAATAATAAAATTTGTCAAAAAAGCTTTACAAGTATGACGGAATAATAGTAATATATATAGGATAGGAAGCAACAAAAATGAGTAGTTAGGAGAGGAGTAGAAAATATGTCAAAGATAACAGATACAGGAATGTCACGTTCAGAGGCGCTCATTATGGATTACCTATGGGAAGAGGGAACAGGAAAAATGTTCTCTGAGTTCATGACATATTTGAGCAACAATACAGAGAAGGTATGGGCAAAACAGACAGTCAATACCTTTTTAAGACGGCTAATTGACAAAGGGTTGATTCGGACAGAGATGCGCGGACGGAAAAAGGTGTACTATGCTGCACTTACAATTCCAGAGTATGAGAAAGTGCGGACAAGGTATTTGCTTGATGAATTGTATGATGGCTCTGTAATTCGTTTTTTGTCAGCGCTTACTGGGGGAAGAAATATTAGTGACACTGTTGCAAACAATCTCAGAGCAATGATAGAAGAGGAATCTAAATAGTTAAAATCAGTATGAAATGTGAGCAAATAGACTCTAAAATCCAAGGTATCATTCAGTCCTAAAAACAAGGGCAAAACAAAAATTTAGGAAAGGAAAAGCGAATTAGTATATACTTTTAGTAGCAGCGAAGAAATGAGTCTGTTTCATACAATGGGATTTGCGGGAAGTGTTGTGATTCTTGTTTACATGCTGTCATATGTGTATACAAAACGGCATTTGCCAACAGTTTGGCACAAAGTTTATCTCACTATAACAATTGCTTTATTTCTCATTCCATTTCCATATTTTTGTATGGATTATGGTGCGTGGGTGAAAAAAGTGCTTAGAGTAGGAAAATTTCTGCAAGGCAAAGGCGGACAGATTAACAATAGTGGGTATTTGATTTTCATTTATAAAAATGGAGTAGCTGCTTGCAATGAACTTTCATATATTGTAACATTTATTTTGATTTTAATAAGCATATATTTAATATTCTGTATGGCGGGAAATTATAAAAAAGAACATAAAAAAGTGTTGAACTGTTCCAATCCAAGCAAAATGGAGACAGATATGATTCATATGCTTGGTGGCAATGTCAAGGTAAAAGTCTATCGTTGTCGTGGACTGAGTACGCCTGTTGCAACAGGATTGCTAAATGGAAATGTTATATTGCCAGATACCGATTTCACACAGGATAGACTGAAAGACACACTGAATCACGAGTTGATACATATTAAAGTCAAAGATAATCTTGTCAGATTACTCTTGCTCGCAGTGGTCTTCTTGAACTTTTACAATCCTTTCGTTTATTACCTCTGGAAACGCTGGAGTATTGTCGCAGAAATGTACTGTGACGAAAAAGTTTTGGCGGGAAAGAATACACAACAAATTAAGGATTACGCGAATATGGTTGTGGACTTTGCAGAGGGGAAATACAGTGCAAGATTGCCTTTTATGGGTCTTGGGAAGAATGCAGGTGAGAAGGAACTAAAGGAGAGAATCAAGAATATGATGAAGCGTAGAAAGAAATTTGGATTGCTCAGTAAAGTGGTGGGAACAATTCTTATTGCAACAGGAGTTTTTGCCTCCTCGCTAACGGCAGCAGCATATCAGTCAAAAGATGTGGCATATTTGGATGTAAATAATGATGCTGACAAAGTACAATCATTTTTTATTGAGGGTGCTGAACAACTACAGGGACAAAATAATGGATATTTGAATGAGATAGAAACATATATTACTGCTGAGGAAGACGTAATTTTTGTAGATGAAAGCGGCAATGTGTATTATGATAATGCAGGAGAAAATGGAATACAGCCATATAATACCTGTACGCATACTTATGTAAATGGAACACAGGCCGTACATTATATTTATTCAGATGGTCATTGCAAAGTAGATTATTATTCAGGGCAAAGATGCAGTAAATGTGGTAAAAATATATTTGGCGACCATATTTCAACTCAAACATTTGATAAATGCCCTCATTAAAATAAAATTGAAATAAAATACACTCGTATCCCCAAACATAAGAAAAAATCAAGCACTCGTGAATTTGAGTGACAATAAAAGAGCTGAAAACCAAGCAAATCAACGGTTTTTAGCTCTTTAATATTGCTTGTAAAAATGATAAATGTCTGTATTAAGCAGTAGTGTTGCTAGAAATTTTAATGATGTAATGGTGCAAAACAAACATACCCGACAGCAGCTTCTATGCTTTTTGTAAAGTTAGTGCATATGGGTCATCTTCCCCAAAGGTTTCGCCCTTTATCTCATAACCCTTTGCCCGCATCAGGAGCAGAAATTCTTCGTAGGCAGAAGATGATTTTATGGCAGCATTGATGTCTTTCCTTATCTGTGTTTTCCATGTCGTACCGTTTTTATCTGTCTGCCATTCGTTATATTTTTTTCCACGCTCTCCACCGGGGATAATGACGGAAAGATTATGCTCGCTGCACAGCTCGTCGCTTAATTTTCTGATTCGGTAATAGCTCTGTTTACAGTCGTGATATTTATCATGTTCAATGTTGTCAGCAGCACAGAAAATGATATGGTTATGGACATGACCTTTATCAATGTGCGTGGTCACAACGTAAGAATATTTTCCCTCTAAAACCCTGTCAGCAAGCTCTTTTCCTATCCGGTGCGCTTCCTCAAAACTAACCTCACCGGGAGCGAATGCCTGTATCAGATGATAGGCTTTATTGGGGCTGTTTTCCCGGCAGTGGTCTAAGG
>CASJPF010000039.1 GCA_949383255.1 Lachnospiraceae bacterium | reverse complement strand
AAAACAAGTGCTTCAGAAGCAAGGGTATCATTTATAAAGTTGTAAAGTCGTGTTAAGATAAAACATCGACTATATGTGTCAGCATGATATCCCCCTGTAAACAATCTCAAGGGAACAAATGTGATAAGGAACACCAAACCTGATATGGGACTCGATAATATAGCAGAAATAACTATGATGGAAACAAAAAAAATAATTGTAGATATTATTAGCTCGAAACCATATGTATACACATCTTGTTCTTGCTTATCTTCTTTTATCTTTTGTAATAGAAATTTTGATAGTTGAACAGAAACTTTATTTAACATATTAATAACCATGCCTTTCTCTTAGCCTGCAAACTTTGGGTTGCGGGCACAAAGTTGTGTGCAAAAAATTTATTTTTCACACTGCTTGTAATACATATTATCAAAATTACTGTGGGAGATCTACAGTTTGTCCGTGAATTCCTATATTTTTGTCCACGAATTACAAATTCAAATATTTTTTATGAAATTTATGAATATGGTGAAAAAAATAGTGATTTTGTAGTTGGTTGTGATATACTATTATAATAATTTACAGTTTTAGGAGGAGAGAAAATTGTTATATATTGCAATTTGCGATGATGATGAAAAAATAGTGAAAACATTTGAAAGTAAGGTTATCATGTTTCTTAAAAAAAATAATATTGTTGCAGAAATAAAAACATATACACAAAGCAAACTATTACAATATGATATTCAAGAAGGAAAATTTTTTGATTTGGTTTTGTGCGATATAGAAATGCCAGATATTGATGGAATGAGATTATCGGCTTATATTAGAAGACATCTTCCAAATACATTAATCATACTTATTACATCGCATTTAAAGTATGCGATAGATGCTTTTGAGCTATCAATATTCAGATATATTCCTAAAAATTCATTAGATATAAGGCTTGAACATGCATTGAAGGATGCTGTTAATATGATTCAGTTACAAGCAGATCAATACTATACAATAAAAATGCCAAGCCGAATAGAAAAAATTCAATATCATAGAATACTATATATTCAGCGGGAAGGGAAAAATGCAGTCATTGTATTAATGGATGGAACTTCGACAAAAGTAAGAAAAAGTTTAAGTCAGGTATATAATGAGTTAAACTCAAAAGATTTTCTTTATGTTGATCGTGGTGACATTGTGAACTTAAGCCATATTGTAAGGATTAAAGAAGGCATTGTAGAATTGGAAGGAGGAATCAGGATTCCAGCTAGTCATGCAAAGTTGGAGTATATTAAAGAAAGGTTAAATGATTTTTGGGGAGAACAAATATAGGAAATAGACAGGACCTTTTTCGATTTGCTTTGCCCCTGAGAATTAATGAATATACAGCATTAAATTCCTTTGGCTTAGGATTTATTTTGCAGTTGTAAGCAGTGAAATCCTGAGCCAAAGGAATTTTATATAATTCTTTCAAAAATCTAAGTCTCTTTCCAGTGGCAAACAAGAAAAACGTAATAATTGACATCATAATTTTCACAAGATAAAATAAAGATAGTTTGAAAAATAATTTGTGACAAAAATGGCATATAAATATTTGCTTATGAGAGGTGTTTGGAGGGATAAGCATGAATCAGATTGTGTATGTAGAACCAAAGTTGTTGAAGGGAGAAGCATTGCAGAATGCATGTTTTGTTAAGGAGTTGGAGGATCGTTGGGTACTGCAAAGCGCGTTACCGGAAACAGGAAATATTGATGTGTATGAAAAAATGGATAGGAAACAAGTATTGCAATTATTCCCGGAATTGGAGGAGCTATTTGAATTGGAGCTAGATAGAAATGTTGTTTTTAGAAAAGGACGCAATAGTGGAAAGTGGTATGACTTTACATAGTGTATTATTGCAAAAAAGATTAGAACGGAAAAGAGGAAGGGAAAATGACAGGATTAATATTAAATGACATTTATTTTGCACTGGACGCAAACACAAGAGAAACCGCTTTTTTTGTTTTTTATGATTCAGAGGAAGGGCTGGAATACAGCGTTGCGTGTTGTTTTCAGGCAAATGAGTTTCAGGAGGAGCGCGTAACGCCCAAACTGGAGTTGGGGATTGTTAGCACATCAGTGCGCCAGATTGAAGATATTGCTGGAATGACATTTGAGGTAAAAAATATGGAGGAGGCATACAATAGAGAGGATTTATTTTATATTTTTGAACATGAGCCATTGTTGAATTATCAGCTTACCATTGTGGAGTTCAAAGAGGACAGAGTACACATTTTGTGCAGTGGAACAGCAGTGAATGATGGTTATGCAGACCCTGTTACAAATGTGACATTTGAGATTGATTGTTGGCTGCCAGTTATCACAGATATAAAAGATTGGGAAAAGTACGGATTATAAAGGAAATGAGAGTTGCTATTTGCGGGTTAGGAATGCGCAGTTTATGCGCATTCCGTAAGAATATAATTCAGAAGTGATGGGCGATTTTTGCGAAGCAAAACTTGAGATATCGCCCCGAATTGTTACTATGAGCGGTTCCTATGCTATGAATCGTAACAAACGAGCTGTGCGTTGTCGTTGACAGGGGCAAAACAGTATGCTAAACTGACTTTTAGAGTGGGGGAAGCTGTCATGTGTATTGAATAGAAAATTGTCTCATAAAGTATTCCCGCTCAGATAATATGCTTTTAAATCAGAAATTTGATAAGGAAGCAGCAGCGTCAGAGGTGATGAGACTTGGACAAATACGAATACAAAGTTCGTTCAGAAGAAATTTCAAATTTGATCGAACAGGAAAAATATACAGAAGCCGTAAAAATAGCAGATACGATTGACTGGAGAAGAGTTAAGAGCGCGTCGATGCTGTTAAAAATTTCGGTATTATATAGAATCAACAGACGAAATGAAGAGGCTAGGGAAGTGTTGATGCTGGCGTATGAACGTTATCCTGCAAACCGTTCTGTTGTGTATTCCCTTTGTGAATTATCAATTGAGTTAGATGATGTTGTGTCAGCGATTGAATATTATAAACAGTTTGTAAAGTTGGCGCCAAAAGACAATGGCGTATTTACGCTTCGATATCGGATATTGGAAGCGCAAGAGGCAAGTCTTGAAGAGCGAATTGAGATTCTTGAAGAGTTAAAAAAGAAGGATTATCAGGAGGAATGGGCATATGAACTTGCCTATTTATATCATAGAGTAGGATTGTCTACAAAATGCGTGGAAGAGTGTGACGACATTATACTCTGGTTTGGAGATGGTCCGTATGTGATGAAAGCAATGGAGCTAAAGGCGGTCCATGTGCCACTTTCCAAATCACAGCAGGAAAAGTATGAGACCATGCTGAATCATGCGTCGGACAATTATAGTGATGATACGGAGACAAATGGAAGTTATACTCAGGAGATGGATTCTGAGGAGGGATATGAAGTCGAAGACACAGAGTATTATCAGGATAATTATGCAGATGAAACATATGAAAGTACAGGGTATGAGCAGGAAAATTATCCGCAGCAATTGTATGATAATAGTGTTGGATATGATTCTCAGAGTTATCAAAATGAAGGATATGCAAACAGTGAATATGATACACAAGGTTATTCCAATGGAGCATATGCAAACAATGAATATGATACACAAAATTATTCCAATGGAGCATATGCAAACACAGAATACAATACACAAGGTTATCCCAATGAAGGATATGAAAACAGTGGATATGATACACAAGGTTATTCCAATGAAGGATATGAAAACAGTGGATATGATACACAAGGTTATTTCAATGAAGGATATGAAAACAGTGGATATGATACACAAGGTTATTCCAATGAAGGATATGAAAACAGTGGATATGATACACAAGGTTATTCTAATGAAACATATGAAAATAATGGATATAATATGCAAGATTATTCCAATGAAGCATATGAAAATAGTGGATATGATGCACAGGGCTATTCTAATGAGGGGTATGAAAACAGAGGGTATGATAATACACAAGGCTATTTGAATGAAGTATACGAAAACGCGCAATACGATCAGGAAACTTATGTGCGTGAATCGTATAATACAGCCACATTTCCACAGGAGAGCTATTCTGATTATGGACAGAATGATTATGTAGACGATGGTTATGCAAATATAAATTACTCCAATAAAAATAGTTATACTGGTGAATTTTATGTGGAGCAGACTTATGACGAAAATGGGAATTTAATAGAAAATAGAAATGATACCAATCATTGGGAAGATTCTGGACGCGGCAAAGAACCAGATAAGAGCTATCGCAATGGGCTTTATTTGTACCAGAGTAATCCTGCACCTACTGCAAATTCAAGTGATATGAGTCAGTACAACACAATCAATCTTCAAAAAGTGGTTGCGGAGGGTATGAAAGAGGTGCTTGCGGATAATGAAGATGTGTTTGCAGAGGATAGGGAAAAATATAATTCTAGTGAAGATGTCAATAACATTGTTAGGCATACACAGGCATATGCCAATGTGCAAAACAGAGGCGGACAAGAGTCAGAAAGTATGGCATATACAAACAGTATTGCGCAGTTAGTGACAAGTGTATCGGAGGCTGCACCTGCCCCCAATACAGGGGCGATTCGCAAGGTTTATGTGCCGGGAAAAGATGCGCGCTTAATTAAGTCAGATTCTGATATAGAGGAACTACGATACACTACAGAGCAGTCTGTCAATGAAGAGCACAATCGCATGGAGAACAATGAGGAGAATGTGTACCATAATCAAAATTCTTTAGAAGTAAGTGGGGAGTTGGGTGCCCAGATTACAGGTACAATGAATCTGAAAGATGTGTTGGCAGAGTGGGAGCGAAAAAAGACAGAAAATGCGAAGAAGCATCAGGAGGAGATTAAAAAACGTGTTCTGACACAGACTGGTAAAATATTAGCAGATTTTGATAATTCGCTCAAGAGTGGCATATTGGGCGAAATTCAGCGGGAGGAGGAAGCCGCGCAGAAAAGAACGCCTCGCAAGGACAGATTTTTGGAGGCGGATGTAACGGGAGATATTCCGCAGAACCGCGCAAAACAAGTATCGGATGATGCGTTTGATGTGGAGTATAGGACAGAACAGACCAAAGGAAGAAAAGAGGAGTCTTTTGTAAGGGAGGAATATCAACCAGAACTTGAAAACACATTTGAACAGGAGTTAGAAATTGCTGAATCATCGGAGGAAAACAAAGCCAAGGGTGATTCCGCTTACATGCCGCAGACAAATGAGGAGATATGGGAATCCAACGATGGATATGAGACAGAGGGTGATTTGCGCGATAATGATAAATACACGCTAGAACAGGACTTACAAGACAAAGCAACGTATTTTCCAGAAGAGGACTTAGAAAATAATACAGTGTATTTGTCAAAAGAGGATTTAGAAGACAATGCAGCGTATTTTTCGGAGGAGAACATACAAAATGGTGAAACGTCAATTTCGGAACAAAATACAGAAGTCAGTGCAGGGTACACACAGGAATTAAATACAGAAGACTATATATTAGAGGATAATATAGAACTGGAAAATGGTTATGTGGAGAAGAGTAATAGCACGGATTTACAGGCGGATGCGCAAGATATAGATGTAGAAGATGGTACCTATTATGAGGAGGACAATAATGAATATCTGTTAGAAGGAGATGATGGCAACCTTGATGGATATCAGGCGAATGAGCGTTTAGATATAGAATCAGATAGTGATGTGTACAATGATATTTATCAGATAGAAGAGAATCCTATCGAAGATGTGACAGAAGACTACAATGACACACACGAAATTTATTCCTATGATGACAGCAATGAGTATATACAGGAATCAAAGGAAGAGATTGAGATAGAATATGCGGATTACGGATATGCAGAAGACGTGAATGGATATACACAAGAGCTGTATCCTGAAGAGACCTATGTTGCTTCAGATAGGAAAGAATATCAACAAAATTATCGGTATGATGAGAGTGAGCTTGATCCAGAGGATGCGGAGAGTATTGCCGAGATGGCAAAAGAGGATGCCCTCAAGACGCAGGAGATTAAGATGAACACAGCGGATCTCAGCTCGCTTTCAGAGAAGATTGTCGCCACGACAAAAAAGGAAGCGCGTGGGGCAAAGCGTGAAGAACTACGCGAATTTACGGCAGAAGAGCAGACACTGTTTGAGAATTTTGCTGTCACTAAAAAGATTAAGAAGCAGATTATTTTTGCTCTGGAAAACATGACACTTACAGCTTACACTGGAAATGTTATTATCACGGGTGACGCGGGGTTAGATACAGTTAGAATGGCAAAAAATCTAATCAAAGAGTACCAAGTATCTGATGAAAGTTTTTCGGGGAGACTTGCGAAGATTACCGGCGAAAAAATCAATCAAAGAAATATCAAAGATATCTTTGAGAAATTGAATAATGGTGGTATTATAATAGAGAAGGCAAATGGTATGAGCGAGGAGAAGCTATATGAGATGGCGCTAAATCTCAATCAGGAAAGTCTTGGAGTTGTAGTCATTATGGAGGACACCAAAAAAGAGATTTCAAAACTTTTGCAGAAGCAAGCGATGATTACAGACTATTTTAATATTAGGATTGATTTGATGGAGATGGATAATAATGCTCTGGTTGCCTACGCTAAAAATTATGCCTTGGCTTTGGAATATTCCATTGATGAGTTAGGTACACTTGCCCTTTACACAAGAATAGCAAATATGCAGAGTGGAAATCATGTGGTGACAAAGGATGAGGTGAGGGACATCATAGATGAGGCAATTTGGAAATCCAGAAAGTCTAAGCTCAAAAATTTTGTGGATGTGCTATTCGCAAGAAGGTATGACAATGAGGACATGATTGTCCTCAAAGAAAGGGATTTTATATAACAGAATGGAGGACATTTTATGAGCAAGGAAGAAACAACAGTGTTTATCTCTGATGCGGACCAGTATGTATTCGGTCAAGGTACACATTATGAGATTTACAAAAAATTAGGTGCACATTTTTGCAAAAAGGGCAAAAAAGATGGTGTGTTCTTTGCAGTGTGGGCGCCGAATGCAAAAGAGGTCTATGTCATTGGAGAGTTCAATGACTGGGATGAAGGTGCATCTCCTATGGAACGTCTTGGTGAGGGTGGAATTTATGCCACATTTATCGAGGATGTAAAAGAAGGTCAGATGTATAAGTATATGTTGGTGCTGCCAGATGGCAGAAGACTATACAAAGCAGATCCATATGGCAATTATGCGGAGATGCGCCCGGGCACAGCGTCCCGCGTATATGATTTGAATCATTTTAAATGGACAGATAAAAAGTGGATGACCGACCGCGAAAAGAAGGATATGAACAAAGAACCTATGTCAATTTATGAGTGTCATATTGGTTCTTGGATGAAACATCCTGACGGAACAGAAGACGGGTTTTACAATTATCGTGAATTTGCAGACAGAATTGTAGAGTACTTACAGGAGATGCCATATACACATATTGAGCTGATGGGGATTGCAGAGTTTCCATTTGACGGTTCTTGGGGATATCAGGTAACAGGTTACTATGCACCGACATCAAGATATGGAACTCCAGATGATTTCCGTTATCTGATTGATTTGCTGCACAAAAATAATATTGGAATTATTTTAGACTGGGTTCCGGCGCATTTTCCAAGGGATGCACATGGTCTTTGTGAGTTTGACGGTACCTGTCTCTATGAGCATCCAGATAAACGCCTTGGAGAGCATCCAGATTGGGGTACTAAAATATTTAATTACAGCAAAAATGAGGTACGGAATTTCCTGATTGCCAATGCACTGTTCTGGATCCGTGAGTTCCATATTGATGGATTGCGCGTGGATGCGGTGGCGTCAATGCTTTATCTGGATTATGGCAAGCAGGCTGGTCAGTGGGTGCCAAACAAGTACGGCGGACATGAAAATCTTGATGCGATAGAGTTCTTTAAGCATCTAAATTCTGTTATTCACGGTGCGCATCCGGGTGTGATGACCATTGCGGAGGAGTCCACTGCATGGCCGAAAGTTACCGCGGAACCCGAAGACGGTGGTCTTGGATTTTCCTTTAAGTGGAATATGGGTTGGATGCATGATTACTGCGAGTATATGAAACTAGACCCATATTTTAGAAAGGACAATCATTATCGACTGACTTTTGCTATGAGTTACAACAGTTCCGAAAACTATATTCTGCCGCTCTCACATGATGAGGTGGTGCATTTGAAATGCTCTATGGTTAATAAAATGCCGGGCTATGAGATTGATAAGTATGCAAATCTCAGAAACCTTTATACCTTTATGTTTGGGCATGAGGGAAAGAAATTGCTGTTTATGGGACAGGAGTTTGGTCAGGAGCGCGAGTGGAGTGAAGCAAGAGAGCTGGATTGGTTCTTGCTGAAGGAGCCGTTTAACAAGGGTATGCATGATTATATGAGCGAGCTTTTGAACATTTATAAAAAGAATCCTTGTCTCTATGAGATTGACAATGACTGGCTTGGTTTTGAGTGGATGAACGCAGATGATACTGAGCGCAGCATTTACAGCTTTGTCAGGAGAACGAAAGACGGCAAACAGCATATGCTTTTTGTTATTAATATGACGCCTGTAGCATATCCAAAGTTTAAAGTTGGTGTTCCAATGAATACACAGTATAAGTTGCTATTAAACTCTGATGAAAAGAAGTTTGGCGGAAATGGGAATAAGATTGCAAAGACAATCAAAGCTAAGAAAGGATTATGTGACAACAGAGATCAATATATTGGATTCCCGCTGCCACCACTCACAGCAGTGATTTTTACTTTCTAAAAAAGAAGGGGATGCTTTTGTGCATCCCTTTTTATGCGCCTGGGCACTTGTCAGCGAAGATAAGATTTCCTTACTTGATTATTCGTGTGCTCCATTGAGAGCAATCCCAGATATCGGTGGCGAGATCATTGTAAAATTCAGGTTCGTGGCATACCATAAGAATACTTCCTTTATATGCGGTAAGAGCGCGTCTTAGCTCTGACTTTGCATCCGTATCTAAATGGTTTGTAGGTTCATCTAAGAGTAACACATTCGTGGGTTTGTTGATTAGTTTGCACAACCGAACTTTTGCCTGTTCGCCACCGCTTAAAACTTTTACTTTACTCTCTATATGTTTGGTGGTCAAACCGCATTTTGCAAGGGCAGAGCGTACCTCGTACTGTGACAGAGAAGGAAATTCATTCCATATTTCTTCAATGCAGGTGGTTGTGATGGACGAATCCATTTCCTGTTCAAAATATCCAATCTCCAAGTAATCCCCTAATTCGACCCCGCCATTTAAGGGGCAAATCAGTCCCAGAATGCTCTTTAAAAGCGTGGTCTTGCCAATGCCGTTTGCACCTGTCAGTACAATTTTCTGTCCGCGTTCCATTGAGATGTCAAGCGGTTTGGACAGTGCTTCGTCATAGCCAATTATCAGACTTTTGGCTATAAAGACATATCGACCACTGGTTCGTGCTTCCTGAAAATGAAATTCCGGTTTGGGTTTCTCTTGAGCAAGTTCAATCAGCTCCATCTTATCCAGTTTCTTTTGGCGTGACATTGCCATATTTCTAGTAGAGACGCGCGCTTTGTTTCGCGCTACAAAATCCTTTAAGTCTGCAATTTCTTTTTGTTGCCTATTGTAAGCAGCCTCGAGCTGTGCCTTCTTCATGGCGTAGACTTCCTGAAACTTATCGTAATCGCCTACATAGCGTGTCAATTCTGCGTTATCCATGTGATAGATAATATTGATAACGCTGTTTAGAAAAGGAATATCGTGTGAGATTAGGATAAATGCATTTTCATATTCCTGTAAATATCGTTTTAGCCATTCAATATGGTTGGCATCAAGATAGTTTGTTGGTTCATCTAAAAGTAGAATGTCTGGCTTTTCCAACAATAGTTTTCCAAGCAGGATTTTTGTTCGCTGTCCACCGCTCAAATTTGTGACATCTGTGTCAAGTCCAACCTCCATAATACCAAGTGCCCGCGCAACTTCTTCAACCTTTGCGTCAATCATATAAAAGTCATGTTGGTCTAGCAGTTCTTGTATTGTGCCAAGTTCATCCAGATAGGATTCTAGCTCTGCCTCAGAAGCATCGCCCATTTTATCGCAAATTTCATTCATTTGATTTTCCATTTCATATAGAAAATCAAACGCGGAGGAGAGGACATCTTTGACAGACATTCCTTTCTCTAAGACTGTGTGCTGATCAAGATAGCCTACACGCACATTTTTGGCCCACTCAACCTTACCTTCATCTGGCATGAGCCTCCCTGTGATAACATTCATAAAAGTGGATTTGCCTTCACCGTTAGCACCCACCAGTCCAATATGTTCTCCTTTTAAAAGTCGGAAGGACACATTAGTAAAAATTGTTCTGTCGCCAAAGCCGTGAGAAAGATGTTCAACATTTAAAATACTCATACTTTATCCTCTTTATAGTTTTTCATACAACGAATACCTGAAATATTCCTTTGTGATTTATAGTATTTGTATCATATCATATTTTAGGATATATGGCAAATTAAGACACAGTAGTAGTTCTTAGCTAGTTACTTTTCACAGGACATGAATACGCATAAACTGTACATTCCGTGAGAACACGATTCAGAAATAATGGGCGGTTTTTGCGAAGCAAAACCTTAAATATCACCCTGAATCGTTGCTATGAGCGATTTTCTAAGCCATGAATAGTAATTCTTATCCAATGAATTCATGCTGTAATGGGCTAGTTTATCCGAACGGTTACACTTTTGCAATAGATTTTAAAATTACTTTGTCAGAAAGGTTTTTATTTGATAAGTTTATATGGTATAATAAAAAAGTAACTTTCTAAAACAAATTCGGTTAGTAGAGATAACCGAGTAAAAAGAATGTAATTACATAAGTGGAAAAATTTTATGGAAAAGGAGAAAAATATATGGCAAACAGGTTTGTATTGAATGAGATATCATATCATGGAGCGGGCGCAGTAAAGGAGATTGTACCTGAGGCGAAGGGAAGAGGATTTCACAAGGCATTTGTGTGTTCCGATCCAGATTTGGTAAAGTTTGGTGTAACAAAAAAGGTGCTTGACGTTCTCGAAGGGGAGGGAATGGCATATGAATTGTATTCCGAGATAAAACCAAACCCAACAGTTGAGAATGTGCAGACTGGAGTAGCTGCATATAAGAAATCTGGTGCGGACTATCTGATTGCGATTGGCGGTGGTTCTTCTATGGATACAGCCAAAGCAATCGGTATTATTATTAACAATCCAGAGTTTGAGGATGTTGTGAGCCTTGAGGGTGTGGCGCCTACCAAAAATAAGTCTGTGCCTATTTTTGCAGTGCCAACCACAGCAGGAACAGCGGCGGAAGTAACTATCAATTATGTTATTACAGACGTGTCAAAGAACCGCAAAATGGTTTGTGTGGACCCAAAAGATATTCCTGTGGTAGCATTTGTAGACCCAGAGATGATGGCGACAATGCCAAAAGGACTGACAGCAGCAACTGGTATGGATGCACTTACACACGCTATAGAAGGCTACATTACAGCTGGAGCATGGGAGCTGTCTGATATGTTTCACTTGAAGGCAATTGAAATTATAGCGCGCTCTTTAAGAGGTGCAGTTGACAATACTCCGGAAGGAAGAGCTGATATGGCACTTGGGCAGTATGTTGCAGGCATGGGATTCTCCAATGTAGGACTTGGCATTGTGCATTCTATGGCACATCCACTGGGCGCGCTATATGACACCCCACATGGTGTTGCCAACGCAATTATTCTCCCTACAGTTATGGAATATAATGCGGAGGCAACGGGAGAGAAGTACCGTGAGATTGCAAGGGCAATGGGCGTACAAGGTGTGGATAATATGTCACAAGAAGAGTATCGCAAGGCGGCAGTTGATGCAGTAAAGAAATTGTCACAAGACGTTGGAATCCCAGTAGATTTAAAGGAGATTGTTAAGAGAGAAGACATTCCATTTCTTGCACAGTCCGCTTATGATGATGCGTGCAGACCGGGGAACCCGAAGGAAACGAGTGTTGAAGATATCACAAAGCTGTATGAATCATTGATTTAAAGATAGTTTCTTGACTGTATGATATGTCAATATAGCATTTTAAGATTCACAAAAGTTTAAAATATCTTTTGATTTCAACATTATTAATGTATATAAAAAAACGACTGCAGATGTAGTCGTTTTTTTATATGTATGGGTGTCCCCAAAATACGGGAATACAAATTATTGAATGTTGTGATAGCGTATAAAGTGATTTTGTGCAATTTCATATTTCCAGATATAATTTGGTTTTTTGTTTAGATACATACTTCGGAAACTAACAACAAAATCGCCTACCAACAGAATAAAAAAACCTACAGCTAAAATATGTAATGTGGTCTTTGGAAGTTGCTGTACCTTATTTAAAATAGGTTCCATTAAATATTCCATAAAAAATTCAATAATGCCTGCAAATCCCATGCTGGTAGGAAGTGAAGTGTATTTTGTAAGATGGAAAGGCAGTTTTTCATAATTCCAGTATGTAATCTCGCAAAAATATTCTACCGTTTTTCCAAGAAGAATTTCTCCAATGCTCACAAGAACGATCATTAGAAGAAAATATGCTAGATAGACTATGTATTTACTTGCGAGTTTTCGCTTTCGCCATTTTTTAGGTGTTCCCAAAATCAGATAGATGCCAACAACTGTGAGACCATATCCCAACAAGAAGGGCAGGTACATATTTCTGTTGTTGATGTATTGTTGTGTAATAGCAAGCCATATATTTTCAACACAATATCCCAGAAAGGAAATAATTGTGACAGTCAATAGGTATGCTGCGGCAGTGTATTTCATAAAATTCCTCCATTCTTGCCAAAGTCTGCAAACTTGTACTTACGCCTAAATTTGCTGTGTGAAAAATTTAATTTTGACACAATGCATCTTTCAATCCGTGAATTATTTAATGCATAATTCTACCATAAACGTTATAAACATACCATTAAAAATATCTTAAGAATTGCTATTCAATAATGCTTTCAATAAAATCGTAATGTTCTGTAATTGCATGAATCCCTTCTACTGTGTGTAATGTAAGACAGGATAAAATGCGCGCATGATACGATAAAAGTTGTTCCCACGCATCAGAAGAGAGATAGGGCTGCTGTGCTTGGATAGTGTGCTCAAACAGTTGCGATAATGTTTCATTTAACAAAACAAATATTCGGTTTTCGGAAAATTGAATCAATGTGTCATGAAATTGTTTGTCCACCTTTGCGCGTTCTTTTGGATTACTGTTTTTAAGTACCTCAAAACAGCGGGAAAGTTCTTGAATTTGTGTGTCTTGTATCCGTTTTACAGCGAGCAGATAGGCGCTAATCTCAATGCTGCGGCGAAGCTGAATG
This sequence comes from Lachnospiraceae bacterium, assembly GCA_949383255.1. Classification (GTDB taxonomy): domain Bacteria; phylum Bacillota; class Clostridia; order Lachnospirales; family Lachnospiraceae; genus COE1. Next base: position 21,527 of record CASJPF010000039.1, on the reverse strand, counting down.
ACTTCTAGGTTGCTACATGCATTCATAAAAAGCAACAGAGAAAGAGTACTTCCAAGGCTTTGGCTAACATGATTTACAAGAAAGCTTCCCTGTCCGTGCCGACTTTCAACAACACCCATATTTTCTAGGCTGCGAAGGGCTTCGCGGATAGAATTTCTGCTCAGCCCAAGAATGGTTGATAGTTGTCGCTCTGATGGCAGCTTTCCGCCGAAGGAGATTTTATTCTGTTGGATAAGCATCTGAATATATTCTATTACGATATAGTACGCTTTTGTTTCGCTCATTGGGGTAAAATCCTCCATGTACAGTTTTCAGCTTTTTTACATTAGATTTGCAAATACAGAAGCGCCAATAACGGTTAAAAGCCCAGCGACGGCGATTGCAAGACTGCTCATTGCGCCCTCAATTTTTCCAAGCTCCATCGCTTTTGCAGTGCCAATTGCATGCGAGGCAGTGCCCAAAGCCAATCCTTTGGCAATAGGTTCCTCGATGCGAAAGATTTTACAGACAAATTCTGCAATAACATTTCCAAGAATGCCGGTTACAATAATAACAGCGACAGTGATTGTCTGTATGCCGCCAAGTTCCTCCGAAATTCCCATTCCAATTGCAGTAGTGATGGATTTGGGTAGCAATGTCACATATTGTTCATGGTTCAGTGAAAATAATTTTGCCAACAAAAATACGCTGATAAGGCTGGAAAGGACTCCGGCGGTAATACCACCAGCCACAGCTTTTAGATTTCTTTTTAACAATTCAAGCTGTTCGTAGAGAGGAACAGCAAGACAGACCGTTGCAGGGGTTAGCAAATAGCTAATGTATTTCGCACCTTCCTGATAGTGCTGATACTCCACTTTCAAAAGCAACAAAACTGCCATCACACAGACAGTTGCAATCAAGAGCGGATTTAGAACAGCCAGTTTAAATTTCTTTTTAATGAGCAGTCCTGCCTCATATGCGGCAAGGCTGAGTATGGCACCAAAAAAAATAAAATCTGCAAAAAATGCATTCATTTCTTCTTTCCCTCTTTTCCTTTCCGAATCATAAACTGTGTAACCTGCCCTGTTACGCCCATAACAATAACTGTTGTTAGAATTGTAATTATGACAACAGGCACAAAGATTGGCTGTAGTGCAGACCATGATTCCAAAAGTCCCACAGCGGCAGGAATAAACATCACTGGCATAATTTCAATTAAAAAGTCAGCGGTTTCTTTAACTTGTTCTAGGCGAAGGACGCCAAAACAGAGAGCAAGTAGCATAAGAATTAGCCCATAGACACTTGCAGGAATTGGAAGTGGTACTATAATGTGCAATAGCTCGCCAAGGAACGAGACAAACAGAATAATAGTAAATTGTTTTAAATAGTTCATTTTTTCATCTCCTAACTGGTAGTACCAGTTTATCATAATCCATATGTAAAGCAGTGTCAATAGAAGGATGAAAAGTATAAGAAAATTCGTTACTGTTCAGTCTAGGACTTTGTACTTACTGCAAATTATGGCTTTATAGGTTGCGTAAAAGTACGTAGTGGCAGAAATGCGTTAAGCCAAGGGATGTCGCTTTGACACAACGAAGTGGTTTTGCATGGCTTAATGTCTGTAATAGGAGGCTGAAGATTGAACACTACAAAAATTTTTACCGTTTTGAAACTATTTGATAGGCAGGTGGGTCTAATGATTAAATAGGTGATAAAGGAGGTGAAGAGATTGCGCATGTTTGTAAATAGGAGAAATGAGACCAATAGAGTTTTGATTGAGCAAATCCTTCTACAAAAGTATGACCAATATTATCGTCTTGCATACAGTTATACTCACAATGAAGCAGATGCATATGACATTGTACAAAATGGGTCATACAAGGCTCTGCGTGGGAGTAATACACTGAAAAATCCTGCGTATGCGCAGACGTGGGTATATCGCATTATGCTAAATGAGTGTTTTCGCTTACTCAAACAACCACAGCATTGTTCCTATGACCATATTCAGAATGAAATAGAAAAGGAATTGCTGTCTATTCATAACAATGATAACAGTTTAGAGATTGATTTGCAAAGAGCAATAGACGCTTTGCCAGAACAGGATAAGGCAGTTGTGATACTACGTTTCTTTGAGGATATGAAATTTGAGGAAATTGCAGATATTCTTGAGGAAAATATAAATACCATCAAAAGCAGATTATATCGAAGCTTAAAGAAACTGCAGTGCACACTGAAAGAGGACACATAACATTGACTGTGGATTTTTCCTTTATAAGAAATGATAACAATATAAAATACTACAATAAAAATTAAAGGTTTTATAAGATGGTGTGGTACATGTTTTTGGAAGAATTTGTGAGAGTGTTTTGGAGTAGTATGATAAAGGAGGTTTATTATGAATGACAGAGGGTATGATTCAGACCTGCAAAATGCATTGCAAAAACTGAAAATAAAATATTTCAGTCAGCAGATGACAGAAGCTCAAGTAGCGCAGTTGCATCAAAAAATAGAGGAGGTTAAAAAAATGGAACAAAATAGACAAGGAAAAAATCAAATAGTAAAGTTTGCAGCGATGGCTGCCGCCGCAGTGATAGGAATTTTTATCGTTTTACCCAACACATCAGGAACAATTGCACACGCAATGGAACAGATACCAGTGATTGGTCAGCTTGTAAAAGTAGTAACGTTTCGCAATTATGAATATGAAACAGAACGCAATATGGCAGAGATTGAAGTGCCAGAGATTCAACCAGATGAAAAGATGGATGGACAGCCGCAGGACAGCACGGTGAAAGAGAATTTAGATCGCACAACAGCAGAAATCAACGCGGAGATTCAATCCATTACAGACAATCTAATCAAAGAGTTTGAGACGGATCTGAAAGAGGAACAAGGGTATCAGGATGTGATTGTGAAAAGTGAAGTGCTTATGACTACGCCAGAGTATTTTACACTGAAACTTATTTGTTATCAAGGGGCTGGCAGCGGTTATGAGTGGAATTATTTTTATACGATTGATTTGACAACTGGGGAGCGGTTACAGATAAAAGACATCTTTAAGGAAGGAGAAGATTATATCACGCCAATTAGCGACGAAATTAAACGCCAGATGCAAGAGCAGATGGATTCGGATGAAAATGTTTATTATTGGCTAAATGATGAGATTGAGGAGTGGAATTTTAAGGCGATTACAGATGAAACTTCTTTCTATCTAAATGAAAATGGCAATGTGGTGATTGCGTTTAATGAGGGAGACGTGGCACCAATGTATATGGGAACAGTAGAGTTTGAGATACCAGCAGAAGTGACGAAAGAGATTCGGAAGTGACGTAAAAGCTTAGTCGTTGACTTTTTGTTATAAGCATCAAGCCATGCACAATCGTTTTGCAATGGCTTGATGCATTTTTGTTATTACGCAATCTTAATAGACCGCCAGCACTTCACTATTCCAAACCAAAGACCAAAAGATAAGCATTATGGAATCTCATTTTAACAGATAATGGGGTGTACTATATCTTTTGTGAAGGTGCGGACAAGGAAGATAAACCACAAGTATCTGTTTTGGTTGGAAGCATTCAGTTTGTTGTAGTGCGAAAAAATAGCTAGTACAGTATTGCGGAAATAGAATACAGCACTGTTATTTGTGCAATACTGTACTAGGCATCTATCGGACTGTTTGACAATAAGGAAACACTTGTTGAAAGCGGACACGTCACCTCGGACATGGAGGATAGTATAATTTGACACAAGCGGATAAATATTATATATTAAATCCTATAACAAACTTGCAAAAGGTTGGGAGGTATAGAAGTATGGAGGAAAGAGAAAAAATAATACGTCTATGGTTTGATATGTGGTTATGTCAAGAGGATTTAGGAATAGATGATATTTTTACAGATAATGTTATTTATACTGAAAGTTGGTGTCCCAAATACGAAAATCGAAAAACAGTGAAACACTGGTTCAAAGAGTGGAATATGCGGGGAAAAGTTCTTGTGTGGGAAATCAAACAATTTTTTCATAAAGACCATCAAACTGTTGTGGAATGGTATTTTAAAAATAAAATGAACAATGGCTGTATAGAGGAATTTGACGGAGTATCACTTATTGAGTGGACAAGCAATAATAAAATAAAATCTTTAAAGGAATTTGGCTGCAATCTAAATAATTACAATCCATATCAAAACAGTGATATACCACAGTTTAAGGCTGAAAAAGTTAATTGGTTTTAATTAAGGTATCAAGAAAATGGTTCCTATTGTTGCGCCCATTTTTTCATTTTCCAAAATTGTCAGTATTATATTGTGTAAAGGGGATAGAAATAACAACCTGTTATATAATAACAAAAAAACTTACAAAAAGTACTTGCAAAAAGTAGTATCTTGTAGTATTATAACAATATCGAAGGAAAAATCTGGATTAAATTTCTATTAATAGAAACATTTATGTATTGAAATAATAATAAGTACGGATTTTTTCTTTTAGTGTAATTATTATTATTTCAAATAATAAGTATGGATTATAATTTAATAAATCTTATAAAGACAAAAGAAACAGAAAGGATAAAATAAATATGGTAGTATATGAAATCACAGTGAAAATATTTTTTCAACAAGAAGTTTGCGTGTCTTTGATAAGTGGAATATTAGCGCAGTATATAGATAGTTATCTAGTAAAGGACCCACATTTTTTGGTACTACACAAAAGAAATACAATTAAAGGATATTCTTTTGATATGCCGTCTAAGATTGAAAAAGGAATGAAAGTATATAAGAGCGATGAAATATATCAGTTTCGCATTAGAACCGTAAATCAAGAATTAATGTCCTATTTAATGGAAGGTATTGCAGATCACAAGACAAATGCTGTGAAAGGATTAGCAAGAACTGTCAAGCAAATACCACACAAACCAATTGCATCTGTATATACGTTGACCCCGTGTATAATCAGGCCTGCCAACAATAAACGTTATTGGAGAGATTGTATGAGTTTTGAAGAATTTGAGCAGGAACTCTGTGCAAGTTTAATTCATCAATATGAACGTTATACTGGTGAGGAAGTAGAAAAAAACGTTACACTTTACGACCAAATTGAATTAAAAAGCAAATGTGCTATTGGAATATCATACAAGGGTATTACGCTATTGGGGGACAAATTTGCTATGCAAGTATCAGACAATGAAACTGCACAGAAAGTTTTCTATTTTGCATTGGCAAACTCCGTAGGAATGGGACCAAGAGGACAAGGATTCCTTGGATTTCGATTTGTAAATTGATAAACATTAAAAAACTATTATTTAAGAATGGAGGGATTGTGTGTTATATGATGCAATAAAAGTTTTTGAAAAAAAGCGAAATGCGGTAGCGGAACGTTTTTTTTCAGAGGAAGCAACTGCGCTAGAGTGCAGAACAAAGTTGTTGGTTGACAATTATATTCCAAAAGATGGGACTTATATTTTAATTACAATGGATGCAGATTTTCGATTGGAAGCACCTTTGGAAATTAAGTATGACCAAAAAAATGATGTGTTGAAGGGAAGTACAGAACCTTGTTTTAACTATGTGCGTTATCTGGATTACAACAGCAAATTAATTGAGATAAATAAGTCCATTGATAAAAAAAAGGTAATTCATTCTAATCAGATATATGCTTTTTTTGTAAAGAAGGAAAGTATAGTTGAAAAAAAGTTGACAGTAGATGTTGTTGATGGGTATTATAACAAATTGTCTGCGCCTGGAGCCAAGTGTAAAAGCACAGAAAAGAAATTGTATCAGCAGACAATAGAAGAACTTGGAGAACCAGATTATGAAGCATTAGAAAAAATACGTGCATGGATTCAAGACTGGATTGCAAATCCTGAGAAGTTACCAATTGATTTTACTGGCAAAGATTATCTAAAACTGTTTTTTGTCTATTCAGATAAAAAACGCACCAAAGAACTATTTGAACAAGAAAATCAAAGATATGTCATTCCTAATATATACAATAACAATGATTATAATATTGAAGTAAATGATACTATTTTAGGAATGCCAAGCAACAATTTGGGACTGAATGCCAAAAAGCCATTTCTGGAAAATAAACAGCGAAAAACACCAGCGCCATATCTACTTGATAGGGAACAAGTTCTGTTACAAAGTCAGTTCTTTGATTATCTATGGGGACATGCCTGCAAGGGAAATGTAAATGTGTATATTGATTTGGACGAGGAAGAGTTTTATGCAATTCGAGATAGAGATGATACAATTCCTCTGATAAAAAATGGTTTGTTTCTTCGGATTAAAAAGGGAAAAGAAGTTGAGATATTGGATTGGGATATTGTGATGGACGTTAGCCCAAATCTAACACCAATTTTTGATTTTAAGCCGATTGTCAAGGGGCAAATAGAAGGGAAAAACTATGGCAAATGCGATAGAACAGCCCAGTTGTCCGCGGTGATTGACGAAGTGTTTTTTGACAAATATTTAGGCTTTAACTATTTTACAGAGGCGCAGGATTTACCACAAATGGATAGCAAGCTAAAATATATTTTGCTTACCTATCGCAGCAGAATCTTTTCGTGGCTGTATAAAACACCACAGTGCGATATGAAAGCGATTTTATCCGAAATGGCACTAAAACTAATCAGCAATAAAATTGCAAATGGGTATTATGGCCGTGCGCGTGAGCAGCTAAATTTGCTGCTTTCTTTAGAGGATTATTTGAATGACAATCAAGAGAAGGAGGAGCTTATGAAGATTGTGCAAGATAATTTTAAAAAACATATTGATTCAAAGGAGGAATGGAATTTTAATGACGAAGAGTATTATTATGCAGTGGGGCAGTTAATTTATTATTTTCTGTCAAAATCCAAATCTGTCAAGAAACCTTTTTCAATGGCAAATCAGTTTCTAAATGCCGACAATGATACGCTTATCAAAGATAAGATTTGTCAGATGTTTAAGCGCTATGACCACGCGATAGATTTGGAGAAAGACAGCAGAGCAAAAAATGTGATTCACCATGTTTTAATGTATGAGCCAACATGCAAAAAAGTAATGCAGCGGGAATTGATTGCAGGATTGACAGCAGACAGCGCATTTTATGTAAAAAAAGAAGAATAAAATGGTTTTGGCTGAAAGGTATTGAAAAAATAGTATAGATTTTAAAAGTCTATCAATAGGAAATGGAGGAAAGTAAAAATGATGAAACAAAGAGTGTATGGTGTGATGGGCATTTCGTCAATTATGGCGAATTGGAATGCTGATTTTAGCGGGTATCCCAAGACAACTTCCAAGGGGGAAACCTTTGGAAGCGACAAGGCATTTAAGTATCCAATGAAAAAGATGTGGGATGAAAATGGGGAAAAGGTTCTGTATATCAAGTCTATGACAACAGTTTCGGACAAAAAGAATGGGGTTAATGTTGTCCCAAGAACATTGTTGCAGCGTTATGGTCAACTTTTCAATTCTGAGGATGTGACAGATGCAAAGAAGGTTCTAACAAACTTGTTTAGTGCAATTGATGTCAAAAATTTTGGTGCTACTTTTGCAGAGAAAGGTTGTAATATTGCGATAACGGGTGCTGTGCAGTTTGGTCAGGGGTTTAATAAATACGCGGATAGTGCACCGCAAGAACAACAGATTCTCTCACCATTTCGAGATGCGACAGCCTCACAGAAAACAAAAGATGGTGAGGAAGCAAAAAATTCATCTCTGGGCACAAAGATTGTAAGTGACGAGGCGCATTATTTTTACCCGTTTAGTATTAATCCAAATGCATATAAAGAGTATGTTGAACTAGACGTTACACAAGGATACACACAGGAAGATTATCAAAAGTTTAAAGAGACTGTGCTATGTGCGGCGACTTCTTTTGCAACCAATGCAAAGGCAGGCTGTGAGAATGAATTTGGACTGTTTGTTGAGACGCAGGAAGAGGTGTATTTACCCAATCTTGCCACATATATTCAATTTGAACATAACAATGACGAAAAGAACGTGATTCGAGTTCAGTGTGGGGATTTATTACAAGAGTTTGCCACAAAAATCAATGCGGTAGAAATTTATTATAACCCGTTTACAACAAAGTTAGAAACGGATATTTCAAATGTAAAAATGTATCATATTTTTACGCGAAAGGAATTGTAGAATTGTATGGAAATTTTGAAATTTACCTTGTCTGGAAAACAGGCAATGTTCAAAAAGCCAGAGGTTAACGCAATCTACTATTACACCTATGGACAGATTCATAAGCCTGCGCTTCTAGGAATGTTTGGTGCCATTTTGGGATACGGAGGATACAATCAGATGCAAAAATCAGACAAGTATCCAGCATATTATCAAAAGTTAAAATCGTTGCAAATTAGTATTCTGCCCAATGCACAAAAGGGATATTTTGCAAAAAAAATTGTGCATTTTAACAATTCTGTTGGCTATGCGTCAAGGGAACAGGGAGGCAATCTAATTGTGAAGGAACAATGGCTGGAGTATCCATCGTGGGATATTTTTGTACTGCTAGATTGTGACGAGGCAAATAAATTGGCAGACAGTATTGTAGGGCGAAAGTGTGTCTACATTCCATATCTGGGGAAAAATGATCATCTGGCAGATATAACACAAGTGTCAGTTCTTGAGGGAAGTGTCCAAGAAAATGCGGAACAGTTGAATTGTCTTTTTCCAAAATATATGGCAGAGATAGATACAGCTTTATTTGATGATGGCTTTAAATATGAAGAAGCACTTCCTATTGGACTTGACGAACAGACACATCAATATCAATTGCAAAGGTTTGTCTATACGGATATGATTCTCTGCGATATAAAGAATACGGTCTGGGAAGTAGATGGAAAACAGATTGTGTTTTATTAATAACTTGTGCACATAAACAGATAAAATAGGATAAAAAAATGAAACTTACAGAAATATTCGATTTAACGTTACCAGTGTATGCACACAAAGATTCCAAAGTGGAGACGCAAAAGGAAACATTGCAGGAACATACAGATCGCTGTGAAAAGTATTTTACGCGCTTGTTAGATAAAGAAAAAATGCGTGCGGCATTTGACGCAATAGAGCCTGTTCTAACAGGCGACGCAGATAAAAAGTATACAGATTGGTTTTGGCAATCCATGAAAGATGTGATTTTATTTCATGATACTGGAAAAATAAACCCTGTATTTCAACAAGAAGCAATGCAAAATAAAGCGTTTGACAAAATAATAATACCTGGGTTGTATGAGAAAAATCATTCTGCACTTTCGGCATATATTTATTTGGATTATCATATTGCACAATTGGAGCAGATGTGCGAAAAAATAACAATCAATAGAGATATTTTAATAAAACTTTATGAAATTCTATGTATTAATGCATATTTAATTATGAAACATCACTCTAATTTATCTAATTTTGATGAGTTTGTTGCTGCGATTCAGCCAGATGGCAAACTAAATAATATAGATATACAGATGATACAGCAGTGCTATTGTAAGATTTATAAGGGCAAGTATTCCAAACGGTCTGTTAAAAGTTATGTAGGGGTTCTGCGCAAGGCAAAAAAGGATTCAGAGGAACGCGGGTTTGCAAAATTTTCTTATGTTAGATTAATGTTTTCTTTGCTGACAGCATGTGATTACTATGCGACAAATGAATATATGACAGGGACAGAAATAACAGCGTTTGGCTCTGTGAAAGAGTTGACGAATCTGAGAGATACATTTGAAAAAACAAAAAGAATGCAGGAAATCAGAGCATTTTGTCCGGAAACTGCAATAGATAATGGCAAGGATATTAACTATCTAAGAACAATGCTTTTTTATGAGGCAGAGCGAACTATCGTAAAAAATCCTCAGGAAGATATTTTTTATTTGGAAGCGCCAACAGGTTGCGGAAAGAGCAATACTGGCTTGAATTGTAGTTTTCACCTCGCTGAGAATGACATGGGCAAAATTATTTATGTCTATCCTTTCAATAATCTGGTAGAGCAAAATAAAGCTAGTCTGGAGGAACTATTTGCGGGAGAGAATCTTTTAAATAGAGTTGCAATTGTCAATTCTGTAACGCCAATTAAGCGCGATGAAAAAACGGCGGAAAATCGTGAGGAATTTGAAGAAAATTGGACTGAGTGCAATTGGAGCAAGTCCTTGCTGGACAGACAGTTTTTAAACTATCCAATTTTATTGACAACGCATGTAAGTCTGTTTCAAACGATGTTTGGAACAGAACGGGAAGCCGTGTTTGGATTTCATCAACTGGTAGGAAGCGTGATTGTGTTAGACGAGATTCAAAGCTACAAAAATGCTATCTGGACAGAAATTATGATGTTCTTACAGCATTATTGCAAATATTTGCAATGTAAAGTGTTGATTATGTCTGCTACACTGCCAAATCTTACCGTTTTAACTGGAAAAAGTGCGGGTGTCAAACATTTAATTGAAAATCGAGCATTTTATTTTTGCGATAAAAGATTTCAAAAACGCGTTCAGATTTCTTATGAATTGTTAAATGACCAGAGTTTTAATGAAGATACATTGTATTTCCATATGAAAGAACAGGCAAAGACAAGGAAAAAGATTTTGGTCGAGTTCATTCAAAAGAAAATGGCATACCAATTTTTTGAAAGATTGGCATTCGACACAGAAATTGAGGCTGTGGTGGACCGCATGACTGGAGATGATAATTCTGTTGACCGAGAAAAAATATTAAAACGTATCAAAACAGAAGATTTTTCGCAGAGTGGGTATATCTTGGTTGCGACACAAGTAGTGGAAGCTGGAATCGATATTGACATGGATATTGGGTACAAGGATATTAGCACATTGGACAGCGAAGAACAGTTTATGGGGAGAATTAACAGAAATGCGCGCCGAGATGGTATTGTATACTATTTTGATCTGTATTCTGCAAAGCGCATTTATGGTGAAAATGATTACCGAATCAGTGAACAATTTACATTAAAAAATAGGAATATGCAACAGCTTTTATTAGAAAAGAACTTTCAAGAATATTATAAACAGGTTATGCAAGTTATTCAGAACAACCGAAATAATGCCTCCAATTCTGTTGGAATTGAAACCTTTGTAGGGGAAGTTAGTTCCTTAAATTTTCGGAAAGTTATGGAAAGAATGCAGTTGATAGAGAAGGATCAGTGGAGAATGTCTGTTTTTCTGGCACGGTATACTTCGGCGTATTTGCGCCGCCCCAACTATGATTAATAGAAACATGAGATGTATTGAAATATAGTTGCTCCGGCGTTTTCCATTGCTGTTAGAAGGATTAATAGAAACATGAGATGTATTGAAATCAAAGAAGTCCGACTATATCATGTCCATTGTGGAGATTAATAGAAACATGAGATGTATTGAAATCACAAATAGCAAAGCAAATACATCAAAGGGGGGTGGGATTAATAGAAACATGAGATGTATTGAAATGGCGGCAGAGTTTGTTTTAAAAGATGGACGAAAGCAGATTAATAGAAACATGAGATGTATTGAAATCACAGACCATATCGGGCTTGTTATTGGCACAGACGGGATTAATAGAAACATGAGATGTATTGAAATGAGGATTTTTTGAGCGTAGAAACGAAGGAAAAAATGATTAATAGAAACATGAGATGTATTGAAATAGCGTGCGAACCAGATAAAAACCAAACTAGGACGGTGATTAATAGAAACATGAGATGTATTGAAATAAATCAATTTATGCGTAATGAAATTGAAAAACGAACGATTAATAGAAACATGAGATGTATTGAAATGACGGCATACCAACCATGCACGGGGACTTCCAAGAGGGATTAATAGAAACATGAGATGTATTGAAATAAGTGCTACGAGGTGATATACATGATAAACCAAGAGATTAATAGAAACATGAGATGTATTGAAATAATTTGGCTGCTATACTGCGAACCACTTGTGCAAGATTAATAGAAACATGAGATGTATTGAAATTGATATATCCTTGCATGAAAAGGGAATTTGACAGGATTAATAGAAACATGAGATGTATTGAAATAGTGTAAAAGATACAGGCAGGACGTTATGGAGTATAGATTAATAGAAACATGAGATGTATTGAAATCAGTATCAATGCCAGAGGAAGTGCCGTTTGAAATAGATTAATAGAAACATGAGATGTATTGAAATCTGGGGACAGCTCCCCGCATGAACTCTTCCAGAATCGATTAATAGAAACATGAGATGTATTGAAATAGCCTGCTGACCTTTACGGGCGGCGTTGCGGCTTTGATTAATAGAAACATGAGATGTATTGAAATCGGGAAGTGCCGATTCCGATTGACTTTGATGTTACAGATTAATAGAAACATGAGATGTATTGAAATACAGGAGGTAAAAAGACTATGACAGAACAGGAGTGGATTAATAGAAACATGAGATGTATTGAAATCCTTAAAAAGCCGCCTGCCCGGAAAACTTGTTGTCCGATTAATAGAAACATGAGATGTATTGAAATCAGAAAGACAGAACTATTGCGACTATTCATATTTGATTAATAGAAACATGAGATGTATTGAAATAAAACAATTATTAAATGCCAATGTGCCTTTTTAGGGATTAATAGAAACATGAGATGTATTGAAATGAAAAATTAGTGTCGTTCGCACTCTGCCGCGGATCCGATTAATAGAAACATGAGATGTATTGAAATTAGGCCATTTTACAAATAGTAGTGTAATTAGAAAGATTAATAGAAACATGAGATGTATTGAAATATCTCTTACTTCTTATGCCCGGTACCTGTGTCATCTGATTAATAGAAACATGAGATGTATTGAAATTATTTATCACGCTCCTTATGGCAAAGCTCATTATAGATTAATAGAAACATGAGATGTATTGAAATTTCTTTATAATATCCTGCGTTTGTTGCTTTATGCCGATTAATAGAAACATGAGATGTATTGAAATTACAAAAGACAACCGGGGGACGCATGGTCGAATAAAGATTAATAGAAACATGAGATGTATTGAAATTGTTATTTTGGTTTTTGATTCTTTAAAGTCTGTTCCGCGATTAATAGAAACATGAGATGTATTGAAATACCATTTATTGATGGTTTTAAAAAGGTTTTTGGTATGATTAATAGAAACATGAGATGTATTGAAATGCTGCAAGAAAATGGTAGTATAACCGCAATTGTAAAGATTAATAGAAACATGAGATGTATTGAAATTTCCTAAAACTATAGAGGATATCTCTGGACAAATTTGATTAATAGAAACATGAGATGTATTGAAATTTTCTCCGCTTCATGATTCGGACAAAAATTCTTTTGATTAATAGAAACATGAGATGTATTGAAATAAGAAATCTTTAATCATTAAGTAAACTCCTTTCCGATTAATAGAAACATGAGATGTATTGAAATCTTTAAGAATTATAATCCGGACGCGCTTCCTGTGTCGATTAATAGAAACATGAGATGTATTGAAATATACAATGGTATTGTAGGGTTTAAGTATAATTCTTGATTAATAGAAACATGAGATGTATTGAAATTGTTATGTTATTCTTCGATTCTTTAAAGTCTCTCAAGATTAATAGAAACATGAGATGTATTGAAATAAAAGTAACAAAACATAAAAAACCTCCTATAAATTGATTAATAGAAACATGAGATGTATTGAAATAGAAGCCCCAACCAACACCCCGAAAGGTGTCTATATGATTAATAGAAACATGAGATGTATTGAAATGAACTCCAACCGCCGCGTTGCATTATATATGCATCGATTAATAGAAACATGAGATGTATTGAAATTATGCTTTCTTACCAACTGCAACCTTACCCGAATCAGGATTAATAGAAACATGAGATGTATTGAAATATCTTTAAAAAAAAATCGGCATGTGCGGAGAGCAGAGATTAATAGAAACATGAGATGTATTGAAATAAAGGTACAATTCCGTACTAAGTTTACTCTAAAGTTGATTAATAGAAACATGAGATGTATTGAAATGGACGTGAACCGGGACATAAAGTCTAAGAAATCCGTGATTAATAGAAACATGAGATGTATTGAAATGACGGGGCTGTGAGCAAGTCCCCCATTGGAATGTGATTAATAGAAACATGAGATGTATTGAAATGGTCGATGTGCTTTCAGAACAGCAGATATAATTCCGATTAATAGAAACATGAGATGTATTGAAATTATCGTCCCGGCTGTTGGAATACTCCATCTTTCTGCGATTAATAGAAACATGAGATGTATTGAAATTTTTCTTTATGGTAGACCTCTTTTCCATTTTCAAGGGATTAATAGAAACATGAGATGTATTGAAATAATTCCATAAATTCGCTTGAATCTGGATCGAAAAAGATTAATAGAAACATGAGATGTATTGAAATTACACAGTGACTTATAAAGCTGATTCCCGTCAACTGGATTAATAGAAACATGAGATGTATTGAAATGAACAAACGGAAATGCCCCTATCTCCATACCATTTATGATTAATAGAAACATGAGATGTATTGAAATGATTTTGGATAGATACGCCGGGCAAGGGGTAGAGGTGATTAATAGAAACATGAGATGTATTGAAATCCGTCTATTGTAGTTGTAAATTTAGTTTTTGACATAGATTAATAGAAACATGAGATGTATTGAAATCTTTGTAGCGCACTACAAATATATCATGTTGCGTGCGATTAATAGAAACATGAGATGTATTGAAATCCGTATATGCTTTTGTAGTAGTCGTAGGTTACATGATTAATAGAAACATGAGATGTATTGAAATATACCAATATGCGCCACAGATGCAGCCGCCTATGGAGATTAATAGAAACATGAGATGTATTGAAATAATTCTGACGGACACTCTCTTCCATAAGGGCACACGATTAATAGAAACATGAGATGTATTGAAATTGCTTTGCGTTCTTTTTCTTTTTCTTTAGCTTGTAGGATTAATAGAAACATGAGATGTATTGAAATTGTCTATACGTTGCCGCTTGTTAGTCACTTTCGTTGATTAATAGAAACATGAGATGTATTGAAATCTAACAATTTCTCCATAGAAACCTGCAAAATTTGGATTAATAGAAACATGAGATGTATTGAAATCCAACCAAAGCAACAGGAAGCCCCACCAAGCACCCGATTAATAGAAACATGAGATGTATTGAAATAATAGTGCCTGCTGGCCTGTTGTCAAAATTGCCTTTGATTAATAGAAACATGAGATGTATTGAAATATTTAACCACCTACTTCTTTTTAACTCTGACTTTAGGATTAATAGAAACATGAGATGTATTGAAATAGGGAATTAAACTCTATCTGTATTTCGTCTAAAAGATTAATAGAAACATGAGATATATTGAAATTTTATAAAATGGAATAATACCGCTGCCCCAGTTTGATTAATAGAAACATGAGATGTATTGAAATCGACTTCGCCGTGCGAGCTTACCCATTCTCCAGCGATTAATAGAAACATGAGATGTATTGAAATAAAACCAATACAATATGCCAATGGGGTTTTTTAGGTGATTAATAGAAACATGAGATGTATTGAAATGAAGAACGGTGGATTGCAGCCTATGGAGATTGTGCCGATTAATAGAAACATGAGATGTATTGAAATTCATTTTTATTTTAAAGGAGGCTGTTTCTAAATGAGGATTAATAGAAACATGAGATGTATTGAAATAGAGTTTAATATACAACCTCTTGCGGCTAAGCCAGAGATTAATAGAAACATGAGATGTATTGAAATTTACAAGCAAATCGGATTGAATTATGGAGCATAAGGTGATTAATAGAAACATGAGATGTATTGAAATTATTGAACGAATTACGCTAACACCACCGAAAGGGTGGATTAATAGAAACATGAGATGTATTGAAATGCCAGATAAACCCCTGGCAAGGTAGGCGGTCACAGGGGATTAATAGAAACATGAGATGTATTGAAATTTGTTATTAATAATATTTGTAACACCACTATTTATGATTAATAGAAACATGAGATGTATTGAAATGTTTAGAGCGAATGTAAAAGTAGAAATTGTCTATTGATTAATAGAAACATGAGATGTATTGAAATATTTGCAAAGTCTCCCATTAGACAAAATGTATAAGATTAATAGAAACATGAGATGTATTGAAATCTTAAAAGGCCCCAAAACCAATATAGGCAAAGGCAACGATTAATAGAAACATGAGATGTATTGAAATATACCTTTCATGCGCCCTCCTATTCTAAATACAGCGATTAATAGAAACATGAGATGTATTGAAATTTGATTTGGAAAAGGCATGGAACAGCCCTGAACAGGGATTAATAGAAACATGAGATGTATTGAAATCATGATACATATACAGATACAACATCATTGTTAGGATTAATAGAAACATGAGATGTATTGAAATTGTGGCTAGATTTAGAAGATAAATCCATGATGGGGATTAATAGAAATATGAGATGTATTGAAATTCTACTCCGTCTGCCCCTACGCCAGCGGACTGGAAGAGATTAATAGAAACATGAGATGTATTTGAAATCGGACAGATTTTTTTGAGTATTATGACACGTATCAGATTAATAGAAACATGAGATGTATTGAAATTGAAAGTAACAAAGCTTTAAGTTTGTTGGCATGGGATTAATAGAAACATGAGATGTATTGAGATGACTATGCACCTATTTGTAAATTAAGCTATGAGTCGATTAATAGAAACATGAGATGTATTGAAATCGCTGAAGACGGGACGGCTTATTGATGGTCATATTGGATTAATAGAAACATGAGATGTATTGAAATTATCCCTCTCTAATTTGTCTAAGTAAAGTGTTAAAGGATTAATAGAAACATGAGATGTATTGAAATAAAACCGTTCGTGGTGGCTTACCTTGTTCCGAACCTTGATTAATAGAAACATGAGATGTATTGAAATCGGCGCACAAAGCCTCCAAAGAGGCGGCAAAAACCTGATTAATAGAAACATGAGATGTATTGAAATGTACAATCGATAACAAGGAAGTGCATGGTATTATAGGATTAATAGAAACATGAGATGTATTGAAATTCGAGAAATATTAGAACTCCATGCTCTCCATTTGGATTAATAGAAACATAAGATGTGAGTGTGTGAACAAAAGTCTTTAAATACAGATCTTCCGTGATAATGATCGGGCTGAAGGCTCTTTGCAGGAGCACCAGCTCGTGATTTATTTATAACAGCAAATGATGAACATGTGAACAGCAGGCGGCTAAACTGCCTGCCAGATGAGTTTTCTTAAGGGGGAATTCCGGCAGGCGGTCTTCGTACATGGATATCATACTAAGACATAATAAAAAGCATGCGTTTATCGTGGCTGTCAGTATAAAATTTATTGCTATCAACACTAGATTCCTGTATAATAAATGTACTTATGCGGCATGCAATAAGACAGAAAAGGTAGAATACCAAATTTGTAGGAGTTGATTGAGAAAGGACACAGATGAAAAGGACAAGTATTTTTAAGCAGTTGCTGCTGCCGATAATTGTGATTGTATGTACTCTAGCGGTGTGTTTGACATGGATTGTAGTATTTATTTTTGTGAAATCGTATGAACAGGAGATTTATCGTAGGGGTCAAGATAAGTCGCAGCTTGTATCTGGTGAGATTGCTGCATTTTTAGATGGTGCTTACAATATTGTGGAGGAACTGTCTGTAAATCCTAGTATTCTAACGATGGATACAGATATTCAGACTTCTATTTTAGCGGATTGTGTCAAGAGAAATTCTTATTTAGAATTGCTTTATATTCAGGGAAAAGATGGAAAGCAGACAGGGCGGTCTTCCGGTGAACTTGCAGATCGTTCCACCAGATGGTGGTTTGTACAGACAACCCAACAGCAGAAAGCATTTATATCAAAATCTTATTATTCTGTAAATACTGGAATGCCGTGTGCTTCCATCTTTTTTCCAATGTATCAGGGAAAGGAATTTGCTGGAATTTTTGCAGCGGATTTGAGACTAGATTATTTGCAAAATCTAATTGAAAAATTTTCAGATGTGGAGAATGGTGAGTATTCTTTTGTTATTGATGGGGAAGGAGTTGTGGTTGCCCACCCAGATAGTATGCAGATTGAAGAACTTTATAACTACAAACAGATGACCAAAACAGTGTCTAGCAAAAATGCTGCAGGACAAGTACTTTTGGATGCTTCGGGAAGTATTGTGACAGAGGAACAGAACATTGTAATCTCAGAAGACTATCAAAAAATTGTCTCAGAAGTGATGAAAGGAAATGCTGGGAGTGGAAAAATAAAAAATGAGGGAGAAACATATATTATTAGTTACACACCAATATCACTAAAAGGGAAATCTGATTCTTGGTCGGTGCTCACACTTTACAGAGAAGAAGCGGTAATGGCTCCAGTATATCAGATGATTGTAGTTGCGGCTGTGGTAGCTATAGTGATGATTGGGGTTGCGATTTTGGTGGCTGCAATGCTGGCGCGCAGGTTGACACGCCCGATTGTATTGATTACAGAATTGATTGGAAATGCTTCTGATGGCGACTTTACAGTGCAGGCTGAGGAGGGCAGCAGAAATGAGATTGGTGTTTTGTCAAAGAGTTTTAATAAAATGATTGGAAAAATCTCATTAATCTTGACCAAGATTGCTACAATTACAGATGAGGTTGTGGAGAGCGCGGAACATCTCAATCAAATTGAGGTGCATATGGATTCAACCAATAAGGCAGTGTACGAAATTTTAGAAGGTTCAGAGGCACAAGATGCAGATGTAAAACGTGTTGTTATGCAGCAGGAAACACTGAGCGCAAAGTTTGAACAACTGCAGGAGAAAAGTGGATTTCTCTTGACAGATGCACAAAATACAATTACTTCTGGTGAAAATGGAATGCAGAGTGTAATGGAACTTAGAAGACAAAATGAAGATGCTTCAAAGGGAATAACAAATGCTTATCAAAAGATTATGACATTGGAAGAACAATCTAAGAAGATTTCTGGAATCTTAAATACGATTAACGAAATTTCTTATCAGACAGGGCTTCTTTCTCTGAATGCATCCATTGAGGCAGCGCGTGCGGGAGAGCATGGAAAGGGGTTTGCAGTGGTGGCAGAGTCCATTGGAAAACTTGCGGCAAACTCTTCGGCTGCAACCATTAATATTGAAAAGATAATCGCGGAGCTGTGTGGAGATATTTCAGAGGTGGTCACAAATATAGAAATAATTCGTTCAGGTATTGAGGGGCAGGCTCAGGCGGTTGATAAAGTACAGATGACTTTTTCGGATTTTCGTATATTAGCAGAAAAGACAAAGGATTCTGTCAGAAATATGGAAGGATTGATTGTGGATATGCGTATGTGTGATTGTTCCGTAATGGAAGCAGTAGAGCGAATCCGAAAGATTTCCAAAAATACAGCGGAATTGACTGAAAAAGTGGCAGATTCAATGAAAGAACAGCTAAAAGGTGTTCATCAGGTCGCAGCTGGAATAGAGGATTTATCAACAGTTTCAGAAGAAATGAAACAGGAAATGACAAAGTTTAAACTATAATAAAACTGTAGAAAAATAACGAATACAGCTGAAATTTGTGCCTGATTCCTACATTGAGAAAGTATATTTTTATCTCAATATTGTGGAGAGTATAGTGACAATTCGAGCATTGATGGTCGGTGAAGGGAAGTTGTCAGCAGGAGTATTTTATGCAGGGGAGTGCTGTGGCCGTGCACAGACAAAAATGTGTGCGGGAAATGCCGTGTTGACAATTGCTTTGTCCAACCTATATTTATGGGAAGCAGGTCATGGAAGACTTTATGATGTAAGATTTACTTTTGAGGAAGGCTGTGTGGAAAGGTATTTTGGAATGTGTGAGATTCGTTTCGATGGGGGAGTATTTTTTTATTAATGGAAAGAAAGTGTTCCAGCGTTTGGTGTTGGCTCAAGGTTTTTATCCAGATGGGATTTATACTGCTCCGTCGGACGAGGCATTGCAACAAGATATTAAACTTTCTATGGATGCAGGCTTTAATGAGGCAAGACTTCACCAAAAAATATTTGAGGAACGTTTTCTTTATCATTGCGATCGCACAGGATATTTAGTGTGGGGAGAACAAGGAAATTGGAGGATTAGATTATAGTAGACCAGATGGATTAAAATGTTTTCTGCCAGAGTGGATGGAGGCGTTAGATCGGGATTTTAATCTCCTGGCGATTATAGGGTGGTGCCCATTTAATGAGACTTGCGACTATGAAGGACGCAAACAGGATGATGAATTGTTGATGGTAATCTACCAAATGACAAAACTGTTTGATTCCACAAGATCCTGTATTGATACAAGCGGAAATTTCCATGTGATAACAGACATTTATGATTTCCATAATTATGAGCAGAATCCGGCAGTTTTTGCAGCTTTCTATGAAGCATTTGCAAAGGTAGGATTGTTGATAGACCGCAGGTGGACCGACAAACTCCAGTGAAGGATGTGCCTGTGTTTATCAGTGAGTATGGCGGAATTAAGTGGGATAAAAGCAACGAAAATAGTGATAGTTGGGATTATGGAGATAGTCCACAGACTGAGTAGGAATACATTGCAAGATATAAGGGATTGACCGATGCGCTTTTGGACAATCCCTGTATGTTTGGCTTTTGTTACACACAGCTTTACGATGTGAAGCAGGAGGGTTATAGTAGTTGAAATAAAGTTATAAAAAATTATAAATGTCTATTAGATTTTATAGCATAATATGTTATAATCATGTATAGAGGTGATAAAATTGAAATATTACACGATACATGAAATGACAGAAATTTTGGGAGTAACAGCATAGACTTTAAGAAACTGGGATAAATCAGGAAAACTGAAACCACATCACATAAGTCCAAACGGTTATCGTTATTATTCAGAAGATGACTTAAATCGGTTACTAAATAAGCCTGTAAACAAACAAGGAAAAACAGTAGGTTACTGCCGTGTAAGTTCTCCAAAACAGAAAGATGATTTGGAACGTCAGAAAGAAAATATGCGGACATATCTGCTTGCACAAGGTAAGCCATTTGAAATTGTCACAGATATTGGTTCAGGAATCAATTACAGAAGAAAAGGGTTACAGGAACTGATAAAAGGAATAACAAACAGAAGCATTTCCAAAGTTGTCGTTCTTTATAAAGACCGACTGATAAGATTCGGATTTGAATTGATTGCGTATATCGCTGAATTATAGGACTGTGAAATTGAAATTGTTGATACGACAGAAAAGACAGAACAAGAAGAACTTGTAGAAGATTTGGTTCAGATTATTACAGTATTTCGTTATAAGCTTCAGGGAAAACGTGCAAGTAAAGCGAAGAAGATGATAAAGGAGCTTATGCAAAATGATTAAATCTATAAAAGTAATGTTAAAACCAAATAATAAATAAGAAACAAAACTGTTTCAATGTGCAGGTACAGCAAGGTTTGCTTACAACTAGACATTAGACAGAGAATAGGAAAATTATAAAAATGGTGGTACTTTCTTATCTGATTATGATTTAAGAAAAGAATTTACGAAATTAAAAACACAGGAAGAAT
>CASJPF010000038.1 GCA_949383255.1 Lachnospiraceae bacterium | reverse complement strand
TTCATTATGCAGGAGCTTCCTGCGATTCTCCAACTGACAGTAAGTTTACTCTATCTTATACCACGAGTATATTGTTTAATTTTTTGAATTGTGGTATAGTAAATGCATGGGGTGGTTTGGAAATGTATCTTGATAAAGATACATACAGCAATCTTACATATGGATTTCACGATAGAATTCTCGATTTTCAAACCACTCCTATTTGAGTAAAAATTATAGGGCTATAGCTCAGCAGGTAGAGCAGGTAAAAAGGAGCTTTGTCAAAAGCTTTTGCAGCAATTTTCTTTAGGACTTATAATCCCCGTGTCGTCGGTTCGATTCCGGCTAGCCCTATTTTTACAAATTAATTTTTATATTGTATTGGGGCTATCGCTCAGTGGTAGAGCATTAGAATCTTGTCAAAGATTCTTGCAGCAACTTTATACAAGTGGACTGTCACTCCATTATTTTCTTCGGTTCGATTCCGAATAGCCCCGTTTGAATGTACTATATGGGGCTGTAGCTCAATTGGGTAGAGCAGTATCAGAATATTTGAAGAAGCTTTGATAAAAGCTTTTGCAGCAATTTTATTTAAGAAATACCGATTGCGGGTTCAAGTCCTGCCAGCTCCATTTTTTAGAGCATGTTTGAATTTTTTTAGAAGGAGGAAATGAAAATGGGATTCATGCAGAATGTTAAGAACATGTTGAATAATGAATATAACACATCAATTACCGAAAATGGTGCGGTTGGTTATAGAACGTCAGGGAAGGCTCTGCTTGATTTAAATTTTGCTGTTTCTTCTTTCAGAAATGCCTCACCAAAAGAGATTGTAGATCAGTTTATCAAAGCTTATTATGAAGATCCTAAGCTTGCGATACGATGGCTGTTTTTTGCGGGAGATGTGCGGCAGGGACTTGGAGAGCGCAGGCTTTTTAAGATTATTTTGATGGAGCTTTCACAAAGTCGCCCTGCGCTTATGAAAGCCTTGATGCCATTGATACCAGAGTATTCTCGGTGGGATATTCTAGTGGCATTGATTGACACGCCGCTTGTAGAGGAAGCGGCGGAGCTAATAAAAAAACAGCTTCAGGAAGATAGCACAAATATGGAAAAAGGCACATCAATTAGTTTATGTGCAAAGTGGCTGCCTTCAGAAAATGCTTCTTCATCAAACACAAAGCGATTGGCGCGCCTGTTGGCGACAAAACTTTCTATGACAAGCAGACAATACCGCAAAATGCTGGCTTCTTACAGAAGTTATTTGAATGTTGTGGAAGTGAAGATGAGTCAAAAGAGATGGTCTGATATTGACTATGAAGCAGTTCCATCAAGGGCGAATCTGTTGTATAATGTTGCATTTTTGCGCAATGACGAGGAGCGTCGCCGAGCATTTCTCGGCGCAGTGAAAAAGGGAGAGAAGTCAGTTCATGCAGGGGTACTTTATCCACATGATATTGTACACTCTTATATGGACTATGACAAAAAACCTGGTTGGGTGTATGTAAAGCCTGTGGATGATACTTTGGAGGAATTGTGGAAGGCATTGCCTGATTATGTACAGGGTGCAGGAAATACGCTTTGTATCGCAGATGGTTCTGGAAGTATGTGGACGAAGGTTGGCAGTTCTCAGGTGTCCTGTCTAGAAGTGGCAAACGCGATTGCAATTTACTTTTCAGAGCACTGTACAGGACAGTTTAAAGATACTTATATTACATTTAGTCAGACCCCGCAGTTTGTAGATTTGTCAAAGGGAAAGACACTGTATGATAAACTGTGTATTGCGATACATTATAATGAGGTGGCAAACACAAACATAGAGGCAGTATTTAATTTAATTTTGGACACTGCACTGAAATATCATATGCCACAGTGCGAGCTTCCAGAAAATTTATTGATATTGTCCGATATGGAATTTGATGCAGCGACAAGAAACTATGTCAATGGCAGTTATATATCTCCTGACGAAAAGTTGTTTAATACATTTGCAAAGAAATATGCATCACATGGGTATCGTCTGCCAAGACTGGTGTTCTGGAATATTTGCAGCAGAACAAAGACTGTGCCTATTCGAGAAAATGCGCTTGGTGTGGCGCTTGTAAGTGGATTTTCACCTGTTATTACAAAGATGGTGCTTAGCAATGAGGTGGACCCGTATAAGATGTTGGTACAACAGCTTATGGTGCCAAGATATGATGCGGTGGAGCAGGCAATAGATGAAGATGCTATATTTTCTACAGTGGGCGTAAGCAATACGGAATCGAATAAAACAAAGGCATAAAATGAAATCATATATGTAAGGAAGAATAAAAGAGTGTTGTAATTTACACTCTTTTTTTGATTTGTTAATCTTTTTTGGGAATAGATAAGTCTTATATAGTGTATACAAATAAATTTCCTTGCAGGGGTGACAAATGATTAATCAGAAAAGCAAACAGGAGCGTGTTCAGTTGGCAGTCGAAACATATTATGAGGATATTTACCGATTCTGTCGATATTACACCGGAAATCCAACAGACTCTTATGATATTACACAGGAAGTGTTTTTGCGGTATCTTAAATATATGGATTCGCGCGGTCACAAAAATCTTAGAGCATATCTTATTATGATTGCGCGTAATCTGTGCTGTGATTATTTTCGCAGACAATCTATACAACGAGAAAATACAATTTCTTTTGATAGGATAGAAGATATAGAAGAGGACAGATATTCAAATTTAAATGATATTAGAACGATTGAAAACTGTGACAGCGAACTTTACTTGCGGGAGCTATTGCAAAGCATACCACAAGAACAGAGAGAGGTTGTAATATTGCGTATTCATGATGAACTAAAATTTCATGAGATTGCCAAAATTACAGGCTGTTCTCTCTCAACAACAAAGTCGCGATTTCGACTTGGAATTGCGGCAATTAAGAAAAAAATAGGAGGAGATTATGCGTGAAAAGACAGATATTATCAAAGATTTATTTGTAAAAAGTGACAGGAATGTCATAGTTGATGTGTCCAAAAAGCAAGAGACTTTTAAGTGCATTGGAGTCCAAAAGACAGAGCAGGAGAATAAAATTAGTTCGTGGCGGCAGATTGTAAAGGGACAAATTCGCCATATGAACAAAAATATATTATGGATGCATTTGGCAGTCTGTGTCAGTGTTGTTGTTTTGGTTTGGACAAACTGGTTTGATATACAGTCTTGGGAAAAATATGGCATGATTTTTTCAGGTGTGCTTGGGGCACTATCCTTTCTGGAAGTCGGCAGTATGTTCTTTTCAAAAATTACGGAGTTAGAGGCAGCTTGTTATTTTAATGTGCGTCAGCTTGTTACATTCCAGATGGCTTATTCAGGGATTCTTAGCCTTGCAGCGCTAATGATATTTATTATTTTTGCGAATAGTAGACTGGAAAAGGATATTATAACGACTGGTATTTATATTCTTGTTCCTTTTGTGTTTACAGAATGTGTTTGTATGACAGTGATGCTCACAGAGATTGGGAGAAAAAATATATTATTGTTGGTTGCTGTGGGCATTTTTTCGGCATTTTTTTGGGGAATTTTTGCTTTTATACCCATGTTGTATAGAACATCAGCGATAGGGTTCTGGATTGTTGCATTGTTTGTGGGTATTGGTATTTTTTGCCTACAAATCAAACATTTTTTGCGTGTATTAGATAAGGGGGAAATTTTATGTGCGGATTAATGTTGACTGGACTGGAGAAGGTATATCAAGACAAAAAACAGGAGAAAAAGGTAGTTTGGAATTTGACAGTAGGTTTTGAACATGGAATATATGGACTTTTGGGGGAAAATGGCGCGGGGAAAACGACTTTGATGCGCATGATTGTTGGCATTTTAAAGCCAACACAGGGGCAGATTACATATGATGGAATCCCTATTAGGCAGCTTGGGGGTGCATACCGAAATCTTTTAGGGTATCTGCCGCAGGAGTTTGGCTACTATAAAGACTTTAGTGCTGTGCGGTTTCTAAATTATATCGCGGCATTAAAAGCAATTGCGCCAGAGACCGCCAGAGAGCGGATTGACAATCTACTGGAAATAGTGGGGTTGACAGAGGTTCAGAATAAAAAATTAAAGACTTTTTCTGGTGGAATGTTGCGGCGGGTTGGCATTGCACAGGCACTTTTAAACGAGCCCAAAATTCTAATTTTAGATGAGCCAACAGCAGGCTTAGACCCACGAGAGCGTGTGCGTTTTCGGAATATTATTAGCGCTTTGGGAAAGGATCGCATTGTTATTCTATCGACACATATTGTATCAGATGTGGAGTATATTGCGGACCAGATTATGATTATGAAACAGGGGACATTTATTAAGATGGGGACACAGGCGCAGATTTTGGAACCTGTTGCTGGTTGTGTGTGGAAGTGTGTTGTGTCGGAGAAAGAGGCCAATGCATTAAATGCAATCTATGCGGTGAGCAATCTTAGAGCTAGTGAGCATGGAGGAACTGTGGAACTTCGGATTGTGTCACAAGAGAAACCGCATCAGGAGGCAAAAGCAATAGAGCCAGTTTTAGAAGACGCGTACTTGTATTATTATTTGTGCGAACGCAGCCATAATAGAGGGGCTTGGGAATAAGGAGGAAGCATATGAGATTGTACAAGATGGAATTATATAAAATTTGTTCAAGGAAATTGTTTTTATTGAGTGTTACTGCAACGATTATGATTCTACTGTTATTTATGTACACACTTGCTGTGGACAATTATATAACAATAAATGGAGTGGAATATAAGGGCTTGCAGGCAGTTCGAATGGACAGAGAGATTGTAGAGGAATTTAAGGGAGTTTTAAC
This sequence comes from Lachnospiraceae bacterium, assembly GCA_949383255.1. Taxonomy (GTDB): domain Bacteria; phylum Bacillota; class Clostridia; order Lachnospirales; family Lachnospiraceae; genus COE1. The sequence continues at coordinate 30,884 of CASJPF010000038.1, read as the reverse complement.
CGATGAAAAAGTGTCGGCAATAATCCAAAAATACGGATTTCCAAGCGGTGTAAAAGAGTATTATGGGAGATTTTTGAACCAGAATTATCTGAATGCGTTTATTATGAAATACTTCTCAGATGGATATTTTCGTTCGTATGACGATTATAAAGTGGCAACGCACACCAATCCAATTGCAGAGACAGATTTAGGAAAAGCAAGCACGGCAACAGGAAAACCATTGCGATTGGAATATACATATGGCTGGGAAGTGTTTGAGTCTGTTTTGGGAATTGGATTTGTTTTGGGACTGGTATTCATTGTTCTTATTTTGTCTCCAATTTATTCAGAAGAAAATTATAACAATACCCGGCAGATTTTGTTTACTACAAAAGAGGGGCAGCAGAAGGATATTGCAGCAAAAATTGCAGCAGGAATGACAATAACAATCAGTGTGTTTGCTGTGATTGTTCTTTTCGATTTTCTGTTTGTATGGAGTGTTTTTGGACTGGATGGGCTAGACTGTTTTAGTGGTCAGGCGTTGGGAGAGAGCGTATGGGAGTGGAATGGTTATAATAACACTTCTACTTGGAGTGTACGAAAGTATCTATCATTTTATTTACTACAAGGGTTTTTTGGAATGATAGAGGCGGCTGCATTGTCATTGTATTTCTCTGCGCACTGTAATAGTCCATTCCAGTCAATTGTGGCATCTGCTATAGGATTGGTGCTTCCTGTTTTCTTGAATATGATTGGGCGAGATAATTTTAGAGGAATTATATTTCAGATAAGTCAGTTGATTATCTTACTTTTGCCAGGAATTGCAATGATGTGTTTCATACCAGATACTTTAAACAAAACTGTTGTTCGCATTTCGAGAATACTCTGTTGTGTGTTGCCTGCAATGATTGGACAGCTTTTTCGGCATGTCTTTCCATTTTACTATACAGTTCCTTTTATACTTGTTATAAATGGAGCAAGTGAGTTGGATTTTATGCAAGTACGTTTTCCGTGGATATGGCCGGGGATTTTTTCCTTTGTGGCTGTGGTATCGGTTCTCTACATTGTGTGTAGCTGGAGAAAATATAAAGAATTCTGAGTGGTAGCTCTAATTGCATCAATTAACCAAATTTTGGTAGAATTGTATGTGGGCATATGATAAAATAATGATATTTAAAAATTGAAAAATTAAACAGGAGGGAAACATGGAATATAATGATTCTGATTTTTTGGAAACCGCAGATGAGGCGACATTAAACTTGATTGCCCGCACAAGAAAGCTAACGCGGGAATATTATTTTTCTGATTATAGAGACACAAAAGAGAGAGAGCGGATTCTTCATGAATTGTTGGGACATATAGGAAATAATGTAACAATAGATACACCATTTCATTGTGACCACGGGGATAATATTTTTATTGGGGATAATGTAATCATTGGTATGAATTGTACTTTTGTAGATAACAAAAGGATAACAATTGGAGAGAATGTGTTGATAGCTTCCAATGTGCAAATTTATACATCTTCTCACCCTGTTTTGCCACAAGAACGATTAGTTACAGATTGGAAGGAAAGAAACACTACATTTTTCAGAACTTATGCACAATCAGTTGAGATAAAGAACAATGTATGGATTGGTGGGGGAAGTATTATTTTGCCCGGGGTTACAATAGGAGAGAACAGCGTAATCGGAGCAGGAAGTGTAGTCAATCGTGAGATTCCTGCGAACTGTGTGGCGGTGGGAAATCCATGTAAAGTTATAAAGGTACTTGAATGATAAGTATCTTTTCGCTCAGAAGGTGTTTATTACGGATAACAAACCTCTTACCTTTAAAAGAAGACCACTTGACAAAAAGCGATTTACACAAGTGTTTTTTTTTCCTATGATAGAAGTCAAATTATAAAACTATTAAAAAGGAGAATAAATATTATGGCAACAGCAGAAAAAAGGTATAGAGGAATTTATATTTTAACAGTGATTTTGGGATTTGTCTCAGCAATTTTTATGGCGCAGTTTTCCTTCTGGCTTGGAAAAGTAATTGATGTGGTGATTGATCCAACAGATTCTCTTCAAACAACAATGCTGTTTTGTATATACATGGCAGTAGGCTGGTTAATTGTCTCGTTTATCTATAATTATACGGAAATTATCTATGTCAATAAGATTGTGCGTTGTTTGAAAAAAGATCTTTATAAGGCGCTTTATCATAAGGAACTAAATACATTTTTTGCTGAGAAAAATGGATATTATCTAAGCCTGTATTCCAAAGATATTGACCTTGTGGTGGACAATTATTTGATGCCAAAATGCAATATTATTGCCAATATGTTATCTGCTGCAGTGTGTCTGTTGTCCATCTTTTTAATCAATTGGAAGCTTGGGTTTTCTTTTGTCATCATTTCCTTTCTTACTGTTATTTTGTCACAGATTCCAGGAGCAATTATGGCAAGAAAAACAGTGGAATACACGCGCAGCAACAGTGTCTATATGGCATTGCTTGAAAATTTTTTAAAAGGTTTTGAACAGGTAAAGCTTTTGGGATTAGGAAAACTTTTTAGCGAAAAACTAAATGCAAGAGATGAGGAGTATGAAAAGTCAAGAAAGAATTATCTCTTTGCTAAAATTACATCAAATAATATTGGAATGGCAATTGGAATGCTTTCGCAGCTTTTGTGCATGGCTGTGGGTATCTGGTTTGTGCTTCACGGAGATATGACAGTGGGACTTTTGATTGCGGCAGTCCAACTTTTAAATGGTGTATTTTCACCATTGCAGCGTTTTGTACAAGAAAAAAATCTAATGGGAACAACAAAGGAAATTATTTGTCGGATTAATCAGGAACAGACAATAGAGAAGAAGATAGAGAAAAAGTTTGTAGACGAAGTACAAAAGATTGAATTTAATAATATCAATCTTTACTTTGGAAATAAAGAAATATTTCAGGGATTTCATATGACGTTTGAAGCTGGCAAGAAATATGCGATTGTCGGTGAATCTGGAAAAGGAAAATCAACATTAATACATTTACTCATGAAATATCTGACAGAAAGCGAGTATGAGGGTACAGTCCGAATAAACAGTCAAGATATCCGAATACTTGACTCCGATAGTATTTATCAAAAAATTGGTTATATTCAACGAAATGAATTTTTAATTGACGGTTCAGTCAGAGATAATATTGTGCTTTACAGAAGAGATGTATCTGATGAGAAGGTCAATCAAATTTGTCAGGATTTAAAACTGGATAGTGAACTAGTACAAAAAGAAATTGATGTGTCTGATTCCTGTGAGGTATCCTTTGGAGAGAAGCAGCGGATTGATATTGCGCGCTTTATGGTATTTGATTATGATGTTCTTGTGTTTGATGAGCCGACAAGCAATCTAGATACCGCGACAGCAAATGAAATTTTTAATATGATTTTTGGTATTAAGGATAAAATTGTGATTGTGATAACACATGACAGGAGCAAAGAAGTGTTAGATCATTTTGATGCTGTTTTGCAACTGTAATAGCATAGTTATTGTTGACTTATTTTCTAAAACTAAGAATATATGTGTATGTTAGTGTTTGATTTTTGCATGTAAAGGTATAAAGTAACAAAAATCAGTTATTTTTTATAGGCAGGAATGCATAGTTTATGAAAATATGATTCGGGAGTTGAGAGGCGATAAATGGGGAACAACCAAAAACGTGTAATAGATAAACCTTATTCTACATATGCGCTCAATAGGGCTGTTATTTCTGGGCTTTGCGTGAAATGCCCTAAATGCAGTCAATCTAGTATTGTAAGAGCGGATATAACAAATATTTATTTTAGCTGTACTAATTGTGGATATTCAAAGATAGAAATTCGTACAAACTTTCGTTATCAACTTGAGAATCAGTGCAAGCAATGTGGGCGATATTACAGAGTTTCTATCTCCAATCATAATAAGCAAAATCTTTCTGTGTGCAATGTTGCTTGTCCTTTTTGTAATTATGTTATGCAAGGGAAGGTTCAAAAGACACCATCTTTTATTTATACAAACGATATTAAGAATGGCTGTGAACCTTTCTTTGGATTGGAGCTCTGGTTTTTGGCAAATTTTAAAGGCAAGACTGTTTGGGCGCTGAATCATGATCATTTGGTATACCTAATTGAATATTTAAGTGCAGATTTAAGGGAAAAACCTTTTGATGCAAACACAATGCGGACAGAGGCAGACCGACTTCCATATTTTATGAAATCAGCAAAAAATCGGGAAGGCATAGTAAAATGCCTGAAAAAAATGTTGGAAAAGTAATGATAATGATGTAAGTATCAATCAAGGGAGTGTTTGGGTATGGTACGAAAAGCGAGAAAAAGCGATTTGGCGACACTGGTAAGTTTGGCAGTGTTGCTGTGGGATAATAATTCTACCGACGCGTTATTTTATGAATTTTCTGAGATTTTTACGAAAGCAAACGCGCAATTTTTTTTGAAATTTGAAAATGATATGCCTGTTGGTTTTTCCCAATGTCAGTTGCGATATGACTATGTAGAAGGCACTAAAACAACTCCTGTTGGCTACTTAGAAGGAATTTTTGTCAAAGAAGAGTATCGCAATAAGGGCTATGCGAAAGAGTTATTAGCAGAGTGTGAGACGTGGGCAAAGGAGAATGGCTGCCAAGAGTTTGCAAGTGATTGTGAAATGGAGAATATAGACAGTTTTCATTTTCACAAAGCGATGAACTTTACAGAAGTAAATAGAATTATTTGTTTTACAAAAGAATTGTAAAGTTTATTATTATGATTGAGATGTTTGAGAATAGCGAGTTGATATTTCTTTGTTAATGGTATTTGGTATTAATACCATATAATTCAGAGAAAAATCAGCCGCTATTTTTTATCCCAAAATGGCTTGAAAGATATATTTATTGGTTCAAATAGATTTTATTTCTTGTAGAGAGATATTTATGAAAAATATTTTTATGATAGCAATATGGGAAAACCATAGTCATATAATTTTTCCATATACTTGAATTTATCAATATTCCATAGTATAATTTTAAGGAAAAGAGTTTTTGTTCACAATAAAAATAAATTTAAGGAGGTCGGGATCGATTATGATTACTTGGAATAACTTAGATACTATTTCTGCATATCAGGAGCTGTTAAAGGTGGAGCCTGTTAATCTTACAGAGGCAATGTCCGGGGAGAGCGGCGCAGAACGTGTAAAGAAATATCATGTCCCTATGGCGGCAGGACTTACCTATAACTATGCTGCGAAGCAGGTGGATGATAGAGTGTTGGAGGTTTTTGCAAAATTGGCAGAAGAAATGCAGCTTGCAGAGAAATTTGAGGCGCTTTACAATGGTGAGGTAATTAATACCGGAGAAAAGCGTATGGTACTTCATCACCTGACCCGTGGACAGTTAGGCGAAGCTGTTGTTGCTGACGGCGTGGACAAACGCAGTTTTTATATGGAACAACAGCAAAAGATTGCAGAATTGGCAAACAAAGTGCATAACGGTGAAATTACGAACGCGGCAGGGGACAAATTTACTACCGTTGTACAGATTGGTATTGGTGGTAGCGATCTTGGCCCCCGTGCAATGTACTTAGCTTTGGAGAATTGGGCTAAGGTAAATAATACGTTTAAAATGGAAGCCAAGTTCATTAGTAATGTAGATCCTGATGATGCGGCAGCAGTGCTGAATTCCATTGACGTGGAGCATTCCCTTTTTGTATTAGTGTCTAAATCTGGTACTACTTTGGAAACACTGACCAACGAGTCATTTGTAAAGGACGCGTTAAAGAATGCAGGTTTAGATGCTTCTAAGCATATGATTGCAGTTACCAGCGAAACTTCACCTTTGGCAAAGAGCGATGATTATCTGGCAGCGTTTTTTATGGATGATTATATCGGTGGTAGATTCTCCTCCACTTCCGGTGTGGGTGGTGCAGTATTGTCTCTGGCATTTGGTCCTGAAGTATTTGCACAGTTCCTTGACGGTGCAGCAGCGGAGGACAAGTTGGCACAAAACAAAGATATCTTTACAAATCCAGCGATGCTAGATGCATTGATTGGTGTGTATGAGCGCAATGTCCTTGGTTATCAGAATACGGCTGTACTACCTTATTCTCAAGCCTTGAGCCGCTTTCCTGCACACTTGCAGCAGCTTGATATGGAATCCAACGGTAAGTCGGTAAACCGTTTTGGCGATCCGGTGAAGTATTCTACAGGACCTGTTATTTTCGGTGAACCGGGGACGAACGGACAGCATTCTTTCTATCAGTTACTGCATCAGGGAACGGATATTGTTCCACTTCAGTTTGTTGGCTTTAAAGATAACCAAATGGGTAGGGATGTTGTGATTCAGGACAGCACAAGCCAGCAGAAACTTTGCGCGAACGTTGCGGCACAGATTGTAGCATTCGCATGTGGAAAAAACGATGAAAATCGTAATAAAAATTTTGAAGGTGGACGCCCTTCTAGTATTATTGTCGGTGAGCAGTTAACGCCCCAAGCACTGGGAGCACTTTTGTCTCATTTTGAAAATAAGGTGATGTATCAGGGATTTGTATGGAACATCAACAGCTTCGATCAGGAAGGGGTTCAATTAGGTAAGGTTTTGGCAAAGAAAGTGCTCGCTCATGATACAGACGGCGCATTGAAAGCTTATAGTGATTTGCTGAATATATAAGACAGTAAATTTGATTTTGGAAATTTTTGTGTTAAATGATACGGAAACCTCCTATGGTAATATAGTACGATATAAAAATATTAGGAAATGTTATAATTGCGTGAGGGCGAAGACACATGTTGTTTTCGCCCGATTTTGTGAGATAAGCGAGAATGGAGAATTTGACAAATTCAGACGATGTCCAATTTGTGTACGATCCTATCTATGAGTACATACTAAGTTCTGATGGGATAGAGAACGGCACCAGTAATCCCTCAATTTGTTTGGCTGTCAATTTTTTCTTACCAAGAAGCGCGGCCAATAGTTTATTAGTTGAGCCATCATAAACTTTATTGATCAGTTCATTCGTTTTTGCTTCTTGCACTTCTTCCTGTGAAATTAGCGCATGGCACCTTAAATAATCATTCCTTTCATTTGTACGCATATGTGTGGGTGTCATGGTATAGGTAGCGAAAAATGTAAAAAAATGTAAATTTTTGGAGAATGTTGAATATATTATAGAAAGGAGTTATTTAAATGGATATTTGAATGGCAGTATGACAGCGAAGGAGAAAAGTATATGGGAACGCAGTTGGTATGGAATGAACAGTATAATATTGGAGTAGAGATTATTGACAGAGAACACAAAAAGCTATTTAGCATTCTTAATAAACTGTTTGATTTTGGACATCAGGAGGAGAAAAGTCATTGGGTTTGTCAGGAGGCAGTTAAGTATTTTAAGGAACATGCGGTTCAGCATTTTGCAGATGAGGAAAAATACATGGTTTCCATTCACTATGAGGGGTTAAAGACACATCGACATATTCACAAAAACTTTCGTGAAAGAACGCTTCCGGCACTTGAGAAGGAGTTGGAACGAACAAATTATTCTGAGGAATCTGTTCTCCATTTTCTCAGTGTGTGCGCCGGTTGGTTGATTGGACATACATTGATAGAGGACCGTGCAATTGTGAGTGGAGAAAAAATAAAGCATTGGGAAAATCTGATGCCAGATGAGGAGCAGGCAGTGATGGGGCAAACTGTTGCCAGCCTGTTGCATAGTATGTTTCAAGTAGATTCGTGGCTGCTTAGTGATTGTTATGGAGGAGAGAAGTTTGGAGAGGGAATTTATTATCGGTTGATAGCTGTTTCTAAGGAAAAGAAAAAATGGGAGTTTTTTCTGATTTTTGAGGAAAAATTTATTGCGGGGACAATTGGTAGTGTTATGAATATCAAATCCGAGGCGGTAAAGACAATGTTGATGCATGCGGCGGGTTATGTGGCAAGACAATTTGTAGAACGCATTAAGCGCTGTTTTCCATCTTTGCAGGGGTATGAGATGAAAGAGGAACAGATTCTATCTTACGAGCAATTTCAGATGGTATATGAGAAGCAAAGTCCGCAGTTTAGTATGTTGTTCGATACTGGAAAAGGATATTTTGCTTATTGTATGACTTCGGCTGACCAGATACAGAGTGAGAGTGGGACTTATGTAATTACAGAGAATGCGATGGAACAGGTTAGGAAATATCTGAATCCGGAAAAAGAGAAAAGGATAACAACAGAGCCAAAAAGGCGGCTGTTGATTGTGGACGATTCAGATTTTATGTTGCGGACAATGCAAGATTTGTTTGGTAATGATTATAGAGTGACGATAGCAAGATCCGGAATGTCCGCGATTAGAGATATGGCGCTTGATCGACCCGATTTGATTCTGCTAGACTATGAAATGCCAGTTTGCAATGGGAAACAGGTACTAGAGATGATTCGTTCTGACAGGGAATTTAATGACACGCCTGTCATTTTTTTAACCAACAAGGTTGACAAGGAGAGTGTCAAAAAGGCACTTGCACTTAGACCAGAGGGGTATCTATCTAAGTCTCTACCGCCAGAGGTTATTAAAAAGGAAGTGGATCATTTTTTTACACAAAAGAAAAGACAAGAGATTCATCAAAGTGAGTGATAAAAAATGGATACCAATCAAGTGAAAGTTCATTATTTAAAATCAATTGATAAATCAAACCTAAAAACAAAGATAGGTATGCAAGTATGTGCAAAAAATATTTTGAAATTAATATATTTAGGAAATATACTTGACAACAAGCTTTTTTATACGTATGATAATTATAAGCTGTGAGATAACATATAACAATAACAGCGTTTAAAGTAGCAATATGAAAATATTCTTGTATTGTTGCTCAAATAAATTGATGGAGGATTTTGCATGTTAAATTTAATTGTAATGGAGAAAATTGCAAAGTAAATATTGCAAGGGTGATTTTTAGTATATTTTTATGCTAGAAGTTTGCCTATTTGTCGGCTGCAGATGCTGCTGATGTTTTCGCCTTACAATTGTTTTATATGATAGTATATATTTTTGAATCATTAGAACATGACTGTATGGTCATGTTTTTTTGTGCATATATATTTTGATATCAAGGAGAAACCACGGTATAGGTGTGTCTGGGCAGCCGTGGGTTTTTTGTGTGTTTCTTGAAATCATATAGCGAAGGGAGAAGCAACGATAAACAACCAGAAAAAATGAAGGGAATATCTGACAGAAAGGAAAATGAAAATGGATATTGAAAAGCAAATTGAGTTTGATAAAATAAGAGAATATTGGAAAACACTTGCGGTTACAGACTGCGCAAAACAAAGGATCACAGAGGTATTTTGCTATCTGTCCGAAGGTGAGTTGAGAAAGCATCTTAGAGATACGACGAATAGCAGACTACTTATGGAAAAATTGGGCACACCACCCCTTCAAAATGTTGCGGAAGCAAAGGAGATTCTAACCATTGCTGAAAAAGGAGATTGTTTGACCCCCTATCAACTAGAGCGGATAGAGAAAGTTCTAGTCGCTGTCCGGCGCTTAAAAGATTATCTTGACAGAGGGAAACAATACGAAAATCCGCTTGCTTACTATGAGGAAAATCTTGATGCGGCAGAGACGCTTCGTGAGGAAATTAACCGTCAAATTAGAAGTGGCGCGGTTGATGATTATGCTGCTAAAGAACTCAAACAAATTAGGGCTGACATAATACGTTGTCAAGACCAGATGAAACAGAAGGCGGAGCAATTAATGCGCACAAATAAGGAGTGTATGGCGGATAGCTATTGTACTACGCGCAACGGCAGAGTTTGTGTGCCAGTGAAAAAGGAGTATAAATTCAAAATATCGGGAACCGTGATTGACAAGTCAGCTACAGGAAACACATTTTTTATTGAGCCAGTCAGCGTTGCAAAATATTATGAAGAATTGCAGTTATTGCATATTAGTGAGGAAAATGAAGTATACCGTATTCTGTATACATTGACCGCGATGGTCGCAGATGTCATTCCGTTAATGAATGAAAATATTCGTATTATAGAAAAGCTAGATTTTATTTTTTCTAAGGGAAAACTGAGCATGGACATGGATGCTGTAGAACCAGCTATCAACACAGAGCGTCGTATTGTCCTGAAAGATGCAAGACACCCACTGATGGACAGGACGATAAACGTTCCGTTGCAATTTGAAATCGGCAGTCAGGCGAGAGGAATCATTATAACAGGACCAAATACTGGCGGAAAAACCGTAGCAATCAAGACGGTTATGCTTAGTTGTATTATGGCACAGTGCGGACTCCATGTTGCTTGCAGGGAGGCAGACATTTGCATGAACAGCAGCTATCTGTGTGATATTGGTGATGGTCAGAATATTGCAGAAAACCTTTCTACTTTTTCTGCACATATCAAAAATGTGCTGGAAGTATTGCGCGAAGTCAATCATAATAGTCTTGTGATTATGGACGAGATGGGTTCTGGCACAGACCCGACAGAGGGTATGGGGATTGCTATTGCAATATTGGAGGAACTTCGGAAAAGTGGTTGTTTGTTCCTTGTCACAACGCATTATCCTGAAGTTAAAGAGTATGCGGACAAAACAAAAGATATTGTTAATGCGAGAATGACTTTTGACAAAGAAACTTTAAATCCAACTTATCAAATGATTATTGGTGAAGCAGGAGAAAGCTGTGCATTTTACATTGCTGATAGACTAGGTATGCCAAATGAAATGCTAAAGACAGCAGTTAAGGCGGCATATGGCGGGGCAGCAGTCAAAAACTATCGGTTCCACAGCAAGGAGAACATTGTTCAGAAACTAGGTACATGCAAGATTGCAAAGGTAAAAGGCGCAAAACATAAAGCAGACCTTAGCACAAAGTACCATCTTGGAGACAGTGTGATGGTGTTTCCAGACAAAAAGATAGGTATTGTGTGCGAACCTATCAATGAAAAAGGAGTTCTGCGCGTTCAGTTGTCAGATAAAAAAATTTGGATTAATCATAAACGTGTCAAACTTCATGTGGCAGCAGAGCAATTGTATCCGGTTGATTACGATTTTTCTATTATCTTTGAAACGGTGGAGAATCGGAAATTAAAGCATGATATGGAACGGAAATATACAGAAGAGGTTTTGCGGTATCATGAATGAGCGTTAGATAATTTACACAGAAAAGAAAAATAGAATATAATTGACAGTGTTGGTCTAATGTGTTAAACTGATAATGAGTTTAATGCGTTAGACCTTTTTTGTACAGAATGGGGGAAAGAAAATGAATGTGCCAAAAATATTTGAGAGTGAATATCGCTTTTGCGAGATTTTATGGGAGAATGAGCCAGTGACAAGCAGTGAATTGGTTCGGCTGTGCAGGGAGAGATTAGAGTGGAAAAAGTCTACCACGTACACTGTTATACGAAGGCTTTCTGAGCGTGGTGTTCTAAAGTCAGAGGATGCAGTTGTAACTTCGTTGGTTTCCAGAGAAGATGTACAGTCAGCGGAGAGTACGGAGGTTGTCGAGCGGACTTTTTCAGGGTCACTTCCTAGTTTTATTGCGGCGTTCACACGAAAAAAAAATCTCTCCAAACAGGAAATTGATGAAATCCAGAAGATTATTGATAATTATAAGGATTAGAATTATGTGGAGGAGAAGCGATGGAGAAATTATTTATTAATATTTTTCATATGAGTGGTTCTGCAAGCTATCTAATTTTGGCGGTTTTATTGGTGCGGTTTCTGCTTCGAAAAGCACCAAAAAGTATGCGCAGTTTCCTGTGGTTATTGGTTGGAATTCGCCTAATTGTTCCGTTTTCCGTCGAGTCTATATTTAGTCTGATTCCAGATACACCAACGGTAGAAGAATACATCTATCAGACAATACAGCCAAATAGCAATAGCACAGTACCAGAGAAACAGCCAATTAATCAGCAGATTCAGCATAAAGATGTGCATATAAGAGAAAAAAATATATCAAGCTCATTCACAACAGTACAAATTTGTACTTGGGTTTGGATTTTTGGTGTAATACTAATGTTTTGTTATTTGGCGCTTAGTTGGCTGCGGCTTAGAAGTTGCGTTAAAGTGTCTGTACCGCTGGAAGTGGTATTAAATGACAATAACAAAGGAAAAAATATAATAAAAATATATCGAAATGATAAATTAGAAAGCCCGTTTTTATTTGGAATCATTCACCCGCGTATCTATGTTCCAAGCAGTATTTCCAGTGAGGAACTTCCCTATGTGGTACAACATGAATTGACACATAAAAAGAGAAAAGATTATTTGATAAAACCCGCTGGATTTTTGATTTTGTCGGTCTATTGGTTTAATCCCTGCGTGTGGATTGCCTATATTATGCTCTGTAAAGATATTGAGCTGATTTGTGATGAGTATGTTATCAAAAAGCTTGGTACGGAATACAAAAAAGCGTATTCGCAGGCGTTGCTCAACAGTGCAGCAAATCGGCATGTAATTACAGCGTGCCCAGTTGCTTTTGGCGAGGTGGGTGTGAAAGAGCGCGTAAAAAATGTGTTACATTATAAAAAACCTGCATTTTGGGTTTTGGTGGCAGCAGTGCTGGTATGTATTGCTGTTCCAGTATGCTTTATGACACAGAAGAAATCAGCAAAAGCAGAATTGGTTATGTCAACAATTACAACAGAAGGCAATTATGGTCTATTTTTACCACAAGCGAAACAAATGTTTCCAAATCTGACGCTTTTTGAAAACGGAACATTTACATTCGCCCATGATTCTCTTAGTTCTTATTTACCTTTTGGAACCTATGAGATTAGGGATAATCGATTGATTGCAGTCACAAAAGACCAACAATATCATTATCAATTTCTTATTACTAGCTATGGCGCTTTGTTATTTGATGCTAAAAATTCTTCTGATGTGTCTCATATTAATCAGGAGAAAAGTATAGACGCCTGTGTGGTAGATGGTTCTATTTTTATTAAAACGAATGCATCGAGACTCCTGTATGAAGCAGAAACTTTGATAGAAGATATTTTAGATGATTTGGACCAAGACAATATAACAACAAACCAAAAGTTTCAGAAAAACATTGTGGATATAAAAGCAATGAAAGAGCAGATTGTGACAGAAAAAAAAGTTTTGCAAAAACAACTGGAGAAGTTAAAGAATCAAATATCCTTAAAAGAAGTGACAGCTTTACAGCAGCTACAACAGGAATGGGAAACGACAATTCAGCATTTTGAAACATCGGAGGAAACACTTATAGAGTTGGAAAGGAACTTGAGTGAATGGGAATCTGCCAAATATGTAAAAAAGATAATTGAGCAGTGGGCACAGGCATTCTGTAATCGTGATGCCAAGACTATTATAAAACTTGCCAATATAGATGTACAAAAGGAGCTTATAGAAAGAGAGTTGTTAAGCCAGAGTTTGGATGGAAAGACAGAGAATGCGTCGTTTGGATGGTCGAGTCCGTGGCCTTGGGGAGAGGATGATGAGAATTTAATTGCGCGTAATTATTACATTGTCAGTGTGACAGAGCACTCTGCAGAAATATTGTATTATGCATGGGTATCTGACCCACATGTCACTGTATGGCGTGAACTGCTCACATATGAAATAAATGAGAAGGACTGTATCATAACATCGGAAACATTACAGTTTATGGATGGAATTTGTATGGCAAAGGAATATAATAATGCCTATCCAAATGGAATTACAGGTACAATGATGGACTATTATTCTTTTAATGGAGTTGGAGAAGTCCTGAATAGGAATGCAAAGAATAACAAAAACAGTGACTGGTACAAAAAGTTATTTGAACCAGATTCCGCAGCAATTTTTTTGCTAAATTTATTGAACAATCCTAATAAAGTTGGAACTCGTGTGACAAGATCTGACACAGACAGTACACACTGTACTGTGACATTTGATTTTTATGAAGATGGAAGTTCTGCGTCAGTGCAAATGCTGCAGCCATATGGAGCAGATGGTATTTGGATTCCCTGTACAGAAAATCTAAGGACTTCTGATGTAGCCTCTATTGCTCCATATGAGATTACGAGTCAGAATATAAGAGAAATTATGGATGAAGATGCCCGACAGCTTGAAGCGATTTTTCCAAATCATCATGAATCTGCATTTAATTTGGATTTTCCACAAAACATTGACTTAAATGGAGATGGCATAGAGGAGCAAATTGAACTGGTCGATTTGAAATATAATGGTGGCGATGGAGGATATGTGCTGAGAGTGACAGATACAAAGACAGGTAAACAGATTCTGCTTCCAGATGGTTATATAGAGGAAAGAGGATTTCCTATTTTTGGCACTTATATCGAATCAGACGATGAGGAACCTCGGCTTTTGATTCAGCTTGGAGAAGAAGAACAATGCCAGACAGTAGCAACAATTATGATGGATGCATTGTATTTGATTTATGACCCAAATTTGGTTGAATTAAAAAAGGTTGTACAAAATAGAACTTCAGAAGATAAGATTTACGCAGATGCTATCAGTGGATGCAGTGTGGTTACCTTTCAGAATGAGGAGACACCAGTCTTGCTTTTGAAGACATATGTTTCTGGATTTTTGGGGCATGCGGATACATTAGGATACGTTATCACAGAACTTAGGCTTCAGAAAGACTGTTCATGGTCTTCTAGACATTATTTCCTATTAGATAGTTGTGGAAAAACGGTGTTGATTCATCAGGAGCTTGAAAAGGCAACGGACGGAAATGGTATAATAATACTTCCATTTGACCATAACAGTAACATGGAGTATACTCTTATCAAACCAGAGGAGTAAAATTGTAAAAAAATGTAAACTATTGTTTATTTATGTCTGTATAAGTTGCACGAAAATATTTGGGAAAATAATGTTATTTTAAACAATGCCACGAAAATATGTTTTGGTAGTTGACACAGAAATTGATTCGTGATAAACTTCTGAATTGTTAAGACATTAAACAATTATTTATGATTTTTTTGTGAGGAGAGGAATTTAGAATGAAAAAGAAGATTGTTAATGCAGTTTTATCAGTGGCAATTGTGACATCAATGATGTTTACAATGACAGCATGTGGTTCAAAAGATAATGATAAGGCACCAGCAGAGTCGGCAGCTGTTACCAATACTGTAGAGGATACAGCAAAGGCAGATACAACAGATACAGCGAAGGCAGATACAGCAGATACAACAGACACAACAGATACAGCGGACACAACAGATACAACAGACACAACAGATGCAGCAGATGCAACAAACAAGGATGCAGAGAGTGGCGCGGCTGCTGAGGATTGGGTAAGTTCTGAGGAAGCTTCTACTTATGTGGAACTGTTTAACACAATGTTTAACGGTGCGATGACTACGGAGTTTGAAGCAGAGGGCAATACCTTGTCTATGGTCTTTGTACTTTCAGAGGAAGCACTTGGCACAGATGGCAGTGACCTGACAGATGAGCAAAAGGATGAGATGGAAACACAAATGCAGCAACAGTATGATGGTCTTAAGGCTCAGTTTGAGCCAATGCGCGATGAGCTGAGGGAGTCAATTGGTGCTTCTGATCTTGTGGTGCGAATTGTCTATAGGACAAGCAATGGTACAGAATTGTTTAGTCAGGATTTGTAATTTGGAAATTTAAAGCAAAAATCGGGCGGCAGAAATTATCTGCCGTCTTTTTTCGACTGTGAGAGGGAAAAAAGTTGAAAATATGGAATATTATCGGAAGAGTGCTGCTGTTTTTATTTGGGGCAGCTAGTTTTAGCGGTTTCTTCCTTCCCGTACTTAGAAGAAGGATATTAAATATAGGAAATGCGGTAGGTATTGTGCTTTGTATCTGTGTGATACTTTATGCATTATTTTTGCCGATGGTACACAGACTGATACATGTTTTTTGGCAAAAGAGGATTGGAAAAGTTATTTTAAGCATTTTTGCGTCAGGGATAATTGTTGGAGTAGTTCTTGTGATTGTGATGACAATACTGATGGTGAAGGCAGCAGGCACTGCGCCTGTGCCAAATGCTACTGTGATTGTATTAGGGTGTAAAGTATATGGTGAACGACCGAGTATCCCACTGGAAGAACGCTTAAAAGCAGCGTTAAAATACTTGAATGCAAATCCAGATTCAGCGTGTATTGTATCGGGTGGTCAAGGAGTGGATGAGACAATCTCAGAGGCGGACTGTATGTATTTGTATCTGGTAAACAATGGCATTGCACCGAATCGAATATACAAGGAAGACCAATCTACAACAACGCGGGAAAACTTTGCTTTTTCTTATGAAATTATCAGAGAGCAAGGGCTTAAGGAACAGATTGCGATTGCAACCAATAATTATCATGAGTACAGAGCGGGAAAGGTTGCGGATAGCCTTGGACTAGAACATGGAGCTGTCTCAGGAGACACAGCATTATGGCTGCTGCCAACATATTATGCCAGGGAATTGCTTGCGATATTGTATGAGTGGGTATTTTAGATTGTATTTGAAAAATATTAAAATTTTTGTATTCATTTAAAAAAATGTATGCTACAATACTTCTATATTGAAGTTAAAATATTCCTGTAATAGATCTTTAGAGGTTATCTAAATTAAGGAGGGATTGTATGAAATCAATTATACAGGATATGAAGCATAATTATTTAATCAATGCAATAATAATGGTATTGTTGGGGCTTGTTCTTGTGATATGGCCACATATTCTTGGTGTTTTATTATGTTATTTGCTTGGCGGGGCATTAATTTTGATGGGAGTCATTCAGCTAATTAGTTTTTTGCGCGGCGAGCGGCTTGGCTTTTATAACAAATTTAATATGCTTATGGGAATTGTACTGGTCCTTCTTGGCATTTGGATTTGTACACAGCCGCGAATTGTGTTGTCAATCATTCCAGTAGTTGTAGGGGTCATTGTGCTGATTCATGGATTGATGGATATTCAGTATACATTGGATATTAAAAAGGCGGGGAGCGACAAATGGTGGATTGCATTAATTGTTGCCATTCTTACAATTGTAGTTGGCTTGCTGTTGGTGTTAAATCCATTTACCGCATATGAGATTACAATGGTGCTTCTGGGGATTGCTATGATTTATGATGGTGGTTCTGATTTGGTGCTTCTGGCTTTTTCATATCTCGCACAGAAAGACACTGATAGAAGAGTGCGTGAATTTAAGGGAAATGAATAACATCGAATCGAATGATTCGATGTTAAAAATGGCTTAGTTGGCGGCTTCTGGAGCATTGACAGGAGTCGCTTCATTTTCGTCATCTCCTGACAGCCATTTGTCGAGAATATTTTCGTCGTTTAATTCTTCGTATACCGTGACATGGTCATTTTCTGGTATTTTTTCTCCTTTTAATAAATACCCAATGTATCGGATATATTCAATGGAATTTGAATAGCACTGATAAGCCGCAGTTGCATAATTTTCATCAAAAGGCTCTGACTCGTATGCTGTGTGATAATAAGATACAGCAAGAGACATATCTGTGCTTGCCTGTCTGGCTAGATTAGAAACACCCGCATACTGCAAAGGTACTTCTAATTGCGAGAAATTTGCAAACTGGTTTTCCATATCATCTAGTATTTCTAAAAGTTCTGTTACAGATTTTTCTTGGCTAACATCAAGACTGTTTATTTTTTCATCAGTATCTTTTATATAATTTGCAAATTCGGATACAGAAGTTGAAAAAACTGCCAGTGCTTTCTCCTCGTCACTTGCTTTACCGCAGCCAGATAGACAGGCGGCGCTAGTCATTGCAGCGACGAAGAATATTATTTTTTTATCTGATGAAATGTGGTTCATTTTTATGGTTTCCTTCTTATGGTTTCTTTCTCTAATTCTCGAAGACACGTTTTCGGGATTGATTGCATAAGCATACTTTAGCATAATATACTTATAAAATCAATGCGAAAATTGTTGTATTCTTAAAAATAAAGGTTTACTTAATCTGTAATTTTATGTATAATGAAATATGTTTTGCAGCAGTTTTGGATTGTAAGCGTGCGAATCTGTAATCTGTCAGCAGAGCCAACTCGCACATCACAGCAAGAATGCTGATGGCATTCTTGAACTCAGCTAGAGAAGACTTCTACTTCTATAAGTGGTGGGTAAAATACAAATTGCAGCAGAATAAATCACATTTGAAAGGATAAGAGTGAACAACATGATCGGTGCTGACGCAATCGTAAAATGTCTCGAGAAAGAGGGCGTTACCACAGTATATGGCTATCCCGGAGTGGCGATCTGCCCATTTTACAACAGCATTCTCGATTCGGAAATCAGGACAATATTAGTTAGAACAGAACAGAATGCTGCGCACGCAGCAAGCGGAGAAGCCCGAGTCACCGGTAAAGTAGGAGTGTGTGCTGTGACAAGCGGACCGGGTGCAACCAATTTGATAACGGGTATTGCGACAGCCTTTGCAGATAGTATTCCCATTGTATGTATTACAGGACAAGTAAAAAGTGAACTGATTGGAAGCGATGTTTTTCAGGAAGCGGACATTACAGGGGCTGTTGAATCTTTTGTAAAATACAGTTATCTGATTAAGAATGTGGAAGAGATTCCTCGTGTGTTTAAAGAAGCTTTTTATATTGCAAATTCTGGAAGAAAAGGTCCTGTGCTAATTGATGTTCCAATTGATATTCAGAATGCGGCTATCAGAAATTTTAAATATCCAGAAGAAGTCAATATTCGTGCATATAAACCAACAATTAAAGGAAATGTTGTACAGATTAAGAAAGTGGTTAAGGAGTTAGAGAGGGCAAAGAGACCAATTATCTGTGCCGGCGGAGGTGTTCATCTGAGTGAGGCAGTTTATGCCCTTCGTGAATTTGTCCATAAATATCGGATTCCTGTTGTATCCACAATGATGGGAATTGGTGTTATGCCTACTGAGGACACTCTGTATTTCGGCATGGTTGGAAACAATGGAAAGGCGTATGCAAACCGCGCTATGAACGAGTCTGATCTTTTAATCATGGTCGGTGCGCGTGTAGCAGACAGGGCTGTCAGTCAGCCAGATTTGATTACAACCAATAAGATTTTGGTACATATTGATGTGGACCCTGCTGAAATTGGTAAAAATGTAGGACCTTCCATTCCGCTTGTAGGAGATGCAAGGCATATTTTTGAAGATATTGCAAAAGAAGAGTTTACCTGTGAGCATGAAGCGTGGATTCATACGTTGGAGGGTTATCGTGAGACAATGGTTCAAAGGCGCAATCCCAATCCGGAATATGTGGATCCCGCGGCATTTATCACAATGCTTTCCAATGAGATGAAGGAAGATGCAGTCTATGTTGCTGATGTGGGGCAGAACCAAATTTGGAGCTGCAATTATCATATTGTGAAACAAGGACGTTTCCTTACATCGGGCGGTATGGGAACAATGGGATATTCTATACCTGCTGCAATGGGGGTTAAGCGTGGCGATATGAGTAGACAAGTTGTGGCGGTTTGCGGCGATGGCTCATTTCAGATGTCAATGATGGAGCTTGCGACAATCATGCAACATCATATTCCAGTAAAGATTATCGTCCTCAAAAATAATTACCTTGGTATGGTACGCGAATTTCAGCATTATACATACAAGGATAATTATTCTGTTGTAGATATTAAAGATGGTACTCCGAATCTGGAAAAGCTTGCGGCGGCATATGATATTCCGTTTATCCGAGTGGAAAATATGTCTCATGCGCAGGGGAAGTTAAAAGAATTTTTGGCACAGGACAATACCATGCTTATGGAGTGTCTCGTCGATCCGATGGATTTGGTAAAATGAGGAGGTTCCAGTTGATATGAAAAAAATATATTCCGTATTAGTAGAAAACAGGGCTGGTGTACTCTGCAAGGTTTCGGGTTTGTTTTCGAGAAGATGCTTTAATATTGATAGTCTGGCAGTTGGTGAGACAGATGACCCAGCGGTTTCCTGCATGACAATTGTAAGTTCTGGGAATCAGAGGACCATTGAGCAGATTGAAAAGCAGCTTAATAAAAAGCTGGATGTTATCAAAGTGAAAACTTTTGATGAAAAGGACAGCATTAGCAGAGAACTTATGTTGATTAAGGTAAAGTACAACCGTGGAACGCGGCGTGATATTATGGAGATTTGTGAGATTATGAAGGCGGATATTGTTGATATGTCCAACAATAATATGATTATACAAATCTGTGATATGCCAGAGCGTATCAAGGTTATGTTGGATATGTTAAAATCTATCAGTATTGTAGAAGTAGCCAGAACAGGGACTTTAGCTTTGCCCAAATGTATTGACAATTAATAGTAGAATTGCTACAATAATTTTTGGTTATTTTGTGATTTACATATAAAGGGAGTGTATCTTTATGCAGAATAGAGTATTTCAGCTTTTGGTTGATAACAATTCTGGTGTGTTAAGCCGCATTTCTGGTTTGTTTTCCAGACGTGGCTACAATATTGAAAGCATTACAGCAGGTGTCACCGCAGATCCGCGCTACAGTCGCATAACTATTGTGGCTTCGGGAGAGGAGGAGATTCTTGACCAGATTGAAAAACAGGTTGCGAAACTGGTTGATGTCAGGGATATCCGAGAGCTCAAGCCAGAGAAAAGTGTCTACAGAGAGCTTTGTCTAATCAAGGTGCGATCGACTCCGGAGAAGCGTCAGGGAGTCATCTCTGTAGCAGATATTTTTCGCGCAAAGATTGTCGATGTCAACGTGGATAGTCTGATAGTGGAACTTACAGGAAGTCAGTCTAAGATTGAAGCTTTTATTGGTCTTCTTCAGGATTATGAGATTCTTGAGATTGCCAGAACTGGTATTGCGGGACTTGGACGAGGTACAGAGGATTTAGTAAATCTTGAGTAACAGCAATATCCGCGCCGCTTTTGTGTGCGTGTGTATAAATATACTTTTTAGGAGGAGTAAAAATGTCAGAAGCTAAGATTTATTATCAGGAAGACTGCAATCTTTCTTTGTTGGAAAGCAAGACAATTGCAGTCATTGGTTATGGAAGTCAGGGACATGCCCATGCGCTGAATGCGAAGGAGTCTGGATGCAATGTTATCATTGGTCTCTATGAAGGCAGCAAATCATGGGATAAAGCTGTTAAGCAGGGATTTGAAGTGTATACGGCAGCAGAGGCAGCAAAGAAAGCAGATATCATTATGATACTGATTAACGATGAGCTACAGGCGGATATGTACAAGAAGGACATTGAACCAAATCTGGAAGCTGGCAATATGCTGATGTTTGCGCATGGATTTAATATTCATTTTGGTTGCATAAAACCGCCAGCGGATGTTGACGTTACAATGATCGCGCCAAAAGGTCCGGGACATACAGTACGTTCTGAATATCAGGCTGGCAAGGGTGTGCCTTGTCTGGTTGCTGTAGAGCAGAATGCCACAGGAAAAGCACTTGATCTTGCTCTTGCCTATGCACTTGCAATTGGTGGTGCGAGAGCTGGCGTTCTTGAGACAACTTTCCGCACAGAAACCGAGACAGATTTGTTTGGTGAGCAGGCTGTGCTTTGCGGTGGTGTTTGCGCATTGATGCAGGCTGGATTTGAAACACTTGTGGAAGCAGGGTATGATCCGAGAAATGCTTATTTTGAGTGTATTCATGAGATGAAGCTGATTGTAGATTTGATTTATCAGTCTGGTTTTGCAGGAATGCGGTATTCTATTTCCAACACAGCAGAGTATGGTGATTATATTACTGGACCAAAGCTGATTACAGAGGAGACAAAGAAGACAATGAAGAAGATTCTCTCCGATATTCAAGACGGTTCTTTTGCGAAAGAGTTCCTTTTGGATATGTCTCCGGCAGGACGTCAGGTACATTTTAAGGCAATGCGTAAACTTGCAGCAGAGCACCCTTCAGAGAAGATTGGAGAAGAGATCAGAAAGCTTTATAGCTGGAACAATGAAGAGGACAAATTTATAAACAATTAGTCAAAAAATACAGGAAGGGAGAAAGAGAAAACATACGTTTCTTTTTCTCCTTTCTTTTTTGGACAAGTTGTGTTATAATAGTTGGAGTAAACAATGTTACAGTTCAGTCTAGGACTTTGCATTCACTGCAAAGTCCGTAAAAATACGTAATGGCAGAGATGCGTCAAGTCATCGCGAAGCGATTTTGCATGGCTTGATGCCTTGTAACAGGAAGCCAAAGGCGGAACTGTTACAAAACAGCGGGGTGGAAATATGTACGCATATATGAAAGGTGAGATTGTTGATATTGCCGACGATAACTTGGTATTAGAGTGTAATAATATCGGCTATAATATTAGGATACCGCTCAGTGTGGCACAGCGTCTGCCGGGAGTTGGAGCTACAATAAAAATATATACTTATACAAGTGTGCGGGAGGATGCATTTCATCTATTTGGCTTTCTGTCAAAAGATGATTTGGAGATTTATAAGAAATTGATTGCGGTCAATGGGATAGGTCCAAAAGGGGCATTGAGTATTCTGTCTGCAATGAGTGCAGAAGATCTTCGGTTTGCCATTCTTTCAGGGGATTTCAAAGCAATTTCTAAGGCGCCCGGAATTGGGAATAAATCCGCTGAGAGAATTATTCTTGAGCTAAAAGACAAAGTGAAACTTATCTACGCAGATTCTGCAGAGCAGAAGTCTGTAGGAGATGTACAGTCAGATTCTAGCGCGAAGAATGAAGCAACAGAGGCATTGGTTTCTTTAGGCTATACGCCTGCGGAAGCATTCAAAGCGATCAATCAGATAACAATTACAGAGGAAATGGATTCAGGAGCAGTATTAAAACAAGCCCTGAAAATTATTAGTACATTTTAAAGTGTTTGGAGGGTTCATATGGCAGCCAGAGTGATTGAGACAAAGCTTTTGGACGAGGATATTAAAATTGAAGGAAGTCTGCGTCCGCAATATCTGAAAGAGTATATTGGACAAAAAAAGGCAAAGGAAATTTTAAAGATTTATATTGAGGCTGCAAGACAACGCAATGATTCTCTGGATCATGTGCTTTTTTATGGACCTCCTGGTCTTGGAAAGACTACACTTGCGGGGATTATTGCAAATGAGATGGGAGTTAATATTAAAGTGACCAGTGGACCTGCTATTGAGAAGCCTGGAGATATGGCTTCAATATTAAATGCACTCCAAGAGGGGGATATTTTATTTATAGACGAGATTCATCGGCTAAACAGACAGGTAGAGGAAGTGTTGTATCCTGCTATGGAAGATTTTGTGATTGACATTATGATAGGAAAAGGAACTTCTGCAAGGTCTGTGCGACTTGATTTGCCCCGTTTTACATTAATTGGCGCCACCACTAGAGCTGGACTTCTAACAGCGCCTTTACGGGATAGGTTCGGTGTGATTCAACATCTGGAATTTTATTCTGTTGAGGAATTAAAATTGATTATTCAGCATTCCGCGCGTATCTTAAAGGTGCAGATTGACGAGCAGGGGGCGTTAGAACTTGCCAGAAGGAGCCGCGGCACACCGCGCCTTGCAAATCGTATGCTGCGCAGAGTTCGCGATTTTGCGCAGGTAAAATATGATGGTAAAATAACGCTACAGGCCGCAAATACAGCGCTTGATATGTTGGAAGTGGATAAACTTGGACTGGACCAAACAGACAGATTTATTCTGATGACAATGATTGACCGATTTAATGGTGGGCCGGTTGGGCTGGATACACTGTCTGCTGCAATTGGCGAGGATAGCGGTACAATAGAGGATGTGTATGAGCCATATCTGATAAAAAATGGCTTTATAACACGTACACCGCGCGGAAGAATGGTATCAGAGCTTACATATCGTCATTTTGGACTTGAAATGCCCGAATAATCTGATATAATTTATAATCATAGTTTATTCAGCCGGAGAAGGCTCTCACTTCTATTTCTATAAGTGGCGAGTAAAATATAATTTTATCTCAGTAGGAGTACAATCTCCGGCTGAGATAAGCCTCCGGCAAAATTGCAGGTGTGCGAATCCGTAATTTGTCAGCAGAGCTGACCCGCACGCCGCGGCAAGAATGCCATCGGCATTCTTGAATTTGAAACATCGAGGGAGAAAGGGGCAAGATTATGTCTGCCAGAACAGATACAGAGGTTATTATCGGAGGAAAGGTACTGACAGTCAGCGGCAATGAAAGTGTCGAGTATTTACAGAAGGTTGCATCTTATATTAACAGCAAGCTAAATGAGTATGCGAAGCTGGATAGTTATAAGAGGCAATCCGTTGAAAAGCAGAATATGCTTGTCCAATTAAATATCGCTGATGATTATTTTAAAGCAAAAAAACAGATTGACCTTTTAGAACAGGATTTAAAAGCAAAAGATAATGAGCTCTATGATCTGAAGCATGAACTGATTGCTACACAGATTAAACTAGACAATGTGTCAAAGGCTCTGAAAGAAGCAAATGAAACGTTAAATGAGGATTCCAAACAAATCATTCGCCTTGAGACAGAGCTTAAAGAATACAAGAAATAAGATTGAGCAATCGGGCAATGTGATATGGTCTGATTGCTCATATTTGGTAAGGAACGACATTATGAGCGTTAAAAAAGTAGAGTTGTTAGCGCCAGCAGGCGATTTTGCATGTTTTAAAGCGGCAGTGAACGCTGGTGCTGACGCAGTTTATCTTGGCGGTGGACAATATGGTGCGCGCGCTTATGCAAGTAATTTTACAACAGAAGAAATTCAAAAAGCACTCCGAATTGCCCATCTTTTTGGCAGAAAAATTTATTTGACAGTCAATACACTGGTAAAAGAGCAGGAGTTTGCAAATCTTATCCCTTATATACAACCTTTGTACGAATCTGGTTTAGATGGTGTTATTATTCAGGATATAGGAGTGTTGCAGTGCCTTCGTGAAAATTTTCCTAAATTGGAATTACATGCGAGCACGCAAATGACCATCACTGGAATTTATGGTGCTGCGTATCTAAAAAAACTTGGAGTGTGCCGTGTTGTGCCAGCAAGGGAACTTTCTCTTGATGAAATTCAAGACATTAAAGAAGAAACAGGTTTGGAAGTTGAGTGTTTTGTGCATGGTGCAATGTGTTATGCCTACTCTGGTCAGTGTCTGTTTAGCTCGATTCTAGGCGGCAGAAGTGGAAATCGTGGGCGCTGTGCAGGACCGTGTCGTTTGCCATATACGGACAATGCTGGCGGCGGAAAAAAACAGTATCCACTCAGTTTAAAAGATATGTATACATTGCCAATGCTACCAGCATTGATACAAGCAGGAGTGGATTCTTTTAAGATTGAAGGGCGCATGAAAAGTCCAGAATATGTTGCTGGTGTGACTGCTATATACAGAAAGTATATGGATTTGTATCTGGAAAATCCAGACAGACCATACAAAGTGTCGACAAAAGATGAGCAGTGGATACGAAATTTGTATATACGTTCTGACACGTGTAGTGGATATTATCAAAAACACAATGATAAATCTATGGTTACTTTGAAGGAACCGGGATATTCCGGCAGTGCGCAAGCGGTTCTCGAAGCTGTTCGGGAAAAGTATATTTCTAAAGATATTCTGCTGCCAATCACTGGAACTGCAAAAATCCGTGCAGGAGAATCCGCAGAATTGACTTTTTCGCAGGAGGAAATTTCTGTGACAGTGAGAGGGGATTTGGTTAGTCCTGCACTTAACAGACCACTCACAGAGGAGGATATTTTACAAAAAATTGGCAAGTTGGGGGACACTTCTTTCACGCTTACAAAACTTACAGTTGACACAGATAACGCTTCGTTTTTACCAGTCAAGGCACTGAATAATCTTCGGCGAGCAGCATGTTTTGAATTGGAAAAACAGTGTTGTGATCGGGTTCGATTAACAGATAAAAAGAGACAATATTCTCTAGAGGCGTTACACCACAGAGTAAATGATTGCAAAACTGTTCAGACAGAAACAAATGTTGTGTGTGTGCTTGTCACAACGGCAGAACAACTTTTGACAGCAAACAATTTTTCCAAGATACGCAAGATTTATGTGGATGCGGATTTGCTGCTCAATGAAAATTTCCAAGAAAATTATTTGTTGTCTGAAAAGGAATACGTTTTAGTTTTGCCCTATATATTTCGCAAGCGGTCTTATTCCTATACAACGGTATATAAAAGGCTCATTGCGAGTCATCAGTTTTGTGGCGTGATGGTTAGAAACTTGGAGGAACTTGAATGGCTTGACACAATAAAGTATTCGGGAGAGATTTATTCCGATTATACTTTGTATGTGTGGAACAATGCTGCACTTACTTTTTTATCAGAACAGTGTGCGCAAGTTACACTCCCTTTGGAATTAAATCAGAAGGAGTTGGGAAATCTTACTGTGAGCAGTTGTCTTGGGATTGTTTTATATGGTTTTCTACCACTGATGTTTTCTGCAAATTGTGTGAAGAAAACCTTAGAACATTGTATAAAGAATGCTACAGGTACAAATAATAGATATCATTTGACGGATCGATACCAGAATGATATTACAATTGTGCAGAATTGTACACACTGTTACAATATCCTTTATAATACGGTTCCATTATCCCTTCACAAACAGCTTGCGCAAATTCTGCAAAAGAATTATCAGGTATTGCGGCTCGATTTTTCGATTGAAGATGAGAGACAAACAAAAGCAGTAATTGAATATTATTTAAGTCAAATGACTTGTCCGAATACAAATAAGATTGTGAAATTTCCGCTGGGGGAATTTACAAATGGACATTATAAACGTGGAGTAGAATAATATGCTGAGAGCAGTGATCGAATTATCAAAATATATTCTGGCTGTAAATATAGTGCTGTATACAATCACCAGTTATATTATCCTCTGGCGCGATGATAGAGAACGCAGGGGTTTTGTTTTCGTTCTACAGTACATTATGATCTTTGCCAATCACATAGTAGGGAGTTTGGTTCTGCTTTCGTCAAGAAAAGATTTAACATATCTTTTCCTGCCTTTATTTCAAATCATTATTGTGTTTGCATTTTTGGTTTTAATGCGGGTGATTTATCCAAAAGCAGATAGATTGGTACAGAATCATATTGCGCTCCTATTATCTGTTAGTTTTGTGATTTTAACACGGCTGTCACTCACACGTTCGATTCGGCAGCTTACAATTGTGGCAGTGTCTTTAGTGGTGGCGCTAATCATTCCAGCTTTTGTAAAATATTTCTCAGTAATAAAGCATTTTGACTTTTTATTTGAATGTCTGTTTGCAGCGCTTGGCATTGTAATATTGGGGATTGTGTTAATTAGAGGAAGCATAACAAATGGTTCTAAGCTGTCATTTTCTCTTTTTGGATTGTCGTTTCAGCCATCGGAATTTGTCAAGATTATCTATGTGTTGTTTGTCGCGTCAATCTTATCAAGAGCAAAACATTTTGGGCATATTTTACTCTCTGCGATATTGGCAGGAATCCATGTTTTGATTTTAACAGCGTCTAAAGACCTTGGCGGTGCGCTAATTTACTTTATCACTTATATTGTATTGTTGTATGTGTCCACACATCGATTAAGATATTTGGCAGCAGGAGTTCTGGGAGGAGCGGTGGCCGCGTATGTATCCTATCTATTGTTTTCTCATGTGCGCGTGCGTGTTGCGGCATGGCTGGACCCTTGGACAGACATTAATTCCACGGGGTATCAGATTGCACAGTCTCTGTTTGGTATTGGAACTGGTGGCTGGTTTGGCATGGGAATTGATGCAGGGACACCAAGTTCCATTCCTTATGTAGAACAGGATTTTATCTTTTCGGCTATCTGTGAGGAATTTGGTGTTATATTTGGCATTTGCCTAATTGCAGTTTGCGTCAACTTGTTTTTGGAAATTGTTCGCATTGCACATTCCTGTCATATGATTTACGCAAAGTATGTGGCATATGGACTTGGTTTAATTTATATTGTACAATTGTTTCTCACAATTGGCGGAAATAGTAAGTTTATACCACTTACAGGTGTGACTCTACCTCTGATTAGTTATGGTGGAAGTTCTGTGTTGGCAACATTAATGATGTTTTCTGTAATACAAGGACTCTACATCAATCAGGAATTGTATGATGCGCAGGAATATGGCAATGTAGAAGGAGCCAGCGAAGAAGGCAACGGGGAAAGTTTGCAGTTTTCAAAGCTTTATATGAATCTTGCAGCAGGAGTTTTTGCGGGACTTTTTGTGGCAATTGGTGGTTATCTAATTCACTATGTACATTTTGACAGTCCGCAGATTGTCAATAACTCCTACAATACAAAACGACAGGATCTTTTGGCGGCACAGACAATACGCGGGGATATTTTATCGGCAGATGGAGAAGTGCTTGCGACAACAGATACCGATACAAATGAGCGCCGTTATCCTTTTAACAAGATTTTTGCACATGCGATAGGGTATGCATCAAATGGAAGAATGGGAATAGAACAAAGTGCAAATATGTTTCTTGTCTCTTCTAATATTTCCCTCAATGATAAATTGCAAAATGATTTGGCAGGCGAGAAACATATGGGAAATACTGTTGTGACTACATTTGATGCAAAGCTGCAGAAAATTGCGTATGAGGCTTTGGGATTGTATGATGGAGCAGTGGTAATTACAGAGCCAGCGACAGGAAAAATTCTTGCAATGGTATCCAAACCGGATTTTGATCCCAATGCAATTCAAGAGATTTGGGATGATATTATTGAGGATACAACAAGTTCTGTACTGTTAAATAGAGTGACACAAGGCGTATATCCACCGGGGTCAACATTTAAAATTCTTACTGTTTTAGAGTATATTCGGGAAAATCCTGATACCTATAAAGAGTATGCGTTTCAGTGTACAGGAAAATTTACAAACGATGGCAATACAATTCGTTGTTTTCATAATACCGTTCATGGAACAGTTGATTTAAAAAAAGCGTTTGCAAAGTCTTGTAATTCTGCCTTTGCCAGTATTGGTTTGGAAATTAATAGAAAAAAATTTGAGCGGACATTGCATAGCTTGTATTTTAATCGGGAGCTCCCTGTGGATTTTCCCACAAAGAGCAGCAATATTTCCGATAAGATTACAGAGAATGACAGCGTGATGTTACAGACAGCCATTGGTCAAGGAACATCACAGATCACACCGCTTCTGATGGCTATGGTCACTGCGGCAATTGCAAATAATGGAGAAATGATGACGCCATATATGATAGATCATATTGAAACTGTGGATGGAACTGTGATTAAACAATATGTACCAGAATCATTGGGGCAGCAGATTACCCAACAGGAAGCGGAGGCGCTGCAGGAGATGATGACCGCAGTTGTCGCTGAGGGAACAGGAACACGTCTTGAAAGTCAGTTGTTTGGTGCAGCGGGAAAGACGGGTTCTGCGGAATACAATAAAGCTTCAGATTCTCATGCATGGTTTACAGGATACACTTATAATACAGAACAACCACTCCAGATTACAGTGATTATGGAAGGCGCTGGATCAGGAGGAGAATATGCTGTTCCTGTGGCAAGAAGAATCTTGGAACAATATTACAAAGAGAAATAAGTCGCCAGCAAACACCTAATATTATTGGTAAAAATATACATTCTGGCGACTTATAAATGGCATGGCTGAATTATAACGTTTTATTTATAAAAATTTCAATAATTCTTTGTAATTTTTTGTAAAAAGGTGTATATTAGAATATAGATATAATTTGTGCGGTGACAAATTAAATATAATGTAGAAGGGAGCCGGAAAATGATCAACCGCTTATTTGGAAATTATCTGGTAAATAAACAAATGATAACACAGGAACAGCTTGATGAATTACTTCCTGTCCAAAAGGATTTTAAGGCTGAGGTGGAGACGATAGCAGTAATTAATAAAGTTCTCACATCGGCAGCGACGCATGAACTTCTGGAGCGAATAGATAAAGAGAACGAACGTTTTGGAGAGACTGCCGTGGAGGCTGGATATATCACAGATGATAAATTAGATGAGATATTATCTTATCAGTCGAATACGTTTATGCGGTTTGTGCAAAGTTTGCTGGATAAAGGAATGATTCGTTTAGAACAGATTAATCCATGTCTGGATGAATTTCAACAGATAGGAGGGTACAGTGACATTGTGATGGAAGCATTGATTCATGATGATTTGGAACAGTGTGTTGATGCGTTTGTTCCATTAAAGGCTAAGCGTCTGAAAGAGTATACCCTCACTTTTGTTCAGACGGTCCGCCGGCTGATAGATGGTGATATGTATCTGGAAAAGGCATATACAGCCAGTTCGTTACAGCTTGATAAGTATGCATGTCAAATGATTTCGGGTGATATGCATATGAAAGTCTACATAAGTGCACCTGATGATGGTTTGCTTGCGATTGCCAATTATTTTACAGAAGATACTTATAACACAGTAGATGAAGATGCATTGGATAATGTGGGAGAGTTTATTAATTGCGTAAATGGTCTGTTTGCCACAAATTTAAGCTATGAAGATTTCTTGATTGATATGAATTCACCGGAATATTCTGCAGAGGGACCTTTTGTCAGCAATGAGAAGTTATATATTATTCCTGTTCATGCCAATGGCTATTATTTTAAGGCAGTTTTAGAAGTATATGAATAAAATAATACGAATTGAATTTTTAGAGGATAAGGAGAGTTAAATATGAGTACTGTTTTAATAGTAGATGATTCTAAAACATCCAGGTATATGCTTCGACATATCCTTGTTGAAAATGGTTATGAAGTGCTTGATGAGGCGGAGAATGGACAGGAAGGGTATGAAAAGTACTGCGAATTGAACCCAGATTTCGTGACGTTGGATATTACTATGCCCGTGATGGATGGGCTTGAGACACTTGTCAAGATTAAGGAGTATGATGAGGATGCCAAGATTATTATGGTGACTGCTTCTGGGCAGAAAAATAAAATGTTGGATGCAATTAAGTTGGGTGCTGCGGACTTTGTGACAAAGCCTTATGAGACAAGTCAGATTATAAGTATTATGGACAGCATGA
>CASJPF010000037.1 GCA_949383255.1 Lachnospiraceae bacterium | reverse complement strand
ATAACTTTCATATTAAAAGAAGTTATGTGCGTGATGATGTTGAGTATGTTTTTGTACAGCATGGTATGGGAAGCAATAATATGGGGATGCGAAAAGGATGTATGGATCATTTTGATACTATATTTTGTGTTGGACCACATCAAGTATCAGAAGTGAAGGAGACAGAAAAGGAATATAATCTTCCATCAAAAAAACTGATTGAAGTAGGATACCCGCTAATTGATGAAATTAGAAATAAATTTCAATTGATAGAACATACCAAGAACAAAAGGAAAAAGATTTTAATTGCTCCGTCATGGCAAGAAAAAAACATTGTGGACAGTTGTCTGGAGGAAATTCTTGATGCACTGAAAAATTTAGATTATGAGATTATTGTTCGACCACACCCTCAAGAAGTGCGTTTAAAAAAAGATTATATGGAAGTGTTAAAACAAAAGTATTCTTCAGACAATGTGATAATTCAGACTGATTTTACATCAAATAATCCAATTATGGAGGCAGATTTATTAATAACAGATTGGTCCGGAATAAGTTGGGAATATGCATTTACCACATTAAGACCTATTTTATTTATTGATACTCCAATGAAAGTTATGAATCCAGAATATCAAAGAATTGATACGATACCTTTAAATATTTTATTGCGAGATAAGTTGGGAAAAAGTTTAAAACTAGATCAGTTAGGACAAATTGTCGAAGTAGTGGAGTATCTAATTGAGCGAAAATTAGAATATAGTAAAAATATAGAGGCATTAGCGTATCAATATATTTATAATTTAGGTTCTTCAACGGAGGTTGGAGCAAAATATATTATTAAAAGTCTTCAAGAAAAATTAAAACAAAAAGGAGTAAAGTGAAAATGAAAAGAATAATGAAACTAACAACAATTATTGGATTTGTCAGCATTTCCAGTATGCTTTTCTTTGGAAGAGATGTAAATGCATATATCGATCCCTCTGTAATGACTTATGTAATTCAGGCAGTGGCAGGTATTGTTGTTGCCCTAGGCGCTGGTTTGGGACTTTATATTCGTAAAGTCAAAAAGAAAGTAAATGATAAACTTGGAATTGATGAAAACAGAAACAAAGAAGTTGAATCAGATGAAATTATTGTAAGTGATACAAATGTAAAATAAAGTTGAAATAGTTAAAAAGGTGGTGTCTTAAAATGCAGGCTGTGATTTTGGCGGCAGGAATGGGAAAAAGACTGAAAGAATTAACACAAGACAATACGAAATGTATGGTCGAAGTAAATGGAGTAACACTAATTGATAGAATGCTGCATCAGATTGATAAACAACATCTTTCAAGAATTGTAATTGTAATTGGTTATCAAGGGCAAAAATTAATTGACTATATTGCAACTCTTAATATAAATACACCTATTATCTATGTAAATAATCCTATTTTTGATAAGACAAATAATATCTATTCCCTAGCGCTTGCTAAGGATTGGTTATGTAAAGATGATACATTGTTGTTTGAATCCGATTTAATTTTTGAGGATGCAGTTATAGAAGCGCTCGTGAATGACCCACGCGATACATTGGCTTTGGTAGACAAATATGAAAGTTGGATGGATGGAACTTGCGTCAAACTTGCTGCCGATGATAGCATCGCTGCTTTTGTGCCAGGTAAACAGTTTCAGTTTAATGAGATTAAAGACTATTATAAAACCGTAAATATCTATAAATTTAGTAGACATTTTTCTGAAACGCATTATGTACCATTTCTGGATGCATATTCAAAAGCACTTGGCGATAATGAATATTATGAACAGGTATTGCGTGTAATTACAATGCTTGATGAGCCAGAAATTAAAGCGAAACGATTAAATGGTGAACTTTGGTATGAAATAGATGATATTCAGGATTTGGATATTGCTGCTTCTATGTTTGCTCCTGAAGCGAGTGAAAAGGTTAAAATGGTGCAGAAACGATATGGTGGTTATTGGAGATATCCTCAAATTCTTGATTTTTGCTATTTGGTGAATCCATATTTTCCGCCACAGAAGATGATTGATGAAATAAAGGCAAGTTTTGAAAAACTTATTGCACAATATCCTTCTGGAATGGAAGTTAATTCTTTACTAGCAGCAAAAAATTTTAATGTGAAACAAGATAATATAGTGGTCGGAAATGGAGCCGCGGAATTAATTAAAGCACTAATGGGATATTTAAGTGGAAAAGTAGGTTTTATAAAACCTACTTTTGAAGAATATTCAAATAGATATGATGAAACAAATGCAGTAATATTTATGTCGCAGAAGAAAAATTTTATTTATACAGCGCAAGATCTGATTGATTTTTATGATAAAAGTGATATTAGTAATCTTGTAATTGTAAATCCAGATAATCCATCAGGAAATTATATTCCAAAAAAGGAAATTATAAACTTGTTAAAATGGGCAAAGCAAAAGGAAATAAATTTAATTATAGATGAGTCTTTTGTAGATTTTGCGGATGAAGAAAATGCGTCTATTATTGAACAGACGATTCTTGATGATAATCCAAACTTGTTTGTTATGAAGAGTATTTCTAAATCATATGGGGTTCCAGGATTGCGTTTGGGTATACTTGCATCAGGAAATAAGAAGGCAATTGAAGAGTTAAAACAAGATGTGGCAATCTGGAATATTAATTCGTTTGCAGAGTTTTATATGCAAATTGAAGAAAAGTATAGAAAAGATTATATAGAAGGGTTGAGGAAGTATAGACAGGAGAGAGAACGCATACAAAAGCAATTAGAAAATCTGTCTGGCATATCTATTGCGTCCTCTCAAGCAAATTATATTATGGTAGAGTTATTAGGGGATATAACAGCAACTGAATTAACAGAGCGATTGCTGTTAAAACATAAGATATTAGTTAAAGATTTGTCTGGAAAAATTAGAAGTGGGAAATATATACGCATTGCTATAAGAAATGAAGAAGATAACAACAGACTTTTGTCTGCATTACAGGAGGAGCTTATGTTATGAAGATAGTATCTTTTGAAGATATTAAAAATCTAAGCATTCAACCAGAGATGTGTTATTAATGGGTGGAAGAAATGATTTGTAGCAAAGAAGATGTTTTATTGCCAGCAAAAATTAGTGTGAAACCTAACGATAAGATATTTTGTAATGTTATGCCATGTATGTTGGGACATAAAAAAGATTTTTTTGACATATACTGGGGGGGTAAAAATAGTTACTCGTTACCCAGAGAGAAAGCCGAGTTTAGATAGTAAACTTCTTTTGTTTGATGTGCAAACTGGCGAGTTTTTATCATTGATGGATGCAAATTGGATTACTGCTATGCGCACTGGAGCAGTAGCAGCGCATTCGATCATATTACTTGCAAAAAAGGAGTATTCTACAATAGGAATTGTAGACCTTGGAAATACAGCAAGAGCTATGCTTCTTGTATTGGCGACAATGAATCCTGATAAAAAATTTCTTGTTAAAATTCTCAAATACAAAGGGCAAGAAGAATCTTTTATAAAAAGATTTCAGACAAATTCTAATCTGAAATTTGTCTGTGTAGATGATGCAGAAGCGCTTGTGAGAGGTTCTGATGTTGTAGTTTCAGCAGTCACATTTTTGGAAGATAATTTCTGCAGTGATAATTGTTTTGAGGAAGGGGTATTAGTAGTACCTATTCATACAAGAGGATTTACAAATTGTGATCTATTTTTTGATAAAATATATGCAGATGATTATGGGCATGTCAAACATTTTAAATATTTTAATAAATTTCGGTATTTTGCAGAAGTAAGTGATGTTGTTAACAATAAAGCCGTAGGACGTGAAAATAATAAAGAAAGGATTTTAGCATATAATATTGGTGTATCTATGTATGACATCAATTTTGCCGCACATATTTATCAGTTACTTATAGAACAAGAAAGTATTACTGATATTGATTTACATGATCCTACAGAAAAGTTTTGGATTTAATTGTATAATAATAACTTTATGTGCGGTAATGAATGGTGGAACATATGAATATAACAATTGTTGGTGGAGGTAATATTGGAACACAGTTTGCTGTGCATTGTGCTGCAAAGGGACATCGAGTGATAATTTATAGCTCAAGACCTAAGCAATTTAATCAACATTTGATTATTTTTGATGAAAAAGATACAATTAAATGTCAAGGAGATATTTACAAATCAACAAGTAATGCAGCAGAAGCATTTTCAGAAGTAGACATTATTTTTGTAACAGTACCTGCATTTTGTATGAAAGCTGTTTCAAATGAAATATATCCATATATAAAAAGTGGAATAAAAATAGGATTGATTCCTGGTACTGGTGGCGGAGAATGTGCTTTTAAAACATGTTTAGAAAGAGGAGCGATTCTTTTCGGACTACAGCGGGTTCCAAGTGTAGCACGATTAATTGAGTATGGAAAAAGTGTTCGTGCTATTGGTTATCGTAAACAGCTTCATGTTGCAGCATTACCATCAAAGGAAGTATTAGAAATTAAGGAAAATCTTTTTGATATTTTTGAAATACCATGTGTAGCACTACCAAATTATCTTACGTTGACATTAACTCCATCTAATCCAATACTGCATACTACAAGATTAAAAACATTATTTAAGGATTATTGTAGTGAGGTTACCTATGATTTTGTTCCTTTATTTTATGAAGATTGGGATGATGAAACATCTAAATTATTATTTGCATGTGATGATGAAGTGCAACAGATCTGTACAGCACTGAATGAATTTGATTTATCTTATGTTAGATCATTGAAAATACACTACGAAAGTAAAACACCAGAACAGTTTACAAAAAAAATTAGAAGTATTCAAGGATTTAAAGGGATAAAAACACCAATGTTGTTTATTAATGGAAAATATATACCTGATTTGTATTCTAGATATTTTGTGGCTGATTTTTCGTATGGGTTGGAGATATTGGTTCAGATAGCAAATTTACTAGAACTAGATACTCCTTATATGAGAAGTATTCTCGACTGGTATAATACAATTTCTTTAGTCAAAGAAAGGTTCGATTATAATACATTTGGAATAATTAATAAAGGCGATTTATTGAATTTTTATAGAGAATAATGAGGAAATATATCATTTTAAAATAGTTATATAAATTAAAAAATATGAGTTTCTTTATGAGAAAAAATAGTTGGTTAAATATAACAAGGAAAGTATTTAGGCATTATAAGTATCTATTTTTCACAGTTTCTATTATAATTTTTAGTTATTTTGTATCATCAAATTGGTTTCAAATAGTACTTATTCATGGAGAATCAATGAGTCCTTCATACCATAATATGCAACTTGTAATAATTAATAAATATTCTAAAAATTATACATATGGAGATGTAATTGCATTTCAATGTGAAGGATTAAACACTGTATTAATAAAGCGTATAGTTGCCTGTCCAGGTGATAAAGTACAGATCCAAGAGGGGCAATTACATGTCAATAATCAAATTAGTAAAGTTTTTCCTTTAGATACTTTTGAGTATGTTGGAATAGCACAAAACACTATACTTTTGGAAGATGGACAGTATTTTGTTATAGGAGATAATATAGCTCAAAGTAAAGATAGTCGTTATCCTGAAGTGGGCTTAATAAGTAAAGAGGAGATATTGGGGATAATTATTTGAAAAGATTGTTATACATACACCTATTTTATAATGTGTTTTTGCTATAAGTTTTTTAGTTAATCAAAATTTTTAAGAACGGGACAAAATTGACCTAAAGAATAGTGGTCAATTCTGTCCCTTGTTTATTTATATATTAGGTAGTATGTTTATAATGACAAGTAAAAGTTAGTTTTGTTTTTTATAGGGAGATTGTATAATTTGAACAACCAAAATTCAAGTGAACGAGATGAAGTGTTCTTAAAATGGATGAATGACATACCAAATGAAAAGACAAGATGGTATATTCAGGAACGTGTTATTAAACAGATGGACTGGTATCGAATAAAGAGTGCGGCGTATAAAATGCAATATCTTCGTTGGACAACTGGTTCTATTATAATCAGTGGAGTTATTCCAATAGCATCTGTATTGGCAGATGGAGGAATTTTTGTGAAGATATTCATTGCAGCTTTAGGTGCTGCGGTGACAAGTATAAGTGCTTATTTAAACTTACAAAATTATAAAGATTTATGGGCAAAATATCGGTTTAACAGAGAGTGGCTTTTGAGCACTTTGTATCTGTATTTTAACCAAGTTGGTGCTTTTGGTAAGGATTTAAGTCAGGAGGAGCGTGATTTAATGCTCATTCAAATGTGTGAAAAATGCTTTCAACAAGAAGTAAGTGATTGGAAAAGTTTTAATGAGTAATGAGTCATTATATTAAGGTAAAAAAGGTGAGCGTACATATGAAAAATTGGATAAGCAGATTATTTTCAAATAAGTACTTAAAAGGTGCAGTGATATGTTGCGTTGCCATGATCTTGATTTTTATTTTGGGATTTGCCTTTTTGCTATTGATTGGTCCAGCTATGCCCGCTGTTGTACTTTCTATGTTTGCAGATTTATTAGCAATATTGATTACAATTTTGGCCATTATAGTAACAGTTTTAATTATTATTATGTGGATTCGTCTTGTCATTTATGGCACAGAAGTGCAGCATGATAAATCGTATTGGGAGCATAAGAGACCTGACCAAGAGGAATTAGACATGGAAACAGAGAATAATTTTTATTTGCTGCCCATAAGACACAGATCGCTCGCTATTCCATTTGTTATTGGTTATATTATAATATCTGTATTGGTAGGTCATTTTTATTTGCATTTTACCTTTTCTAATCTCGGACAGATGATCGTTTTTGTTATAATTGAGTATGTATTAATTGTACTAATAGTAATTATTGTTCGTCTAGTTAGGCGTTTCACAGCATTTCGAGTAAAAAAAATATGTATAAAGGAGCGAGAAATGTATGACGCATAAAATGGTACGAATATTTGTTAGTTCTACTTTTTATAACTTTAAGGAAGAAAGGGATGGACTAGTTCTAGTATTTGAAGAGTTAAGTGAATATTGCAAGTCGGAAGGCTTTTCATTTCAAGTATTGGATTTGCGCTGGGGAATTTCAAAGGAAGATGGTCAAAATAATCGCACGCTTCAAATTTGCTTCGACGAAATTGCTCGTTGTCAAATGCTTTCTCCAAAGCCCAATTTTTTAGTTTTGGCTGGGTTGTATTATGGATGGATTCCGCTTCCTTTTATTATTAATAAATATGTGTGGGATAAAATTTCAGATGAAATTCCATCAGATTCCCTATTAAGAAATTGGTATTTGCAGGATGAAAATGATGTAAATCTTTCGTACATTTTGCGCTCTCGTAAAGAAGAAAAGGATAAAAATAAATGGGGAATTACAGAATCCTTGTTAAAAGAGGAATTATTTCCACTGATAAGGAAACACTTTCCAGAGGAAAGCAAGTGGTATGAAATTTATGGGCTATCAGCAACAGAACAGGAAATTTACAAAGGTCTTTTTACGCATCCAGAAAGTAAGGAACATGTTTTTGTGTTATTACGCACAAAAGAACCAGAATATTGTATAAAAGAAGAGGCAGACGATATTGCAAATCAGGCCGTTGCTCTTCAAGCACACTTGAAAGACTATATGGGAGCATTGACAGACTCAAATATGCTATTTTATCAGCCGGGAGATGATTATATTCAGAAAGTCAAAATTTTTCTGAGGCAAGTCATTCAATCTCGAATAGCTGAGGTGCAGAGGCAAGAGGCTTTGCTCACACCATTTCAACGAGAACTGTGTATGCTTGATGAGGCAGTCCGGAAAGCAGAGGAAAACTATATTGAAGTTAATGACAATTTAAATAACTTTCTAAATTGCTGCAAGGAAAATTATGGCAAGATAATTTTATTAACAGGTACCTCTGGAAGTGGTAAAAGCATGTTGTTAAGTCATTGTTATGCCATGGAGCAACAAAATTTTGTACTTTCATGTGCTGATTTGTTGCCTTCATGTAGAAGGATAGCCCATGCATTATGGTTTTGTCTGAAACAATTGCAAAGAAGAGGAATATTATTTGATTTAGAGACGGAATCTGACGCGGAACATTGTGTAACATGGTTTGAAAGACAATTAGCCGGTTTTCACAGTAGCATACCGATAACAATATTGTTGGATTCTGTTGAGCAAATTTATGATTGGAATCAGATTGGAGGTAGTCTGTTAGCATGTCGATTGCCCCGCAATCTTACATTTGTTATTTCTTGTATTTCTGAATTATCCCTCAATGAAAGAGATCGTATTAAAAATATTTTTGTTTATCAGATTTTACAACTAGTAAAGCCTGACTCAATTTGCATGTTAAAACAATTGCTGTGGAAAAGAGAAAGAACGTTACGTGAGAAAGACGAACTATTTCTCCGACAGAATCTTCCGAAAGAAGTTACTCCTCTTTATATTCAATTGCTCTGCAGACAGTTTCAAAAAAGGCACAGTTTTGACTGCATGCCATTAATACTTCCTATTGGAACCAAAGAAAGTATTTTTTTGCAACTGAAAGTGCCAAATTCTAATTACGAAAAGTTGTATAAACATATAATTGGATATTTGGCTTTGGCAGTAGACGGTTTGAGTGAGCAGGAATTACTAATATTGTTGGAACGGGATAAACAAGTTTTACAGGAAATAACACAACATACACATTGGACAATTAAACAGAATTGTTTTACATTAAGTGTTTTTTGGGCAAGAATACATTATTTTTTGAAAGACTATCTTTCGGAGGTTGACAGTAATGGTATTTTATTATTACATTTTCATCATGATCTAGTGCGACAGACAGTGATAGATATTGTTGGGAAAGAAGAGCTTATGCAATTGTCCGAAAATATTAGTACTTACTTTAAGGAAGAACCGATTTATCTAAAGTATTCAAAGGATAATATTGTAGTTAATTTTCGTAAATTACGAGAATTAGTGCCAGCTTTGCGTTATCAGAATGATTGGGTTGCTGTAGCAGAAGTGTTAGCTATGCCACAATATGTAGATGGATGTCTTCGGTGTGGCTGGTATCGGGAAGTGATGCAGCAATATATGGAACTTGGACAGCATAAGCACCTGTATGATATCCATCAAAAAATTTTATCTCTGTTGCAAGAAAAGGCAATGTTGTTTCAATTGTGGGGTGAGAGTTTTTTGCCTGCGGCTGTAGAGTCTGGTATATGGTCGCGAATGAAAAAAACAGATATAGTTTGGCAGTATATGCTTCTATACAATTCAAAGCATAAAATAGGAAAAAATATACAAGAAAGTAAAATGCTGCTCCCAAATGCATCTAATGTTAAAATCGCTGTAAAAAATGATGGAACATTGGCAATATTAGAGGGCACTGTATTAAAAAGATACGATTTAAATCTTTGCTCTGAAATTTACTCACGCACTTATATAGACTTGACAAATGCTTTTTTGTATTGGAAAGGAAATACACTGATTGTTCGAGATGAATATAACAGACTTTCTTTTTGTGATACAGGAAGTGAATTGGTGCAAATCAAAAGGGAGCAATGTCATTCGCTGGTCGATTTATATTCTGATGATATTCACAAAATAATACGTGCCGGCGGATTTGAGGAACGGGATTATGCAGATTTCTTTAGAAATACAATTTTTGAGTATCATTTCAATGGAACGCTTAAAGGGACAGAACTATTTTATTCTGAGATAGAGGACATTAAATGTTTTTGCCATAGTTATCTTTGCGCAGTTTTGCTCAACCATCAAATATTGCAAATCATTGATTTAAATCAACGGCTGGTGCTTGCTTCATATGCAGTTTATAATGCATGTTTTGCATATTGGAACGAACAGGGAACGCAAGTTTTGATTGTGTTTGAAAGGGACAAGGTTCAGTTTTTTTCCTATAATTATAAGAATCCAATACCGTTGGCAAACCCTCAGATGTCTATAAAAGATCATGAAAAGGCATATAAAAAGCGCATTGGGAGAAAGAAGATACTTGAGATATTTCAATTTTCGTGTCCAGTAAACAAAAAGGATACGCCTGTTTATACAAATAGTGTATTAGGAAGCAGACAGCCTGTTTTTGCGGCATTTACAATCAAGGGAAATCGATTGGCATGTTATTACTACTATTTGAATCAAGGAAGTATTCGATTATTTCGATTAGATAACAGAGAACTATTGGCAGAAAGTACAGTGGATCCAATCTTTTGGAATGATTCTGTTGGGAGACCAATTTTTTTTAATGAGGAAGGTAATGAAATAATCTATATATCCAGAGGTAAAAAGCATATTTGGAAGATGGATTCTTTAAAATGGGAACATAATGTTTTAGAGAAAACAAATAGCCAATCAAATTTTGTTACAAAACTACAAGAGCGATATTTTTCTTGTGTGGAATCATGGCTTCCTTCTGGAAGTAATAGAAAATTTCAGGATCAAAAGAATATACGAAAAGTTTTACGTAAAATGCTAATGCTAATATTATCACCTCTTGTTTGCAGTGCACAGATAGATAGAGATAATAATATGTTGTTACGTCAAAGTATGCGTCAGGTATCCGTTGTGGAAAGTGGTGATTTTTGGTGGATAGTAGATTGTCACCATAGTATGATTCATGTCTGTGATAATAGTGGATGTTGGGTTTGTCATGAACAACTGCAAATAGAAATACTTGATTTTAATGTGATAGACAATACAATATATGTTTTACCACAGGATTTGTCAGCTCCAATTCGATTGGATATTGTGTCTGTGTAGATATGGTTGACTTGTATGAATCTGCCTTGATTTTTTTAAGGAATTGTAGGAAAATAAGTGATACGAATTGCGTAGGATATTTCTTCGAGAAGGTATGTCAAAAAACGTAGTCGTAGCGGGCTGCGGCGAGGATTTTTGACATGCGTAATCGGAGAAATAGACAAGTCAAGATGTGTCAGTTATTTTTCTACAGTTCCTAATGGCTAATATTTTTAACAGAAAAGCAGCAATATTAATAACAAAAAACAACAAAGGAGAAATAAAAATGGATTTAGAAAAAATAATGATTGAGATTATAAATGGAGCTGAGGAAAAAATAATTGATGAAATGTTCGAGAATACTTTTTCTGGTATAAAATCGTTGCTTAACGAAAAAATAAGAGTTTTTTATAGTCAGAAAATAGCGCAGGAGGGGATTCGGGACGAGGAGATCGAAGAATATCTAAAGAATTTAACAGATAAATTTTCAAAAGAAATAAATAACACAAAGAGTTTTACAGATGAGGAATTAAGGGAGAAATTTGACAGTCTGTATGATAAATATCTAAAGGATATTGATGAGGAGAGCAATAGGGAATATGGGAATGGAAGTTGTAAAGAAGAGCTTTGGCGGAGATTTAAAATTTATTCGGATAGTTATTTAAAGAAATATAATGAATCTATTTCCTATGGTGAAAATCGAATTATAGATTTAATTAGGAATACAAAGATAACAATAGAAAGGTTAAAGAAGGAGTCTGCACAGAATTTTGGCAGACTGGCGGAAGGACAGAGAGAAATATTGAATTATATATGTGAAAATAAGGATATTCCATTTATAGAAGTAAATAAGATGTGTGGCATTAAAATCAATGATTACGATTCAAAGTATAATTTCTATGGAAATGTTTTTGATTTTGAGTCAGGTCAGATTGTATATGATGACGATGATGAAGGAATACATATATTGAGTCTTCTGATTAAAAATATTGGACAGGCAAACATAGAAGAAATTTCAATAGGAAATATATCAATGCAGTTTTGTAAAGAATGCTATGATGATGACCCTAGAGAATATTATTATGTACTGCCTGTTGTAAAATATGACAGGGAATGTAGGATCAAAATAAATATATTACCAGGCGAGGAACAGTTTGTTTATTGTATTTTTAAAAATAAAATGGATGAACTTTCAGATGAGGAGGAGATAGACGGCTTCTTTTCAGATGGGTGCGGATTCTATTATGATAGAATCCAGATTGAATTTGATATGTTACTAAAAAATAAAAAGATAGAAAGAAAATATAATTATTCTTTTTATCTTTCGGATCAACAGGAAGAATCAAAAGAAACGATAAATGGATTGTATACAATTGATTTTTCAAGATTTGATGTAATTTTATAGTTCTCTTTGTGCTTCGCAGTTTCAAATATTGAAAGAATAACAGCTAGGAAATAAATCTTTTAGATTATTTCCGGCAATTTATTTCATATCGGATATGTATCCTATAAAATTAAATACACAAATTGTCTTTAGTGAGTAAGATCTCAATATTAATTTACCTATTCAATTTTGCATAATTGAATTGTTACAGAAATTGACTTATTCAAATTAATATGATAATGTAAGATAGTATTTGTCAGCTGCATATTGTTTAATATAGGCTAAAATTTTTTGTCTGTTACATATAGTGCTTACATTTTTTATGTTTGAATGATTATAGTTTATTAATATTCTATGATGATATTTATAAAACGAGTGTAGAGAATAGACAATAAATTTATGAACGTTTAAATTTATTTGATTAATTACATTTAGATAGGAGTACATGCACATATGATAAAGTATAAAAAAGCATGTTTTTTCATGCTAATTGTCTGTTTGCTTCAGATCGGAATTGTAACTCATGCGGAAGAAAAAAATGAACTGTTGCAGTATTTAACAGCAGTAGCTCAAGGAGGCTCTGTCTATGAAGTAATAGCGGATGGCACGGGAGATTTTACCAGTATTCAGGAGGCTGTAGAGCAGGTAGAGTCAGGGGCAACTCTTTTGATTTATCCAGGTGTTTACGAGGAATATGTAGAGATTATTGATAAGACTGTAAATTTGATTGGCACAAGCAAAGAAGAATGTATATTGATATCAGATACAAAAGATTATCATCACATTCCGCTTACAGTCGCTGCGGGCACGATATATAATATGACAATCTGTGGATCAAATCCAACAAAGGAAAATATTGTTCCTTCTGTTGCAAAGGATTATGACACTATGGATTTGTCATCTGTCTATGATTGGCAGAGTCAGTTTCCAGGATATGCAATTCATATTGATCAAGATTATGCTTATGGCAGAGAATTGTTGATAGAAGGGTGTCGAATTATTTCCGATAGCAATTACTGTGTGGGAATCGGATGCAGAGGTTGGAATACCATTACATTTGCAGATTGTCAGTTTTTCTCTAATGGAGGTGGATGCATCTTTCTTCATAATACACAGACCTTAAGTGGAGATGGGGAAGCGTATTTTATAATGAGAGACTGTGAGTTGAGAAATTATTTGTCTCCGTATGTTATCTCTATGCAGTCCACAGGAAATATAAA
The DNA here is from genome assembly GCA_949383255.1 of Lachnospiraceae bacterium. Classification (GTDB taxonomy): domain Bacteria; phylum Bacillota; class Clostridia; order Lachnospirales; family Lachnospiraceae; genus COE1. Next base: position 23,759 of record CASJPF010000037.1, on the reverse strand, counting down.
TCCTACCTACTTGACTTTTCAAAATGTTAAGGTGAGCACAATTGCATATGAAACAAAACGCTTCTATAATAATGATAATATGAATACTTGGTATAATTTAGATCAGCTAAATGATCCCAAAATAAGAAAACTTTTGGCAAACAGTGGATATTATACAACGTTGAAAGATGACTTGATACAGAATTTTAGCTGTGAAACATGGCAGACCATGCAATTAAATACAAATCGAGAATCGCTATTGGAAGATTGGCCAGATTTTGGGGAGGGAATCCATTATATTAGAGAGATGGAGGATAAGAATGATCAAAATAGAGGGCTTACGCTAAAAGGAGCGCGTGGGGGACGCCATGTGGTAAATATCAGCAATCCAAAATTAGATAATCCAAAAGATGGGTGGTGCGGCCTTTACAATATTTATTTAACACAACAGAGTTTTGGAAATACATTGATAGAAATGAATTATCCTATAACTGTATCAAGCGAAAAGATAGAATGAGTTAAAATTAATGATAAAATTAAATATTTTTGATTAGAAAATGTTATTCCGTATATATAGATTCGGAATAACATTTTTTTGCAGTACTTAAGTGTGTTTAAGTGCACATTTTTTAAAACTTATAGAGTTTAGAATAGGGAGAACAGGAACTATAGCTCCATTTACATTGCTGTAAGAATATGGTATATTTTAACAAAAAATTAATAATTTTTGCATTTCATGTCACATTAGAGTTATCGAAAAGCAATTCCCGAAATTGACTTTAAAATTGATGACACAATTCCTTATTGAATTTAGAAAATTATCCAATTATAAAATATCTGATTGAGATTCCATTTAACAGATAGTTCGTTTTTGTCATATTGTGGAAAGGTGGCAAATTTTCATGAAACAGATTGAGGAAAAGATAGTGTGTGTCTGCTGCGAAAGAGAGACAATGCAGACAGTTACTATTAGCCGATATCAGTTAGATACAGGACTTGACGGCAAACCCACAAAGACAAGCGCATTGCCATTGATATAGGAATGTAAGTATTGTCATTATTGTAGCATTGATATCGGAAAGAAAATTTCAGAGAAGGCAAAAGCTATTGTAATGCCAGCGGTGTATCAAAATATTAAAAAAATAATTGTGGCAGTAGAGTGATAGAGGCGGTTTATCTTACAGGTTCAAGAGAGTGTTCTGGAAATATGCAACAGCATGTGTGTGCAGCAGCACTAATGAAATATATAAAGCTTCTGGAATATAAGAAAGTACCTGTTGATTTGGACAATTTGTTTTATCTGTCCAATATGGAGCTTGATGCACTTGAGCAGAGAGAATTGGGAAGCCTTCCGGCAAATGTGACAGAGGATATATTGGTGGCGTTGTCATAGGATAATACGCTGCGACAGGTACGCGCAGATATCAATTGGTACCGTTTCAAATACCTATTATTTTGTCAGCCAAAGACATTCAGGAGATTGATACGGGATTTGCTTCCGGTGAAATCAGTATATTAAATAAGATATCAAAGATTATATTATTTCAGTGCGCGAATGCTATGATTGCAAGGCGGTATTCAGAATTAATTGGCAATTATCTCAGACAGTTTGAAAGTTATAGCTATAATGAGGGCAAGGGATTGTTGGAGATTTTGATTGGTCATGGCGAAAAAAAGAGGCAAAGGTGTGTCAGAACAGTTATATGCGCGCATTGGACCAGAAGAACTTGTTCGCTTGAGCACTAGTACACTGTTTTTTAATTCCTCATATACCAAGTACTCGCTATTTGTATACGAGGATTAAAAAAACGGTGTACTAGGGCAATGATGATAAAGCAAGTAAATCGACAATTGATATTGCGAAAAGATTCATATAAAAGAAGGAGAGACATATGAAGGTTTATACAAAAAAATCATTAATCATTATCACAGCTTTATTCCTTTTCGTCGTAACAGCATGTGGCAATAAGGATGCGACTCCTGAAGTCTCTGACAATTTGACGGAAGATACAGAGCTTATCGAAGATTCGGGAATTACAATTGGAGAGCTGGAAGACAGCATAGGAACAGATGTTGTGCTTCTTATGGATGAGAGTGGCTCTATGGTAAAAGCTGATGAGAATCGTATTGCAATTGAGGGTGCAAAGTTATTTATCGATATGGAGAAGTTAACAAATGCAAATATTGCGCTCGTTGAATTTTCAAATAAGACGGTTGCCTCCAAAATGGTGGAAATGACACAACAAAATAAAGAATATTTGAAAGGGATATTAGATAGCGTAAATTACGAAAGAACTGCTCACACAGATATTGGAGCAGGATTGCTTGAGTCAGTCGACATGTTGAATGGTTCTGGAGATAACCGAAATAAGTCGATTATTTTGTTTACAGATGGAAGAACGGATATTGATGCGGGAACTACTGGAAGAAGTACAGAAGATTCTGAAAATGATGTGCGTGCTGCGGTACAGGAAGCGCAGGAAAAAGGTTGTAAAATTTACTGTATTGGATTAAATGACAATGGAAGTGTGGATGAAAAGGAATTGAAAACAATTACAGAAGCCACAGGAGGGCAATATCTAATCGCTTCCAATGTAGATGACATTACAATGTTCTTCGAGAAAATATTCGGTGCAATAGGGGACTCTGATGTTGAGAAGTTGAAGGAATTTGAGGCAGATGGCAGTTATGAAGATGTTCAGTTTTCAATAGAGGATGAGAATATTATAGAAGCCAATATTGTAATATTATCCTCAAAAAGTATTGAAGATGTAACTCTTGCAAAGCTAAATGAAGATCCTATTGATATTGCCAACGATGAGAAGTTTGTCTTTACTCAGTCAAACAGGTATACTCTGGTCAAGATGATTCTCCCAGAGCAAGGAGAATGGGTAATTCGTGTGAAGGGAGTATCTGGCGACTCGATTCATGTTAGTAAGATATGTAGTTATGAGATATCGCTTATGGTAGATGCCAGCAGGACAAAGGTTAAGCGAGGCGAGGCAGTTGATATAAGGGCATATTTATCATCGAGTGGAAGAGTGATTGCAGACGCTGGATATTATGGCAGCCTTGCTGGATATCTTTCTGTAGTAAATATGGATACGGGCAGTGAGGTACAGTCAGAAATGGAGCCGGATAAAGATGGAAACGGTTTGCTTAAAACATTTGTACCGGAGGACTGCACTACATATGAAATGTGCGTACATATTCAAGGAAATGGATTCTATCGCGACAGCACTTCGTTTTATATTGAGTCTTATATGAACCCTCCAGTAGTATCACAGGATACCATTGAGTTAAATTTAATTACAGGTCAACAAAATGAAATTGATTTAAATCAATATTTTATAGATGAAAATGGGGAGGAAATTGTCTATTCTTTGTCTGATATTCCAAAAGAGTTGGACGTAGTAATTAGCGAAAGTACTTTAAAAGTGACGGCTTTGAAGAAGGGAACTGTAAAGTTGCGAGTATATGGTGATAATGGTTCTGCTAAGAAGGCAAGTTTAACGTTTATAGCAATCTGTGAAGACAAGGAATTTAACATATTTGTTATTATAATTCCGGTTGTGTTGATCTTGGCAATTTTGTGCATTATTCTAATAATTCGCATGATGTCCCAAAGACTACAAGGCATGTTTAAATTTTCATTGGAATCGTGCAGTATGGATGAATATGGAATACCTAATATTGTAGAATTTGATATTTTGACACCGATTAAGGCGGATCAAGTAGGAAAGCATGGATATAGTGTCCAAAAATTGTTGGAATTTTTAAGCAGTTATTATTTGAAAATGGAATTTGTTGATGAGAGGAAAGCGCAATTTACCCAATGTGTAAATCAGATGTCTTCCGAAGCAAGTAAAATTAAAGTATGTGGAACAAACAAAGAATTTACAATTAAAGTAAAGAAAAAAAGTGGACGTGTACAATTTGTAGAAAATGGTATGGTTCGGGATAAACAAATGCTTGAAGTGTCTCTGGCAGGAGGCATAAAGAGTGTGGTGCCAGTGGCAGAGCGCACATTTGGGATTCGTTTTCAGACAGAAAAGCCAAAAGAGTATGTGCAGATTAATGCTGTCTATAAAAAGATATAATATTTCCGCAAATAAAAATATTAATAGGGGGATAGAAAATATGGCATTGACAGGTGAACAGAGACAGAGGATGGATAAACTTGATTTTCAGTTAGGTGGTGGGTTTTCTGATTTTATGACAAATAAACAGAAGTTAGAGCCGGCAGACAGTAAGTTTTTATTTATAGGACTTGGGGGAAAGGGTAGTAGTACTGTTGCTAGTATTAAGACAAATATTTATAAAAAATTTAAGTGCCCGGAAGGAAAGACCCATCCAAAAAATTTTGAGTATCTTGTGATTGACACAGACAAAAATGAACTGGATAAACTCTGTACAGGAGGATTTGGCGAGGTTGGACTTAGTGCTTCACCCATTGATTTGGAGGCATGTCAATTGTATGACTCCAGCGCTGCAAAAAAGTTAAAGTCTGGAAATCATCATTTAATTCCAGAATATATTAACGAGTGGTTGAATCCGCAGATACAGGCAGAACTCCAAGGAAATGGTGCAAGTGGTATCCGTCAGGCCGGACGGTATCTGCTGTTTGGTGAGGACGCGTTTCAGAAACTGCGCAATGCACTTTATAACAAGCTGCAAAGCTTACATAATCAGATTGTAGATTCTGCCAAAGAAGAGCTAATTGTCTATATTTTTGCAGGCGTTGGCGGTGGAACAGGCAGCGGAACAGTGATTGATATTCCATATATTGTCCGAAAGATTTGTGGTGATAATGCGTGGGCAGTGAAAGTATATGGATATATTTTTCTGCCAGATGCCTACCCAGTGACGGCAAAAGGGACACATATTAAATATAATAGTTATGCTGCGCTGAAAGAGATTGATTCCTTGATGAATTTGGGAGTAATGGACGGAGCAGCACATTACAGGGCAACTTATATGCCTGGATTTGAAGTTGATTCAGTAGAACATATATTTGATTCTTGCGTTTTGGTATCAGGTAAACGTGGCAATGGTCTGGTAAAAGAACCAGAAAAATTTACGAAACGAGTTGTTGTGGATAATATTATCAATCTTGTATCAAAAAATGAAATTGATAATGGTTTTCTGGCAAATTCCTTTTTAGACAATGGTATAGAAGAAATTGCAAATAAGGTAAAGGTGCTTAGTGATAAAACGGTGCCAAAAAATGCTTATTATCAGTATCTTGTCATTGGAACAGGGGCGTTAGTGCTTCCGATTGAGCAGATTCTGGCTTATATTGCGCATGGCACAATGGACATGTTCGCACAAGGATGGGATAGACATGCCAAACAAAATCATGTTGAAGAAATGCTTCATATTGCGCCAATGCTTCCAGAGGAACAGGCAAACAATATTATTGGCAGATCGACAGTGCCGCTAATGCAGTATACGAGAGGTATTGGAGGAAAGGCAACAAAGCAGGATGTGATTAGCGGGAGTCTTTTTAACATATTAAAGCAGCATCATATGAAGCAGAATGTCGCTTTATACAATGCATGGGATATTGCAAAACACCAAGTATTAGAATTTATTATAGGGCAACTGGAAGATTACTATAATAAGAGATTTACAGACCCAGAATGTGGAATCTATTTTTTGAAAGAACTTTTGGATGACAAGATTTTAGACGGCAGAAGTATTAATGGTGTCCTGTATCGTTTGGATAAAGATTATCAGGAGGCACTAAAAGGACTGATTGCGGGACAGTATAGTATGCAGAATCAGATGGATGAGCAGATGCGCAAAATTATTGCAGAGTTGAATTCGTCATTGTGTTTTGGGCCGATTGCTACAGGAAAAATTGAGGATTACAGAGAATTGTGTGTGTCAAGACTTATTTCAGACAATATAGTATATCTGTACAACGAGATTATTTCAGACTGTCTAAAGCAAATTATTGCATGGATAGAAGAAAAAATTACAAATTTAAATACGTATATTGATATTTTTGTGTATATGCGTGATATCGTAGACCGCAATTATCAGAGCGTGTTAGAGGGTACTATTCCAATCGCAGAATATGCTGGACAACTATTGGATTTTGCTGAGCGTGATGACACAAATATGCGGCGAATTATTAAATATATGGATGATATGCTCGCAGAAAAACAGCCAGAAGGATTAGTAAGTGCGTTTGAAAATGAGATTTTAAAGACACAAAAGAGATGGGTTCAGAGTACAGAGGATTTTGACCCAATGAATGTGTTTGTGCATTTCCTTGAAAATCAGTACAGCGATCTGCCCAATCTTACGATTGAAAGATTTTTGGAGTTAAAATATGGCACGGCGGGATTGGATAAGGGGTTAAGTTCTGCTTTTAACGAGTTGAAAAATAAGGCGGGCGTAATCTTTCCGACCTCAGCAGTATTAAATTTAAATTCTCTGGCAAGCCATCGATATGTTGTGGTTCCATCAACCGCATTAAAGATTTCAGCAGCAATGCAAAATTTTGCTGTGGCAAATGGTGCAGATGTTTCTAAGAGCGTGGATATGAATAGTATCTATTGGTACAACCTGGTAATTGGGGTACCTCTTTATGCCCTGGCAGATATTAATGAATATGAGAAAATGTATGAAGGAAATAATATTCCGGGTATGCATACAAGAGAAAACAAGACTGAGAACTGGAAGGATATGCCAGCTTTGTCAAATAGTATTTTATGGCCGTCTGCTGACTTTAATAAAAGAGAGCGCAGTTATATGCAGACAGTCAAGGTAAACGTTCAGAAATTTATAGATTGTGGATTGATTATAAAGGAAGAGTCCACAGAAATCTATAGAGCGATTTGCTTACCTGAAAATGACACGAGCTGTAATAAGGAAAGTATAATATGTTGGTGTAAGACAAAATATATAAATGATCCTGAATATACGCAGGAAGGCTTGATTGATTCCAGCAAAGAATTTATGAAAAAAATGATATCAGAAAATATGCTCAAGGAATATCTTGTCACGTTAAGTAATGTGTACTTTAATGTTACGGATGAAAATTTATATCAACTTGTACGCATGAATTATTTTCTATATACAAAACTGATGCAGATGTATGAGGTTTATAATAGTTGTCTGCCAATCATAGAAGAAGCTAATAGAGAAGTCGTAGAGCATAAAAAGATGATGAAGTTTTATGAATATGTACGGACAGGAATTATATCTTTTGAGGATGATATTGTGATTATGACAGACCGATCAGGAGAACAACAGGAGTTAATGTATTTTTCTGATTATACAGCAATTGAGGTTACTAATTTTATCTATTATACATTTCAAAATTTTGTAGAAAGATTCAAGGATGAGGATTTGGAGGAAATGGATGAATATGCGAAGGAATTAAGCAGTGACCATTCAGAGGCGGCAAAAAACAAGTATCGAGGATTTTCGGATGCATTTATGGACCGCTGTGCCACAGCGAGGGAGAAACTAAAAAAAATAGATGCTCAGAAAACTCTAAAGCAGGCAGGCATGGGCAATATGATTGCAAAATACAATACTTTTTATGATGAGATGATGCTTTTAAAGAAAGGCTGAATTTAAGAGGAGAAGTGTCAATGATTTCAATGCAGATTGATTCTGAAGTGGATAAGATTGTCAATAAAGTAACAGCGCAGAATAAGGTTCGATTTAATGAGATAACAAGATATCCACTGTGTATTCTATACAAAGAATTTTCTGAGAATATAGAACAAATGTTTAGAAGAGAGCTTATTACAAAATTTGGAAATGAAAAGGCTATCTTTTTGATAAAAGAGCATGGCGGAACAATGCCAGATTCGCTGCATCAAGCTGTGTTGTACTTTCAAGAAAAGATGGAAAATGGCAGTCTGCAGAAGTTGAATCAATATTATATTCCGATTATTTTTATGGCAGATAATTTGGAGGCCAGCCAGATGACTGCTGATATGCGTGCATTGTATAATGCATTAAAGCAAGAGGGGCTGCATGAGGGATATAACATTTGTTTTTACTGTATTTTTGATTATTCAAAGATGAATGGTATCAAATGCAGAGAACAGCTAACGCTGCTTCAGCAGAATGCGTCAGGTCAATATCCTGTTGGCGTTTTTACGCAGGATAATACATGTAAGTCAGAATATCCAAAATATAAAAAGGCAATACAGTCGATGGTCATGCATATTTTTCTACAGTCGATGAATGCACAAAATCGCGTCTCGATAATGTGGAATCAGAGAGGGATGAATACCCCCAACTTTGTGGTTGGATATTGGAAACTTGACATTCTCAAACAGAAGATTGTAGATTATCTGATTGACTGTATTATGCAGCAGGATATGCGCGTGATTGAAAGCGGAGAATACAGAGGCAGGATACACCAATTAATTGACGGCATGATGGATTATTCGTCAGATGAACTGCTCACAGTATTTTGTAAAATGCCGATTCATTATAATCAGTTGAATGAATCTCTGCGGCCAGGAGTGTTTCAGGTACCAAGAGACATTACATATAAGAAGCTAATGCTGAGTATGTATGGCAGCGAAAATCCTTGTTATGAGTTTTTAAAAGCAAATATTGCTGACAGTATATCTGATGATTATGTAAATCAATTTTTTGCCTCCTCGGAGCTAGGAAATTTATATGCAGTAAAAAATGATTTATACTCTGTGTTACAAGATATTCGGAAGACTTATCAGGAAGAAATAAAAGTATATCAGTCTGAACGGATATCTGACAGTGGATATTATCGATTTGTATACAAGACAAATTGGGCAGAAATTATCAATATACTTAAGAGTAATTTTTGGCAGATAGATGCTGAGATCTTTCGGCTAGAACGAAAGATTCAGTTTGTAGATACAATAATAAAACGGATCGATTCTCCTGATTTTCAAAAGTATATCAGAGAAAACGAGGAACGGAATAGAGATGAGATTACTGGTCTTGTCTCTATTCGGACAGAGGCAGTAATGCCAGTAAATCCTACTCTAAATGCAGTTAATTTTCAACCATCTATCCAAGTGAATAAAAGCGTATTCCGGTGGGATATGGATGTACTTAATTGTGGTATGTTTGATGCCATGCAAAAAAATATCGTGAATTTAAAAGATCAGGTGGATAAATGGCTGCAAGGAAGTATAACAAATGTTTTAGGAGAGTTTGTGCAACGTTTAGATAGTATGAAAAGTAATAATTTGATGGAAGCCTACTATTCAGCGAGGCTTTATGTTCCAAGAGACGCAAAGGAAACAGAGACGTTGTTTACTGCGCGGAATAGGATTGGTAATAACAATGATATTCAGAAAATCGAGAATGTTATTCGTTCAAGTCTGCCAGAGGTTTATATAGAACAATGCGATTGGGAAACTAATACGTGTTTTGAGTTATTTGCATTTAGGGAAATAAAAGACTTTTCAGATATTTATAATATGAGTTGACTAAGGAGGATATTGACATGCCCGAAAATGTATCCATTCGATGTGAGGGAAATTTTATCAAAGTAAATTGGGAGTGGGGATGCAGTGATTTTATTTCCATGAAGATTTTTTATAAAAAGAAGGAAATAGAAAATGGAGATGGCGCTGAATTTACAATAGGGGGTGTTTTGTATTATCCAGGAAAGCAAAATGGCAATGCGGAGAAAAGACTGACAAACGAAAGTGGGCTGTATACTTTTACATTGCTGCCAGTAGGACAAAATGGAATTCCTGGTGAAAAGACCATAGTCACAGACATTATGTTGGGAGAGCAACAAAAGGTAGGGTGGCATATTGTTTATCAGAAAGATAAGGTTCAGATTGTTTTTCCTAAACTGGAGTTTACTATTCCGCCAAGTGTAGTCTTTATAAAATATGACAATTATATAGCACCATTAAATTATGAGATTAATTATGACAGTAGGTTATTATTTCCTTTTGGAATAGATACAGGGCATATAGCGTTGATCGCGAAGAAACCATACGATAAAGTATATCGGTTTACACAGGTTTGATAAGGAGGTATTATGGCAAAATTTCATAATGTACATTGTACGAATTGTGGAAATGTATATGCTGCCAATCAGATGGCAGTAAATATAGACAGCATTATCCGAAAGCATCTTGAAAAAAGGCAGTATAAAAATGAATTTTTTAAAGCTGCAAAGGAACTGTTTGACGAGATTTGTATTGGGATGTATCAACCACGATTTCAGATGGAACAGACAGAAATTTTATTTGCAAATTATTTAAAAATAGACTGCAGATATATTCTTGAGTTTATTCAAAGAAAATATCAGATCGATATGGATATTGATAAACTTACAGAAAAGACCAACCAAGATAAGAAAAAGGATGCGTTTGACGCTATTGATCAGGATTTGGGTATTTCTGAAAATGCCTTTGATGATCTCTGTTTGAATATGACTTTATATCATAAAGTGGATGTTGATGCAACCAAAAAACGTGACTATATTAAAAGGTTAATAAAGCTGCTTTCACAAAATTCAGATCAGACTATTCTTGAGTGTAACTGTGAGTTTTATACAGTGAAGGATGACAGCGGCAATGAGTTTGAGAATATGCTGACGGTGACATATTTTGATGGAGAAACGGAGTCCTTTCAACATATGGTATGTCCAAATTGTGGCGAAGCGTTTTATATGGATGCGGGGCAGTATGAAGAGAAAGTTATTGTTATGCTTGGGAGTTCCCGTGTAGGAAAGACAGCTTATCTTGCTGCGTTGGTGGAGAAACTGATGCCAATGTATGGGGCTTCTGAATTTGAAGATAAGATTGCAATTATAAATTCAAAAGACCGTAAGTTTGAAGATTTTAAAAAGAATATACTGAATACATACAGAAGAAATTACAAGATTATTAAGACGGATATGACGGCTGAGACAGTTCCTTTATTTTCTCTTAAAATTAAAATAGAAGAATCGAAAAAATATGTGATTCTTACCTTTGTAGATCTGCCAGGAGAAGTTTTTGTTCCGCTTAGCGAAGACGAGCATCAAGCGGGAGAGGCAAGCGGGAAGTTTTTAATTAATCACAGAAAAATCTGTGAGTCTGCTGATATATTTTGGTTTTGTCTTGCACCTGTGCAGATTGATGGACGTCTTGAACATAGAAATAAAACAGCCTCTGATAAGGTGGAATTGGATATGGATATGATATTGACCAATATCGAATCCATGATAAGATTGATTGGCAGAAAAAAGAAGGAAATCCCTCCAGCAGCAGTATTAGTTACTATGAGTGATATTATTGCGCAGGAAGAGCAGTTATATTCCTCAACGTTTAATGAAGGATTATATTTGAATATGCCAGCAGGGACCAAGGAAGTACAGTTTAAACAAGACAGTTTTACAGGATTGGCGAAAAATGTAAAAAGATATCTAACTTCTCAGAATGTAAAAAATATTATACCACGTATTCGAGATATGTTTCATGAGAAAAATTTCTTTTCGGTTGCTGCTTATGGAATTGATATTGAGGAGGGAATTAACCGCGATAAAAAGCCATATGGAATTATGCTTCCTTTTATATGGACATTAGCAGTTTTGGGTTATATTAAACCTGTGGAATTCACCAAAGAAGAGATTGGAAAAACACCATTTGTAAGAAAAACAGTAGAATACTATGCGGAGAGTGCGAGAGAGAATTTGTTTTGGGATTAAGGGAAGAGAAAGGCGTGAACTGCAATGATGCAATTATTATATGGCAATGACGGCAAAAATTATGTCACGATAGCGAAGTCGGCAGAATTGACACCTGTGCAGGAAGAGGAATTGCTTAAGGGATACTTGGGGTATGATTTTGTAAAAAACACTGCTCAATATTCAAGTATTTCCAGTCAGCCAGTTTCTTTCACTTATGTCACTACAGATTTGTCTGGGAGTCTGCCAAAAGAAATGATATTGCTGTCAAAAAATGCAAGAATGTCAAATTATCAAACCCCGTCGTACTATGCTCATTTTCAGCTTATGGATATGGAAGAATCTTTGTATGGAGAAGATTTTTTGTCATTCTTAAAACGAACATTTATCAAAGATAGAGATCTAAATGACTATATTGGGGGTACTTTGGATAATTTTCAAAGTACAGTTGACGAGTCCGTGATATTAAATTGCAATGCCATAGAGCAGGAAAAGTTAATCGCAATTGTTGCAAGTGTTTTGTCTGTTGCAGATACTCTGTCAAAAAAAGTTAGTATTATTCTGGATGTGACAGGCGATGCATATAATGCACGCGCTTTGGAGGTGATTGCAACAATCTATACGTATCTGCCTTATAATATTCGGCGCAGTGTTGGGGTCTCCACATATGCAGGGGAAGATTCTATGATTTCCAATAGGATTAAAGTACAATTATATACGCGTGATATGGCTGAAAAAAGAGAAGAAGGCATTATAGACCTTCTCAATATGAATCCACAGGAAATAATGCGGCGGCTTCCACAAAGTATTGTGGAGTTAGCAAAAGATTTTGTGGAGAGTGATGTGGCGGTTAGAGAGGGCTGGTTTCAGGCGTTTATCAGTGTTTTTCAGTTGAAAAAAGTCACTGTGGAAGAACATACAGCGTTTTTTAAAAGTATTCGCAAATGGCAGGAAGAGGATTTGGAATCAATTATGGATGAGATTGCGGTTCATGCGTACAAAGAAATGCAAAAGCCGCAGAAATCTATGGTATTCCAAATATTTCAGAATACCATGAAAAAGCGTTTTTTTGAAGAAGGATATTTAGAAAGATTTCATGAAATTATTGAGGAACTACTCAAAAACCAAATGCAAATGGAATTTGATAATCGTCTAAAAGCGTATATTATGCTTGGAGAGGCCGTTTCTGTGCTTACATTTCAACAAGATACGTTTAATCAATGGTTTAAAGTAAGACATATTAATGTGGCAAGACGTGAGATTAAAGATGATAATCAGAAATTATTACAGGTCTTGGATAAGTTCAGCATGAAAATAAAAGAAATGAATTATGGCGCTGAGAAGTTTGCAGAGATAAAGAAAGGGATGCAGGAGCAGCTCAAAAATGAAATAGAAGTTGTACAAAATCAAATAAATAAGGAAGTTGATGAAGAAAATAAAAGGATATACAAAGTCTTGCAACAACAGGAAATAGTCCCATATTATAATATTATCGAGCGTATCTATACAGAAATTCGATATGATGAAAATAAAGATACGTTTCAACAATTATTGAGTGAGAAAATACAAAATTATTTGTCCAATATAGTATACTTTAAAAGCTATTCAAACTATTGTGCCATAATGAAATTCATAGATTTTTGTAAAAAAATGCTTGATGAAAAGAATCACCAAACAATTGTAAAGATTGTAGAAGAAAAGGGAGAAGCAGTAAAAATCATGGAGAAATGCAAGATGATACAGTGGAACAACTGGAATGATATTTTAACGACTTATCAAAATATTGCACAGATGGACACTGTTTCTTACGGAAAGGAGGACATTGTTGTTCCAAATTATGAATTGGAAATCGATTCTAATAGGTATTCGTTTGACAGTAAAAGATTAAAAATACTGATACAATTTTTGGTAACACCAAAATATAATGCGTTAGAAGCAAGAAAAATTTTTAGAGAAAATCAGTATTTATTGTATAGTTTAAAGGATATTAATATTTTTGACGAAAGGCATTTTACTTTTCTTATGGAGTTCGCATCATACATTAATATTCAGCCCCAAGCAGCATATCAGGAACAAATACTAGACTACTATATCAACAATTCTAATATTTTGTCGGAGGAGGAGCTTAAGTCCCAAATAGATTATTTGGATACACGCATTTTGGAGCGTCTGAAAAATAAACTGGATTTGTATGCAAAAATAAATATAAATCAATTTCGACGAGTGTTACAAAATAAAATTCCACAAAATAATCCTTCAACAATAATAGAACAGGATTCTGAACAAATAAAGTTGCCAGTTGTTGCATTTAGTAGTTCAATATTGCCGGCAATATTGTTTATGGCAGCATCATTTATAACAGCATTATTAAGCGCTCCTTTGACTGTTCTTGCTGCATTAACCTTTTTTTGTATTTTGTGTGGCGGTATTTTATGGGCAGTGGCAAATCTTTTGCTGAAAAAAGATATAGATGGATGGTTTTTTGCAAGTACCATAGGTTTTGGACTATCTGTACCAGCAATTTGGATAGCATATGCGATCACTCATTTTATTTTGTAGGAAACGACAAAAGTATTTGCCGCTTTGCGGAATATGGTTGGCACAGAATAAATGCAGCTATAATTTGTGCCTGCGATAATATAGGTTTTGGGAGAGATAGACTATGAAATGGAAAAAAAATGAAATATTGGTATCTTTATTGTGTGTATTCCCATCAGTATTGTTAATTACAGCTACTTTATTTGTTGTGCCACGTGTTGCTGCAACAAATAAGCCTGAGGAAACTTCGACAGCGCCTATTGTTGATATAGATAATCAAAAGGAACACATGCCTGACGCAGTAGAATCTGTTTTTTCTAATAAACAAAAAGATATGTTAGAAGATGAGCGATTGGAGCATCAGGAGGAAGCAGAGTATATGACGGGGACAACAAGAATCAGTCAACCGATAGAATCCACTGTTTCAGAAGGAACAATAGAAAACAGTCAAACAGTAGATTTCACAGATTTAGCGACACCAGAGAATATGGAGTTTCCCGCAACGTCAGAAGGAATAACAACAAATGTATCTGAAGAAGGCAATCAGACAAGTGAGACAGTAAAATCAACTGAAACAACAGGAAATAGTTATCCATAAGAACTAATAAATGTTGGTCAAAAACTAGAAGGAAGTCAAATAACAAAAAGTGTTTGATTTAAAGAGCACAGTTAGAAAAGAATTGGCTTATAATGACAGAAAATTCTGGAATATAAGTAGGAGGAAACATGGCGAGGAATGAATTTATAAGATGCCCTAAGTGTAATAAAATAGTGCCCAGAGGTAAAGGGATGTGTCCCGAATGCTGGACTGTGTTGCCTAACATACCACCTGAACCTGAACCCGACCCTGACCCTGAATTTGAAGAAAAAAAAATATCAACACCAATAATAAATTCTGGAATCAAGTGTAAAAAGTGCAATACGGATTTACCACTAGGAGCCAAAAAGTGTCCGCAATGCGGAAAGCCTGTTAAATCCAAAAAAGGTATTTTATGGATCATACTCCTTATTGCAGGGGTACTAGCATTTGGTGCATGGTTGTTAAGCAGCAAATCAACTTCTAAGCCGGAGCCAAGTTCTGCGCAAAATACACAATTAAATTTAGATTCCAATTCAAAATCGAATTCGACTTCAAATCCAGATACTGGCTCAACACCAGCTTCTGCCCCAAAAACAAATGATACTGCAAAAACAGTAAGTTCTCCTGATTTTACAGAGGCAGATAAATTACGGGATTCTGGAAAGGAACTAATTACTGTAGATAAAACACTTCCAGAAGGAATGAATACGTTGAGAGAGGCAATTTCTCTATATATACAAAAGGCAGAGGAAGCAGGAGATGCAATGTTGGTATCCGATCAAATTGAGGATACCTATGCTTCTTATGAAACGGCGATGCTTAAACATAAGAGTATGATGGAAAGTACGCTATCTGGAGGTATTTATGCGCAGATTATGGAAGAATTAAATGATATCATCTCATTAGGAGAAGACTTGGCAGCAAAAGGATACGCAATTGATGCGTCTTCCATGACAGAGACAAGAGATATCTTTGACAAAGAATACAAAGAACATATTGCAGAGGAGTTTAACAGTTTTACGCAGCGAGATATGTGGTCTCGAACAGAAGCGTGGAAATTAATCAATGATACAGCGGATAATATGTTTGACCCTGCAAATTTGGATGATCCTATCCGACTGCGATATGTTTATGCACTTTCATGGTGGATACAAAGACAGCTTGAAACAGAGATTGGAAATGGGACAATCACTGAAAAAGGTGCTGCAATTAAAATTGCAAATCAGATTGAGGAAATGGACTACAATCCAATGATGCTTCATTATTATATTACATATATGAATCATTCTGGAGAGGATTGTTCAGAAGTGGAGAAGGCGTATCAGGATATTGTGGATTATCTTGCAAAGACACAAGGAATACGGCTTGGAGAAGACATTATGTTAGATCGATTCTGGTATTTTAATGATTTTGAAAACTATCCAGTGGATAGTAAAAATGGTGTCACTCTGAAAAATCGACAGTGGATTCGCGCGCGTATGAAATCGGTATCTTTTGCCAAATAAAAATATTGCAACTGTGCGGTTGTAATCCGACAGGTGCAATAAGAGGGTAGGATTAGTAAATGAAAAACAGAAAGTCGAATAAGGGAATTTTAATAAAAATATTAATTTTTTCTCTAGTTGTATTGTCGTTGCTTTTATTGGTGATGGCACTTATCCACATTAAAACACAAGAAACAGAAAAAGAGACTTCTGAAATAACAGAGGTTGAATCCTCGGAGAGTTCCGAAGTAATTAGCAGTGTTCCTGAATCTGAGGAAGAAACGGATATTGTGGCATATCCAGCTCCGCAATATGATTTTACCTGTGAAGAGGTAACAATAAAAATTCCTGGAATGAGTGAAGAGTACACATTTGCATGGATTAGTGATTTACATATGATTACCGATTTGGCTCCTGCGGAAGATGTGATGCCTAGCAATGAGGAGACAATTCAGTTTCGCTATGAATTTTTTTCTACGCCAGATGGTATGCGAAGTGTGGAATTATGGCCGGAAGTGGTTAACTTTTTAAATTATGGGGATTTTGACGGAGTTATCTTTGGCGGGGATATGCTTGACTATTATAGTAATTCTAATCTCAAAGCATTTATGCAGGAGTTTGAGAAATTAAACTCAGAAGTTCCAGTATTGTATATTCGGGCGGATCACGATTACGGATATTGGTATGGTGGAGAAGTGCTAAAAGAGACAGATACACATGCATTGCATAAGACAATTGACAAAGATGATATAAATGATAAATATTGGGAATTTGATGATTTTATTATAATAGGGGTAAATAATTCAACAAAAGATATGCAACAGGAACAGCTTGATTTAATCTTATCTTTGTATGAAAAAAACAAAAAGATAATTATGGTGACACATGTACCATATGCGTCAATGATAGATGAAAGCCTAAAGGCGTTGTCTATGGAAGTGCGACAAAAAGTATATTATTGGGGTGGGGGTGACTATGTTCCAAATGCTGTTACAAAAGCATATCTTGATAAAGTTTACGCAGAGGATACAAACATTTGTCAGGTGTTAGCAGGGCATCTTCATGCGCAGTGGGATGGAATGCTCACACAGCAGGTTTCGCAACATATTTTTACTCCAGGTTATATGGGAACAATCGGAATTATTCATGTAGTAGGCGAGGAAACCGGAAATGAATAGTGTGAAATTAAAAATTCACTATTTTAACATCAATATTCATCGAGATAGCAGAATGTGTGTTTGCGCATATAAATGCTTGATTTTGATTCTTATCCTGCTTTTGGCAATATCTAAGATAAATGTAAAGGCTTCTGAGCAGGATAGCACTCCTGTAAGTGTGTTTCCGGAACAGGAAATACATAGCACTGGTGCGGTTTCTAATGAAAACATAATAATGCAAACTGACACCAGTGCAATAATTGATATGGCAATGCAATTAGGAGTTTCTATAAAAGACTCCCCTTATCCAAATGGAGAGAATACGTATGAACAGCTAAAAGTACCAACACAGATTATCAAGACAGGAGGATTTTATTTTATAGTAGATTGTTATCACAATCAGGTTTTATATAATCATCAGATGTCAACAGATGCAAAGGATTGGAAGGTATTAACGCGGGATGTAGAGCTGCCACATTCCATTGCTAGTGATGGAAATGTGTTTCTTGTTACAGATACAGAAAGAAACCGAATTTTGGTATTTAAGTGGGAATTCTCCAAATTTCGCCATGTACAGACATTTGCAGAAATAGGAAAACGTCCTCATTATATTGATTATGACAGAGAATCGCAATCATTTTTTGTATGGAGTTCCATGACAGGCGAAATGTACATTTTTAAGACGGATTTGACAGGTGCAGTTTGTTTAAGTCAGGTTAGACAGTTATTTGAGCTTGAGGATTATTATGTGCGGTTGTTTGCCATAATGGGGGATAAGATTTTATTTCCATCGGGGACAAATAGTTATATGATACTAGCAGATAAGAATACATTAGAAGTTGAAGAAAGATATCCTGTCACTTCTGAAATTGCTGGTATGGCATATGCAATAAAAATTGGAAGCTATTATTATATGACAATTGCTTGTGATTTAAAAGCGGATCAGAAGAAGGCAACTATAATTCGGACAACAGATTTGACAAGCTTGTCAAAGGGGATTTATGAAACGGTCTATGCACAGATTACCTCTGCACCAAATGGGATTCCATATTATATAGATTTTTTTGATGGCGCATTTTATATGACGCAGCATAATACCTCGAAAAGTGTAGTGAAATTTCAAATTCAGAATGATACAATTGTGAATACAAAAATGATGTTTTAAAAAATATTATTGATTTATAAGTAATCTTAGAAACCTTTGAAATATAATAAATTTTAAAGGTTTTATAATTTTGATGGGAACAAAAAATAAGGAAATATAAATCTTTTGAATTTCCAAAGTAATTTTATACAATAAGAGAATGCGATATGAGTATATTAAATAATGAATCAGAAAAAGACATAGCAATCAAATTAGAAGAAATGAAGCAAATGTTAAGAGAGAGAAAAATGCCGCCTGTATTTTTTATTGGATCGGGCTTATCAAGAAGATATTTGGATTCTCCAAATTGGGAGAATTTACTAATGAAAATTGCAGAAGAAGTGGAGTGTAATTATGAAGAATTAAAGAAACGTTATGAACCTGAATATGACAGAATTGCACAGGAACTAGAATATTATTGTTTTAGGCATGCAAAAAAAGAAGATATTGATAAGAAGAAACGAAAAAGTATTTTAAGAGATTTAATAGCGGATATCTTTATTAATTACGTTAAGGATTATAAAGGGAAGAAAAGAATAGAAGAAAATAGCAGCTTGAATCAGGATATTTATACTCGAATGAATAAAATAACAAATATCGATAAGATGAATGAAGTAATGAAAATTGACAAAGTTGCAGAAGAATATCAAAATATATATGAAAAAATAAAGTTGTGCTCTGATAATTTTAATAAATATATCGAAATAAATGAATTAAAAAAAGTATATCCAAAAGCAATTATTACAACGAATTATGATACAATGTTGGAAGATATTATCTTTGAAAATAGATGCAATATACATATAGGGCAGGAAGGTGTTTTAAGCTCTATGGATGAATCTGATAAGATTGATTTATATAAAATTCATGGATGTGTAACAAAGCCTGATACGATTATAATAACAAAAGATGACTATGATGATTTTGAAGAGAAAGGAAAGTATTTATATTCTAAAATATTTACAATATTTTGCGAATATCCGATTATTTTTATCGGCTACAGTATATCCGACAGAAATATTAAAAATATATTGACCGCCATGATGGAAATTATGACAGAGAATCAAAAAGTTGACTTTTTAAAACGAATATGGGTAGTTGATTTTGTAAAATATAAGGAAAATGAGAGTGTAGTTGAGAAAGAAATTGAACTGTTTAATGGGAAAAATATTAAGGTGACTTGTTTTTGTTTAATGGATTATAAACAATTATATCAGGCTATCAACGAAATTACAAACCAGCCATTTGGCGAATTAAAGTTTGCAATTTCAGAAAATGTTATTGAATTATTAATAGCGCCATTATATCAACAGCAAGATAAATTGAAAATTGTGACAAGAGAACTTCTCCAAAATGCCTTTGATGCATGCAAAAGAAAGGGAGGCTTTGGTTTGATCAGTCTGTGACTTTGAATATTACAGGGGATATACGCAATTTAATTGTTTTTGAAACCCAATATTTGGACAACTTTTTGGATGAATTATTTTATCAAATATTACGGAAAAAATTATCAGAAAACTCTTTTGATAATATGATTTTATTAAGTAAATAAACTTCATCTTGTCTTTTCCATCTTTCTATGATACATTGATAGAAACAAAATGTTTATAAAGGTGGTGGGATTGTGGAAAGATATTGCAAGGTTAAAGATATCTTGAGAAAACATAGTAGATGGATTGCGTTGAGCTTGGTTTTAATGGTTCTTGTTGGTGCTTGTCTGCTACAAAATGCGTATGCTACGGATAGTGTACAAGTGCCGTATCCTATTGTGCTTTCTGAAGAAGAGATTCAGATGTTTAACGAAGGGTTCTTTAATGTCGCAACAGATAATATGAATAATATGCTGTTGACTAGCGAGTATGCAAAGCCAGAAGAGATTGATTTATTTCAAACATTTTATAATGGAATGCGTGGAACAACAGGTGATGTAACGGAGGATGAAATCGCTTTGCTGACAATGCTAGACAGTCAGGCACCTTACCTAGATATTGTGAAAATAACTGTGGATGAGATGGATATATTTCTTCAAGAAAAATTAGGTGTCAAGCTGGAAAATACGCAAAAGAACGGTTTGGAGAACTTTTATTATTTGGAGCAATATGACAGCTTTTATCTTGTAAAAGGAGACACGAATTTTGATTGGTGTACAATTACATCTGGCAATTGGTGGCCTGAAAATACTGTTTTGTTGGAATATAAGAAGGAGTCTGACAACAGTAAATGGATTGTTACTTTGCGGAAAATAGATAGTGGATTCCAATTTGTTTCTAATGTAAGGTGCATAAAAATAGAATCTGATGAAGGGATTGTAACGCAAAGTGACATATCAGAACATAAAACAGGAATCATTAATACCGATAAAGTAAGAGCACAAAATTCAACAGATGCAGATGCGACAATTATTTTTGCGCTAAATAAAGGCATAAAAGTTAAAATTCTTGCAGAGGAAAATGATTTTTATAAGATTGGTGTTTCAGTGGAAAATCGTGGTGACGACGAGGATTTGACAGGATTTGTTAAGAAAGAATTTGTTACAGTGCAGCCTTAGGACTTTGCATTTATTGCAAAGTCCGTGAAATAACATAGTGGTTGAGATGCATCAAGCCACCACGAAGTGGTTTTGCATGGCATGATGCTTGTAACAGGAAGCCGAGGGCTTAGTTACTTTTCACGGGCAGGAATGTGCATGTACTGTGCATTCCGTGAGGACATGATTTAGAAATGAGGGGTGATTTTTGCGAAGCAAAACTTTGTATATCGCCCGAATTGTTGCTATGAGTGGCTCTTATGCAGTGAATAGTAACAACTGTTACAAGCATTTGTGTCACTGGAATAGAATTGGTTTCATCTCGTTCTTTTTTCTGTTATAATGAAAAAGAACGGGATTTTTTATGTACACGTCAATGCAGAGGAAATATGGTTATAATTCACACCCATGCTAGTACTCCATCCAGCTAGAAATTAGATTCGTGAACCGCCTGTTTCGCACCGTTGCGTCGTTAAAATTTCTAGACGATGCCACCGCATCGCCGTCGAAATTTTGCCTAGCACTGGCACGAACCATGCAGTGCACAACTCTAATTTCTGTCTGGATAAAGCACTAGATTGCGTATTTATTTACGATGATTTAGCGTAAACACAACAATTAATACACATAAAATGCTGCAAAGTAGGCATTTTGGCGTTGGCTCCGACACCATGCGGCAAGTGCATGGTGTTGTGTGAAAAGCAATAAAATATGCCATTACATGGCGCATTGACAGCATGGTGAGTGGGGGGAAGATAAATCTTCCTACTCGATTGCACAGGCACACTCGATTATAGGATGCAAAGGAGGATGTAAATGCAGCAAAAGGAAAAAAATGAGTATAAGGAGTATTCAACAGGGGTGCTAATCCAGCGATTTCTGCCATACTTTAAGCCATACCGCAGGACATTGTGCGCGGATTTGTTTTGCGCCGCACTCACAACAGTGTGTGAGATTGTGCTGCCGTTGATTATTCGGCAGATTACTAACACAGCACTCGAAGACGTCGCACTTCTGACTGCGCATATGGTGATCGGACTTGCATTGGTGTATTTTGTGCTGCGGATCATTGATGCGCTGGCAAATTACTATATGGCTGACACTGGCCATGTAATGGGAGCAAAAATTGAGACAGATATGCGCCGCGACGCCTATGCGCACTTACAATTGTTGTCCAATACCTATTTTAACAACACAAAGGTTGGTCAGATTATGGGGCGCATCACAAATGACCTGTTTGAGGTGACAGAGTTTGCGCACCACTGTCCAGAGGAATTTTTTATTGCAGCGATTAAAATTGTAATTTCGTTTCTAATCTTGGCGCAAGTCAACTTGCCGCTGACATTGATGATTTTTGTGTTTGTGCCAGTTATGACTGTGGTGTGCCGCATTATCAATAAAAAGATGCGCCGAACTTTTAGTGAGCAGCGGCACCAGATTGGTGAGTTAAACGCAAAGATTGAGGATAGTTTGCTAGGGCAGAAAGTTGTCAAGGCATTTACAAACGAGGCGCTTGAATCAGAGAAGTTTGAGGAGGGCAACCAACAATTTTTGAAGGTAAAACAGCATGCGTATATGTTGATGGGAATCTTTAGCACTTCCACAAGAGTATTTGACGGACTGATGTATTTGACTATAATTATTGGTGGTGGCTTTTTCTTGATGGACGGTAAGATTCTGCCAGGGGATATGGTTGCGTATGTGATGTATGTGTCGACGTTAATTGCAACAATCCGTAGGATTATTGAGTTTGCGGAACAATTTCAGCGCGGTATTACCGGCATTGAGCGTTTTTTACAGATTATGGATGCGGACATTGAGATTTTTGACGAACCGGACGCACAGGACATTGTTAATCCGAAAGGTGAGATTGTATTTCACAATGTAAGTTTTGAGTATCCAGATGACCATAACAAGGTTTTTGCGAACTTAAATCTTCAGATTCATGCGGGAGAGAAGCTTGCAATTGTAGGGCCTTCCGGCGGAGGAAAGACAACACTATGCAATTTAATTCCGCGATTCTATGATGTGTCATGTGGGGAGATTACACTGGATGGGAAAAATATTAGAAAATTAACATTAAAGAGTCTACGGCAGAGCATCGGTGTTGTCCAGCAAGAGGTCTATCTTTTTTCTGGAACAGTGTATGACAATATTGCGTATGGCAGACCAGGCGCGACGCGCGAAGAGGTTATAGAGGCTGCAAGGCGCGCAGGGGCAGACGAATTTATACAGAATTTGAAAGATAAATATGACACATATGTCGGTGAACGCGGCGTCAAACTTTCAGGTGGACAGAAACAGCGCATTAGCATTGCAAGGGTTTTTTTGAAGAATCCGCCAATATTGATTTTGGATGAAGCGACTTCGGCACTTGATAATGAGAGCGAGTACGCGGTGGCAAAGTCTTTGAATGAATTGGCAAAAGGGCGCACAACGCTCACAATTGCACATCGGCTTTCGAGCATTAGAAATTCCGATAGGATATTGGTGCTGACAGACGAGGGGATTGTTGAGGAGGGAAATCACGATACGCTTATGGCGCTTGGTGGAATGTACTATCATTTTTATACGATGGCAAATGAGATAAGGTAATATTATAGTAAACAACAAAAATATTTGCCGTTTACTATAATAGAAAGAAAGCTTCCTGTATACTTTAAATAGGTCAAGAGATTGACACAAAAAAATACC
>CASJPF010000036.1 GCA_949383255.1 Lachnospiraceae bacterium | reverse complement strand
TAAACCAAACAAGTTTGGTTACGAGGTTGATGAAGCAGGAAGCCCATTGGCTTTAAACAATGGGTAGTTCACATGGCAGATACGTTAGCGATTGATATATGTATTCAAGAGAAATGAGTTTGTATGCTGATGTACCATCTCTTACGATGGCGGAAAAATTGCAGAAGAAGCAAAGAATTATTGTGGGATAGACGGCAGGGCATAGTTAGAGGAAATAAAGAGACTGCATAATGTAGGGGTGTATAGGCAAGAGGAAGCGATAGAAGTTCAATATTTTGCAATTGGAAAATGGGGTATTTGTGGAGTTCCATATGAGTTAATGGTTGAGTTTGCTCTTGAGTCAATGAAGAAATTAAATAATCCGTTCTTTTATGTAAACGGATATACGAATGGATGTTTGTCCTATTTTCCCACAGAAGAAGAGTATGATAAAGGCGGCTATGAAGTTTATTGGTCTATATTAATATACTACAAATATTTCAATAGAGTTTTTCCTTTTGAAAGAGATTCGGCAAGTAAACTTATTGCGTTTATTCTCGGGAATGCACTGATAACGGAGTGATATTTTCCCTTAGTGATACTAGCACCATGTAATAAAAGAAGTTAAAGAGAAAGCTGATATTTTTGCTACCATATATTTGAAACATAGGTTGTTAATTTTATAGGATTTGTTATAATATGAGCGTGGCAACATTTTAGCAACAGAAGAACAGATACCAGTTCCCTGATATCTGTCCATAAATCCCTATTTAATTTTCCGGCTCGATCAAACCATAGGTATTTCCTTTACGCTTATATACTACATTAACTTCATCTGTCTCTGCATTGCAAAATACATAGAAATCATGTCCAAGAAGCTCCATCTGGACACATGCATCCTCTGCGTACATCGGTTTAATATCAAACTTCTTGGTACGCACAATCCGCACTTCATCGTCATCCTCCTCATAACCGCTCTCTATGAAATCGGTCCGCAGGCTTGCTGCCCCTGCCTGCTGGTCTGCCCTGAATTTATTTTTATATTTTTTCAACTGGCGTTCGATCACTTCTGCCGCAAGGTCAATCGATACATACATGTCATTGCTGACCTGTTCCGAGCGGATAATAGTTCCTTTCACTGGAATGGTGACCTCTATCTTTTGACGTTCTTTCTCGACACTTAATGTCGCATGTACCTCCGTTTCTGGCGTAAAATACTTCTCAAGCTTGCCGATCTTGTCCTCAACTGCCGCCTTTAATCCAGGCGTAACATCGATGTTTTTTCCGCTGATAATAAATTTCATTACGTCCACATCCCTTCGCTCTTAATTGACAATTAAGTCTGTCCCTTAATTGTAAGTCGATTATACCATATCCCTTTCTTTTTTCCAATATCTTTTGACATTTATTCTAAAAAAATTAGATTTCTTCACTCTTTTTTATTCACTTTTTGGTATATCCTATTGCCGTGCGCAAATAATTCTCGAGCTATTGTTTGTCAATACCTTTGTGATAAGTTTTCTCCAAAAACACAATTTTCATGCATTTTCACAAAACATACATACGTTGATAAATTTTCCCTTATCCACAAGAAAACCTGTTCATTGTTGTGGATAATGTGGATAACTTGGTGCATAAGTCTATTTTTCAGTATTTTTTATCCTTTTTCCTGTGGATAAGTCGCGAATGTCTTCTGCTTTCCTCTTTCTGTCACAATATTTTATTTCACATTTTTTGTGCATTTTTTCCAACTCTATAAATCTAAATAATTACATCGTCAGCGACATACTTCCTCTGTATCGATCTGCGCAATCGAGTAGAGAAGTTCCATTTTCCCTACTCGTGCGCTGGGCGTCCGTCAGTTTACAGACATATTTCATTTGGACGCCCCTGCGCATAAAAAGAATGACAGAAAAATCTACTTTTCCTGTCATTCAAATTACTATGTATGCTATTTTTATAATTAGAAAATTCTTCTCACTGTCAGAATATTCCGATATGTTGCACTGGAAACAATAATTCCAGTCTTTGATGTGCTGGCATGAACAATTTGTCCATTTCCAACATACAAGCCTACGTGACCAGAGTAGCATACAATATCACCTGGCTGTGCATTTTGCAACCCTCCAACATCATATCCTTTACTTCTCAATGCAGAAGAAGAATGTGGCAGACTCACACCAAAGTTAGCATACACACTCATAACAAAACCAGAACAATCTGTGCCGTTTGTAAGGCTTGAACCACCATATACATACGGATTGCCTACAAACTGTGTCGCGTAGTCAATTACAGCTTTTCCCATTTCACTGCCACCAGACGAAGCTGCTGTATTTCTTGCCGCTTCAATTGTCGCCTGATTTGCCTCAGATTTCTCAGCCTTATTCGCCTGTGTTTCCGCTTTCTTCTGAGCACGCGCTGCCTCTGTTGCAGCCGCAGCCGCCCGTGCTTCCTCACGCGCTCTCGCCTCTTTGGCAAGTCTCGCTTCTTCCTCTTCTCTTGACTCTGCATGCACAAAATCAGTTCTGAGATTTACATAGTCTCTTGAAACGTAGCCGTCGCCTTCTTCTATTGCGATTTTAACCCATCCATCAAGTTCTTCTACTACAATTAGTTCCTCTTCAATTGGAACAAGACCGAGCACAGAAGACTCTGTACTTGCCTCTTTCCGAACCTTCAGTGTCGTAGTATTGACAACAGCATAAGTTGTTCCCACTTCCTTTGCGAGCGCCTCTGCTTCCTCTCCTACAACACAATATTCCCCTTTGACATATCCAGTACAATTTCCTGAAACAATCTTGTACCAGCCATCTTTCTCCTCGATAAACTCACCGACAGACTTATCATAAAGCTTTCCGACAATCTCACCCTCTTCGCTCGGAAGGCTTCTGACATTCACATAGTTGGTTACTCTCGCAATCACAAGCCCAGAAAAATCCTGCTCGTCTGTCCGTGTCTCTGTCTCCTCCTCCTCACTGATCTCGACATTATCATAAGTATCTGTGGCAGAAAAACCTGCACTTGTCTGGAAATCATCTTCCGTACTTGTTGGCTCCTCTGTGGTTTCTTCCTCGCTTGTCTCCTGCTCTGAAGATTCTTCTGTAGAAGATTCCTGTTCAGAAGTATCTGGATTAGATGTCTCCTGCTCTGAAGATTCTTCTGTAGAAAATTCCTGTTCAGAAGTATCTGGATTAGATGTCTCCTGCTCTGAAGATTCTTCTGTAGAAGATTCCTGTTCAAAAGTCTCTGAATTGGATGTCTCCTGCTCGGAAGTCACTTCCGATTCTTCTAAGGGAGAAGACGCCTGTTCTTGACTTTCCTGCTCGAAAATCTCTTCATTCGATGTTTCCTGCTGTCCTGACATTTCTTCGTCAGTCGCTGTTGTGCTGTGCTGCCCATTCTCTGATGTAGCCTTTGCAGTTGCCAACTTTGGATTTGACTGCACGATATGATTCACTGCCTCCGCTAAGCCAGCCTTTTCTGATGCGAGTACAATATTTGGCTGCAACCCTGATGCACTTTCAAGATAGGCTATATTCTGCACTACCTCCACCTGAAGATCCTGTATCGTACTGCCTTCATCCATCACCACAGCGACACCTGCAGCAGGTACATCTGATGAGCCGTGGATCTTTGCTTCAAGGGTTGTCTGGTATCCTGATAATGAAAGTGTTCCAACAAGGGCACATGCCGCTGCTTTCACGCTGTACTTGTTCATGACTATTCCTCCAATTATGGTATCTATGTGATTCTATCGTCAAAGTTCTTCTCTGGCCCTTATGGAACCCTGACAGTTTCTCTTTCCATTATGATTACACAAATTATTACGAATTTGTTACACCCATGAAATAAATTAACATATTTCGCCATAAATGTCAAGATATCTTTTTGCACGGATATGCATTCCCACTACAAAAAATTATTCTTTTTTGAACAAATAATTTGTCTAATTTCGCTATAATCCCCTGTTATTCTTGTATTTTTTTCTTTTTTAATCAGATTTTTCTCATTCTCAACCAAAAGTTTTTTCATATATAAATTTGTAACTTTTATAAAAATTTTATAACTAAAAAAATCTTATTTCGATATCCCTGTGTATAAAAAACTTTGCACAGAGCCAATTGCATTTGCACCGTCAGCGACCGCAGTAATAATCTGACGCATCTGTTTTTTTCTGATATCTCCCGCTGCAAAAATCCCTTTCTTTGAAGTGACACAGGTTTCGTCTGCAATAACATAACCTTTCTCATCCATCTCCACAAGGTCTTTGCAAAGCTCTGTATCTGGCACAATACCAACGGCAATAAACACTCCATCAACATCCAGTTTGCTTTGCGCTCCACTCTTCTTGTGATAAAGACTTATCGCTGACACCTTATCTGTTCCTATTATTTCTTGAACCTCACTATCCCAGAGAACCTCAACATTTTCAAGGGAGAACAATTTTTTCTGCAAGCTGTCAACTGCCCGAAGCTGATCTCTGCGGTGAATCAGATAGACTTTCTGACAGATTTTTGCCAGAAAAATTGCATCCTCCACAGCTACATCTCCGCCACCAACCACTGCCACTGTGCGTTTTCTAAAAAATGCGCCATCACAGGTAGCACAATAGGATACTCCCATTCCTGTAAGCTCCTTCTCTCCTGGCACATCAAGCAGCGAATGGGAAGCACCCGTTGCGAGAATTACTGCTTTTGACTGGAATATCGTTTTATCTGTATGAATCCGATATTCTACTGTTTCTGCTATTTCTTCAACTGCCTGCACATTCACAGTTATAAACTTTACACCCAACTGATCCGCATGTTCCCGAAACTTGTCAGAAAGCTCACCGCCACTCAGACCAGGCAGCCCAAGATAGTTATCCACCTCATATGTTGTCAAAATCTGCCCACCGCTCAAAGGACTTCTGTCGAGCACCACTGTTTTTAGTCCTGCTCTCACCGCATAAACTGCCGCTCCCATTCCAGCCGGTCCCGCTCCTATAATTACCACATCATACAATTCATTTTCCATTACGTCCAACCTCCGTCCAGCGTTATAATTTGTCCCGTTAAATATTGATTTCCTGTGCAGAGCAATTTTACAAGCTCTGCGACCTCCTCTGCTCGTCCCAAACGATCCAATGGTATTTCTTGTATCAACTGTTCTATATCTTCTTTATCTAAACTTTTGTTCATATCTGTATCAATCACGCCACAAGCAATCGCATTCACTTGAATGCAGCTTGGTCCCAATTCCTTTGCCAGTGCGCGCGTAAATGCATTGACTCCACCTTTAGAGGCTGAATATGCCACCTCCATTGATGCGCCGACAGTTCCCCACACAGAAGAAATGTTTATAATCTTTCCCTGACGCCGTCTTACCATCTCTGGTACTGCATAGCGGCAAGTCAAAAAACACGCATTTAGATTAGTATCAATTACTTCCTGCCATTCACGATAAGTCATATCCGTCAAAAGACCTATATAGGAAATACCTGCATTGTTCACCAGAACATCCAGATATGGAATATCACGAAACATCTCAATCACACTATTCTCATCAGCAATCGAAAAGGTATAACAACAACAGTTAATACCATATTGCTGCTGCAATGATTGTCCTAAAGTCTCCAACTGGTTGCTATTTTCGCGGCAAGTCAGATACAAATCAAACTTTTGCGCTGCAAGCATCTTGGCAATTGCTTTTCCGATCCCCCTTGATGCCCCAGTGACTAACGCTTTTTTCTCATACTCTATCACTTCCTATCATTTCTCCTTCTCAATTTTTTAAACATATTCTAAAAAGATATGAAAATAACTTGCAACAATACAGTTAAATTATTTAAAGATGTTCCACCCCACTCTTTCATTTGCAAAAATCATACTATTGAACTTCTACATCTGATAACACAGCTATTTTTTGCTTAGGAACTGTTCAGAAATTACTTGTGACAAGGACGCCGTATAAATATTCATCTGCAAAGAAAAAATTGCAGGTATAGTGGGCTATGTCAAGATTTTCTAATGCCGCAGATAAACATTTAGACAAGTAACTGTCATGAGTAATTTATTAACAATTCCTTATATAAAGAACACATTGCAACTGCTCAGTTGAAATAATTTTATGATATATTTTATAATTTCTTATCGTTTTTAATAATATCACAAGATCTCAATTTTTAAAAGAGAAAGAGGCTGTCGGGAAACAACTATTTTTATTTTCTAGCTCCTAGCCCCAAAACAAGAGCAGTCATACAGAAATCAAATATTATCGCATTCCTATCGGATACTAGCGGTAAGCAAAATTTCCCCCTATCTCCCGATTGTTTTCCTCATGGAAGAAATGCCAAAGATATATTGGATAAAGATAATCTTTACAAGGACCTGAGATATAAAAATCTATATCCGTTTTTGTCCAAATTTTATTCTGCAAGGCAAAGGTTTGTCCGAACCGTATATCTGCTCTCACTCTGTTCTGTCTGTATAATGCTGACATATTTTTCTGCCACCGTCTCCATCGCTTCCAGCCCAAAGCCGTGATTTTTCACCTCCTCCTTGATCGTCCTGCGCTGTTCTCCCGACAGTTCCTTTGGCGCTACACCGTTTGTACACTCAATGTACAAAAATTTTTGTCTCTTCCATGTCTCCAGCCCGATATATGCTTCCTGCCCTTCCTCCATACGCATACACGCTTCCAGCGCATTTGACAGGAGAATATTCAGATCAACCTCGTTTACTGACAACTGGTCTGGTACATGAATATGGCGCTGCACCGCAACGCCCCTCTTTTTCGCCTGATTCAGCCGGATTCCTACTATGGAATTCAGCACAATATTGGTACTGTAGTTCACGTCCGATGACAACTCCGTATCCTTTATCATCTTCTCTGTATAATTTTTCGCCTGAACGATCTTCCCAGCATCGATCAGCGCATACAACGTTTCCACATGATGCTTCATCTCATGTTTTCTCCTGCGGGAATCCTCATCCACTTGCATGATCATCTCATAATTTTTCACAGCGAACTTGCTACGATCCATTAAAAGGGGTCCTCTTCCTCCACTCTCCTAGCCGCCACCAGACAAACTGCACCACCGTCAACAGCGTAACCGCATAAATCATTGTCATGCAACACAGACTGATAAGCGGGACGAAATGATACCCGGCTGCGGTGTGGACAGCCTTCCACAGACTGGATAAGCCCCCGCCTGTCTCAGAAGAGTTGCACGCTTATGCCAAACATCGCAGCATACAACAAAAACAGGGCAAGCACTTTCGGATTCGCCTGTCCGTGATACTGGCTGACCGCTGTAAAA
The DNA here is from genome assembly GCA_949383255.1 of Lachnospiraceae bacterium. Taxonomy (GTDB): domain Bacteria; phylum Bacillota; class Clostridia; order Lachnospirales; family Lachnospiraceae; genus COE1. The sequence goes on along the minus strand of CASJPF010000036.1, from coordinate 30,760 downwards.
GCAGCCGCCTCCAGCAGCAGGCAGCCCATAAATGCCAGCCAGAACGTGGATGGCAGACTGCCTATGACAGCTTCCGCAATGACCGCGTCCCTGCTCTGCAGCATGATGGAAGGTGTCAAGTTATTCAGGTCAGCACTGTCAAAGCCTGCCCTGCTGATAGCAGATATTGCCCCAAATATCAAAACCGCCGCCACAAATAGGGGCATATACCCAACAATAAAAACTTCCTTCTTGTACGCTCCTGTTTTATGGTATATGTGTTTCCTATATTCTTGCGTTGGCATGGGCTCTTCAATGCGTGATAAAGCTACACGTTGGTCCGATAACAATAGGGCAGCGAATAGAATACTTCCACGATCCCGAATGTACGCAGCCCTAAAATATGCCAGCCGAGAAACAACCAGTACAGCACAAAAGCATTCCATTTATATCCCCGCATCATCTCTCTGCTCCTCGAAAAGACTTCCTTGCTGCTCATCTGCGGGTTCTCTGCCAAAAGATACGGTATCATTCTGTATTCATAGGATTTCACAATACCGGAAATCACAAACAATAGTCCCCACAGTCTCATGAAAAACCCTTTCAGAAACATGGTCTTTATGATATTGCCATATGCATTTCTTAAAGAAAACACGATATTTCCATATGCAGCACAGTTGTCCTGCAGTTGATGAACAACTTTCTGTGCACCGACCTCCAGGGGATAGTATACAAACACGGAGATCAGAAAACCAATCAGATATACTGACACCAGCGCCGATAACACCGCTGCCAGCGCCGCAAGAACCGTCTCCGCCCTCACTGCGCTGACTTCATCCACAAATGCCTTATTTGTTCCCCCCGATGACAGCAGTCTGTGAAAATGCAATCGTTGTGGAGCCGCTGCATATCCCAAACACAATCGTCGCCACCAATACCTTCTAGTAATTGATCTTTAACAGCTCTCTCTCATTTGCCTTTAAATTTTCCCGATTCCATATAGCACGCTCTCCTATCTATACTAAATTGAACTCCCTGAAATTTTCACTGTGGGGAATTGCAGGAAAATAAGTGATGCAGATTGCGTAGGATATTTCTTCGAGGAGGTATGTCAAAAAACGTAGGCGTAGCGGGCTACGGCGAGGCTTTTTAGCATGCATAATCGGAGAAATAGCCAAGTCAAGATGCATCAGTTATTTTTCTACAGTTCCTTATTATATCTTCTTTCCCTTCACAAATCAATGTTTACGTCACAATCCCTACAAATAGCGTCCTTATAAAGTTACTTTTCACACCTGCACCATGCACTTGCTGCATGGTGTCGGAACCAGCGCCAAAATGCCTGCTTTGTGGCATTTTGTGTGCATCAATTATTGCAATTCACACCAAATCATCATAAATCAATATGAAATCTGGAGTGGATATGAATTGTAACCTTATAAAAAACCTAACTCAAAATATAGTTGCACATTTCCCATCTTATCTGATAAAATAGTAGTCTAAGGTTAAGCAATCAGAAAGGGGACTGATCCAATTATACCGTATTGCTATCTGTGACGATGATCAACGATTTGTGGGTGATTTTCATCAAAGACTTGACAAATCGCTTTCAACCAAAGGTATGGATGCCAGAATAGAAGAATTCTATGACACTGCTTCTTTTTTGAAACAGGTAGATCACGCTGTCTCTTATGACCTGATTTTTCTCGATATCCTCTTAGAGGAAGATTATGACCTGATTTTTCTCGATATCCTCTTAGAGGAAGAAAATGGCTACCTATTCGCCAAGTATCTACGCGACGAAGATATCCAGACCGATATCATCTTTATTACTTCCACAGAGGATTACGCCGTGATGGGGCTATGATGTCTCGCCGCTTCTCTATCTGGTGCAGCCGGTCAAAGACGCACAACTTGAATATACCTGCGACATTTTCTTGAAAAAGCATAAGCCACATCGGATTCTCCTGAATCTGCCAGGTGAAACACTCTCACTCAACATTGATGGCCTTTTGCACTGCAAAGTGTTCAGACATAGAGTCTCACTTCATCTGGTATCAGAAGCTGTCAGGGAGATCCGATATTCCCTGAATGAACTTGAGAAGCAGCTCCCCTCCAGCATATTTGCCCGTTCTCATCAGAGTTATCTAGTGAATATGGCGCATATCAACAGCATTATCCGCTATGAACTTATCTTGAGCACTGGGCAGACTCTCCGATCAGTCAATCCAGATACATGAAACTGCAAAATAGTTTTATCCTATATGCAGACTTACGCTGCATCGCCAGATCATATTGACCGATTGCCTGCCGTGCCTCCCAATAGGTTCCTCCATCCGCCTCTGACACGAAAGACAAATCTGAATAATCCTCCCGTACATCGGAAAAGCAGGCGTGAATCGTAATATGCTTCAGTTTTTCGATCTCATATTCTTTTATCTCATCGCTCAGCCAGTCCTCCTGCTCCAACATTTTGCCATAATGGGATATGAACTTCTTGTCAATCACTTCCTAGCGCTCCTGTTCGCTGCAGCATTCCTTCAATACCACACCGTTCATTCCAATACGCTAACATTGTATCGCGGGCTTCCCTATCCAGCGCCGAAGATACAGCAGAAACATAATGAACCAGCAGATAATCCCGAATGATTTTCACATTGTCCTCCACATAGAGCGCACTCAGCGCATTCAGCCACTCTGGTTCGTACAGAAGATAGGTGTCGGAGCCCCCATTCCGTCTACTCCCAGAATTTCTGCCAGGGGATAGTTCCCCTGTATTTCCTTCAGTTTCTCCAACGCGTATACATTGATGATTCTGTCAAAATAATCTTCTGCATAGGCTTCTTCCAGCGTCAGGATATGCGCCGCGATTGCAGTCTCAAATTCCATGCATCCTTCCCAGAGCTAGTCTGCCTCCTTATCGGAAATCCCAAATCGTTTCAACACATAGGAGACCGTTTTTTTGTTAAACTCCTCCTCAAGTTTCCCGTCTTCACTGCGCTCCGAATATTCCTGCGAATCGCCCAGAAGCAGGTCGGTCGAATCGATTGCAACAGTATAATAATCCGGATCTGCAAGGAATTTCGTAACTCCATGCCACAATAATTGCCTACGATAGACATCGCCAGTACTCATCTCATATGCCGTTATGTCATCGATAGTGCGAATTGCCTGAATCCGCTCGAGCATTGCCATAGCTGGAGCCAACCCCATCTGTTCTCTTGCTTCCCAGTCTGTCGCAAGCCCATAAAACTGTTTGACCAGCTCTCCTCCCAGGGTCTTGGGATTCTCTTTCTGTAAAATCTTCAGTGCGCGATCCCGCATAATACGGTCAGCATCTGTATTAACCCCTGCACTGCTCTCACCATCTTTGGGCGTAAGCCCAGTTAGGTAATCCAGATTGACCGCCGTGAAAAAATCATCCTTTAAAGAAACCTCTGTCTCTCTGGATACAGCCTCTTGAATACAGGATGCATGCCACTTGCTGCCCACCTCTCCCCTACCAAGATAAACGCTGTCATCCATTGCTGCTTCTGCTTTTGTTTCTTCTGTTTTCGTCTCTTCGGTCTTTGTCTCTTCGATTTTTGCTTCTTCTGTTTTTGTTTTATCTGTTTTCACTGTCACCAAAGCTGTTTGCCCGGTGCATCCTGTCATTACAAACATGGTCATGGCGATAGCCAAAATAACTGACACAAACTTTTTTCATTGCTTTTTATCCTCCCTGTTATTTTTCATAAAAACTTTTACTACATAATCGTTTTTCATATTATCTGTGTTCCTTCTATAAAAATCAATATCTGTGTCCCAGTCCACATAGAAAGCGTCACAACTCAAAATAGAGAAAGAATACACGCATTTTTGTGCATCAAAAAAACCTTGCAGTTGCCGAAATAACCACAAGGTTTTCATTTTTTACTGGATAAACATATTCAAATACCCATCAGACTCTTGTCGACTTCGCGTGCACACTCGCGCCCCTGCCGGATCGCCTTAGAAACAAGTGACTGCCCAGTGTGCATATCGCCCACGACAAAGATATTGTCCACGTTGGTCTTGAATCTGCCTTGTTCTGTCTTAGAGCATTTAGGAACTGTAGAAAAATAAGTGACGCATCTTGACTTGGCTATTTCTCCGATTATGCATGCCAAAAAGCCTCGCCGTAGCCCGCTACGCCTACGTTTTTTGACATACATTCTCGAAGAAATATCCTACGCAATCTGCATCACTTATTTTCACAATTCCTTATTATTAATCTTGTGCGACAACTTCCTTATAAAATTCAGCATAATCTTTTCTCTTATCCTTGGTAAACTGTATTGCCGCCCGCGGATGCTGATTCAAAAGTCCTGTCATCATATACTGCAAATCAAACCCCCAAACTACTCCATCCTCTCTGAGTTTATTCATATACTTTTCTATAAATTGTATCACATAAAAATTATTGTACTTTGGATTGCGCAAAAATCCGAGTAGTAGCTCCATCGCACAGTTTCCTGCTCCTCTGCCCATACCTGCATATGTGGCATCAAGCCAATCTACACCATCACCAACTGCTTCAATTGTATTAGCAAATGCTAGTTGTTGATTGTTGTGCGCATGAATACCAAGCTGTTTGCCATATTTTGCTGCAAATTCCATATACGTATCTGTAATTCGCGCAATCTGTTCTGGATACAGGGAACCAAAACTATCAACAATATACAATACATCTGCTGATGTCTGTCCCAATATGTCAAGTGCAACTCTTAAATCACTCTCCTGTCCATTTGAAATCGCCATAATATTGCAAGTTACTTCATATCCTTTTTTCTTAGCGTCTTCAATCATGTTTGCTGCCGCTGGAATTGTATTTAAATACGTTGCTACACGGATTAAGTCAATCGGACTTTCTGAGCGGCTAAGAATATCCTTTTTGTAATCGCATCTCCCAACGTCTGCCATCACTGCAATTTTAAGATTGGTATCATTATCACCTACGATTGCTCTAATCTCATCATCATCGCAAAACTTCCACTTGCCAAACTTACTCTGGTCAAACATTTCCTTCGACGCCTTATATCCCATCTCCATATAATCCACGCCTGCCTTGACATTTGATTCGTACAACGCTCTTACAAACTCATCTGTAAAATAAAAGTCATTCACAAGCCCACCATCTCGCAATGTTGCATCCACCACTTTGATACTTGAACGATAATCCATTAAACTAACAATCTCTTTCATGCTCCCCTTCTCCTATCTTGTTTGAAATAAATTGTAATCTTTTCAAGTGCTATCGCACTTTTATGTCTGCTCACGCAATCGTTTTTTGCGTTGCAGCTCAACCTTGCTGAATTGAAACTGCACGGTTAAAAAGTATTTATAACATCTTAAATGAAATTTTAACACTTTAAAGCGCAAAAGTCAACTGTAAAACTTTTAGAAATAATTACTATTCACGGTCTAAAAGACCGTGAATAGCAACAGTTCGGGCAATATACAAAATTTTGCTATGTAAAAGTCGCCCCTATACCTGAATCATGTTCTCACGGAATGTGTAGTACATACGCGCTTTTGACCCATGAAGAGATAGGAAACTTGTTATAATTTCATATTGATTCTTTGCCCCAAAATTAATGACCCAATAGTTTTGTCTATGGAGTACCATTTTTATATCAGCTTATTTACAATAATATCTTGTTCCATATCATCAATACTATAAATATGTTCCATTACTTCAAATGTCTCTCTTAAATTTCCTCTTGCACTCTTCCATCCAATTCCATCTGTAAACCAAACAAACGTAAATCCATCAATAGAATCCGCCTCCTGCGAAAGCATTTTATAACTTCTTGCCGTCTCATTCAGCTTTGAGCCGCCAACGCCATAAAAGTTTGTCTCAATACCATATATCATCTTCTCTGTCTTAATTACAAAATCAAATCTCTTGGCAGCCTTTCCCTGATTAGAAAGTGCAGACAAATCAATATGCCACTTTTCTTCAATTTCCTTGAGATACATTTCCTTAAAATAATTTACATCCTTTTTAAATCCTGCTGCCACAATATACTTCTCAACTAGATCTTCCATCTGATGACCACCGCGATTCTTGCGCCCATTAGAATCAAGTCCAGTTTCGATGCCCAAAGCGTAATCTACAAGGTTATTTACCAAATGATTTGCAATCATATCAAACAATCCTGTTTTGCGCATAAACACTTTATATTGCTCCACGCTATAATTCATCTGCTTAAAATCATATAGAAACGCCCCATCTTCATCCTGTGCATAGATTTCATATCCTCTTACTGCAAGGAGAAGAGGCACACATTGCAAAGTATCTGGATACTTTGTCACTATCCTTTCAAATTCCTCCTCAATACTTTTTGAACCAATCAAGGAATTTAAAATGTTCAATTCCACTTTGATTTCTTCAACATTTTTTACAACCTTTTCAAAATCAATATAGTAATCATAACTTGATATACTCGGTCTAAATTTTTGTAACCATTCATTAAAATCTCTTTTTATCATCTGTTATTCTCTCCAATCTTTTCTTGCATATCTCCAAGTATTCTTTACTTACATCTATTCCAATAAACTTCCGTCTATGTCGCACAGCCACCACTCCAGTAGTTCCAGAACCACAAAACGGATCTAAAATAATCTGTCCTTCCTTCGTAGATGCCAATATAATTTTCTCTAATAAGTATTCCGGCTTTTGTGTTGGATGACTGCCTTCTGTTTTCTCTGAAAGTTTTGTCAGTGATCCTGTCCATACATCTTTCATCTGTTTGCCACCATTTATTTCTTTCATCTTTTGATAATCAAAAAAATGCCGTGACTTCTTCTCATTCTTCTTTGCCCATAAAATGGTTTCGGTAGAATGTGTGAAGCATCGACATCCTAAGTTTGGTGGTGGATTTGTTTTCTGCCATGTTATATTGTTAATTATTTTAAATCCTTCCTGCTCCAATGCCATACCAATCGAATATATATTGTGTAATGTTCCCGATATCCAAATCGTACCATTTATCTTTAGTGCTTTTTTGCATAACTTAATCCATTTTCTGTTAAACTTATGTTTTTCTTCGATGTTGGTTCCACGCTCTGAAAGCTTATCCCAGGAACCTTTATTTACCGAAACCATTTTTCCGCTCTGACAAGTAATCCCATTATTGCTTAGAAAATAAGGCGGGTCTGCAAATATCATATCAACAGATTCCGGTTCTATTTTGGTTAGCATTTTAAAGGAATCTTTCTGTATCAGTTGCGCTTCTTCTGTCTCAAAATATAATGGCACTTTTCTTGTAAATAGACTTTCCATTATTTTGACTCCTTTAATAATTACATATAATGATTTCTTCACCCACCCTGTTGGATGCATCCGAATTAATCATGCGCTTTACACTTACAACATCCATTTTATAACCCTTGCCACCATACAATTCATTTATCAGCTCAGTATTATGATTTGTAAGCATACAATAACAACCTCTGTCTGTCAATTCATCAAAAAGGTTTGCCAGCCGTTGATGGCTTTCTATATCAAATCCCTCCTTTGTGTACGATTCAAAAGAAGCTGGATTTAACGGTGCATATGGACTGTCTATAAATACAAAATCGCCCTTCTTTGCCTCCTTGCAAGCAACCTCAAAATCGCCATCCATTATCATTACGCCTTGAAGATATTTTGAAATCTCCATAATTGCGTTTTCATCAACAGATACAATACGAGTATTGTTATAAGGAACGTTGAAAAGTCCCTTGCCATTGACACGATACAAACCGTTAAAACAATGCTTATTAATAAATACAAACAATGCCGCCAGCTCCGCATCATACTCTGCCCTCATCAGCTTATCATTGTAATGGTCCCTAAGAGAATAATAATACTCCTTTCCATCTTCCCACATTTCCTTATCAAGCTTGTTTACAGCCTTTAAAAATGTTTCTGGTGTATTACATATCTGTCTGTACGCATTTATCAGCGCCTTGTTAATATCATTAATTAAAGCATTGGCAGGCAGCAATTCAAATATCACTGCACCGCCTCCCACAAATGGTTCATAATAATTATTATACTTTTCAGGCATTCTCTCCTTTATCTGCAAAAGTAGCTGACGCTTTCCTCCAGCCCATTTTACAAATGGGGTGATATATGAGTTATTCATTTTCAATCCTCTTCTCTATGTCCACAAAAGGACAATCCCTAACATATTTATTATACTTGCAAACATATAAAATAACAACCAAAACTTAAACTTTTATAAATGCTTCATAACAGTTCGTTACTTTTCACACCCGCACCATGCACTTGCTGCATGGTGTCGGGACCAGCACCCAAATGCCTGCTTTGTGGCATTTTGTGTGCAACAACAGTTCAGCCTCCGGCTTCCTGTTATAAGCATCAACCCAACCGCGAAGCGGTTGGGTTGATATATTTTAACCACTACGCTTCCTTACGGACTTTGCAGCATAGTGCAAAGTCCTAGGCTGAACTATAACATGCTTTAACCCACTCTTTTATTCCCGCGAGCAATGAGTCACGCGACTGCATGTTTGAAATCGAGTAGAGAAGATTCATCTTCTCCCTACTCGCGCGCCAGACGCGGGCAGCTTTAGCTGCATATTTCCTTTCCGCGTTCGTGTGTATAAAAACAAAAACCCCCGAAATACTAGACTTTCGGGAGTTTTTATAACTTTTAATTTTATTTGTTGTAAAATTATCTCTTGGAGAACTGTGGTGCGCGACGAGCCGCTTTGAGGCCGTATTTCTTTCTCTCCTTCATACGAGGATCACGTGTCAAGAAACCTTCCTTTTTAAGCACTGGTCTATAATCACCGTCCGCCTGTAATAAAGCTCTTGAAATACCATGTCTAATTGCACCTGCCTGTCCTGTATAGCCGCCACCCTTCACATTCACAAGCACATCAAATTTATCAACTGTATCTGTTGCCGCCAAAGGCTGGCGAACGATAACCTTTAATGTTTCCAAACCAAAATAATCATCAATCCCTCTCTTGTTGATTGTGATATTACCGTTGCCTGGTGTCAGATATACTCTGGCGATTGATTTTTTTCTTCTACCTGTTCCATAATATCTTGAAGCATTTGCTGCCTTTGCCATTTTAATTTCCTCCTTTATTCATCACACTGATTAAAATGTCAATGTCTCGGGCTTTTGAGCTGCATGTTTGTGCTCAGGTCCTGCATATACGAAGAGTTTCTTGTACATCTGGCGTCCCAAAGGTCCCTTTGGAAGCATACCCTTCACTGCATGCTCAATCACCTCTTCTGGTTTCTTATTCAATTTCTCTCTCAATGTTGTTGACTTCATGCCTCCAACATAATCAGAATGATGATAATATATTTTCTGGTCTAATTTCTTTCCTGTGACTGCAACTTTCTCAGCGTTAACGACAATCACATAATCACCTGTATCCATATGAGGAGTGAAAATTGGCTTATTCTTTCCTCTTAATACGCTCGCAACTTCTGATGCCAAGCGTCCTAATGTCATACCTGTAGCGTCTACTACATACCATTTTCTATCAATTGTAGCTGGGCTAGCCATAAACGTTTTCATGATGTTCCCTCCATATATTTAGCCTGTCGGCTCTCCTTTGATGGTTATTCTTGTCTGAAACCTTTGATGCAGAATGTCCGGCCACATCTTCCAGAATCACAAGTCACCTAGATATCTTGGCTGACATCTCTGCAAATATCGGGGCTTTGATATTGTACTATCACATGTCGCCATATTGAATTATTATATTATACGGTTCCTAGTGTGTCAATACCTAAATTGCCAAATTATTCATTATATCCGCCTGAAAATTTTAAATATCTAAAAACTCATATTGAACTAACAACAATCCACATGCTGGCGCTGTCGGTCCTGCCATTGCCCGGTCACATGCTTTTAAAATCTCTTCCATTCTCTCAGGAGCTAGGCTTCCTTTCCCTACTTGAATCAATGTACCCGCTATAATCCGAACCATATTGTATAGAAAACCGGAACCAACTACTCCAATCGTTATCATCTCGCCTGAGCGTTCCACTGCAATCTCATAGATCGTTCTCACTGTAGTCTCTGCTGTTGTACCCACGCTGCAAAAGCTCTTAAAATCATGCTCTCCCACCAAATAGTTTGCTGCCCTCTGCATTGCATTCACATCAAGCGGTACATAAGTAAAGTGCGAATATAGCCTGTATATTGGCATTGGAAACGCGCTGTTCCATATCTTATATTGATAGGTCTTTTTGCTGTTGTGTCGTCTAGGGTGAAAATCCTGTGATACCTCCCTCGACGCCTGGATTCGGATATCCTGCGGAAGTCTTTGATTTAATGCATACGAAATTTTTTCAGCAGGCATTCTTGCCTGTGTATCAAACACTGCAATATTTCCAAGTGCATGTACTCCTGTGTCCGTTCTCGATGCGCCAATCACCTTGATTTCCTCTTGCAAAAGAGTACTTAATGTTTCATTGAGCACAGACTCGACTGTCACCACATTTGGCTGAATCTGCCATCCATGATAATTTGTGCCATCATAGGCCACAGTTAACATTACACGTTTCATAACACTTTTGCTCCTCTTTCTGTCCTATCTCTGACAGAATTACTCTTTGCAATGGCTCATGCAAAATTCAATAATGCAGGTATCAGTCTTCCAGCCGCGATTCCTACAACAAGATAACAAGCCACAATGCCATAGGCAATATAATCTCTTTTCTGATAACGTAATGGCTTCATCTTCGTGCGGTGTTCTCCTCCTCTATAACAACGGGCTTCCATTGCCATTGCCAAGTCGTTTGCACGGCGAAATGCCGATATAAAAAGTGGCACCAAAAGCGGCACTAAACTCTTTGCCTTTTTTATCAAATTTCCGCTCTCAAAATCAGCACACCTTGCAAGTTGCGCTTTCATAATTTTATCTGTCTCCTCCATTAAAATAGGTATAAAACGAAGCGCAATTGACATCATCATCGCAATTTCATGTACTGGGACTTTTATTTTATTCAGCGGTTTCAGCATCTTTTCCAAACCATCTGTCAACTGATTTGGTGTAGTGGTAAGCGTCATAACCGACGAACCAATAATTAAAAATGCAAGCCGAATCGCCAAAAGTAGCGCAAGACGCACACCTTCCTTCGTAATCCGAAGTATCCAAATCTGCACAAGCGGTTCGCCTGGCGTTAAAAACAAGTTAAAAAGAATTGTGATGGACAACAAAAATACAATCGATTTCATTCCTTTTATCATAAACCGAAAAGGCACCTTTGATAGCTTAATTACAAACGCAAGAAACAAAGCTGCTACCAGATATCCCCACAATCCATGAAAAAGAAACAACGAGATAATAAACAAAACTGTTGTTCCCAACTTCACTCTTGGGTCCAGTCTATGTATCACGGAATCAGCTTGATAATATTGTCCTAATGTGATATCCCTTAGCATAACCTGCCACCTATCTCTCTCTTTGCATTGCTGCAAGTTTTGTAAAATAGTTTTTTATCGCTCTCTTTGCTTCCTCAATCGTCGTAATCTCATCGCTGACATCATAACCATGATCGCGCAGTTCCTTCATAATATATGTCACCTGTGGTGCTGCAAGACCAATCGCTTCTAATTCCTGATAATGTTTAAAAACTTCCTTGGGAATATCATCATATAAAATACTTCCTCGATTCATCACAATAATTCGATCAACATATTTTGCCACATCATCCATACTGTGCGATACCAAAAGAACCGTAATTCCCGTTTCCACTTTAAGCTTTAAAATCTGGTCAAGAATTTCATCGCGCCCTTTTGGGTCAAGTCCGGCAGTCGGTTCATCGAGTATCAAAACATCCGGTTTCATGGCGAGAACACCTGCAATTGCAACACGCCTTTTTTGACCGCCTGACAAGTCAAACGGTGATTGATAAAAATATTCGTCCTCAAGCCCTACCAGTTTCAATGCTTCATATGCACGCAATTCTATCTCTTTTTTCGATAAGCCAAGATTTTTCGGGCCAAAACACACATCAGAAAATACATCTGTCTCAAAAAGTTGATGTTCTGGATATTGAAAAACAAGACCTATCTTGCTGCGCAACATCTTTTTATCAAAATCACTCTCATCAATATCTTGCCCGTTAAAATAAATATTTCCTGAAGTTGGGCGCATCAATCCGTTCAGATGCTGGACTAGCGTCGATTTGCCAGAACCAGTGTGACCAATCAGTCCTATAAATTGCCCATCTGGTATCACAAGACTTATCTTATCTAGCGCTTTTACCGCCATAGTGGTATCTTCCCCATAAATGTGACTCACTTTATCCAAAATAATCGGCATAGTCGTCCGCCCTTTCTGTTATATATCGATCAAGCGCCTCCCTAAATTCCTGTTTTGTAAGCACGCCTTTTGGCATTGGAAATCCTTCTTTTGCAAGCTCGTGTGCGAGCAGTGTTACTTGTGGCACGTCAAGGCGAAGTTCTTTTAACCGTTCCACCTCTGAAAATACTTCCCTCGGCGTTCCCTGAAGTGTCACCTTGCCTTTATCCATCACATAAACTCGATCCGCATAAATCACTTCTTCCATATAATGTGTAATCAAAATCACTGTGATTTGTTCCACATCATTCAAGGCTCGGACTGCGCGAATAACTTCCTTGCGTCCCATTGGGTCCAACATTGCCGTAGGCTCATCAAGCACAATACATTTTGGATGCATAGCAATCACACCTGCTATAGATACTCGCTGTTTCTGTCCGCCAGAAAGCTTATTAGGCGAAAATTTGCGAAACGAATACATTCCCACTGCCTTAAGGCTCTCCTCCACCCGCTCCCAGATTTCTTTTGTGGGCACTCCCATATTCTCAGGACCAAATCCCACATCCTCCTCAACAATCTGACCAATAATTTGATTGTCTGGATTCTGAAAAACCATTCCTGCTGTCTGTCGAATATCCCACACATGCGTCTCGTCCCTTGTGTCCTTTCCATCCACCCAGACAGTTCCTTCTGTAGGGTAAAGAATCGCATTTAGGTGTTTTGCCAATGTTGACTTGCCAGAGCCGTTATGTCCTAGAATGGCCACAAAATCTCCCTGCTTTATATCAAGGTTTACATCATCCACTGCTGTGGTTATCCCTTCCACATTACCTTCCTCATCACGCCGTATATATTCATATATTAAATCCTTAACCTTGATCAAACCCATGTTCATTCCCCCATACCGCCTCTGGCACGTTGCCCTTTGCGTTTTTCCTGTGCAAAATTTTAAACACTCTCTGTCTATGTCCTATTTGGTTTTGGATTAATTTTTGCGTTCCTCCTCCTGCATCTGCTGTTGCATAAATGCCTGATGCAGTTTCCTGCGCTGCAATATCTCCTTGTGCTCCTTATCCAATGCAATCTGCCGTTTGATTGTCTCCGCCAGCCAAATTGCGCGTATCTTCTCAAGAATTTCCTCTTCAGTGCTCTTGGAAGTTCCCGTCATCTGGTCTGTATACTCTTTTCCATAAAATTGCATCTGTTGTTGGCGCTTTTTGGTATTCTTATATTCCTCTTCCCATTTTTGGATTTTTTCTCTATCTTTCTCTTTTTCTTTCTGCCTTTTGTAACTGGCTTTCGCCGCAGCCGTACTTGCATAGACTCTAGCGGGACGCGCATTCACTGGCGTTCCATTTGCCTGCGCAGCTCCCATTGCCCCCGCAAAATAAGGATTGTTGTACTGCCAAGTATTTGCACCATACATGACCTTATCTGCTGGATTGCCAAAAGGATTGTATCTTGGATTAACTGTTGTAGTAGTTTCCGTCGTTGAAATATTGTTTGGATGATTAATCAAATATTCATATGCTTTTTGTACTTTAATATAATAATCCTTCGTATCCGTATTCGGGTTCATATCTGGATGATATAGTTTGGCTTTATACCGATATGCTCTTTTAACCTGTTCCTCGGAAGCATTTTCGCCAATTCCCAGATAATAACATGCCTCTTTTCTTGTCATATTTCCATATTTATCCATAATTGCTATATTCCTCTCGCACCCAATACAATTTCTGTATGCAGACTGCGGTGTATGGCAGATGACCATTCAGAAATATGGGTATGCTAAGCGGCCAGTCTTTTTGACCACCAGTATAATTTCAGTTCCTATACTTCTGAATGATTACCATTTTTGTGATAAATTATGCCAAAAACGCTCCCAAAAGATGGGAGCGCCAAAAATACAATTTTTCTTTTATACAAACTCAAGTACTACCTGCATAGCACCGTCGCCTTTACGCTGTCCGATCTTGACGATTCTCGTGTATCCGCCGTTGCGTCCAACATACTTTGGTGCAACCTCATCAAATAATTTTGCCACAAGGTCAAGCTGCTTTGTGTTCCTTTTCTTGCCGGCATTCTTTGTTGGAACTTCCTTTACTGTATACAATACTTTGAGCATCTGTCTTCTAGCATGAAGTCTTGACGGTAAATCCTTCTTAATCTCCTTCTCAACTTCATCATAAACAGTAACTTTCTTGCCGTTCTTTTCCTCTTTCACCCGTTTGCCATCTTTATCTTTTCTGGCAACCTTTGCAGTAACCTTTACCATCTCATAGTTATCTTTTTCCTTTACTGCCAGCGCAATCAATCCCTCTACAATCTTCTGCACTTCCTTCGCTCTCGCTTCTGTCGTGATGATTCTACCTTCTTTGCTGGCAATCAAAGCTGTAACCTGCCCTCTTAACAAGGCCTTTCTCTGATCTGATGTTCTTCCGAGTTTTCTATAACCTGCCATAATAGGCTCCTTTCATTGTGAGGACATATCACCTACCATCTATCAGTCAAAAAACTGTTATGTAGGCTACCCTCCTTGGTGGAACAAATGACAACGCCCTTTGGACTTACTTATCAAATGTTAATGAATAAATTCCATCTTTGAGTACAGATGTGAACTCTTTGGAATTACCACATCTGCATAGGGTTAGTCTCTAATGTGTTCAATCTTCTATTGGATTGAGCTGTAAGCCTAACTCTTTTAATTTTGCCAATACTTCGTCTAAAGACTTACGTCCTAAATTGCGGACCTTCATCATATCTTCTGATGTGCGGTTCGTCAACTCCTCGACCGTATTGATACCTGCCCTTTTCAGGCAGTTGTAAGAACGAACGGATAACTCCAGCTCGTCAATGCTCATTTCAAGCACCTTCTCTTTCTCATCATCCTCTTTCTCAATCATAACTTCTGCATTCTTTGCATTTTCTGAAAGGTTGATGAAAAGCTTCAAATGTTCACTCAGTACCTTAGCCGCCAAACTGACTGCCTCATCAGGAGCCAGAGTCGCATCTGTATAAACATCTAAAGACAATTTATCATAATCTGTAATCTGACCGACACGGGTATTCTCCACAGTAACATTTACTCGTTCTACAGGGGTATAAATCGAGTCCACCGCTATAACACCAATTGGCAGATCCTCACTCTTGTTTTTGTCCGCACTGATATAACCTCTACCCTTTGTAATGAGTATTTCCATGTAAAGTTTGCTGTCTTTGCCGCCGTTTAGAGTCGCAATAACCTGATCTGGATTCATAATCTCAATATCCTGATCCACCTGAATATCAGACGCTCTGACAACACCTTCACCCTCAAAATCAATAATTGCTTTTTTTACTTCATCCGTTTCACAGTTGTTTTTGATCGCCAGACTCTTTAGGTTCATAACAATCTCAGTCACATCTTCCTTGACTCCAGGAATCGAACTAAACTCATGCAGAACACCATCAATTTTAACCTGGCTCACCGCTGCACCGGGTAGGGAAGCAAGCATAATCCTCCTGAGAGAATTGCCCAGTGTAATTCCGTATCCTCTCTCCAAAGGTTCCACGATAAACTTACCGTATCTTTTGTCTTCAGAGATTTCCGCCACTTCAATATTTGGACTGTCAAAATCAAATGCCAACACTGTAAATACCCTCCTTCTAATGGATGTGACAAATAGCTTTCCCGCAAATTATCCATTGCGAAATTGCTACTGTATTTATAAGTGCAACAATAGAAAGTACACATATGCGCACTTCCTACTGTCAAATTCTTATTTTCTGCTTATTCTTCCAATAAAATTACTTAGAATACAACTCAACAATAAGCATCTCATCTACAGGAACATCAATCACTTCTCTGGAAGGAAGCTCTTTAATCGTACCCTTAAAGTTTTCCTGATCAACATCCATCCATTCTGGAGCCAGTCTGCCGTTTGTTGACTCTGCAATATCCTTATATCTCTGCAAGCTTCTGGATTTTTCTCTAATCTCAATCACATCACCTGGGCTAATCAGATAAGAAGGAATATTGATGCACTTACCATTTACCAACACATGCTTATGACCAACAACTTGTCTAGCCTCTCTTCTTGTTCTGGCAAATCCCATGCGGAAGACAACATTGTCAAGTCTTCTCTCAAGAAGAACCATTAAGTTTTCACCAGTCATTCCCTTCATTCTATCCGCTTTCTCATAGTAATTGCGGAAAGGCTTTTCAAGCACACCATAAATGAACTTTGCTTTCTGTTTTTCTCTCAACTGCAACCCATACTCGCTCATTTTCTTTCCGGCTCTTTGAGATTTTCTTTTCGATTTTTTACCATATCCCAAAAATACAGGATCTAAATCAAGAGATCTGCATCTTTTAAGTACAGGAACTCTGTTTACTGCCATGTTTTTATCCTCCTAACATTATACTCTGCGGCGCTTTGGCGGACGGCATCCATTGTGTGGAACCGGTGTCACATCCTTGATGCTAGTCACTTCAAGACCACATGCCTGAAGTGCACGGATTGCTGCTTCTCTGCCGGAACCGGGACCCTTCACCATAACATCAACAGATTTCAAGCCGTGTACCAAAGCTGCTTTCGTAGCTGTCTCGGCTGCCATCTGAGCAGCATATGGAGTAGATTTCTTTGAACCTCTAAATCCCAGACCACCTGCACTTGCCCATGAAAGAGCATTTCCATCATTATCTGTCAATGTAACAATTGTATTGTTAAATGATGACTGAATATGTGCCTGTCCTCGTTCAACGTTTTTCTTTACGCGCTTTTTTGTCACTTTTTTTGTAACTTTTTTAGCCATACTAAACTAACCTACTTTCTCATTTCAACTTATTGTTTGCAATGTCTCATAGCAAACTGAGACCATTTCCGCTTATTCGCTACCGTTCAAAAATCGAACTTCTCAAACTTTACTTCTTCTTGTTCGCCACTGTTCTCTTAGGACCTTTTCTTGTTCTGGCATTTGTCTTGGTCTTCTGACCACGAACAGGAAGACCCTTTCTATGACGGATACCACGATAGCATCCAATCTCCTGTAATCTCTTGATATTCAAAGCAATCTCACGTCTGAGATCACCTTCTACCATATACTCTTCCTCAATGATCACGCTAATTTTTTTTACGTCATCATCGGTCAGATCCCGAACACGAACATCAGGATTTACCCCTGCTTTCTCAAGGATCTTGTTTGCACTTACTCTGCCAATACCATAGATGTAAGTCAACCCAATTTCTACACGTTTTTCTCTTGGTAAGTCAACACCAGCAATACGAGCCATGTTAAAATTCCTCCATTTTGCTTTGTGAAAAGGTTTTAAAATACCCTGTCACAGTTAATAGTAAACTAATTGATTGGGGCAGATTGCCCGACCGGATAACTACCCGGTTTGTCCGATACTACTCGGGGCAGAATATCTTATTTTTCTGCCACTTTGACCTGTGGTCAAAGCTTTTTTTGCGAAATATTTCTCGGTATCAAGAAGTAAACACACAACAGATCAAATGTCTGTTATATATTTATAGTATGTATTCTGATTGACGGATTAGAACACATACCTCAGCCGCTCTTTCTTACAGATTCAAAAGGATTTTTTTAACCTTGTCTCTGCTTGTGTTTCGGATTTTCACAGATAATTCTGATCTTTCCTTTTCTCTTGATAACTTTGCATTTCTCGCAAATAGGTTTTACTGATGATCTAACTTTCATGTTAAACCCTCCTTTCAAAAAGACCGTTTTACATTATATCATGCAGTCTGGGCAAATGCAAGCCCTATTCAAAAAATATTTTCATAAAATGGATTTATTTGTCTCTCCATATAATTCGTCCTTTGGACAGGTCATATGGGGATAACTCTAATGTTACTTTGTCACCTGGAAGGATGCGGATAAAATTCTGTCTCAGCTTTCCACTGATGTGGGCAAGCACCCTATGGCCATTTTCCAACTCCACCTGAAACATTGTATTGGGGAGTTTTTCAACTACAGTTCCTTCGATTTCGATCACATCGGACTTTGACATTATTATACCTCCTTAATGTCTCTATATAACTTGATTATATGCTTTATTTCCTCGTTTGTCACAGACGAGATATCAATCCTTCGGTTCTTTTTTATGATCTGTACATGTTTTTTATTCTTTTTCTTTGGTTTGTCGAGTGTCCGCACTGCCCCGTCCACAACATATACAAAATCCTTTGTTTCCTCAATAATAAGATACAGTGCATCCTTATCATGTCCTGCCAGCGAGTATGCCAGAAAACCTATCATTTTCTCCTCTCCTATAATCTACCCTTTTCTTTTTCTGCTTTCTATAAGAGTGTTAGAATCTCCGGTTCACCGTCAGTTATCAGAATCGTATTCTCATAATGCGCGGACAGTGACCCGTCCTCTGTAACGACTGTCCAGTTGTCATCCAGCCATTCGACATCACCACAGCCCATGTTGATCATAGGTTCTACCGCAAGCGTCATACCAGCCCGAAGTTTTATCCCTCTCTTTTTCTGTCTGAAGTTTGGCACCTCTGGTTCCTCGTGAAGGGAGGTGCCAATTCCATGTCCCACCAGATCGCGAACGATGCCATACCCAAACTTTGATACATAACTGTCAATTGTATTCGATATATCATGAAGGTAATTCCCTGCTGTAGCTCTCTTTACCCCCTCAAAAAATGATTTCTTCGTCTCGTCTATCAGTTTCTGCGCTTCTGGACTAATCCGGCCCACACCATGCGTCCTGGCAGCATCTGAATGATATCCTTTATAAATAAGCCCACAGTCAAGACTTACAATATCTCCTTCCTGCAGAATCCTGTCTGCCCTGGGAATCCCATGTACCACCTCATCATTGACTGACACACAGATAGATGCTGGATATCCATTGTAATGCAGAAAATTAGGAACGCATCCCATATCCCGAATCAGTTTTTCACCAAGTTGGTCGATGTAAAGTGTGGATATCCCAGGTTCAATTGCCTGCTCAAGTTCCTCGTGCACCTTTGCTAAAAGTCTGCATGATTCCCGCATCAGACCAATCTCACGCTGCGACTTTATTGTAACAGCCATTTTTCCTATTCCCCCGCACCATAACTATGATTAAGACAATATATTGACAATCGCCTCAAATACTTCCTTCATATCCACTGTGCCATCTACAGATTTCAATACCCCTTTTGCCTCATAGAAATCAATCAATGGCTGTGTCTGTTTATGATATACGTCAAGACGATTCTTAACTGTCTCAGGCTTATCATCATCTCTTAATATCAGTTCTGAACCACAAGTATCGCAGATTCCTTCTTTTTTAGATGGGATATGAACAATGTGATAGGTCGCTCCACAGTTCACGCAAGCGCGTCTTCCAGACATTCTGTTAATAATATTCTCGTCAGGCACATCAACATTAATTGCATAATCAATCTTGTCTCCAAGCTCTGTAAGTGCCTTGTCAAGAACTTCTGCCTGTGGGATTGTCCTCGGGAAACCATCCAACACATATCCCTTTTTGCAGTCATCTTGCGCCACTCTGTCCAAAAGAATCTTAACAGTAAGTTCGTCTGGCACCAATAATCCCTGATCCATAAACTTCTTTGCTTCCATCCCCAGCTCCGTGCCATTTTTAATGTTTGCACGGAAGATATCTCCTGTTGAAATATGTGGTATTGCAAATTTCTCCGCGATCATCTTTGCCTGTGTCCCTTTTCCTGCCCCCGGTGCACCTAACATAATAATTTTCATCCTGTTTTCCTCCTTTAAAATATCACTGGAACTGCTGCGCTGCACAACACAGCATATACCACTACCATACTATATTTCATAGCTTCAATTCAATTTACCAAATCAGCTAAGCAGGATAAACTCAACTCAAGCTATTCCATAATGGATAGAAGCAAAGCATATGCTTTGCTTCTATCTCTATCTGATCGTCCTGACTGCCTGCTTTATCTATTATCAGTCATTCAAAAAACCTTTGTAATTGCGCACTAGCATCTGAGATTCAATCTGCTTGATTGTCTCAAGCACAACGCTCACGATAATAATCAAGCTTGTTCCGCCAAAGGAAACAGAGGCATTGAACACACCGTTAAAGAAGAATGGCACAACTGCCACAATCACAAGTCCAACAGCGCCAATGAAAATAATTGCATTGAGCACCTTGTTCAAATAATCACTGGTTGGCTTACCTGGTCTAATGCCAGGTATAAATCCGCCCTGTTTCTTCATGTTGTTTGCAATCTCCAAAGGATTGAACGTTAATGACGTGTAGAAATAAGCAAAAAATACGGTTAACACGATATACACTACAAGACCAATCGAATAGATAAGCTGGGATGGATTACACCAATAATCCTGATTCAGACCATTTAAAATCTGTCTCCATACACCATTGCCGTTATATCCAACCAGCGTTGAGATAACAATCGGAAACTGCATCAGTGAAGATGCAAAGATAATTGGAATAACACCTGCTGTATTCACTTTTAAGGGAAGAAATGTCATCTGACCGCCGACCATTTTATTTCCCTGAATTTTCTTGGCATATTGTACAGGAATCTTGCGCATCGCGCTGTTGAGAATAACAACAAACACTGTCATCGCCAAAATAATCGCAATGATGATCACTCCTGCAACCACTGCAAGCGGTATCGATTTGCCCTTACAAAACTGCTCATACAATTTCACGAAATCGTCCGGCAGACGAGAGATAATATTGATAACAAGCACGATTGAGATACCGTTACCAACACCTTTCTCTGTGATACGCTCACCAATCCACATCAGAAATGCACTGCCTGCTGTCAATACAGCAATCACTGTTATAACTTCCAGCGGGCCAAATTTTTGCAGCAGTCCCTGATTTCCAAATCCGATTGCCATCGCAGCGCTCTCGATCAAAGCGAGTCCCACAGTAACATATCGCGTGATGGAAGCAATCTTCTTCCTCCCATCTTCTCCGTCCTTCTGCATTTCTTCCAGCTTTGGAATCGCGATTGTGAGAAGCTGCATAATGATGGAAGAAGTGATATACGGTGTAATATTGAGTGCAAACACAGACATTCTTGAGAAAGAACCACCTGTAAAAGCATCAAAAAAATTAAATGCACCGCCAGTCTGCGCCTCAAACCAGGAGGAAAAATAGTCTCTGTTCACACCTGGTATCGGAAGCTGGGAACCAAAACGAATCACCACCAACATCAAAAAAGTAAATAGCAGCTTTACCCGAATATCCTTGATCTTAAACGCATTCTTTAATGTAGAAAACATTAGATCACCTCTGCTGTTCCACCAAGCGCTTCAATCTTCTCCTTAGCAGATGCACTGTATGCATTTACCTGCACATTGAGCTTCTTGGTTAATTCTCCTCTGCCCAAAATCTTTACTCCATCTCTAGGATTTTTTACGATTCCAGTCTCAATTAATGTGTCTACTGATACGGTAGCCCCATCCTCAAATCTCTCTAATACTTCAAGGTTGATCGCAACGATTTCTTTTGTGTTTCTGTTGTGGAAACCTCTCTTAGGAATCCGTCTATACAATGGCATTTGACCACCTTCAAAACCTGGTCTTGGCGCTCCAGAACGAGCCTTTTGTCCCTTGTGGCCTTTACCGGCTGTCTTGCCATTTCCCGAACCGTGTCCACGGCCTCTTCTAAAATTATCGCTGTGCTTAGAGCCTTCGGCAGGTCTTAAATTAGATAATTCTAAACTCATTTTCTGACACCTCCCTTATCTATGCTTCTTCAACTTTAACTAAATGATTTACTTTGCGAATCATACCTCTGGTTGCTGCATTGTCAGGAAGCTCTACTGTCTTGTGAAGCTTTGTGAGTCCCATTGCTTCAACAGTCGCTTTGTTCTTGGGCACAGCACCGATTGTTGATTTGATTAAAGTAACTTTTAATGTCTTTGCCATCTTCAAAACCTCCATATCGCCAACGACCATAAATCCGGGCGTCGGCACAAATTTGTCAGCGCTTTCCCTTAAGCCATTATCTCATCCACAGATTTACCGCGATTTGCAGCTACCTGCTCCGGTGTCTTTAACTGTGAAAGACCAGCGATAGTAGAAAGTACTACGTTCTGCTTATTGTTAGAGCCCAAAGACTTTGTACGAATATTCTTAATACCTGCAAGTTCACATACGACACGCGCAGGACCACCCGCAATGATACCTGTACCTTCAGGAGCCCTCTTTAACAAAACACTCGAAGAGCCGTAATTACCAATGAAATCATGTGTAATGGAGTTGTTCTCATCCATGGCAACCGTGATCAGTTTTTTGATCGCGTCTTCCTTTCCCTTGCGAATCGCTTCAGGGATTTCTACGGCCTTACCAAGTCCGGCGCCTACGTGACCATTGCCGTCACCTACGACTACCAGGGCGGTAAACCGCATGTTACGTCCACCCTTAACAGTTTTGGTTACGCGCTTAATTGTTACAACCTTATCTGTTAATTCAAGCTGACTAGCATCAATGATTGTACGTTTCATGTGATTTTCTCCCTTCCTAGAATACTAAGCCAGCTTCTCTTGCTGCCTCAGCCAAAGCTGCAATTTTTCCGTGGTATAAAAAGCCGCCTCTATCAAAAACTACTTCTGTGATACCCTTATCCATTGCTCTCTTTGCAATTATCTTACCCAAATATGCTGCTGCCTCAACGTCATTGGTCTTTTTCAGTTCAGCCTTTACCTCTTTCTCCACTGTAGAAGCTGCCACTAATGTGTTTCCAACGGTATCGTCAATAATTTGAGCATACATATGATTATTGCTTCTGAATACTGCCAGACGCGGTCTTTCTGATGTACCGCTTAAACGGTTACGTATTCTCATGTGTTTCTTTGCACGCAGTTCTGCTCTTGATCTCTTACTAACCATTTTTTACGCCCTCCTTATTTACTTCTTACCAGTCTTACCAACTTTACGTCTGATTGTCTCATCAGCATACTTAATACCTTTGCCCTTATAAGGCTCTGGTCTTCTCGTGTCTCTGATTTCAGCCGCGAATTGTCCAACCTTTTCTTTATCAATACCCTTTACGATAATGATATTAGTACCTTCCAGTACTGTCTCAATGCCCTCAGGGTCAATCATCTCAACAGGATGGGAATATCCCAGAGATAATGTCAATTTCTTTCCTGCTTTCGCTGCCCTGTAACCTACACCGTTCACTTCAAGTTTTTTCTCGTAACCAGAAGTCACACCGACAACCATATTATTGATCAAAGTTCTTGTAAGACCATGTAAAGATTTCATTTTCTTTAAATCGTTCGGCCTTGCAACTGTTACCTCCGCGCCCTCAACTTTGATTTCCATCTCTGCCGGAAGCACTCTCTCAAGTGTTCCCTTAGGACCTTTTACAGTCACTTTATTATTTTCTGCAACTTCTACAGTAACCCCTGCAGGAATCGCGATTGGCATTCTTCCTATACGTGACATGCCCGTACCTCCTAATTTTATTTGAAATTTATCAAAATTATAATCGTTCTTACCAGATAAACGCTAACACTTCACCGCCGACCTGGAGGCGTCTTGCCTCCTTATCTGTAATCACACCCTGGTTGGTAGAGATAATCGCAATGCCAAGTCCACCGAGTACCTTTGGCAACTCATCTTTACCCGCATAAATACGAAGACCCGGCTTGGAAATTCTCTTCAAGCCTGTGATAATCTTCTCATTCTTGTCTGCGCCATACTTTAATGTGATATGAATCGTCTTGAACGAACCATCTTCCACAACGTCAAACGCCTTTATATACCCCTCATCCAGAAGTATCTGTGCAATCGCCAGTTTCATCTTTGATGAAGGAACATCTACTGTATCATGCTTTGCTGTGTTCGCATTACGAATTCTTGTGAGCATATCTGCAATAGGATCATTCATTGTCATTTCAGTTTCCTCCTTATTATATATAAACGAAACTTCGTTTTTACCAGCTTGCCTTCTTCACACCGGGAATCTGACCCTTGTATGCCAACTCGCGGAAGCATATTCTGCAAATTCCATACTTTCTTAAGTATGCGTGTGGACGGCCACAGATTCTGCAACGACTGTATTCCTGTGTAGAAAACTTCGGTTTGCGCTGCTGTTTGATTTTCATTGCTGTTTTAGCCATGAGAATTTACCCCCTTATTATTTCGCGAAAGGCATGTTGAACTGTGTTAACAGCTCACGTGCTTCCTCGTCACTCTTTGCAGTTGTTACAAAAACGATATCCATACCTCTTACTTTGTCAACCTTATCATACTCTATCTCAGGGAAAATAATCTGCTCCTTGATACCAAGTGCATAGTTTCCTCTGCCGTCAAATCCATTGGGATTGACACCTCTAAAGTCACGCACACGAGGAAGTGCAAGGTTTACAAGGCGGTCCAGGAACTCATACATCTTCTCACCGCGAAGTGTCACTTTGCATCCGATTGCCATACCCTCACGAATCTTGAAATTGGCAATTGCCTTCTTCGCCTTTGTAGTAACAGCTTTCTGCCCTGTGATAATCTCCATGTCCTTCACAGCTGACTCCAACGCCTTTGCATTGTCCTTCGCCTCACCGACACCCATGTTGACCACAATCTTGTCAAGCTTGGGAACTTCCATGACATTCTTATATCCAAACTTTTTGACCATAGCATCTACAATCTCGTTTTTATATATATCTTTCAGTCTACTCACCAGTCTGGTCCTCCTTTCCTGGAATTAATCAATCACTTCGCCTGTTGTCTTTGCGAAACGTACTTTCTTATCTCCATCCATCTTAAAACCAATTCTTGTAGCTTTTCCCTTGTGGAGATACATTACGTTTGAAATATCAATAGGAGCTTCTTTCTTGATAATGCCGCCAGTCTGATTGGCAGCAGAAGGCTTTGCATGTTTTGTCACCATGTTGATACCCTCTACAAGAACTTTACCGTTCTTTGTGTCAACTGATAAAACCTTGCCCTCTTTATCTTTTTCCTTGCCGGCGATTACCTTGACTGTATCGCCCTTTTTTATCTTTAACATTCCGGCACCTCCTTATAATACTTCAGGAGCTAAGGAAACAATCTTCATAAACTGTTTCTCACGAAGCTCTCTTGCCACTGGTCCAAAAATACGTGTCCCTCTCGGAGTCTTATCATCCTTGATAATGACAGCGGCGTTTTCATCAAATCTAATATAAGAACCGTCCTTACGACGAGCGCCCTTTACGGTACGTACAACTACAGCTTTCACTACATCGCCCTTTTTTACAACGCCGCCTGGTGTTGCATCTTTAACGCTGGCAACAATCACATCACCAATGCCTGCATATCTTCTTGTAGATCCACCCATAACTCTGATGCAGAGCAGTTCTTTTGCACCAGTATTATCAGCGACTTTCAGTCTGCTTTCCTGTTGTATCATGCTTATTCTCCTTCCAAAACTATGCCATGCTACGCATTGCACTGTTCTTAAAATCTATTTTACTTTTTCGATCACTTCAACAAGTCTCCATCTCTTATCCTTAGATAAAGGTCTTGTCTCCATAACTTTAACTGTATCGCCAATGTTGCACTCGTTATTCTCGTCATGCGCCTTCAGCTTGTAAGTTCTCTTAACGATCTTTCCATAAAGAGGATGCTTAACATGATCTTCCACAGCAACCACAATCGTTTTCTGCATTTTGTTGCTCACAACCTTGCCTGTACGTGTTTTCCTCAAATTTCTTTCCACGACCATTTTCCTCCTACTCTGCACTCTTCAGATTTGCAGCAATCACAGTCTGAATTCTTGCGATGTTCCTTCTGACTTCCTTAATCCGGGCTGTGTTCTCCAACTGGTTTGTTGCATTCTGAAATCTCAAATTGAAAAGTTCCTTTTTTGCAGAAACTAATTCCTGTGATAATTCTGCGGCTGATTTGGTCCTTAAATCCTCTACATACTTATTAGTTTTCATTTACTGCACCGCCTTCCAAATCTGCTTTAGAAACGATCTTACACTTACAAGGAAGCTTGTGTGTTGCAAGACGTAACGCTTCTTTTGCTACATCCTCAGCGACTCCGCTGATCTCAAACATTACACGACCAGGTTTTACAACTGCCACCCAGTACTCCAGAGTTCCTTTTCCCGAACCCATACGTGTCTCAGCAGGTTTTGCTGTAACAGGTTTATCCGGAAATATCTTAATCCATACCTTACCACCACGCTTGATATAACGTGTCATGGCGATACGGGCTGCTTCAATCTGATTGGACTTAATCCAGCATGGCTCTGTTGCTACAATACCATACTCACCGTAAGTAATTGTATTACCTCTCTGAGCTTTACCAGCCATTGTACCGCGGAACTGTTTACGACGCTTTACTCTCTTTGGCATTAACATTATTTATCGCTCCCTTCCTTATTTCCCTTTGTAGGAAGTACTTCGCCCTTGTAGATCCAAACTTTTACGCCAAGTTTGCCGTAAGTTGTATCTGCCTCAGCGAACCCATAATCTATATCTGCTCTCAGTGTCTGAAGAGGAATTGTCCCCTCGTTGTAAAACTCTGTGCGGGCCATATCTGCTCCACCAAGGCGCCCAGAAACAGCCGTCTTAATACCCAGAGCCCCCGCCTTCATAGTTCTACCCATGCAAGACTTCATAGCACGTCTAAAAGACACACGGCTCTCAAGCTGCTGTGCAATATTTTCTGCTACAAGCTGCGCATCTTTGTCCGGTTTCTTAATCTCCTTGATATCCACAAGCACATTTCTGCCTGTAAGCTTCTGCAGCTCCTTCTTGGTTATCTCGATCTCTGCGCCGCCCTTACCAATCACAAGACCTGGTTTTGCTGTGAAAACGATAACCTTTACGCGGTCAGATGCTCTCTCAATCTCAATTTTTGAGATACCAGCATTAAATAATTTCTTCTTTAAAAACTTTCTGATATTATAATCTTCCACTAAATAATCAGCAAAATCAGCATCAGCATACCATTTTGAATCCCAATCCTTGATAACGCCGACTCTCAGTCCATGAGGATTAACTTTCTGTCCCATTTTCTTCCTCCTATCTCTCGTCAAGCACGATTGTAATGTGGCTCATTCTCTTTTCAATCCTGTAAGCTCTTCCCTGTGCCCTTGGTCTCACTCGCTTCATTGTAGGTCCCTTGTTTGCGTAGCACTCTGCAATGTAAAGGTTCTCAGCACTCATACCATTGTTATTCTCTGCATTGGCAATCGCTGACTCCAAAAGCTTCTTGATAATGCTGGAAGCATATCTTGGGCTGTATGCCAGAATACCTAACGCGGTCTGCACATCTTTTCCTCTAATCGCATCTAATACGAAGCATGCCTTCTGGACAGACACTCTGGCATAAGAAAGCTTTGCTGATGGTCTAGTTTCTCTATTCTCTGCGTTTCTCTTTCTCTTATAACTAGTTCTACTATATTTTTCTGCCATGGTTGACCTCCTTTCAACTAATCAATCTATTTCACTTTTGATTTCTTTTCGTCCTTGCCATGTCCTCTGTAGGTTCTGGTTGCAACGAATTCGCCAAGCTTGTGTCCAACCATGTCTTCTGTCACATATACAGGCACATGCTTTCTTCCGTCATGTACTGCGATTGTGTGGCCTACAAAAGCAGGGAAAATTGTAGAACGACGTGACCATGTCTTAATTACTGATTTATTTCCTGACGCATTCATTGCATCAACCTTCTTTAAAAGGCTTGCATCTGCGAAAGGACCCTTTTTTAATGACCTTGCCATAAGGTTAATTCCTCCTTAATCATCTATATCTTGTTATTGGAGGTAGACGATTTCCTTATTTGAGCGCCGAGCGATTTGCAACCGCAACCGCTCAGCCATTCAACTTATTTAATCGCTCTACCGTCCCTTCTTCTCACGATCAACTTGTTAGAAGCCTTCTTGCTCTTTCTTGTCTTTAGACCAAGTGCAGGCTTGCCCCAAGGTGTAGATGGACCGGGTCTTCCGATACCAGTCTTGCCTTCACCACCGCCGTGTGGATGATCATTCGGGTTCATCACAGAACCGCGCACTGTAGGTCTGATACCCATGTGGCGCTTACGTCCAGCCTTACCGATTTTCACAAGGTTATGATCCCCATTTCCGACAACACCAATCGATGCGCGGCAAACAATTGGAACCATTCTCATCTCACCAGAAGGAAGTCTCAGCGTTGCATACTTGCCTTCCTTCGCCATAAGCTGTGCACTGTTGCCAGCGGAGCGCACAAGCTGTCCGCCCTTGCCAGGATACAGCTCAATATTGTGCACATTTGTACCAACTGGAATCTCTGAAAGTGGTAAGCAGTTGCCAACTCTAACTTCTGCCTGTGGTCCGTTCATAACCTTCATGCCGTCTGTCAGTCCCTCCGGCGCAAGGATATATGCCTTCTGACCATCTTCGTAGCAGATCAGTGCAATGTTCGCAGATCTGTTTGGATCATACTCGATGCCAACAACCTTTGCTGAGATACCATCTTTATTTCTCTTAAAATCTATAATTCTATATTTCTGTCTGTTTCCACCGCCGTGATGTCTCACAGTGATCTTACCCTGATTGTTGCGTCCAGCATGTTTCTTCTTTGATACGCACAGAGACTTCTCAGGAGTCGTCTTTGTGATTTCAGAGAAGTCAGAACTGGTCATATTTCTTCTCGAAGGGGTATATGGGTTATATTTTTTAATTCCCATGTTCGTTTCTCCTTTACTCTTTTATTATCACACTTGATTGTGTATAGTCCGAATTGTCACAGCCGTCTAATAGGAATTTTATAATCCCGAGAAAATCTCAATATCCTTGCTGTCCTGTGTTAGCTGCACAATTGCCTTCTTGGTCTTAGCAGTTTTGCCATAGACCATTCCACGTCTCTTCTTCTTACCGTCAAGATTCATTGTGTTGACCTTTGCCACTTTTGTTCCCTCGAACATCTTCTCAACAGCTTCCTTAATCTGAGACTTATTCGCTTCTGTATGAACCAGAAATGTATATTTCTTGTCACCCATGCTTGACATACTCTTCTCTGTGATCACCGGTTTAAGGATCACGTCATAATATTTGATATCTGCCATTATGCGTACACCTCCTCGATTGTCTTAACGGCATCCTTTGTGAGAATTACCGTGCCACCTTTCATCACATCATATACATTGATTGTATTTGTCAGCGCTGTCTGTACATTTGGAAGATTTCTTGCCGACATAACAACCTTCTCATCATTATCATTCAAAACTACATAAGCCTTTGTCACCTTTAAGTTGTCCATAACTGCCTTAAAATTCTTTGTCTTGATCTCATCAAACTTCAGTTCATCAACCACAATCAACTTGTTCTCCTGAACTCTGCTTGTGAGTGCAGACTTCAACGCCGCTCTCTTCTCTTTCTTATTCATCTTAAAAGAATAATCTCTTGGCACTGGGGCAAATACAACACCGCCGCCCTTCCACTGGGGAGATCTTGTAGAACCCTGTCTTGCGTGACCAGTTCCTTTCTGTCTCCACGGTTTTCTTCCACCGCCAGATACTTCTGAACGCGTCTTCGCTTTCTGAGTACCCTGACGCTTATTTGCAAGCTGTTGAACGACTGCCATGTGTACTAGGTGCTCGTTGACATCCACACCAAAGACATCATCACTCAAGTCGATTGTCTCAACTTCCCTGCCTTCCATATTATAAACAGATACTTTTGCCATCTGTATGGTCCTCCTTTCGTCCGCTCAATCTGCGAACCACATTTTACGCATCTACTCTGGTAGTTTCTTTGATTGTCACCAACGCTTTCTTAGGTCCCGGAACAGAGCCTTTCACCAAAAGCAGGTTCTTCTCAGCATCAACCCTTACAACCTCAAGATTCTGCACTGTCACTTTCACGCAGCCCATATGTCCAGGCATACCTTTGCCCTTAAACACGCGGCTCGGTGAAGAACATGCACCGTTAGAACCCTGATGACGATGGAACTTAGAACCATGTGTCATCGGTCCTCTGTGCTGTCCATGTCTCTTGATAGCACCTTGGAATCCTTTTCCCTTAGAGATCGCAGATGCATCGATTTTATCGCCAACTGTAAAAATGTCCGCCTTTATCTCGCTTCCCAATGTATACTCTTCTGCATTCTCGAACTTAAATTCTCTTAAAAATCTCTTGGAAGAAACGCCAGCCTTCTCAAAGTGTCCCTTGAGCGCTTTATTCACACCATGTCTGTGAATAACCTCTTTCTTTCCACCCTTATCCTTGTTTACAATCTTGTCTTTCTTATCTACAAAGCCGACCTGAACCGCCTTGTAACCATCATTCTCCTCTGTCTTAACCTGTGTCACTACACAGGGACCAGCCTGAAGAACTGTTACAGGAATCAGTGAACCATCTTCATTGAAGATTTGAGTCATTCCGACTTTTGTAGCCAATATAGCTTTCTTCATTTTCTTTTCCTACCTCCATTGTTTCTACAGCGGAACACTCATTCTGAGCGTTCATACTAGTAGAAGGCCTATTTGTTTTTCATTTTGATATCAATATAAACACCCG
>CASJPF010000035.1 GCA_949383255.1 Lachnospiraceae bacterium | reverse complement strand
GCGATGAATGAGAAAAATATTACCGAAAAATATTTTACAAAAATCCATAAATATTTCTTAAAAGCCTGAAATGCTGTCATACTTATGCCCCCTTCCTTGCATTTAACTTTGCAATCTGTCTCTCACGCCTTGCCGCTGCGCTCTTGTCCTCGTCCTCTCCACTCTTAAATACATATTTGAAGAAAAGTTTTTGTAGAATTGTCGCTGCAAAGATAATCAATAAAAGCACAACTGCCATTGCGGATGCCTGACCAATCTTCTGGCTTGTATGCGCTACCTCATGCATCTTTACAAAATAAGTTGCTGTGCCATTTGCCCCCTTTGACGCAATAACATATGCTGGCTCAAATGCACTGAGTGAACCTGTGATGGACATAATTAGATTCAACATAACAATCGTCTTAATGCTTGGAAGCATAATATATTTGAACTGTTGCCATTTATTAGCACCATCCAGATCTGCTGCCTCATAGAGCGAAGCGTCAACAGACATCATTGCACCGATAAATAATACCATGTTCTGACCAAAATATTTCCATACGCTCGTAGCAACCAGAGACCAATTGTTAATACTTTGGTCTCTCAGCCAGTAAGGAAGGCTTTCAAGGTCGAACCCCATCCAGCCAAGAACTGTATCCAAAACAAATCCTCTTGTGTAGAAAAACTTAAAGATAAATCCAATTGCAATACCATTGATAAGAAATGGGAAGAACATACAGCCCTTAAAGAAGTTTCCTCCTTTAATCTTAAAGCAGAATATTGTTGCCAGATAAAGTGCTAATGCCAGCTGGAACACTGCACCAGCCATATAGTAAACTGACAAGAACAGTGAGCGGAACAAATCTTTTTTCTTAAACACATCCACGTAGTTATCCAACCCCACAAAACCCTTGACACGTGTATAACTCCTGTCATAAAAGCTGAACTTAAACATCTCAGCAAACGGATAATATGTAAAAACAAACAGCAGCGCTAACGGAATAATAGAAAACAATACAATGATAATTGCCTGTTGTCCCTGTCGGCTTTTTATCCATTTCTGGAAATTGAATGGTTTTTTTGTGTTCGTCACTACAATCCCCTCCTTTTCTCATGAAAATTCCCTTGTTGGGATTCGTGGCTTGCAGACCAACGCCTGCAAGCCACTTTACATAATGTATAATGATTGATTCGTAAAAAGCTATTTCGTTGGTTATTCTGTGACATCTACGCCTAATGAAGACTGTGCATCGTTCCACAGTTCTGTCCAGTTTGCCATAATCTCATCATATGTCATAGAACCTGTCGCTGCTGCCTCAACAATCTCTTGAACTTTACGGTCTCCACCATTGTTGAAATTAAGTTCACACTCTGCGTTCATCTGGTTCATCAAATCAGCCTCATCATCTGGAGCAGACTCGTTGTTTACAACCTCCACACCGTCAAACACAAAAGAGGTAGGCGCAGTCTTAGAGATTGGATATCCACCTTCGTTATCACACCAGCCTGACTTCTCAACCATCCACTTAACAAATACCATTGCTGCCGCCTGATTGTCCGCGGAACTCTCTTTGTTAATGCCAAAACAGTAATCAGGCCCTGCTGTGGCATACTGTTTTCCATTAACTGAGATTGGGAATGGCATATATCCAATATCGCTGCCGTTTGCGTCTGCTTCCTTCATCTGAGCGATTGCCCATGAGCCAAGTACCATTGTACCAATCTCACCTCTGTTAATCATACCTTTGCAGCCTTCCCAGTCTGTCGTTGTATAGTCGTCCTCTGTAAGTCCATTTGCCACTGCATCATAGAGAATCTTATATAGTGCATACGCCCCAGTCTCGTCTCCATTGTCCTTAAACGGCTCTGCCGAATGCGCAAACTTTTGGTTCAACCAAGTCGTATCGCCTGTTGTAATAGCACCCAGATAAGCATCCCACTGTCCGCCCATTGTCCAACCTGCTGCATAATTTGTATAGAGTGGAATCGCGTCTGTGTTGTCCTTGATCTGCTGCAATGTTGCGATAAACTCTGTCGGTGTCTTTGGTAGCTCTGTCACGCCTGCATCCGCAAATACTTTCTTATTGTAAAGAATACCTTGGGCATTTCCCATATATCCCACACCATAGCAATTGCCCTCAAACTTCCATTGGTCCGCAAAATTGATATACTCTGTCATCTCCTCCACAGTTCCATATGGAATAAAATAATCAGGAAGCTGAACCATATCAATTGATGGGATAAACATCACATCGCCCCACGCTGCTCCTGTAGGAAGTCTCAATAGCGCTGTCTGAGCATAGTCTGTGATACCTTCTGTCTCAACGGAGATGTTGGGATAATCCTGATTGAATGCTTCAATGTACTTTGCCATTGAACCATCCTGCTCTCGGTCCGTCTTGTGGTGGATAAACTTGATAGATGCTGTCAAGTCCGTATAGTCTTCTCCAAGTGTAACGCTACCATATGTAAGTCCACTTGTTGTCCCTGTATCTCCTACATTATCTGCCGGTGTGCTGTTATCCGCAGATGCATTGTTGTCTGCTGTTGTATTCTTGTCAGCAGATGCATTGTTGTCTGTTGCAGAGCTACTGTTTGACGGTGTGTCAGATTTGCCACCACACGCTGTCAAAGACAATGTCATAATTGCAGCCATTCCAAGTGCCATGAGTCTCTTTAATTTCATAGATGAAACCTCCCTTTAAAATTTTAGTTTTTAGTTTTTGTTAACCCGTTGATTAACTTGTTTTTAGTGTAAAATAAGTTTGTATTTTAGTCACCACTTATAATTGCATATTGTTATCATTTATTGTTGTTTTCCGTCATTTCCTCTATTTTTACAATTTTACTTTTATATTTTTATCTATTTTATCTATTTTCTTCATAGTTTTTAGCTTAATTTTACTTAAAAAAGAAGTTTTTATTTAGCTTCTCTATGATTTTTTTAATATTAGTATGTCTTTTATATTCTTATATTTATTTTTATATTCTTTTCTTGATTTTATTTTTTTTTCATTATATAATAATTCTAATAAATAATTGTTTTCTGCACTGCAGATATACATTTCGCCAAATCCATATTTGCCAAAGGAGAATGTCAAATGTCACAAAAACTATTTTCTACCGAATTTTTTAGTTGTCTAATCGCTTCTGAGACAAGCAACCGTTTTTCCTTGTCAGACTATTTTGAGAATGCATACAGCCGAGAGTACGATTTCTGTAATGCACTCCCTTATGAACTTTGTCATAAAAGTGTATCTGTCACATCGCCTTTTTCCTATGAGGCGGCAAATCTTGAAGCGCTGTGCATCCTCCACACAACAAAGGGCGCTGGAAAGCTTTTCTGTGAGAATGCCAATGGCATCAATGCCGGATATGATCTGACAAAAGGGACACTGGCAATTATTGACTGCCGTCAAAACCACAAACTTATCTGTCAACACAATATCTGGGAATACACCATCTGTTTTGTAAGTGCGAATATCTTGTCCTACTATAACAAAAAAATAAGAGATCTCGGAGACTTTATCTTTCGTCTTGACAAATATTCTGATATTCTGGCTGCTTTAGAACAAATTTTCAGGAATGACACCGATGACGAGCTGCACGGTATACTGCGCTCACGAGACCTAATAGGTTTCTTTACACAGCTCTATCTTGTGCGTACAGTGGAACAGACAGGATCTTACCATATTCCTTCTTATATTGCTGATATGCATCATCGGTTTAACATAGCGTATTATGAAACTTATTCCCTCGATGAACTTGCCGCCGAATATAAAATTAATAAATTCCGCCTTTGTCGTGAGTTTTCAAAATACTACGATTACACTCCGATTCAATATCTAAATAAAATTCGGATTGACAGAGCAAAAGAATTGCTCTTAAACACAGATGAAAAGATTGTAGAGATTAGCCAAATAGTCGGCATCGAAAACACAAACCATTTTATCCGACTCTTCAAAGAAAAAACCGGTGTTACCCCGCTCACTTACCGCAGAGAAACACCAGTAATAGACTAATTTATTTTCTTGACTGTTGTACGTTCTATAATTTTACCATTTACAATATGCACACTGGCATTTACAGAGATATTTTCAATGCGTCGAATAATGCACGAGAGTGCAATCTTTGACATTTCTCCCATATCAACCATGTACGTGGTAATCTTAGAATCTCCATATTCCGCATAAAGGTAATCATCATATCCTACCACGGAAATATCATCTGGTATGCGATAGCCTTTCTCCTCTAACTGTTTAATTAGAGAATAGGCTGTCACATCATTGTTGCACACAAAGGCTGTCGGCATCTCTTTGGGAAGCAGCAGCCTGTACTCCATTCCAATAACACCGTCACTGTAGTCCCTATCCTTGATAATCCAGTCTTGTCGCACCTCTATTCCGCTCTCCATCAGCGCCTTACAATATCCAAAATATCGGTCTGTAATACTCTCTGTAAACATTAAACTTCCAACATAGGCAATGCGCGTATGCCCGTTTTTAATCAGATAATCTGTCATGCGGTACATGCCATTAAAACCAGCAGACACAACACAATCCACAACATCTTCGTCGTCATAAAAGTCCATAAAAACCATTGGTATTTTTTTATTTAAATAGAGCATTTTAAGATAATCCCGTTTGGGTTTTCCTATCACCACAATACCATCAATTTTCTGGTTTTCTGTGATAAGTTTTGGGAGCATTAGATTCTCTTCGTCATAGTTTGAGATAACCTCCAGCATAGAAAAACAATTTTTCTTTACCGCGCGCGTGGCAAATTCCTGATACATTTTCCAGTAAAAAGATGCAAACCGAGTAAAATAAGTCTCAAACGTAATTACACCGATTGTATAGGACCGCGTCCTCCCTGTCTGTACTGCATGAATTGGCGTATACCCCATCTCATCTGCCAACTCTTTGATTCTAGTGCGCATCTCCTCGCTAACGCCCTTTTGCCCCGACAAAGCTTTTGATACCGTAACGACACTGACGCCCACTTTCTCTGCTATATCCGCAAGCTTTACAGCCTTCACCATCTTTTATCACTCCTTGTAATTTATCCTGTAACAGTTCAGCCTTCGGCTTCCTGTTACATGCATCAAGTCATGCAAAATCGCTTCGCGATAGCTTGATGCTTCTCAATCTCTATCCATTCTTACAGACTTTGCAGCATAATGCAAAATCCTAAACTGAACTATAACTTTATTCTAGATTTGTCAGCGATATCAGTCTTGCCTGAAAATCTCCCCATAGAACTGGCACCAACAGTCCCGCTTTCATCAGCATATCGCCAGTGTAAACTTTATCTGCAATATTGTCATCGTTCTCAAATACGACACGATAGCGCATGTCCGGATTTAATCCCTTTAAGCAAATTCGTATGGACTTAAAGTTCACCCTAGACAATACCTGCACAAAAGTGACAAGGGACTGCTTCTGATTGGCACCCACAACCTGCCAGCAATCATACTTGTGATTTTGGGCATACGAAGCGATACGATAATAATCACCTTCTCGCACCAAATCATTATATTTATGATACATTGCCACCTGTCCTGGTATTTTGTCTCGGTCTTCCTGTGGAATCTTGGTCACATCAAGCTCATAGCCAAAAGTCCCCGCAAGTGCCACAATACCGCGCGTATCAAATGGTGTCACACGACCTACCGCATGATTTGGACAGTCTGAAACATGTGCCCCCATAGTTGACAATGGATAAATCAGCGCTGTTCCTTCCTGTATCTCAAGCCGCTCAATTGCATCGGTATCATCTGAGCACCAAATCTGCGGGCTAAAATACAGCATTCCCGGATCAAAGCGTGCTCCGCCTCCCGAACAATTCTCCAAAAGCAAGTGTGGAAATTCTTTTGTCAACCGATCCTGCATTTGATATACTGCGAGCACATAGCGATGATACAACTCGCCCTGCCTGTCCACGGGCAATCCATAACTTCCAATGTCGGTAAGCTGTCGATTCATATCCCACTTCACATACTCAATATTTGCACTGCGCAGAACAGATGCGACTTGCTCATAAATACAATCAACAACCTCTTGCCTTGACAAATCAAGCACAAACTGTTGCCTTGACTCTGTCCCCGGTCTTCCAGGAATTGCGATAGCCCAGTCAGGATGTGCCCTGTACAAATCCGAATCCGGTGAGATCATTTCTGGTTCAAACCAGATACCAAACTTCATGCCAAGTTTATTTACCTCGTCCACCAGATACTTTAACCCACCCCGAATTTTTTCCTCGTTCACTGTCCAATCGCCAAGCGCACAGTTATCAAGATTGCGTTTGCCAAACCAGCCGTCATCCATAACAAGCATCTCAATGCCAAGCGCGGATGCCTCTTTTGCAATGGACAGCAACTTTTCTGTGTCAAACGCAAAATAAGTCGCCTCCCAATTGTTAATGAGAATCGGTCGTTTTTTATTCTTATACACACCGCGTATCAAATGGTTTCTATACAATTTATGAAATGTGTTTGTCATTGCGTCAAACCCTTTGTCCGTATAGACCATAACGACTTCTGGTGCCTGAAAGCTTTCTCCACATTCCAATTTCCAACAAAAATTCTCTGGGTGGATTCCCATTGTCATGCGAACGGAATCAAACTGTGTCACTTCCGCCTGTGCGCGGAAATTTCCAGAATAGACAAAATTCATCGCATAAATCTCACCATTTTCCTGTGTGGTATTCTTATCTACAAGCGCAAGAAATGGATGATCTTGATGGCTGGACTCGCCGCGAAACGAACTGACATTGTGTATTCCATAACCTAATGTTTTTCTCTGGATATGGCGCTCCCTCGCCCAACTTCCATGCAAAGATACCATATCAAAATCTTTATTGTCCATATCAATACAAGCCGAATTTACTCTTGTAAGATAAAAATATTCCTGACCGATATTTGTTATGCGCACACTTCTGGTAATCACATCTACATCTTCAAACACAGTATACAACAACTCTACTTGCATTCCAACATACTTGTCCTCGCAAACCAGCTTCAATGTCATGCATTCTTTCTCTGTGCCAAAAGTTGCCGGAAGCCCCTTAAGTTCTGGTTTTCCATCTATAATCTCATACGATATATAGGAAAGCATACTTCCCACATGCCCAGCCGCTGTTCGGATACCAATGCCACCCTCTCTGTAATCTCCCACGCCACTTGTCGGATATTCAAACGGAAAGCAGTCATAAAACGAACAGCGCTCCCTGTTATTTTTGCTTGGTATAAATGGTGGTTCTTCCGTGCGCATCAAATAAGCAGCATCTATATCTCTCAAACTCTTTCCATAATAAATATGTCCCACGAAATTTTCCTTATCGACAATACCAATCATATACGTAGTATTGGGTGTATCCAATTTGAACACACGTTCCTTTTCATTAAAAAATATCATAAATGTTCTCCTTCTTTTTGTCTATCAGTTTTTCTCTGCATATTTAACATAACATCTTTTTTGAAATTAATCAATTTTTAAACTGTTTTTAGTTTTATTTTTTACCTATTGCACATATTTTTTGCGAAAATTTTGGTAATATCGGGCATTTCCAAAAAAACACCCTATCTATACAGATAGGGTGTTTCCATTTCCAATCCTTTATACAAGCTGAAAGAATGTCATATCCTGATCAAGCTGTGAAGAGATGGTCAGAAGCTTCTGCGATTCCCGCAAAAGTTCTGATATTGTTGTGTTTAGTTGTTGCATTGCAGTCGCTGTCTCTGTCGCTGACGCTGCATTCTCCTCAGAGATTGCAGAGAGATTCAGCATAATCTCAGACACAGTACTCCTCACTCTATTGCACTCACCAATCGCATTTTTAATCACTGCTGTCTTATCCCTTGACTGCACAATGCCTTCATTGACAATCTCAAATTGCTTCTGTGTGCTCACAAACTTCTGATTTTGTTCATTTGTGGCAGTCTCAACCTCCATCATTGTATCAAGAGTTTCCTTAAACTCATTGATAAGATTTGTGATAATCCTAAAAATACTGTCCGCTGATTTGTTGGACTGATCCGCCAACTGTTGTATCTCCGACGCCACAACCGCAAAACCTTTTCCTGCCTCACCAGCTCTAGCTGCCTCAATACTGGCATTGAGTGAAAGCAAGTTTGTCTGGTTTGCAATGGAAGAAATCAAAGATGCCGCTGACTCGATTTCTTTTACAGAGTCATTTGTCCTTGCAATCTGTTGTGCAATCTTGTGAATTCCCGCTGTCATATGACTGTTGGAACTACTCAATTCACTTAAAATAGCTGCAGCCTCGTCGCTTGCCTGTTTCATATGAAGCGATGTTGTGTCAAGCTCCATAATATCTGCGTCCATTGTATCCATTAATTCCCCAAGATTTCCAATCTCGCTTGTCGAAGTCTCCACATCACGCGCTTGATTGGTAGCACCTAATGCAATCTCAGAGATTGCTGTGTCAATATGCTCAGAAGTCTGCTCGGAAGTCTCTGACATTTCCTTAAGCTCCGCGCCGCTCTTATTGAGCTCCACACCATAATTTTTAACATTTCCTATCACTACTGACAGTTTATCTGTCATGCTGTTCAAAGACTTTCCAAAAGTGTCAAACTCATCTTTATTGTCAGTCTCCGCCTTCACCATAATCTTGCCTTCTGAAATCTGAGTCAATGTTCCCTTAAACTTTTTAATGCTTCTCTGCACAGAAGTGATTACAAACAGCGTAAGAATCACCACAAGCACTGCGCCCACAACAAATACAACGTATATCAAGATAGACATCATTTGTTTCTGGGCACTTGTCAACTGCTCAATCTTACTGCGCACATCAGAAGTTTCGCTGGAAAGATTTTTATTTTGTGTATTGTTCTCCACTTTTAAAGAAAGAATATCCTTATCATAATCCAGAATGTTCTCCATCGCTGCAAGTTTTTCAGAAAAGCCATTTACAAGCACCTCTGCAATCTCACTATCCTTTGTGTATAGTGGTGCATTGGTATGTAATTCTTGAAGCAGTGCCCTAATATTATCTGGATAACTCCCTACATCACTGCCCTCTGCCACAAGCTTATTGTATGTGTCAAACATACTGTCAACTTCCTTGAGATTTCCCTCAAAATCATACTTTGCATCAAAAGCTGTAGCAATACTGATTTCTGGTGCTTCCTTCTCCTCAAAATACAGGTCGAACGATATTTTTTTGTACTCAGCAATGTTGATATCTGTCACATCAATTCGTGAAGTGACTTCCTGCCAATTCCCATTTATATTGGCAAATTTTGTCTGAATATACAATGCATCCATTCCGTCAAAAGTCGACACAGAGATATCCGCAAGCCCATCTCCATAAGAACCTGCAAGCGCTTGCGGATTAATGTCAGCCATTGCAAGCGGCGTATTGTCTAACTGAATATTAGTCACATACACATCACCGGTATACGCAATCCCGTTGCCGCCCAGACGGACAAGCAACATATTGCGCTTACTAATATCTGGAATATCATGAGAATAAGATGTCTTTTTAAAATTCTTCCCATTGACAGGCACCGCTGTTATCTGTGATAGCGCTGCGGTATCCCATACACCATCCACCCAGCTTGACTCCCCTGACATTCGGCTGACCGCATCCGCCAGCGCGTCATCTTCCTTGGCAAATTCCGCATACATTCCACGCTCACTCTTAAAACCGCGCTGTTCCAATAAACTGTTGAGCTGCGCTGTATTGCTCTGCACAATTTCAATTGTTGCCGCAACGCTCTGTAAATCAGCGTCGTAAGCCTCTCCTTTACTGTAGGTAAGCGCCGCGGCTGCCGCTTCTCTCATAAATGCAAGATTTGACTGAATCGTCTGATAATGATTCAAATCCAAATCATACAGAAAAGAAGTCTCCTGTGTGATGTTTTCATTCTGCTTGAGGTTGATGTTGTTAATGTCATTCAACACCTGATTGTTTGCGTTGTTGCTGTTCATGATAAAGATGCCGACCAATCCTAGTATCACGGTACATATAATTGATACTGCTCCTAACATGATAAGTTTTGTTTTGATACTTCTCATTTCGCCCTCCTTGTTCTCTCTCAATTCGTATGATTGCCATACGTTACCTGATATCTTACCATAAGTTTTGTACAATATAAACAATTTGGGCTTATTTTGTTAATATAGAAATCGTTTTCGGCATATTGCCAAAAAAATTATTAAAAAAATATCATATTGTAACTATATACTCCGCATAAAACGTTTCCGATGGTGCTAACTGGTTCCCCCACTCGCGCTCAGACAGCTCTCCTTGAAAATCTGCCTTGTCACATCTGCCATACCACGGTTCAATACAGATAAATGGTGCATTTTTCCTTGCAGGAGACCATATGCCAAAGAGTGGCGCATCAAAACGAACTGTCAAATACGGCTGTCCTTCCTTGTCACAAAGAGATACTTTGTGTGCCTGATCGTGTTCGATAATTAGTGCATCCTCATCAAAAAGATTCTCCGTGATATCCATCATCCCATCTCTTAAAGGAATTTCCTTTGTACGCTGCAACAATGTACCACCGTCTCCAATAATAGCAGATGTTATTTTATCAGTGGCATCAAACAATAGTTTACACTCTGTCTGGGCTCCTGCTGCATTCATTGGGCACAAAAATGCAGGGTGCCCTCCAATACTAAAATACATCTCCTTGTTGTCACAGTTTAACACATTCCAAGAAACGAAAAGATTGTTTTCTTGAAGCTTATAGCCAAGTTCTAATGCAAAATCAAATGGATATTTTTCTTTGGTTTCTTCATTGGAGTGCAGCGCAAAAACAAGTTCATCCTCAGTTTGCCGCAAAAGCGAAAACTCCATATCTCTGGCAAATCCATGCTGAGACATTGGATACACTTTCCCATCATAACGATAACAACCATTATTCAAACTCCCCACAATTGGAAAAAGCACTGGGGAAGTCCGCTTCCAATACTCAGGTTTTGCATCCCACATATATTCCATATTGGATGCCTTTTTCTTAAGTGACTTTAATTCTGCGCCAAAAGAATCCACGCAGATACTAAGCTGCGCGTTCTCTAAATTGTATATTGCCATAAACTCTTCTCCTTTTCAATCTCTTATATGCCTTTTCTAATCACGCCAAATCCCAGTGGATATGGTCCTGTGTGAACGCTGATTGTCGCCCCAATCTGATATTTAGGAAGCTCTGTCTCCGAGATGGCATACCCTCGTGTATTGAGGTAGTTGACTGCACCTTTACGAAACTCCTCCGCCTCCGCAATATCATAACCATACCCTACGCAAATGCTGTATGTCTCCGGTTTAGCATGTGTTTCCTGAAGATATTGCCACAACAGTTCATACACCTTCTCAAGAGATTTTTTGCGGCTTCTCGCCAAACCAGATGGGAAAATTTCTCCCTCCTTAAGTGTGATTAATGGACGAATTCCCAACATGGAACCTGCAATTCCTGCCAGTTTGCCAATGCGCCCGCCATGTTTGAGGTAATCAATATTTCCCACTGTAAAAAAGATGCGTCCAGTACTTTTAATTGCCTCGAGCTTCTCAATCACTATCTCATACGGAAGCTGTGCTTCATACATCTTAATTGCCTCAAGCACAAAAATTCCCTGAAGCACAGTATTGATTGTAGAATCCAATATCGTTATTCGCGCGTCTGGCACACTTTCCAAAATAATTTCTCTCGCGTTCATAGCGGACTGATAGGAACCGCTAAACTTTGTTGTGATACAAATGCAGATAATCGACTTTCCTTCCCTGACAATCGGTTCAAATACATCCACATAATCCTGTACAGAAGGCATGGATGACTTTGGAAATGTTGTAGGATCTGCCACCATCTGCTCATAAAAATCCCGAATGGGGATTTCTACAATTTCTTTCTGATATGTCTCGCTGTCAAATGATACATAAAAGGGAACTACGTCGACTTGCTTTTCCCTGCAAAGTTCTGGCGGCAAATCGCAGGAACCGTCTGTTACTATTTTGTAATCCATCAATAAAACCTCTCATCTTTTATTTAACGCTTGAATTTACGCCGTATTGAGATACATCTGACCGCACGGCGTTTTTATTACCACGTTATGTAGATATTGAAATTATATCACGTATTTTTCCCATTGTCATCGACAATCTAAAAACTTTT
The DNA here is from genome assembly GCA_949383255.1 of Lachnospiraceae bacterium. Taxonomy (GTDB): domain Bacteria; phylum Bacillota; class Clostridia; order Lachnospirales; family Lachnospiraceae; genus COE1. The sequence goes on along the minus strand of CASJPF010000035.1, from coordinate 26,550 downwards.
TTCGCCTTATATTTTGGGATAAGTCGCTATCGTCGTAAAAGAGATGTCCATCGTCGGACATTTCACTCGGTCAATCACAGATTTTACTAGACGCCTTCCCATCTCTTCAATCCGCACATCCACTGTGATAATGTCACTCTTAAAAAAATCTGCCTCCAACGTATTGTTAAATCCTGTAATCACCACTCTTTTTGCTGCTTGCGGGTCACGCTGCAAAAGGGCAAGTGCCACATTCTTTGCCACATCATCATCTTCACAGACCACGGCATCTGGTATATAGGGAATCCGCTTAATGACCTCCTCCACCATAGCATAATTAAAACTGAGACTATTTGTAGGACGTGTATATTGAAGTCTCTCGTCCAATTGGATATTGTTCTGATTACACGCATTTAAAAATCCCAGATACCGCGCCTGTATCATGCGTGAACCCTCTGCAAATCCAATATATGCCAAACGGGCGCAACCTTTTTGTCTAATCACATACTCTGTCAGTATGCTCATAGAATAAAATCCCTCCACATTGATAACATCGCCAAGCCGAATATATTCCCGCGCATTAACAGGACTGTTAAAAAAGGTCATTGGAAGCTTTTTTCTTCCAATTCCCCTCACAAATTTTGCCGGAAAAACACTTAGAAAAATAATTCCTTTCACATCATCTGCAATAAGTCTTCCTGTCTCCTCACCATCTTTGTCCCGCTCATCCACCACATGTAGCTGCATTCGATAGCCCTCATCATTCACTGCATTGCTGATGCCTGCAAGCGCTCTTGTCCAGAATGCTGATTGCATGTGATTGAACAATACCAGAATTGTTCCTGTATTTGCCCTGCGATAAGTTGATTTAACTTCCTCCACAAGACTTTCATCTAGTTTCGTATACCCCATCTGCCATGCCTTCTGCACAACAGCGTGTCTTGTCTGCGGGGAAACCAGTCCACCGTTAAGTGCCTTTGCAACAGTGTTGCGGCTCAACCCCATCTCGGCCGCAATATCCTGTATTGTTACCTTCTTCATCTGTAGAATCCTGCCCCTTTCCAGTCATCATATCAGACTTTTTTTATTTGTTGATTTTTTATAAACTGTTTCTACAATTATATACAATAGTATAGTTTATGCTCAATTAAATGTCAAATTCATTGTTACCATTTGTTACTGTCCACGGGTATGAAAGCCGCTCATAATAACAACTCATTCCTCTAAAAATGCAAATGGTGCACTTTGCTTCGCATGCAAAAAATTTATCAGCAAATAGGCCGCCCTGAGAGAAACTTTTTCCTCTTTCAAAATGCGTTTCGCCTCAAGTTTGTCCACAATTATTACCTGTATTGACTCTGTATCTTCCATTTCCTTACGGCTGATGGTACCACTAGCATACCCAAAAACTGCATTACAACTCTCATCTGTGAAGCCAGCCCCCATAAAAAATGAGCGCCTATATGCCGCATCTCCCCCTGTATAGACCTCAAAAGAAAGCCCTGTCTCCTCTTTCATCTCTCGTATTGCTGCCATATCAGGAGTCTCGCCCGCGTCAATTAGTCCTGCTGGAAACTCATACAAATAATCTCCCAGCGGGTAACGATACTGCCGAATCAAAACGATTTTCTCCGGATTTTCCTTTAAAATTGGATAGATGACAACTCCTTCTGCCGCGCTGTCCCCTGTCAGCAATTTAATTTCGTCTGCCTTTCTGCGAGACACAAAAAAATAATCGAATGGACGACCACTATCTGTCAGAGCATCCAGTTTAAATAAATTGAGAAACTTGTTATCAGATAATTTGTGGATATTGGTGTACTTTTTCATATAATTACCTCCTAATATTTGACTTTTTTCTTATGAACAGCTAAAATGAAATTAGAAAGGGGGGCGGTTTATGATACAAATCCCTATTGCAGAACTTACACCTGGTATGATAACTGCGGAAGACATTCTGATACACAACCAAAAGACTCTCATTCCAAAAGGCGTGGTTCTCACGGAAAATATTATATCACGATTGGAAGGATATTCTATATACTATGCTAATATTGAAGACAATTTAAAAAGTGACCTTCTCCTAGGACTGTCTTCTCCAATGGCATCTGCGGGTCAAAATCTCCTTACAGTAGATTCCCCCACGGCGACCTTAAACAATCAATCCAACAAGGAGAAAATTAGGGAGAGCAAACAGTTTCAGCACTTTTCCCATGATTTTGAACGGTGCGCCGAACACTATCAAAATAGCCTTATGAAATCACTATACCGCAATGAACCATTTCATGCAAACGAATTATTAAAAGAGACGATGGCGCTTTTGTATCAGGACAAAAATGAAGTCAGTGTCTTTGATATGCTTCTTAACATGCACAACATCAAAGATTCCATCTATGCACACTGTATTGACGTTGCGCTAATTGCAAATGTCCTTGCGCGCTGGCTACACTTTTCGGAAGCAGATCAGATGATGGCTACAGCCTGCGGTCTGTTCCATGATATTGGTAAATTTATGCTCCCTAGTGGAATCTTGCGTAAGCCCGGGAAACTTACACGGGATGAATTTGAAATTGTCAAGACGCACACAACAGAGGGATATCACCTGCTAGGAAAGTATCACAATATCCCAGAAGCGGTAAAAAACACTGCGCTGATGCACCATGAAAAATGTGATGGAAGTGGATATCCCTATGGTCTGACCGGAGACGAAATTGACCGTTTCTCCAAGATTGTTACCATTGCCGATATCTTTGATGCCATGACAAGCGAGCGAGTATATCACACCGCGATGTGTCCTTTTACAGTCATTAAGTACTTTGAGGATGATGGAATTCAAAAATATGACATGAAATATATCCTTACCTTTCTTGAGAACGTGTCCAACTCTTATCTCAACCACAGAGTTACTCTCAGCAATGGCATGGAGGGAAATGTTATATTTATTAATCCCAACCACTATTCCAGACCTGTTATCCACACGCAAAACAATGAGATTATTGACCTGCAGCAAAACTATTACCACAGCATCTTGCAGCTTTCCAACCGGAAAAATATTTCTATTGAGACGATTATATAAATTTCTTTTGCACAGGTCTACGCATAAAACCCAAGAAAAACTCATAGGGTTTTTCTTGGGTTTTATGCGTAACACAATAAATTATTCCACATCGGCAAGCGCTGCCATATCCTCTTCTCCTGTACGGATTTTCACCACTTTATCAACATTATATACGAAAATCTTTCCGTCACCAATATGCCCAGTGTAAAGCACTTCCTTAGCAGATTCTATCACTTTTGCCACTGGGATTGTTGACACCACCACTTCGACTTTCACCTTCGGAAGCAGTGTCGCATCAATCTCTGCACCACGATATTTCTCTCCTGCGCCCTTTTGAATACCACACCCCATAACTTGTGTCACTGTCATGCCTGTCACACCAATACTATTCATTGCTTTGCGCAACACATCATATCTGGAAAGTTTTGCAATAATAACCACCTTATAGATTCCAGAAGCTGATGACATAGCCACTTGCGCAACCTTAATCGCAGCATTTTTTTGTGTCTCTGTAGCTTCCTCATAGTTTTCTGGTCCAAGTTGTGTGTTTTCGTTCTCCTCCATAATCATACTATTTGAGATATCCATCATAGAAAATCCTGCATAGGCAGAGGGCAAACCATGTTCTGTGGCATCTAACCCAATAATTTCTTCCTCCTCGCTGACACGAAGCCCAAAAAGTGCTTTGATAACCAGAAAAGTAATTGTGATTGTGAGCACTGTCCAAAGAATCACACAGACCATTCCAGCAAGCTGCATTCCTAACAGTTTCACACCGCCACCATAGAAAAGCCCAGTACCGCAAATCTGATTTGCACCAAACTCCACACCGTCACCATATCCTCTTGCAAATGCTGGCGCAGTGTCTGTCGCAAACAGCCCGACAGCAATCGTTCCCCAGATTCCGTTTAGACAGTGCACTGCCACAGCACCCACTGGATCATCAATGTGCAGCTTATAATCCAAAAACCATACGCCAAACACCACCAAAAGCCCAGCTACTGCACCAATTACAATTGAACCAAAAGCATCTGTTACATCACAGCCTGCTGTGATAGCCACAAGCCCTGCAAGCGATGCATTTAGACACATGGAAATATCCGGCTTTCCATATTTTATCCAAGTAAATACCATACACACAACCGTAGCGATTGCCGGGGAAATTGTCGTTGTCACAAAAATAGAACCAAGTTCTGGTAAACTAACTGCTGCCGCACCATTAAATCCATACCAGCCAAGCCAAAGAATAAAAACTCCAAGTGCACCAATTGTAAGATTATGCCCCGGGAACGCATTTACTTTTGTAATATTTCCCTGCTTATCCTTTGTAAACTTACCGATACGTGGTCCCAAAATCTTTGCGCCAATCAGGGCGCTAATGCCGCCTACCATATGTATCGCGCAGGAACCCGCAAAATCATGAAACCCCATCTGGGCAAGCCAACCTCCGCCCCAAATCCAATGCGCCTCAACCGGATAAATCAGCGCCGAAATTGCACCGGAATATACACAGTAAGAAAGAAATTTTGTGCGCTCTGCCATTGCTCCAGAAACAATCGTTGCTGTAGTGGCACAAAATACCAAGTTAAATACAAAATTTGACCAATCAAAATCCGCGTAGTTTGTGAAAATATCAAAACCAGGCTTTCCGATAAATCCCAATAAATCCTCGCCAAGTAACAATCCAAATCCAATCAAAATAAAAGTACATGTGCCAATACAGAAATCCATTAGATTTTTCATAATAATGTTTCCTGTGTTTTTTGCTCTGGTAAAGCCTGCCTCCACCATTGCAAATCCCGCCTGCATCCAGAATACCAACGCAGCGCCAATCAAAAACCATACACCATAAATCTCACCATTTACAGCCTCCAACAATTCCTGTAATTCTGTCATCATAATCTCCTCCTCTTTTTATTCTCTAAAACGAAAAAAAGGTGCTATGGGAATATCTCCCGCAGCACCTTTGCTTCATGTGACATATATTACCACTTGACAGTTATCCTGTCAAATATTTTATTGTATGCCATCTCCAATGGATATATTAAACAATGCACCTTTGTACAATATATTGTTTCTTCTGTGCACTATATCAATTAGAAAGCACAATATTTCCTTATAATTTTTGTTTAATTTGCACTATATTTATATTGCAAATATTCCTTTTCCACCATCAATCCGTCGAAATTATGTAGCAGCACTTTTCCATGCTGTTCAAATCCCAGCCGCTCACACAGTCGAATGGATGCTTTATTGTCTTTGTCAACAAAAGAACAGTATGTCTTTTGTTCCAGCTCTGTAATTCCATAAGAAAGAATGGCACTGCACGCCTCATACGCAAAACCTTTATGCTGGTATGCTACTCCCAGCATAAACCCTAATTCTAATCCATCGAACCCCTCCTTGTATTCCAGACCAGCTCTTCCCATAACCTTTCCGCTTTCCTTGCTTTCAATTATCCACATACCATAACCATAAAACCCGTAAATATTTTTGATATATTCTTTGGTATAGAGAATCTCCTGCTCTGGCTCTGCAAAAAGCGGCTCCATAAACTGTGTGATGCTTGCATCACGATATAACTCATACAACTGTGGTACATCCTCAACTGTTATCTCTCGAATGCGCAAGCGTGGTGTCTCCGTAATATCCCAAGGAATCCCTTTGACGCGTCTATACACTCTATCTAGATAACGTGCGTCAATGTCACTCAATCGCTCAACACAATAAGAACCGCTTGGAAAATGCTGTTCCCTATTCCTTTCATTGAGCCAGACAACATAGGGAATCTGATTAATGGCATAATACTGAGCGGCTTCTGCATTTTCTGTAATTATGACTTCATGCTCTGTTTCCATATGTTCTGTTTCCTCACTTATGAAATAGCTGTTCTTTTCGCTGATCATATGCCCTTAAACGGCGGCTTTCCTCCCGATTTTCTCCCCATTGGAGCAGCCATACTTCATCCTGCTTTGGCAGCAGCAAATCCTCCATATGGGTCCCTAAAATAGAGCTTAGCATATACAGATTGTCAAGAGATGGCATTGTACGGCCCCGCATCCACCTGTAAATTGGCTGTGGGCAGGACAAGTTCAACAATTTCTGAATTTGCCGCACTGTGTAACCACATTTCTTTATATTATTTTTTAGTATCTGTCCTGTCATTATCATATCAAGAGAAGAAAAAATCTTATCGCTCATACACCTATAACCTCCCTGCTGTACTTTCATTTCATAATGCTATTATCATACTTGTATTATACTAAAATGTCATTGGATTTCTTGTCCAAATATAGACATACGCTAAGATTTCTGTTTCTCTTTTAAGAGAGCTTTTAATTTTTTATAGATTGCACTGCTCTTTTGACTATCTCGAAACTCCTTGCTGAGACCATTATTGATTGCTACTTTTGTCTTGTAGCTATTAAATATCTCAAGTATCTTGTCCGAATATTCTTCCTCCGTAAGATACTGCAAAAGTTCTTCCTTTGTCGCTTTATTTGAATCAGAAACTTTTGATTTGCTCTTTACTTTTGATTTTGGTTGTTCTGTAAACATTAACGTCTTGGAATCTTTCTCACCACCTTCAAAATTAGCGACCCTTTTTACCTTGACATTGCGTTCTGCCCAGAAATCAACTAGATGATTAAATCCTGTATCCCGCGATACAATATAAAAGCAATCTTCTGCATCCTCACTTTTTGCAATCATATAGCCCAGATAAGACGCCAGCTGAAAATCTAGTGAATTTTTGGCGCCTGTTCCCGCCTTATAAGACTCCAATTTTGCCTTCTGTCTTAGAATCTTCTCCACCAACTCCAGTGAAAATGTCTTGCTCTGTTCTGTATACATCACACAGATAATATCATCTGCACCTAAGTTTTCTATCCCAATAAAACCATCTGCATGAACATTTTCATAGTCAATAAAATAATAGTTCATAGTTTTGCGTATTCCTCTCACTTTCTACAGTTCCTTATCCACTCATGGGAAATATTATATCACGGAATTACCCTGTCTGCAATATTCCCATAAAGCCCTTAAAAAATCGCAGTTACAGTTTAGCCTTGCCGAACTGTAACAATCGCATTCCTATTTAATATCATTGTATCCTAATTTTCTACGTGTTATAATGATTCTTATCAAGCCAATTATAGACTCTCGACTCTTTTAATCTACCACAAAAACGAGCGCAAACAAAATTCTAAAAAATCTATTTAGAAATTCGGAGGAAATTGTCATGCAAAATGCAACAGAACAGACAAATCTGGAAAAAATTCAATGCTGTCAAGAAATTGTAAATGAGATTCAGGATGCAAGCAAGCGACCTGTCTGTCGTTTGTCTTTTCGTCAAGAGACTTTTTGCATTACGGACAGTCATTTTCTTAAAATAGGAGGCCAAACCCTATGAAAAGAAAACATAAAATCTATCTGTATATGACAATTTTTCTACTCACAATCTATATTGGTCTGCTTACTATTTTATGTCTGTCAGAACACGGTGACAGCACAGCGACAATTCGGTCTTTTAAAGACGCATTTTGGTACTCGCTAGTTACGCTAACCACAGTTGGATATGGCGACTTAACACCAGTTACACCTTTGGGAAAAACAGTAGGTGTTATTTTCCTGTTAATGTCCGCAGGTATTATGATGACGCTGTTTGGCGCTGCCGTTTCCTTTGTCACCAGCGAAGGACTTCCGCTCTTTTTGCTTAGTTTTCAGCGAAAGAAAAACTGGTACTACTTTGCAGACTGTGGTGTGGAATCCATCACGCTCGCTGCAAATATTCATCGGGAGGAGCCAGACACCGTTATTATTTTTGGAGAAAAGACCGATGAGCAGACCGAATTTCCGGACTTTCCATGCCTTTTTATCAACGCTTCGCCAGCCAGAATTGTAGCACACAAGAAAAATATCGGTCCCATATGTAAAATTTTTTTAATGAGGGAAAACGACATTGGCACCAACTCGCGGGCAGTCGATTTGCACGCATTGCCAGTGGAAGTATATGCTCGCACCACCAACGGGCAAGATCATCTTTCTGGAAATATTAATTTTTTCCACAGTTATGACTGCTGCGCTAGACAATACTGGCATTCCAAACCACTGTGCAATGCGGAAAAGACAATTGTTATTATTGGGTTTGGCAACTATGGTCGCTGCATTCTTAAGCGAGCGATTTTAACCAATATTATCTCTGTGGACCAGCATGTGGCATATCACATTTTTGGCAATGCAGAGGGATTTCTTGCCACACATAATCATTTGCATGAGGCGTTTTCTCTAAACCAAACATCCAAGACAACCGATTCCCTTATTTTTCATAAGGAATTATGGGAATTGAACCATGCAGTTATGGCGCAGGCTGATCGTATTATTATCTGCCCTGATAATGAACCAGAGGGCTGGAATATCTATTGGCGCCTAAACAGCTACTACCAAATATGCGGAGACATTCACTTGCATAGTAATCGAAAAACGCCCGGTGTAACCTATTTTGGAACAAATGAAGAAATCTACACGCCAAACCAGATTATGCGAACTTCACTAAACAAGGCTGCTATTATTATCAATGAGATATTTTGTAAAACTGTTTCCTATCCCACAAAAACTTGGGATGAGCTTGACGCCTTTCACCGAGAATCAAAGATAACCGCCGCCGACCATATTCTTATGAAAATACGAGTTCTTATGCAAGATGAACATATTACAGAACTGACACCCCAAATTACACAAAAAGCATATCAAAGATACTGTGAGACCAAAAAGTCCGCGACCATACTTGATACATATCGCAGGTTAGATCACACTCGCTGGCTGCGTTTTTACACTTATTACAACTGGACTTATGGTCCCACCAGAAACGATATTGACAGACAGCATCCCATGCTCTGCCCATATGAGCAACTAACCCCTGAACAAAAACGAGAGCGCGACGCCGCTTGGGAACTTCTGGGAAGTATTGCAGCACAATTAAATGAAACGCTATGAGTTATATATCAATATCCTACTCAAAACTTTTAGGCTGAACGCTCCCCCTATCCACGAGACTGCATGGAACCACAATTCGCTTTCCATGAGCATCTCCACGCCATAACAGCTCCATACAAAAAACAGCAGCTTTTGCATTCTCACGCAAAGATAGTTCAATAGAAGTCAATGGAGGGTTTGAATATTCAGACAGAATTGTATTATTAAAAGTAATCATGCTAATATCTTGTGGTATACGAATATTTTGTTCTTGCAGTGCCATCAAAATACCCGGTGCAATCGAATCGCTAGACATAAACATCGCTTTTGGAGCACCGCCATTGCGCTTTAGATAATCTGTCATCGCCTCATACCCTCCTTTGGCATTCATAGGGCAATCCAAAACCAATTGTGGTTCAAAACAATTTCGATTCATCTGATCTGTTTTATAATAATAAAAACGTGGGTCCACCGCTGACTCCTTGTGATGTCCAAAAGTATGAACACTTCCAGCGTAAGCTACCTGATTATAATTATTTTTTCGGAAATGCTCCATTGCAAGTTGAATTGCCAAGTGGTAGTTTGGCAAAATGCTGTAGTATTCTTGCGGATTTGGATCGGAATCCAGAAACACAATATTTTTTGTATAGGTCCTAAAATCAGAAATTTCTTTCTCTGTAAAACGTCCTATTGCAAACAGCCCATCCAGCGGAAGATCATTATTCTTGACAAAATGCTGCTGTTCATCACGAAACAATGGCAGTGTGGACCACTGCCTAGCAAAACATTCTTTATCTAAAATACTTTTCAATGTCAAATAGTAAATATCCTCTTGCAGTTCTCTTATCTCAAACATCTGAGCAATTCCAATTCTCTTTTCTCGTTCTTCCATTCGTTTTGGCTCTATTTTGTCCGTCTGATGTTGCACCACTTTTTTATATCCTAATGCAGCCGCTGTCGTGATAACCTGCTGTCGTGTTTCTTCTGTAACACTTAATGAAGCATCCTGATTTAACACACGTGAAACCGTAGTCTGAGATACTCCTACGCGGTCTGCAATATCTTTTAAAGTAGCCATAGTAACCCTCCTTGATAACTTCGTTATGATTCACAGAAATATTTCAAGTTTTACTTTGCAAAAGTCGCCTCCACTTACCTTTATAGGTAATATTTATTTTACTGTAAATCTTTATAATTTCCAATAATTTTACTTTGTTTTTATTAAAAAATGTATTAAATACACAAAAACACTGCAGAATATCAATAAAATATTTGTTTTGTTATACTGTATTTCTTGGATAATGTCAATAGTTTTTGGCTATATCTTTAAAATATTTTAGTAAAATTTTTCCTTTAAAAGAATATTTAGTAAAAATATCATTACATTTTTACTAAATATTGCTTGACTTTTACTAAAATATATAGTAAAGTATAACTATCTCCTAATTCCACACTGTTGAGAGGGCCCACAACCGTGCAGAACATTTGCGGAGGAACCGAAAACTTAAAATAGACTTCGAACGTCTATTTCAAAACAAAAGGAGGAAAAATCAATGCAGCAATTAAGTAAAAGCGAAAAGCTTTCATGGCTGTCAAAAATTAGCTTTGGCATGGGAGCTTTTGGCAAGGATCTGGTTTATGCTCTTGTTGGAAATCTGTTTATGTTTTATCTAACAGACGTCCGTTTTGTCGCCCCAGCTTTTGTCGGTACTTTATTTATGGCAGCGCGTATCTGGGATGCTTTTAATGATCCTTTTATGGGTATGGTTGTGGACAATACGCGGACCAAATGGGGAAAATTTCGCCCGTGGATTATGATTGGTACCATATTGAATGCGATTGTTCTCGCACTGATGTTCTGGAATGTAAATCTGGAAGGGCAGTCTTTTCTGGCATATGCAGCAGTACTATATATTTTGTGGGGCATGACCTACACAATTGATGATATTCCTTATTGGTCTATGGTGCCTGCTCTGACAGATGACGAGAACGAACGCAGCCAAATATCGGCAATCCCGCGTCTGTTTGCATCCTTTGCATGGCTCATTGTAGGTTCATTTGGTCTAATAATTATTGATAAAGCAGGTGGTGGTGATAGCCGTACCGGTTTTGCCTACTTTGCTATGATAGTGAGTGTGATCTTTATTGTGTGTTCTGCAATCACAGTTATCAATTGCCGCGAAAAAGTTATTACCAAGAGTGCGGAAAAAACCACAGTCAAAGGAATGCTTCACGTACTTATTGCAAATGACCAAGTAAAGGTAATCTTAGGAATTGCATTGTTCTTTAATTTCGCTTATCAGCTCTCCAATTCCTTCTCGCTCTATTATTTTACTTATGCGATTGGGATTCAAGATTTGTATCCTGTATATACTGGCGTCGCTGGTATCGCTCAGATGGCCGCCCAGTTTACGTTTCCTATTATCACCAAAATAATTGGTCGGGGAAAAGCATTCTTTCTAGCTTGCTTCCTGCCAGTTGCAGGTTTCGCACTGTTGTTTATCGTAGGAATGATTGCCCCTGCTAGTATCGTTGCAGTGGGAATATCTTCTGCCATTGTCAACTATGGCATTGGTTTTATGCTTGTATTTATCACCGTTATGCTGGCAGATGTCGTGGATTATGGGGAGTACTCTCTCGGAACCAGAAACGAATCTATTCTATTTTCTATGCAAACTTTTATTGTAAAATTTGCAGGCGCGTTCTCTGGCTTTGTCAGCGGCGTTGGATTAACTATTATTGGCTGGAAAGCTGGCGTAACTCCAGGGGCTGGCACTATTATGGGTATGAAAATTATTATGATTATCATTCCGGCAGCTCTGTCTGCTCTGTGCTATCTGTTTTATAAAAAAGGTTATAAATTGACAGGCGATTTTTATGAGCAAATGATTGCACAACTTCGCGCAAGAAAGGAGAATTAGTCATATGCTGTTAGGTGTTGATTACTATCCCGAACAGTGGGATTCGTCTTTGATGGACAATGATATGGATACAATGTTAGAAATGGGCTGCAATGTTATTCGGATTGGAGAATTTTCATGGCATCTTATGGAAAAAACAGAAGGACAATATGATTTCTCATTCTTTGACAAGGTGATTGCAAAAGCCAAAGAAAAAGGAATGAAAGTGATTTTGGGCACGCCGACGGCAACGATTCCCGCGTGGCTTGCACACAAACATCCCGATATTTTATCTGAGTTTGAAGGCGGAAAAAAACGCACGTTTGGCGGCCGCCATGTCTATTGTTTTAACAGCCCAGTTATGTATCACTACTCTGAAAAGATTATTCGTGCTATGGTAACACATTATCGTGATGAAGAACAAGTGGCTGCATGGCAGATTGACAATGAAATCGGACATGAAGGCAGTGATATTTGCTATTGCCCTCAATGCCACAAAGCTTTCCAAAACTATTTGTCAGAAAAATTTCAGGGAAATATTGACAAGCTAAACGAAACCTATGGAACCACTTTTTGGTCTCAGGAATACAACAGTTTTGAGGAAATTCCGCTGCCCACCGAAACCATAACAACCCACAATCCAGCACTTCGCCTAGACTGGGAGCGTTTTCGCAATAAGAGCATTGTCGATTTTATTCACTTTCAAGTCCGTCTGATTCGTGAAATTGCACCCAAGGCTAAGATTATGCATGATTTCCCGGGTGGAGGTCTGGAAAAACATGTCGATTATTCCGAAGTTGCCGCACACCTTGATTTTGTCGCCTACAATAACTATCCTGTGTGGGGCGGTCAAAAATATCCAATTGCACCACATGAAATTGCTTTTGGGCTGGACTATATTCGAGGATTAAAGCGTCAAAACTTTTGGATTACAGAAGCGATTATGGGCGCACAAGGACATGACATCACTGGATTTCTGCCAAGACCCAATCAGGCAAAAATGTGGTCCTACCAAGGTATGGCACATGGCTGTGAATCTATGATGTATTTTCGTTATCGTGGTGGCATCAAAGGTGCAGAACAATTCTGTTATGGAATCTTAGATGCAGATAATGTCAAAGGGCGGAAATTCCGAGAAGTACAAAGCTTTTTTACAGATATTAAAGCATATCAAGAAGCTCTGGAATCTCCGATTCAAAGTCAAGTGGCAATTGTCTACGACTATGATTCACTGGCTTCTTTCCGCATCCAGCGCCAAAGTATCTTGCTGGATTGCCAAGAAGAGATGAAAAAACTTTATAAGGCATTTTATGACAGGAATATACCTGTTGATGTAATTCCTGCCAATGCAACGCTATCTGGATACAAAATTGTAATTCTGCCACAAATGATTATTGCAAAGCCTGCGTTTCAAGACAGAATAAAAACCTTTGTCAATAATGGCGGCACACTTATACTAACTTATCGCAATGCAGTAAAAGATGCAGACAACAACCTTCCTTTTGGCGAGACAGTGCCAGTAGGCTATCGCGATTTAGCAGGTGTGTCTGTCGCAGAAACGGAAAGTTTACAAGATCTCTATGCTTTTCCTGTGGTTGGTCAAGGTGCTTTTGCAGGGGAATCGGGCCAGGGCGGTATATTCCGTGATATGCTTGTAGCAGAAAATGCGGAAGTACTCTACCGTTATAACGATCCTTTCTACACACAGTTTGCCGCAGTCACAAGAAATCATTTTGGAAAGGGCATGGTATATTATCTTGGTTGTTCCTTAGAGGAACAAATTACAGATAAGATTATGGGAACAATTTTATCCGACAATCACATTGATACAATTCCATCTGACGATGGTGTCGAAGTGGTTGTAAGAGGCGATACAAAGCAGCGTGTGCGCATGTACATCAACCATAACGCTTACAGCGCATCCGCAGGAGCTATTAAATTACAGCCTTTTGAGTGTCGAATAGAAAAACTATAACAATTTTCTAACAACAGGGTCCCTTGCCACGAAAGACAACGGACCCTATCTTTTATTGCACAGACTTTCCTACTCAATTCGTTCCTTCCTTTGCTGATAAACTTGAAGGCGTTCATTCATTCGTGCCGCCTGCTGCTTCTCCCTTCTCCACACCGCCACCGAGACAAGCACAAAAATAACAGCAATAGAAAAAAGCATCGCCAACACCATTGGTAAATCGTTCATGTAAAACCACCCAAACCAAATGCCGCATCCAAGCACAATTCCATTTGTTATTACATAGCGCAGAATATAGAGTATCAACATGATTTTCCCGCTAACTTCTTGCGGACAAATAAAATTTGCAACACTGCATAAAAAGGACACGGACAGTATCTGCCATAAAATCTCCACACCAAGCACTACATCTGGCCAAAATATGGTAATGTACAGTGCCGTTACAAAGAGCACGCACGTAGTCACACACATATAGACAAAAAGCATATCCCTTAGTTTTTTCAACACAATACACCTCCTTACAACCCGATTTTTTCCTTTAATACTGGCACATACTGCCTTGAAATCATTACTCGCTCACCATTTTTCATCAATGCCTCAAAACGCCCATGAAACGCTGGACTTAAACTTTTTACCTTCGCAAGATTGACAATACAAGACTTTGATGCACGGAAAAAATCTGTGCCCTGAAAAAGTTCTTCCAGTTCATAAAGCTTGCGGCGCGTCTCATAAACTTCTTTTTCCAGATACAAGAAAACTTTGTTGTCCACCGCCTCAAAATAGTAAATCTCCTCTGGCGCTACTTGGAAATAATTCCCATTGTGCAGGGCTGTTATCTTGTCCTCTCCTGCCTTTATGGAATAAATTAACTTCATTAACCGTTTATCCAAATGACGACAGCGAATAATAATCTCATCCTCTTCTCCGTCTTTTGGCTCTACAATCGTAATTTTCATCTCTATCCCGATAACCCTTTCCTAACGGTCCTGTAATCTGCGATGTCTGCTTATCAGCGCTGATACTACTATCGCTATTATAGCATATATCATTAGAAAAAGAAGCTGCGATTGCAGTGATACTTCTGTGGAGATGCCACCTTTTTCTATAAAAACAGACACGCCCATCTCCTTGCAAAATGTCTCCTGCGCGATTGCTGGAAGACCATCAAATGTCTTTGTAATCGCATCTTTTATGCAGACTGTCCGCATCATTGCTGCCCCATGCAATACTGGCAGACATTTCAAGACCTTTCCAACGCCTTCTGGCAACATAGACATTGGCAGATAAATTGCACCCACAAATCCAACAAGCGTTCCTATCATTGTAAAAATACTATTCCATGCACTCTCACTATGAATAAACAACGCCAAAAAATACGAAAGCGACGCATAAACCAGTGTGTTGACCACAATCATTCCCAATAGTTGTATCCAATCTGTAGCAGGAAGAAACGAGTGTCCGCATATTGCCATATAAATTTCCCCAACGATCAATGTCAGCACACACATTACCGTTCCGACAAACCATGACGCAAAGATATACCCCAGCGCAATTTGAATCCGCTTGACAGGCGCCATATAAAAGCTTGCTAATCTGCCTTTTGCTTCATCTTGCACCATAATGCCAATAACTGTCAGTGTGATAGTGACCGCATTTACTTCCAAAATCCCGGCAAGTGTCCACATTTGTATTAAATAGGTTGCATTTTTTTCATCTGTGGCTGTGTCGCGCACACCGCCAAACTGTGCAAGCGCCTCCACTACATTCTCACTGTTCATATTTCCCAGAAAAATAACCATTAGCGCCAGCACAATCAGCATTGATAAAATGGAAAAAAACACCGACACCCTATCCCTCAAATACATTCTTATCGTTCTCTTTGATAAACAAAATATTGTTCTCATTTTCACCCCTCCAATGTTTTCCCTGTAACATTTAAAAACACATCATCCATCGATCCCTGAACCATCTCAAAACCATCTATCATTCCCCGCACCCCTTCTAATATTGGCAGTGCTGCCATACTAGAAGAAACAGGTATCACAAAATAATCTTGTTTCTTTTTATAAACTATCTGCAATCTATCAAGCTGTTCTTTTAACTCTGACGAACTGGAATACAATTTAAGCTTATCCTTCGCATATTTTTCCTTTAATGAAAAAGGGGTCCCGTACTCCTTTAAGTGCCCCGCATCCATAATGGCAATATGTGACGCTCGCGCTGCCTCCTCCATATAATGTGTTGTCAGGAAAATTGTCATATGTTCCTCTTGCCGTAATTTCTCCAACGACTCCCATACCTTTTTTCTGGTAGCGGGATCAAGCCCTGTTGTCGGTTCATCTAAAAACATAATTTGTGGTGCATTTATCAGTGCTCGCGCAATCTCGCACCGTCTTTTCTGCCCGCCGGACAACTTGGCAAATCTTCTGTTATATACGTCTTCCAAATCCAAGACACTGCAAATTCTTTCAATATTTGCCGTCAATTTTCGTCTATTCTTCTCATACAAACTTCCCCGAAGCAGCAAATTCTCCTTGACAGTAAGTTTGTCGTCTAAGCAATTATTTTGATAGACTACCCCAATTCGTTTTCGAATCTCCTCGTCGTCTCTTCCCGCCAAAAAACTACAGATTTTAATTTCTCCCGCCGTTGGCGGATACAGTGTGCAGAGCATGTTGATGGTTGTGGATTTCCCTGCGCCGTTAATCCCCAAAAATCCAAACAATTCGCCTTGTTCCACCTGAAAGCTGATACCATCCACCGCTTTTACATCACCAAAATATTTTTTTAAATCTTTTACTTGAATCACTGGTTCCATTTAGTTGCCTCCTTCTCTCCAATACGCCATGCCTGCCAGATACACAACTTTATCTTTCACACCTCTTTATCATACAAAAAGAGGCAATCCTTTGCATTGATTTTGCAGTAAGTTGCTTTTTTTAACTGGTAAGCTGCACTTTTATGTGCAAGTTGCGAAAAAAGAACCCTTTTTGCGAAGAATCGACACTTGTTGTATTTTAAAAAGCAATAGTATAATAAGAAATAAAGTGATTATATGTAACACTGTTTTACGAACTTTGCAGTAAATGCAAAGTCCTAGACTGAACTGTAACAATTATACAACTATTGAAATTATCCTACATTTAGGACCGTTTCAGCTCTTGGAGGACATTATATTATGAAATTAAAAGGAAAAATATTTGCGCTATCACTTGTTCCAGTTCTTGTGCTGGGCATTACCATGTTCCTTGTCGCAGCCGACCGCATTGCAAATGGAATCTACGACGAAGCATACATTGGAATGCAGGCAACAACACTTGCTGTGCGCAATATTTTTGAAGAAGGAAACAGTGGAGCATATCACATAGACGAGAATGGAATGCTCTGGAAAGGCGACACGCTAAACATTTCACAGGCAGTCAACATTGTGGATCACATCAAGGAAAGCACTGGAATTGATGTCACTATCTTTTGGGGAGATACCAGAATCCTCACATCCATTGTCAACGAACATGGCGACCGGCAAACCAATACCCGTGCTTCCGCAGAAGTGGTAGAGCATGTGCTCAAAAATGGCGAAATCTATCAGGACAGAAACATTGAAATCCTTGGACAAAAATACATTGTATCCTACACACCGATTTATCAGGAAAATTCCAGTGAAATTGTGGGTATGATTTTTCTTGGCACACCACAAAAAACGGTCTCTATGATTATTAACAAAATTAGGTCCCAGTTTTTAATTATTATCCTGTGTATGCTCCTTTTTGTAACGATTATTGCCTATCTTTTGGTCAGCCGCATTGTATCTGCCCTAAAAAGAAATATGGAACTTCTCGACAGCATTTCAAATGGTATATTGCAGGTTGAAGTTCATCCAAATTTATTAAAACGCAAAGATGAAATCGGCGACTTAGCAAAAAACATTGTCAATTTAACTGACGCACTGCGCACTATTGTTCTAAATATTCGCGCAAAAAGCGAAGCGCTTAGCGTAGAAACAAACCAAATTGAACATATCTCTGACAATGTGTATCAGGTTATGCGAGAAGTGAACAACGCTGCACAGGAAATGGGTGTCAGTTGTACAGCCCAAACAGAAGACGCAAATCAAGCAAACAGCAATGTAACTTCTATGGGAGAGATGATTGTGGATAACACCACGCAAATCACAGAGTTACATAAACTTTCTGGAACAATGAAAACTGACGCTGTTGGCGCATTAGAACAAGTTGCGCACTTAAACGACGTAATGCATGATGTAAAAGAATCTATTTCCTTTCTGTCACGGCAAACTAGCCTAACAAATGAATCTGTCGCAAAGATTAGCTCAACAACGGAACTGATTACTGCAATTGCTTCCCAGACAAACTTGCTTTCCTTAAACGCAAGTATTGAAGCGGCACGCGCAGGGGAACATGGCAGGGGATTTTCTGTCGTTGCCTCAGAGATACAGCAACTTTCAGAGCAGTCCAACCGCGCTGCAGGTGAAATCCAGAAAATGATTACAAACTTAAATACCAATTCTGCACACACCTTGGAGCGTGTAAAAGAAGTCCAAAACATTATAGAAAGACAAGAGCAGAACATTCAAAAGGCAAGTGAAATCTTTCGTAATGTCTGTAATCATATTGATCAGTCCGCATCTGACATGGACAATATTATGGAAAATTCTAAACTCTTAGAAGATATCCGAATTGAAACGATGACTGTTGTGCAAGACTCTGCCTCACACTCTGAACAAAATTCCGCAAGTATTGAGGAGGTGATGGCATCTATTGAAAATATTTATCAAGAATTAGGAGACATTTCTGAAAAAACAAAGTTTCTTAATTCATTGTCAAAAGAAATGACAGCAAGCGTTGATGTATTTCATACCTCTTAGATGTGTTGGAAATCCCCCTTCCACACAAATGAGCAGGAGAAATAACTTTCCCCTGCTCATTTTTCTTATACCTCAAACATTAACTCTCCATATGTAGGAATTGGCCAAATCGTACTATCTACAATCATCTCAAGCTGATCAATCGGTGCGCGAAGTGCCTCCATTGCCTCCTTAACCGTATCCTTATAATAAAATGCCCGTTCCTTTGCATCGGATATGACAGATGCCTTTGCCTCCACTTCCTTTAAGGTATTCAATGCCTTTTTCGCCTCTGCTAAAAGACGATCCACTTCTATAAGCATCTCCGTCTGTGCCTGCGCTGAAGCGCCAGCCTCCTTTACTGCAATCACTGTGCTTGCAAGACTTCCCGCATAAGAAGCAACCGCTGGAATAATATCTTTCCCTGCCATATCAATCATTGTGAGCGCCTCAATATTAATTGTCTTGGCGTATGTCTCATAGATAATCTCCTCACGTGATTCCAGCTCCACTCTTGTAAAAATACCAAATTTTTCAAATAATGCAACGGCCTTATCTGTTGTGATGGTGGAGGCCGCCTCAATCATAGATTTAATATTTGGAAGTCCACGCCGCTCTGCCTCCGCAACCCATTCATCAGAATATCCGTCACCATTAAAAATAATACGCTGATGTGCTGTCATATATTCTTTGATAATATCATGTACTTCAAGGTCAAAATCCTTTGCTTTCTCTAAACGGTCAGCTGTCTCACAAAATGCCTCTGCTACAATTGCATTCAATGTAGTATTGGGACTTGCGATAGAGTCCGCTGATCCAACCATACGAAACTCAAACTTATTGCCTGTAAACGCAAATGGTGAAGTCCTGTTTCTGTCCGTCGCATCCTTCTCAAAATCAGGAAGTGTAGATACACCCGTTTCTAACTTTCCACCCTGTTTTACTTTTGCTGCATCTCCTGTCTCGACAAGCTGACGCACCACATCTTCAAGCTGGTCGCCAAGAAAAACTGAAATAATTGCTGGCGGTGCTTCATTTGCGCCAAGTCTATGGTCATTTCCCACATCAGCTGCCGACTGACGCAGCAAATCACCATGACGATCTACTGCCCGCAAAATACAAGCAAGCACCAATAAAAACTGAATATTTTTATTGGGTGTATCACCCGGATCTAATAGATTTTCACCATTATCTGTTGTAATCGACCAATTGTTATGCTTACCAGATCCATTCACACCTGCATAAGGTTTCTCATGAAGCAGACATCTCAAATCATGCTTGTATGCAACCCTTTTCATCGCCTCCATCACAAGCTGATTGTGATCAACCGCAATATTTGCAGTCTCATAGATTGGCGCCAATTCATGCTGCGCGGGAGCAACTTCATTGTGCTGTGTTTTGGCTGTGACGCCAAGTTTCCAGAGCTCTTCATTCAAGTCCTTCATATATGCACCGACACGTTCTTTAATTACACCAAAATAGTGATCTTCCATCTCCTGCCCTTTTGGAGCTGGTGCGCCAAACAATGTGCGCCCCGCAAACATCAAATCCTTTCTCTGTAAATAAAGATCCTTGTCAACCAAAAAATACTCCTGTTCTGGTCCTACAGATGCAGTAACTTTTGTTGCGCCTTCGTTGCCAAATAACTTCACAATGCGAAGCGCCTGTTCACTCAACGCCTCCATAGAACGCAAAAGTGGTGTTTTCTTGTCGAGCGCTTCTCCTGTATAAGAACAGAACGCCGTTGGAATACAGAGAATCACACCACAACCAGACTCCTTTAAAAATGCTGGAGAAGTGATATCCCACGCCGTATATCCCCTCGCCTCAAAGGTTGCACGAAGTCCGCCTGATGGAAATGAGGAGGCATCTGGCTCTCCTTTAATAAGCTCTTTTCCAGAAAATTCCATCAGCATCTTGCCCTCTGTATCAGGGTGTGATACAAACGAATCATGCTTCTCCGCCGTAATACCTGTAAGCGGCTGGAACCAATGTGTATAGTGCGTTGCGCCATTCTCCACTGCCCAGTCCTTCATTGCCTTCGCCACAACATCCGCTGTTGTCATAGAAAGCTCTCCGCCATACTCCATAACTCGCTTTACTTCCAGAAAAACCTTTCTAGTAAGTCTCTCCTTCATCTTTTCAACGGTAAAGACTTTCTCAGCAAAAATTTTTTCCACATTTAACGCTTCGCTCATATTGATTTCCTCGCTTTCCACTATTCACAATACCTTCCCGTTGCGCATATACTTTATGCAATATAACGCTCGCCTATATAAGATCAAGTAGGCGCCGGGTGCCCGTCAGCTTGCTGACGTATTTCATTTGGGCACCCGTGTGCATAAAAAAGTTCCAAAAAAAGAGATACTTCTTTTTTGGAACACCTTCGTTCACGATATCATGATTTAAATTTGAATCTTTGTGCCTAATTTCTTTTACTTTCTATACAATAATATATCTCAGCAAAAAAATCAAGACTTTCTTGAAAAAATCTCTATTTTTTGCATAATTTATTTGTAACAGTTCAGACAGGACTTTGCACTGCGCTGCAAAGTCCTGTAAAATTGCGTAGTGGTAGCATGCATCAACCCATCGCGAAGCGATTATATATGGCTTGATGCGTTAGATCGCTCGTACTTTTTCCCGCACTTTTAATACCATAGGCGGCGCGACAGATAATTCGTCCACGCCCATATTTACAAACGTTTCTGTAAGCTGTGTATCCGCGCCGAGTTCACCGCAAATTCCCACCCATTTTCCACATTTATGCGCATTGTCCACCACCATCTGTATCATGCGCAAGATCGCCTTGTGATGCGGATTGTAAAAATCCTCTAGCCGCTGGTTTTGGCGGTCAATTGCAAGCGTGTACTGTGTCAAATCATTTGTGCCAATGCTGAAAAAATCCACCAACACAGCAAGTTCATCGCTGACCATCACTGCCGCAGGCGTTTCAATCATAATACCCTGCTCTGGTCTACGATGGGGAATCTGTGCTTGCTTTAACTCTGTTTCCACTTCCTCAACAATGCTACCAATTTGCTTTACTTCCTCAGCAGAAATAATCATTGGATACATTATAGAAAGATTGCCGTAAGCTGCTGCTCGCAAAAGTGCGCGCAACTGCGTCTTAAAAATCTCAGGCTGTTTTAGACAAATGCGAATCGCTCTGTATCCAAGCGCTGGATTCTCCTCCTTGCCAAGCGCAAAATAATCCGCCTGTTTATCTGCGCCAATGTCAAGCGTTCTGATAATAACCTTCTTCTGTCCCATTGTCTGTACAACTTGTTTATATGCTTGAAATTGCTCTTCCTCCGACGGAAAATTATCGCGCCCTAGATACAGAAATTCACTGCGAAAAAGTCCAATTCCACCTGCATCGTTTTCCAACACATACCCGACATCGCTAACGCTGCCAATATTTGCATAAATATTGATGGTCCTTCCATCGCTTGTCTCATTTTTCTTTCCTTTTAGCTCTTGTAACAAGCGTAATTTTTCCCGCTCCGCTGCAATTTTCTGCGCTGCCTTACTACACTCAGATTCCGTTGGCTCAAAAATCACCTCACCTGCTGCCCCATCTACAACCGCAGTCATTCCTGTTTGAATCTCACGCAAATCCATTGGTACACCAATCAATGCCGGAATATTCATCATGCGTGCAAGAATCGCTGTGTGCGAGTTGGTAGAACCATGCACTGTCACAAACGCTAATATTTTCTTTTTATCCATCTGCACAGTCTCACTCGGGCTTAAATCCTCCGCCACAATAATAGAGGGTTCCATTGTAGAAAAGTCCATGTTGTTCTGCCCTGATAGATTGCGCACCAGCCGCGCAGAAATATCCTTGACATCTGCTGCGCGCGCCTGCATGTACTCGTCATCCATTCCAGCGAACATTCCAGCAAAATTGTCCCCTGTCACTGCCACTGCATACTCTGCATTTACCATCTCTGTGCGTATTACATGATAAATGGCATCCAAATAGTCCTCGTCTTCAAGCATCATTTGATGGACTTCAAAAATGGCAGCGCTGGACTCGCCAACTTCTTTTACAGCCTTGTTATAGAGCATGGAAAGTTGCTGCTTTGACACATCAACGGCATCCTGAACCCGTTTCGTCTCCTGTTCTGGATTCTCAACTCTTATCCTTCTAATCTGTTCCTGATCTTTGCGCAAAACCAACACTTTGCCCATTGTGATGCCATTGTATACTGTCTTGCCCGAAAACTTTTTATCTAAAAATTCCTCTGCCATATAGTTCTCCTATAGATTCTCTTTTAAGAATGTCTCCAAAGCCACTGCTGCCGTATCCTCGTCTTCGCCTTCCACTTGCACTGTAATTTCCATGCCTTGTTTGACACCAAGCCCCATAAGCCCAAAAACTTTCTTTGCATCTGCTTTCTTTCCTTCTTTTATAACGAATACAGACGATGCATAGCTCTTTGCTAATTTTACCAACTCGCCTGCTGGGCGTGCATGAATCCCCTCTTTATCTGTAATGACATATGTAAACTCTTTCATAGTGATTCCTTTCTTATATTTTTAATTTTATTCACTGTAGTACTACAATTTTTGTTTTATTAATTTTCAAGCCTTTCAAATATTTGTTCTATTTCCTGTCTCGTCGCCAATAGCTCGGAGAAAGCGCTTGCACTGCCGGCAGAGATTCCCATGCGAAATGCATATGCATAGTCTTTTTTCTCTGTCCAACCCGCCAAAAATCCAGCAACCATAGAATCTCCTGCGCCTACTGCATTGACAAGCCTTCCCTCTGGTGCTGCAAGCATATGCACTGCGCCCAATGCATCTACAAGAACTGCTCCCTGTCCTGCCATAGACACCAACACATTCCGCGCACCCTTTTCCTGAAGCTTTTTGGCATAGGGAACAACTTCCTCCCTTGTGTTCAATGTCACCTGAAAGATTTCCCCCAGCTCATAATTGTTTGGCTTGATTAAAAATGGCCGATATTGCAGGACATTTAAAAGCAAATCTTTTGTTGCATCCACCACAAACAAAACCCCTTTTTTCTGAAGCCGCGCAAGAATATCGCTGTAAATGGAATCTGGCAAACTGTTTGGAATGCTGCCTGCCAATACCAACACGTCATCTGCCGTTAGCCTATCTAACTTTTCATACAACGCATTGACATCAATCTGTTCAATCTCTGGTCCCATGCCATTTATCTCTGTTCCATCATAATCCTTCAACTTGACATTAATGCGGGAAAGTCCCTTATCCAAATGGATAAAATCTGTAAGCAGCCCCACTTTTCGCACCTCACGCTCTATCTGGTCCCCTGTAAATCCCGCGGTAAAGCCAAGTGCTGTATTTTTTATCCCTAAGTTGCGCAAAACAATAGAGACATTAATTCCCTTGCCGCCGGGGAACATTTGCTCCCCAGTGGTGCGGTTGGTTTTGCCCATCTCAAAACGGTCCATAGATACAATATAATCCAGAGATGGGTTAAATGTCACTGTATATATCATACTTGTGTCCCTCCAAAATGTTCAAACAGCATATCCTCTGCCTCTTTTGACCAAAGCCCTTTATTGCGCTTGCAGCACGCATCGAGTTCCTTAAAAAATGGATCCTTTTCGCCTAATTTTCCAAAATCCTCAATTGCTGTCATGGGCATATTAAACTGGATATAAGCAAGTTTCTTGCCGCCTGGTATATTGGGCAGGTTGTTTGTAGTATCGACAATAGAGTCAATACCACCGACATGCGTCACCATCACTGCGGAGTTGATTTCACCTGCTGCCGATTTCGCAATGGCTTCTTTCATATCATCTGTATTTCCACCTGTCGATCCCATTATTTTTGTCCGTGCATAGTGGCAGTTATAGAGATTCATATTTGCAGAAAACTGCGTGTCTGTAGGTCCAGCAAAGAAGTTTAGGCAACCGTCTACCGCAAGAAGCTTATCCCCCATCTCCGCAATACTCTTTACAGGTGCATACACAAAGACATCACTGTATCCAACGCCCTTTGTGATAGCGCGAAGTTCTGCAATAGGGTCCTCCATTCCTGCTGTGTTGACATAGTGCAGCTCAACCCCCTTCTCTTTTGCTTCCTCCTCTGAAATCACTTCTTTTGCGCGTGCAATCTTAGCATCATTAATATCTGTCACAACAATTCTTTTGGGCTTATTTTCAAATGCAAGTCCATAGCTAATCGCACCAAGCCCCATTGGTCCACATCCGCCGAGAATCAAGATATTACCGCCAGCAAGCGTTCCCATTTTATGCTCGTAAGAGAGATGTTCTGTGTGATAATTACTGTGATATCCACCAATGCAACAACTCATCGGCTCACCAAGCGACGCCTCAAAATAACTGTCTCCATCATACTCCCAAATACAACCTTTCTCAATCACATCATTTGGGAAAATGCAGTATGTCGCCGCTCCCCCAAAAAACTCATAAGAGTATCCCGGAGATTCCATCTGCCCCGGAATTGCAGGCTGTTGTGCAAATTTTTTGCCCTCATGAAACTGATCCTTCCACTTACTGCCAACCTTGACAATATCCCCTGTAAACTCATGCCCAATAATAACTGGATGCTCCGCTACATTCTCTGGCACGCGCTTGTGGTCCTTGCCAGCCTGCACCATTTTCCACGTTGACATGCAGATACTGTCACTCACAACTTTCACTAGTATCTCATCCTCCTGAATCTCTGGAAGTTCAAACTCCTCCAACCGGATATCATGTGCTCCGTGTAATCTAACGCCTTTGACTTTCATTTTATTCTTTCCTCCTTTTTAAGAAACTGTCAATTCCTAATTCAAACGCTCTAATACCCACTCAACATTCTTTGTTGTCTTTAACGTCTCCAAAATCTCCTCGTCTTCTAACATCTCACAGATTTTACTCAACAAATCCAAATGTTCGTCTCCAATGCCTGCAATACCAAATACCAACTGCGCTTTCTCATCACCAAAATCAACACCTTCTGGGTACTGCATTAAAACAATTCCAGTCTTCTTTACTGTGTCCTTTGCCTGCGAAGTACCATGCGGAATCGCTACGCCCATACCCATATAGGTAGATACCAACTTTTCGCGCTCTTGCATCGCATCAACATAGGTTTTATCTACATATCCTAGTTTTGCCAAAAGTTCTCCCGCTGCCTGTATTGCCTGTTCCTTTGAGACAGATGGGAGATTTAACTGTACACCATCTTTCACTAAGATTTGTTTTTCTGTGGATTCTGTCTGCTGTGTTGTCTGCGTTGGTAAGGAGGCTGTAACTATTTCCTCCTGTGGGTCTGTTGTCTGCTCCTGTTTTTGCGTTAGCTGTTCATACAATAAATCCAGTGCTGGATCAGCCAAAAAATTTTGTAGCATCACAATCTGCGCTTGTGGAACAGACTTTCTTGCGCGTTCCACCAATGTAATCTGAACCACCGCAATATCGCAATCTGCTGGAATATTGTCCACAGAAGTATTAATCACTGTCAAATCTGGACGCTGTGCTTTGATGCGATTCCGAAACTTTGTCGCCCCCATCGCGGACGAACCCATTCCAGCGTCACATGCAAATACTACTTTCCTGACCCCTTCTGCTTTTTTCACTTCATTGCCAGCAATCCCTTTTGCCTCCGCCTTCCTGTCCGCCACTTCCGCTTGTGCTTCCTCAAGACTCTTTCCCTTAGACATACGAATTATTACGGACGCAATACCAAACGATACCGCCGTCGCAATCACAACACCCACAATAATAGAAACCATGCTATCCCGCGACGCCATCATTAGATATGCGATAAGCGAACCTGGCGATGCCGGTCCAACCAGCCC
>CASJPF010000034.1 GCA_949383255.1 Lachnospiraceae bacterium | reverse complement strand
TACAACGAAAATGATGAGTTTGTATTTTTATTTTTCAAAAAGTTGTAAACTGGTGCATGAATATTTAGATTTAAAAAATTGTAATAGCGAAGAAGAAGCTGCAAAATTGCTATCTGAGATTTTGGATATGTGGAGATTGTTCACCAGATAGCAAAGTCAAGAATATTTAAGTGATATTTTAAGGAGTCATTTGGAAGGGATAGAAACATCTGATTAACGAATGCAAAATTTGAAGTAATAGGAGAGTGTATGCAGAAAACGAATTAAGGTACATATAATCGATAGTCATTAATGCTATTGATCAATTCAAAAGTAACATGCCAATAAAAGGACTGTTTGATTGTTATATATAAAATATTCTTGATATAGTATTCGTTATAAGATATTATAATTATATAAGAAAGGAGACTAATAAGATGGATATAACAAGAGAATTTGAAATATATACGATAGATGATATCTATGCGTTGCCCGATGGAGCGCGCAGAGCTAATTGATGGAAAGATCTATTATATAACTCTGCCAAATACAAAACATCAAAGATTACTTAACTTTATTAGTACAGAAATAAATATTCATATTAGGAAAAATAATAATGAGTGTAAAGTGTTTCTGGCTCCGTTTGCAGTTTTTTAAACAAAAATGATAAGAATTACGTGGAACTAGATATATCAATTATTTGTGACAAAATAAGATTACAGATAAAGGCTGCAACGGTGCTTCAGATTGGGGGATTGAAATTGTTTCACCAAGCAGTAAGGCTATGGACTATTTTACAAAGCTCTTTAAATATCGGGTGGTAGGTGTTAGAGAATATTGGATAGTTGATCCTAATCAAAAAGTTGGTGGCAGTGTATCAGTTTTATAGTGGAATTTTACCAGAAGAAAGATGGATTAGAAAGCGAAAAGTAGTGGATAGGTTTTTATAACCTATTGGTGCCTTTCGCGGAAAGACGAATTATAAACATGAAAAATATAAAATATTATGATATTGGTTTAAATTTATTTTGTAAACAGTTTGTATATCCCGAAGAAATAATTAAGGATGCTGAAGATAATGAAGTGTGTTGCATTTTGACTGGGACGGATATAAAAGAAAACAGGAAAATAAATGATTTTGTAAAATCACATAATGTTTTTGGAACAGCTGGAATACACCCACATAATGCGGATAAAGCAAGGCAGGAAGATTTTCAGTTTATTGAGCAAATTTTATTAGAAAATGAAAAATTGGTTGCTGTTGGAGAATGTGGTTTAGATTTTGACAGAATGTTTTCAAAAAGGGAAAATCAGATAAGGTGTTTTGAGAAGCATATTGTTCTGGCAGAAAGGCTTGGAAAGCCATTGTTCCTTCATGAACGAAATGCTGCAAATGATTTTATAAAAAGATTCAAAAACCATACAGATATTTGTAATAAGTCAGTTGTGCATTGTTTTACAGGCGATAAAGCAACATTAGACAAATATCTTTCTATGGGGTTTTCAATCGGAATTACTGGATGGATTTGTGATGAACGTCGTGCCAAAGAATTACGGGATGCAGTACATATAATTCCGTTGGACAGAATTATGGTTGAAACAGATGCACCATATCTAACACCGAAGAATGTTTATGGACTCAATAGAACGAATGTACCACAGAATATTAAGTATGTTGTCCATGAATTAGCAAGACATATGAAAGTGCCAGAAGATATATTGATTGAAAATGCAAAAAAGAATACAGAAAGAATATTTCAGATAAATACTTAATTTTATTGTAGGTGTTATATGAGAAAAGAAAGAGTTTTAGAAGTATAGGATATGATATTGATAATGGTTAATATTGTATATAAGATAACTTGTAAAATATAGAAAGAAGTCTATTAAGTGATGCAATATTATATGATCAAAGTGAATTGGCAAACAAATAGATAGACAAATTACACAAAATTGTTCTGTGGTTGGCTGTCTTTTGATGTATTTAGAATTCTTGCCTAGAGCATACAATTTGAAATAGGACAACTGCAATCCCGCTGTTTTTACTAAAAGTAGACACAAATATTTGTTATAATATCATATAATTTTTGTGTGCAGATATAGGAGAAAATTACTTGCATTAGGGCGTGTTTGAAAAATGCTTTCTGCCCAAATGTGCGACACAGTTTGTGCAAGATTTGTATCAAATGAAGAAGTCGTGCGGGCTACGTCTGAGTTTGGGGCAAATATCACGCAAAGTAGGGTATATAGATAGTAGAAGTGATTTTTCAAACACGCTATAGTACTACGGCCAATTTTATCAAATAATTGATATCAATTATTTGATAAAATTGGCCGTCACAAGTAGAAACATAAAAAATATTATTTATTGTAGGTGCAGTTTTCTAGAAATTCAGTGAGTATTGTGTTCAAGTCTTCTGTAAAATTTTCTTGACATGTCAGTTCTGCACAGATGGCAGTGTTTTCATAGACCCCAAAAGCGGAGATACCGCGCGCATAGGGGCTATTCTTATCTGGAAAGGTATATGTTATCATCAAATAAGGGAATCCATTACAGATGATTTGCTCTTCAGATAAAATCTCATAATTGGATTTCCCTTTCTCAAGCCATGCGTTTTGGTTTTCCTGCGCCTTTTTGGCGTCGATAAATTCCCCTAGAAGAAGATAGAGCTGAGCATCATATAAATCTACAGTATCGCCGTCACTGTTTTCATAGAGCTTAGCGTTTCCAAGTTTCCATGATGCATAATATAGTCCGTCACTGGCAAGAGTATCCTTATAATCATAAAGAATAAGGTTCTCATTTGTGTTGTTAACTTCAAAATATGTTCCGATTTTTAAAAAGGCTGTGTTTTCAATTGGCTCTTTTTCTAAGATAGGTGAAGTAATCGAACAACCAGTAACTGTTAATAATAGGCAAATAAGACACAATGCAAATTTACTATTTGAGCTCATAAAATAAAATTTCCTTTTTCATAATGAATGGTTTGATTTAAGCTAGTTGTTATGGTCTGTATGTAACAGTGTACAAAAAGTGGTTTATATGCTTATTGAGTGGCAATTACATTCCACAATGCACTGCATTGTTCTGCATTATCTGTCACAGGTTCTGTATAGAAGCAGCGCCTTCCGATGTAGAGTTTTGATAGTAATTCCTGATTATCTCCAGTTATATTTTGACCAAACAGATTTGTAGAGTAAGTTCCAAGCTCCATGTCAGAGAGTGCAGAGCAATCTGACCATGAAAGGACTTTGCCTGCTATCGAATTATCTGTTTTGCTAGGGCAACTTCCATCTGGATTGGCAAGAAGTTGATGTTCTTGTTGGAAGTTATCGGGATTCTCAAGCAGAAAAAAATAACTATCACCATCTGAAATGTCACCGATTAAGTTAATTTCAGAAGCTGTTTCATAATAATGCGCATCACTGTCAGGATTCAGGCTGTTACTGGCATATTGGTTGATTTTAACAATTATTTTTCCGTCTCTATTGAAATCTAAATCTAAGTATAAATCTTCACCCAGCAATGCAAAGGCATTTTCCAAAGCGTTTATAGTATTGTCTGGAAGAGCTGTTTCACCGACATAGGCAATTTGAAAGTCAGGAATGGGCTGCCAGAGTTTTAATGCATTTACAGCTAAATCACAGGCAATTCCGAGCAAGATGACACCACAGATAACATACCATTTGTAGTAGTGCCACCAATTTTGATATTTTTCAATTCCGCTAAGATGCTTAGTTTCTTCCGACTGTATAAGTTGAATTAGATTTTCTGTGGTTTCTGTACTCTTTATTTCTTCTAAATTTCCAATGCGCATTCTTAAATCGCTCCTCCCATCACTGTTGTATTTCATCACTGTTGCTTATATTTTCAGAGGTAGTTCCCCCATAAGCATAAGTGACTGGAAGGCAGATAAGGGGAGGCTTTGTTTTCATATTTTCCCGCAGGAGGAGTTCGACGCACATCTCGGCTATTTCCGGGAGCGGCTGTACAATGGTGGAACATATGTAGTCCATATTTCCAAAGAGACGAATTCCGTCGTATCCGATAACCTGTACATCTTCTGGAACGCGTTGGCGCAGGCGTTGTAGTGTCTGTATCACTGAGTAGGCAAGACGATCTGTCACACAGAAAATTCCGTCAAAAGATAATTTTCCATTATGAATATGTTCCGACAGAAATTTTTCAAATTCCTCATAAGGTGCGCTGTCATCGAGTATTTTCATTTCATAATGGAGACCTCGTGAAAGACAGCCGTTTTCAAAACCTGCTTTCCGTTTATTAGGTTCATTGGATAAGGAAGAGCCGATTCGTAGGAAGGCAACATTTTTGCACCCAAAATCCGCTAACTTTTCTGCAGCGAGCTGTCCTCCAGCAAAATTGTCGCTGGCAACACAGGGAATGCCTGCCCCCATAGAGCGGTCAATAGTGACAAAGGGCGTGTTCTCTTCTATGACCAGTTTTGGATTGTAAGTTAACCCAATAATTCCGTCCACTTTGTTTTGTTGTGCCATTGTGATATACTCTTGTTCCTGAGTGGAATCGGAGCCAGTGCAGCACAATAGCATTCGGTATTTCTGCTTTAGAAGAGCAGTATTAATATGGTAGGCAAGTGCAGAAAAAAAGGGGTCTACAATATTTGGAATTAACACAGCGACGGTGTAAGTTTTGTTTGCTTTTAATCCTTGAGCATAACTGTTGACCTGATAATTTAGTTTCTGAATAGCATCCTCCACACGAGTCTTGTAGGAGTCACCTACGGGTAGTCCATTGACAACTTTGGATACTGTGCCAAGAGCAACACCAGCTTCACGGGCGACATCTTTCATTGTGGGAGTAGAAGATTCTTTTTTCATATTTAAGAGTTCCCTTTCTGATAGTATGAGATAAGAACAGTTTAGAATCAATTTAGTAAGGAAGCTGTCTGATTCAAAAATAAGTCGCTAGGCTGTTTTTTGTGATAGAGAGAAGTACGAACTTATTTATGAATAGTTCCTTATTATGTACATGAAATATTATGAAAATATTTAATGACTATATATCATTTTTTCTGTTCTGAATTTTATTATAATTCATAAATCAAAAAAAGTAAAGTAATTTTAAAATAAATTACATGAAACGTTTCATAAAAATCAAAAGCAAAATAACATACAATTTGCATAAAAAATATTGTATAAAATAAATAAAAACATCAAAAGAACTAAGAAAATATAAAAAATATATTGACTTTTCATAAATAAAATGATAATGTAGCCACAACAACAAATAACGTTTCATGAAAAATAAGTTAAATACAGGGCAATAATTTTTACTAATTTCACGAAATAAAAGTTTGCGTTGTTTGTTGACAAAATTATAGATAGGGAATTATTGATAAATAATAAGAGTGAATCGTGTAGGATATTTCTTAAAAGGAATAGATTGCTGCATCATTGCCAGACAAGGAAAGCATAATGAGATATGAGAAAGCTTATTGACCAAAGAAATAATTAAATGAAGATACACATGTTATTTGTCAGAGGTTCCAAAAATGAAAGGAGAGAAAGTATGAGCAAAAAATCGAATACTAAGGGTCCAACAACAGCGATGTCGATTTCTGTGAATCCGACAGCAACGATAGGAAAACCGCTGAAGCGCCGAATACTGGATAACTGGCAGCTCTATGTGATGCTTTTAGTGCCTGTCGTGCTAACAGTAATTTATAAGTACATACCAATGTATGGTATTCAAATTGCATTCCGCGATTATAAAGCCAGCCGTGGCATGTTTGGCAGTGAATGGGTTGGATTAGAATGGTTTGAGCGATTCTTTACGGCACCGACATGTGGACGTATGATTAAAAACACAGTATTGCTAAGTTTTTTCAGTCTGTTGTGGAGTTTTCCAATTCCGATTATCTTGGCACTAATGCTCAATCAGTTGCGGTTTCAGCGTTTTAAAAGACTGACACAGACAGTGCTCTATGCGCCGCACTTTATTTCAACTATGGTTATCTGTGGTATGATTCGGATTTTCTTAAGCCCTTCAGGTGGTCTGGTTAATTTGATTGCGGGTACTTCTATTGATTTCTTGACAGAGGCTTCCGCGTTCCGAACAATCTACATAGCTTCTGGTATCTGGCAGGATGCAGGCTGGGGCGTTATTGTATACATGGCTACGCTTGCGAATGTGGACACTTCGCTCTACGAGGCGGCAAAAGTAGATGGCGCATCTATGTTTCAGAGGATTCTTCATATCGATATACCAGAACTGACCTCTATTATGGTGTTAAACCTCATTATGAGTGCAGGTGGTTTGATGAATGTAGGATTTGAAAAGGTATGGCTTTTGCAGACAGACTTGAATAAGGCAACAAGTGATGTTATTGCAGTGTATGTATACCAACAAGGTATTGAAAATGCCAAGTATAGTTATTCTACAGCAGTAGGTTTGTTTAATACGGCGGTCAATATTGTTCTGTTAATTGTTGTCAACAAGATAGCGGGTAAGATATCTGAAGACACAAGTTTTATATAGGAGGTGTGGTATGAGCGCAAAAACTAAAACCAAAGCTTCGACAGGATTTTCCGAGAGAACAAGTGATATTATTCTGGTTGCAATCTGTGCAGTAGCGCTATTTATCGTTGCCTATCCGCTGTACTATATATTGGTTGCTTCAGTGTCAAATCCATATGATGTATATGCGGGGAAGACTTTTCTGTTTCCAAGTCAGTTTACTCTTGATGGATACAAGGCTGTATTTGCAGATTCCCGTATTGTGACAGGTTACCTGAATAGTATTAAGTATACTGTGATTGGTACTATATTTTCTGTTTTGATGTTGTATCTGTCGGCGTATCCACTTAGTGTCAAGGATTTGCCGGGAAGAAAGTTTTTAAGTATCTTTTTTATCTTTACGATGTATTTTGGTGGTGGATTGGTTCCTACTTATCTAGTAGTAAAGAGTACAGGACTTATGAACAGTATGTGGGCGCTTTTCCTTCCGGGCGGTGTTGGTGTTGGCAATATGATTATTATGAGAAACTTTTTTGAAAATAGTATTCCTAAGGAAATGATTGAGGCAGCGGGGATTGATGGAGCATCTAAATGGACAACATTTTATAAAATTGTAGTACCTTTGAGTCGGTCCATTATGGCGGTGATGGTTGTGTTTAGTATGGTTGCATATTGGAATGACTGGTTTACGGCATTAATTTATCTGCCAGGTGAGGAGAAAGCTCCATTACCATTAATTTTGAGGAATATTTTAATTAAGAGTTCCGCCAGTGCAAGTCAGGCAAGTACGATATCTGGTGGATATGCAGAATTGAATAAATTGACAGAGATGATTAAGTTTTCATCAATTATTGTGGCAGCAGCCCCAATGTTAATTATTTATCCATTTGTGCAAAAGTATTTTGAGAAAGGTTTTATGGCGGGCGCAGTAAAAGGTTAGTGAAAAGAAAGGAAGGAATAATTATGAGAAAGACAAAATTATGGAAAAAAGCAGTTTCCTGTACACTTGTTACAGGTCTAGCATTATCGGTGACAGCATGTGGTGGTAAAGGAAAGGAAACAAGTATAGCAGAGCCGGGTGTGGCAAGCAATGATACTTCCCAGACAGAGTTTACAGTTATGGGTGCTATGAGTGCACTTAGTAAAGGGTATGATAATAATGAAGTTCTAAATAAAATGCAGGAGAATGCAGGAATTAAGATTGAGTGGAACTGTATGAGTGATTCTCTGGCAGAGCAGGTCAATATTAAAATTGCAGGTGATGATCTCCCAGATGCATTTATGGGTGTTGGTTTTAACAATTATGACTTGACAAATTATGGTGAAGATGGTGTGTTTATTGATTTAACACCTTATTTGACAGAAGAGTATATGCCAAATCTGAGCAAGATTTTAGATGAAAATCCAAATATCCGCAGTGCCATTACTATGAACAATGGCGGTATTTATGGACTTCCTGCAGGCGAGCAGATGGGAACAGCGGGTATTGGAGCAGATAAAGACTACAGTATTTATACAATTCCTCAGTTTTCTATGATTAACAAGGCGTGGTTGGATGATTTGGGATTAGATGTACCAAAGACGCTTGATGAACTTCATAATGTGTTAAAAGCATTCAAGGACAATGATATGAGTGCAAAGTATTATGGAAATGATGCAGGTAGTACAATACCAATGAGCACTGGTTTTGATCAATGGTGTTGGGGGCAAAATATTTTCTATGCTGGCTTTGGTTTTACAAATTGGCCAAACGATGTTTGCAATGACCTAGTACTTCGTGATGATGGAACAGTTGATTTTGTGTGTGCGACAGATCAGTATCGACAGGCACTTACTTATTTTCATGACTGGTATGCAGAAGGATTGATGGATATCGAGATGTTTAGCCAGTCTGATACACAGCTTATCTCCAAGTGTTCACAGGGTTATGTTGGTGTTGCGACATGGTGGTATATTGAGGAAGTGATGGGGGAGTATGCGAAGGATTATGTATTCCTTCCAATTCTCGATGGTCCTGATGGAACACATAATGTAACAGTGCGTACTGGTGGCGGTATTAACAGTGGGAATCTCTGTATTACAAAGGATTGTAAGAGCCCAGCAAGTCTTCTCAAGTTTTATGATCAGTGGTATGATCCTGAGATTGTAATGCAACTTCAGTATGGTCCAATTGACACATATTTTGTCTCAAAGGATGACAGTGGAGTATGGTTGAGCATTACAGATGAAGAAGCACAAGAAAAGTTTGGAAAGACTGCAGGTGAATTAAAGGGCGAGTGCGAAGTGTATGGTCCGAAGCTGATTCTCAGTGATTATTATAACACAACATTTAAGATGGAGGACCGTGCAATTGAGCGTCTGACAGATTTGAATGAGTTCTGGATGCCAAGCGTTAACAGCGCTGTTACTTATCCTGTTGACTGTGTGTTTACAAAGGAAGAGCTTGATACAATTGATAGATATAAACCTGATTTTGAAAGTACAGTAGCCGAGCAGGAAGGTCTGTGGATTAAAGAAGGAGGACCGACAGATGAAGCATGGGAGAGTTACCTTTCTACTTTGAAGGATAATTGTGGTATGGAGAAGTTGCAGGAAGTATATCAAGCAGCATATAACCGCTATGCAACAGCAGGTGATGCTGAATAGAAAATAGTATAGAAGTAAAATGACAGAATATTTTGAAAAAAAGGTCATAAAGCAACAAGAATGTTCTAAAAAATCAATATCAGAGTGGAAATGATAGATGCATCTACTCTGATATTGTGTTATAAAAATATTAAGGAACTAAATTGCTTGAGCTGATGGTCAATTTACAGGCTGTCGGCGGAATGGAGGATTTTAATATGATGAGTCACATTTTACGGGATGCACGAAAATATGAGGAGACAATGGAAAAACAAATTGCGAGAGAAGCGCGACCAGATTTTCATTTATCTGCGCGTGTGGGGTGGATGAATGACCCCAATGGATTTTCGTACTATGATGGAAAATACCATATGTTTTATCAGTATCATCCTTATGATTGCCACTGGGGACCAATGCATTGGGGGCACGCAGTTAGTGCTGATATGTTGCGTTGGGAGTATCTTCCGGTTGCGCTGGCTCCAGATGAGTTATGTGATATGGATGGATGTTTTTCGGGAAGCGCAATTACACTTCCTGATGGCAGACAATTATTGATGTATACTGGTGTAGTGAAAGAACGCCAGAGGGGCAGGGAGTCCCGAGAGATGCAGACACAATGTCTTGCTGTGGGAGATGGTATTGATTATGAAAAGTATGAAAAAAATCCTGTGTTGGACAAAAAGGATTTGCCAGAGGGCAGTAGTAGATATGATTTTCGGGATCCTAAAATGTGGCAAAAAGAGGATGGCACCTATTGCTGTGTGATTGGCAGTCGACCGGCGGACGGAAGTGGACAGATTTTATTATATACAAGCCCTGATGGATTTCAGTGGAAGTTTAAAAGTGTGCTGGTTTCTAACAATAATCGATTTGGGAAGATGTGGGAGTGCCCAGATTTCTTTCAGCTTGATGGAAAGTGGGTGTTGCTTACAAGCCCACAGGATATGTTACCACAAAGTTTTGAGTACCACAATGGAAATGGGACACTCTGTTTAATTGGCTCATTTGATGAAGAGGCTGGTAAATTTCAAGAGGAGCATGACCAATCTATTGATTATGGCATTGATTTTTATGCACCACAGACAGTACTTACACCAGATGGACGTCGTGTTATGATTGGATGGATGCAGAACTGGGATACTTGTCAGCAGCGGACAACAGATGTTCTATGGTTTGGGCAGATGAGTTTACCCCGTGAACTGTCTATTAAAAATGGCAGATTGTATCAGACTCCGCTTCGGGAATTGGAGGCGTTTCGCGTTAATAAAGTGGCTTACCAAAATGTTATTTTTTCGGATGCGATAGAGCTAGAAGGAATCCGAGGGCGTAAGGTGGATATCGAACTGACAATCCGTCCGGGAGACAAGCAGAATCTTTATCATAAATTTGCGCTTCGCTTTGCGCAGAATGAGAAGTATCAGACTTCATTGAGTTTCCGTCCAAGGGAATCTATATTGAAGGTGGACAGAAAGCATTCTGGTTCCAGAAGGGCGATTATTCATCAGCGGCGTAGCAAGGTAAACAGTGTAAATGGGGAGTTGAAATTAAGGATTATTTTGGATCGGTTTAGCGTTGAGGTGTTTGTCAATGACGGGGAACAAGTTCTGAGCGCTATCTTATATACAGGACAGTCTGCGGATGGTATTTCCTTCTTTGCGGATGGCACAGTAAATATGGATATTGTGAAATATGATTTCGCAGTATTGTAAAAGATAGATAAATTTTATTGTTTACAATAGATTTTTAGGTATATATAATTGCGATGTGATAGATTATGTATTGTGCATAATAAACTTACGCCATACTTTGCCTGTCATCTGTTGATAGCAAGGCTGCTTATACTATAAAGCAAAGTCAAAGCATTTCTTTTATAGTAATAATTGGTGCATAGAATATAGGATAATTTTGGTTGCAGTTCCGTCTAGGATCTTGCATTCACTGCAAATTATAGCTTTATAAGTCACATAAAATTATGCAGTGGCAAAAATGCATTAAGCCGCTGGACGTGGCTTTGACACCACGAAGTGGTTTTGCATGGCATGATGCTTGTAACAGAAGGCTGAACTGTTACTAATTTTGGAATAGAAAGAATTTGATAGGAGAGGAGGCGAGTGGTTTTGAATTTTAGGAAGCAAAGTATTTATTTAATGGTTGTCATTTCTATATTTGTTGCTCTGTGCACTGGCTGTAAGGATGTGGGCAATGATGCAGCTAGTTTGATGCTCTATCTTACCTTTGATGAAAAGGAGGGCACAACGATTGCGGACAGCACTGGAAAGGTGCAAAATGCCAAGGTGCATTATCTTTATAATAATGCAACGTATATGGAGAATAAAGAACCCGGATGGCGAGAGAGTGGTGTGCAGGGTGGTTCTCTATTGTTTGACGGATGCTCAACTTATGTTGATTACAGTACAGATGAAATTTGTGTAGGAGGAGAAACATTTTCTGCCAGTGTTTGGGTTGCGCCACGCGCATTTGAGTGGGATGATCCTAATGCCGCGGAGAATGGAACAGAGCATTTGACTGCAATAATCAGTCAATATGACAAATATAAAAAGCAGGGAATCCTTTTAGGATATCAGCGGTTTGGAAAATTGTGTTTTCAGGTTGGAACAAAAGATGATTGGCTCACACTCTGGGGTGATGGTGTAAACTTGAAAAAATATCAGTGGAATCTAGTGACAGCGGTCTTTGATGGCACCAAAGGAGAGATGAACCTGTATTTGAATGGCACGAAAATTGGTTCAAAGGAAGTGCCAATTGGAACTGCGATCAGTCCAGCGGACAGAAAAAAATTTTTGATAGGAAAAAATTCTGACGCGGAACAGATTGCGGCGGGAACCTACAATATGTTTTGTGGCTTGATGGACGAATTGAAAATTTATCAAGGTGCGTTGGCTGAGGAGAAAATTATAGTTGACAAGATACCAGAAATTGCTTTTGCGGACATTTGGATGGAAAACATTTTAATGCAAGATATCTATAAAACACAGTATCATGGAGGTCCTTATCAACACTGGATGAATGAGCCACATGCACCATTTTATTATAATGGTATGTATCATTTATTTTATCAAAATAATATGGTTGGGACTTACTGGCGAAATATTTGTTGGGGACATTTGGTGAGTGAGGATATGGTGCATTGGAAACCAATTAAGGAAGCTCTTACGCCGACAGAAAATTCAGTTGTTCCTGATGGAGTGTGGTCTGGCGGTGCGGCAATGGATATAAATGGCGTGCCAATTCTATTTTTTACGGCGGGAAATGACAGTTATGTAAAGGAGGGATTGATTTCTAATCAAAATATTGGTGCGGCGTATCCGGCCGATCTCTCCGATCCTAATCTGACAGAGTGGATTATTTATGACAAGCTCGCAATACAACAGACAGAGGGACAGGGAAGGGCTGGTGAGTTCCGAGATGCCCATATCTGGAAAGAAGGCGATAGCTGGTGTATGCTTGTGTGTACAGGAAGTATGGAGTCGGAAGGTGGAAGTGCTATTTTGTATGAAACAGATACACTGGAAGTGAAGCCTGATAGGACAATTGATATGGATTGGAAATATATAGGACCAGTCTATGAGATGAAAAATCAGTCAATGACTTATGGCACTAGCTGGGAACTGCCAATTCTTATGCCACTTACAAATGAAGCGGGGACTTTAAAAAAATATATTTTTATGATATCACCGGCGCCGGCAGGACTTGCTGACAATAAAGTGTATTATTTTTTGGGTGATTTTAATGTGGAAACCGGAAAATTTATACCGGATGAGAATTTTGATAACAATCCATCGCTGCTTGATTATGGCTGTAATGTATTTACTGGTCCAAGTGTCTTTTTTGATCCACAAAGCGGTGATGCATGTGTGTTTAGTATTATGCAAGATCAGCGGATCGGTGCGGAGGAAGGCGCTTCTGGATGGGCGCACTGTGTTGGACTGACACGAAAAATTTGGCTGAATGATGAGGGAACAGATGTGAAGATGTGCCCGATTGATGCGCTGCATACTTTGGAAAAAAATATATTGGCTGAAGAACAAAACCTTACACTAGACCAAGCAAATGCGGTGCTGGAAAATGTGAAAGGAGATATGCTCTACGTCAGAATGATGCTCACTGCAAATAATGCAAAGGAATTTGGTATTCAGCTCAAATCAAATGAAGATTCTGACAGGACTTCCTATACATACAATGTTGAGGCAAAAACAATTTCTGGTGATACAAGGAACAAGGGAAGTGCGGCTTCGCTAAATCATGTATCTGGTCCCCTTTCTTTGGAAGACGGAAAGCTATTTATGGAAATTTATATTGATCGTTCTTTAGTAGAAGCATTTTTTAATAATACAAAATCTATTTCAATGCGTTCTTATAGTGATTATAATTCGCAGGAGATACAATTGTTTTCAGATGGAGATATTTTGATTGATAGTTTGTATGTAACTGATATGCAGTCGATATACAGTAAATAAGCATCTATATTAAGTATTTGTCGACTATTCTATAATATTATAAAAATTAGATACACATCAGTTTGACCAAGATCACAAAAAGTCGATCTAATGCTGTACTGTGCATAGACCCATGCAGAGGAAATATATCACTAATGTGGTGTATGGGGCGCAGCAAGTAGGGAAAAAATTTTTCCTTACTCGATTGGAAAGATAAAAGATTGTAGTTTTTATATAATAAGATTGTAACGGTAAACTACCCATTGTCTAGAGCCAGTGGGATTTGCATCACTCTGTTTCAATATCCACAATTTTTGTATATCGTCTCAAAGCATATTCTCCGTCATGGGTTTCGCCAAGAAAGTAGGCAGACATATTTCCGGCTGAAGTAATTCGTGTGACACCACAGCGCGCAAAAAGTTCTGTGTATATATTTCGGTTCTCAGGGGTGCAGATGAGACCTGCTGTCTGCAAAAGTCCTTTTTTTCGGCGAAGTACAGGCACAATCTGCTCCCGCGGCAATCGCTTGACAAGAACATTACACATCATAGGAGAAAGTTCTAGCTCGCTATCTTGACATACTGTTAAGCGGCAGTTCTCTCCCCGATATTCGTTTGTGGCGTTGTGTTTCCCATAGATTCGTTGTTCCAGCAGTTCCGTATGACGCATTAATGTCAAATATGCGCGCTCGCCAATTGTTCTGCTGCGATTTTTCAGTACTGCATTTTCAAGAATAGGGAGAAAAATTTTGCAAAATTTATGTAGGTCTATTTCGTTTTGTGTATTAAGGAAGATTGTTTGACAAGAGCTGCACAGGAGCTGTTTTGTTGTGGCAATATGTTCTGCAAGCGCAAAAAGTTCTGTTGTTATATGGTTTAAATTTTCGGCTTCTGCAATATAGCAGAAGCCTAATTTGTGTCCCCATTCAATTAGTTTAGCGCCAGTGGGGGCAAGGGAGCGAACAGCTTTTACAGCGGATTCTCCACCCCACACTGAAATTCCATCTGCGAGTTCTGCCATGCGCTGCATTGCGTGAATATCTGTTGATGGTGTGTCGAAAACCATAATATAGTCTGTAAGTACAGGTTCCAAGGCAATTAATCGGGAGATAATTTCAAGTGACAATCCGTTATCTGCTTGTGGAAGTTTTAAAATATTAATGTTGCCTGTAAGAAGTCCTTCTGCTATGCTAAAGGCAGGTAGTCCGTCTATATTTCCGGCTGCAATATGAAAAAGTACGCCAAGTGGCATTCGCTGACTATGGATAACAGAAGAGCCATTTGAAGATGTAGTGCCGCCCAATTCTGTCTGTAGTTTCCATTCAAGATTTTCACGAGAAAGCATGGTAGCAGCAAGGAGTTTATATTGCATAGCGTTGTCTGATAAGAGCGTGGCAAGAAGTGCATCTTGTTTTCCAGAAGCAATCTCTTTGCCAAGTGCGTCAATTGCTGCGATTACTGTCTCAACAGAAAGTGACTTTTTGACAAGTGTGTTGTTGATGTATGGCTCCATTTCAGACAAAATGCGCTCCTGTTCAGTACTGTCAAAAAGTTTCCCTTTATATAGAATCATTCGTTTCTCCTCTTTTTAGCATATCGGCAGCACCAGCAGCACAAGTTTTAATGTCTGTGGGTGCGACACGACCAATAATTTCAAGATATGGTGTCTGAATACCGCAGCCACATTGGCTGCCAGAGCGCAAAATGCCAAGATCGTCTGTCATAACAGAAAGAATGGGTGTAGCACATATCATAGGCGTGATAAGGTTTACAAGTCCAACAGTTCCTTCGGGTACTGGTTTTAACGTATCGATGTCACGAATTATTACACGGCTGTAGGCTGGTACATGGAAATGATGATTTGGACAGTCACAGTAAAGGATTGGATGCTCTACCGCGCCAAAAAATTCCACAATGTCATAATCTTTTATACCAAAAACTTTTTCTGCCAGATTATAGAAGGTTG
The DNA here is from genome assembly GCA_949383255.1 of Lachnospiraceae bacterium. Taxonomy (GTDB): domain Bacteria; phylum Bacillota; class Clostridia; order Lachnospirales; family Lachnospiraceae; genus COE1. Next base: position 23,192 of record CASJPF010000034.1, on the reverse strand, counting down.
TCTTGTCAGCCTGCTCTGCGTAAAATTGTTTCCAACCACCGCCCAGCATAATTTTAGACCCTTTTTTTAGAGGAATGTGAATACCTTGTTCTTCCATCATTTTCATTAAAAAGAATGTATAGGAAGGAAAGCCCATAAAACGGATAGGGAATATAGCGTTCGATAGATTTTTTAGCGTGGAAAGGATTCCGTCAAAATCTGGAGTATAGGTGCCATTTTTATAGTTTAGAATATATTTGCGGCTGATAGCAGGGGCAAATAAAGTCGCCCCAAATGCAGTTTTGGTGACAGCAGTATGGTTGCTGCGGTGTGGCTTGTAACCCATAACAATATAGTGACAAGGAATAAGAGAAAACAGTTGGCGCTTGCGCATAATTTTGCACGACATTTTAAGTGCGCAGAGCAGGCCACCAATATCAAAGCCAATTTCGCTATAGTTTCCGCTTGTGCCAGAAGAGGTCGCTCGAATTAGTACTTGTGCTGACTTTAGTCGATGTCGTTTGAACAGTAGTGTAGGGAGGCAGGGCAGGCGTGCTATGTCATCAATAGAATGAAATGAATCTGCATCAACATTAAAATGTTCTGCGATAGTTCGATATTCTTGACAATGTGTATAGTGATAACAAAAATTCTCTCTAACTGCACTGATAAATACAGTATCAGATTGTGTATCATAAGGATTCTTGACAGAAAAAAGACTGTGACGATACTTTTTCATAGAAGCGCTCCTTTCTTTTTGATTATAACGCAGAATGGGTGATGTGACAAGAATTGTTTCTGTGTGTAATTAATATAATCCTACGCGAAAGAAATTTGTAAGAATTTGTCAATAGTTTTGAAAAAATAATCTATTATAATCATGATAGAGCGTGTGGGAAAGAACTTTTTGAGAGGCACGCAATGGAGAGGAGGCAATAAAGATGCCAAATATAAATATGATACAGACAAATCAATTAACGAAAATTATCGGTGGTAAGGAACTTGTAAAAGATGTTAATATCCATGTGAGGAAAGGTGAAATATATGGATTTCTTGGGCCAAATGGTGCAGGTAAAACAACAGTGATGAAGATGATTACCAATCTCTGGAAACCAACTTACGGGACTATTGAGCTGTTTGGAAAAGTCCTTACACCAACTTCTTATGAGGTTTTAAAGAGAATGGCAAGTATTATTGAATTTCCTTGTTTTTATGAGCATATGAGTGGTAGAGAGAACTTAGAGCTGCACTGTGAATATATGGGGTATCATACACCCGGCAGTGTGGAGAATGTCCTTAAATTGTTGGGATTATTGGAGGCTGGAGAGCAACAGGTAAAAAAATATTCTTTGGGAATGAAACAGCGCCTTGGAATTGCCCGTGCAATTTTGTGCAGACCAGAACTTCTAGTGCTTGACGAACCGACAAACGGTCTTGACCCTGCTGGAATGAAACAGTTGCGAGATTTGTTTAAGATGTTGTGTACAGAATATGGGATAACAATAATTATTTCTAGTCATATTCTCTCGGAAGTGGAGAGCATCGCTGATACAATTGGCATTATTGCGCATGGCAGAATGATGCGGGAGATTTCTATACAAGAAATTTCTGAGATAAATACTGCATATATAGAACTTGCTGTGACAGACACAAAGGCGGCGGCTTATGTGCTTGATGACAAGTTAGAATTGAAGAATTTCAAGGTAATTGATGCGCACCATATCCGCATCTATGATGACCAAATTCAAATAAGTGCACTGTCAAAAGGATTGGCGTTGAATGACATAGCAATTGATTTTATTGGCAGGAAATCGGAGCGTTTGGAGGACTATTTCCTGAAAATTACAGAGGAGGGTGGAAGACTATGATAAAGTTGATTCGATTGGAATGGAGAAAAAATAATATTTTAAAATATATTCAATATGCAGGGATTATGACTGTTATTCTTCTATTATTTATGGTTATGATGGCGCGAGAACTAGAGGCAGAGGAGACAATCGCATTGTATGGAAAAGGAATGTTAGATAGTTCCGTGGAGTTGTTTGCACATATGTCATATATTATTTTTACAGGTGTAATGATTGCGGCAGTTTTTGTGAGTGTTTACGAGAAAAAGACAATAAATTTAATGTTTTCTTATCCTATTAAGCGCAGTACCATTATTCTGGCAAAAGTTTGTGCAGTGTGGATTTTTAATTTTTTAGCAATGGTGGTCAGCAAAATTGTAATATATCTTGTTTTAATTGCAACAAAATCATTTACGGGCATAACCGCCGAAAGTATTCCAATTGGAGACGCTTTATTTTGGTTGAATATTGTTCTTAAATCGGCGGCGATGGTAAGTATCAGCTTTATTGCGCTTCCTATAGGATTGAAAATGAAGTCGTCTAAGGCAACAATTGTTGCGTCTGTAATAATTGCTTGTCTAACACAAGGCAATATTGGTTCAGCGACATTGGTGAACAATATACCATTCTACGTGATTTTGTTTATTGCGGCCGCAGTTTCGATTTATCTGTCTGTCTATAATATAGAGACAAAAGACTTACTATAATGGCATTGTATAAGCCTCTAAAATTTTGTTACAGTTTAGCCTTGTCGAACTGTAACAAAATATTTTCCTTTGATTTTTTAAGTCTGGTGAAAAGATAGGAATTGTGATAAGATAATAAAAAGCGGCACAAAACAACAAATATAAGTTGTAGATGTGATAAAGGAAGGAAAATAACAAATAAAATGATGAAAATTTTGTTGGTAGAGGATGACACAGAAATTAGTGAGATGTTAAAAAACTTTTTAATGACAGAAAACTTTGAGGTGGTGACTGCATATGACGGGGAGAGTGCCTGTGAAAAGTTTTTTGCCGATACATATAGCATTGTGCTGTTAGATTTGATGATTCCTAAAATTAGCGGTATGGAGGTTATGAAAAAAATCAGGGCATTTAGCACAGTACCAATTATAATTCTCTCTGCAAAAGATACCGATTCGGACAAGACACTTGGGCTTGGACTCGGGGCAGATGATTATGTCACCAAACCATTTTCTGTCACAGAAGTGCTTGCCAGAATCAAAGCCAATATTAGAAGAACTACACAGTATACAGCACCCGCCATTGTGGAGAATGATATTATCGCAAGGGGAGAGCTAGTGCTTAATACAAGCGATTATTCGGTTATGAAGAATGGGGAAAAAATCGAGCTAACAGCTAAAGAATTTGAAATCTTAAAACTTTTCATGAAAAATCCAAAAAAAGTCTATACAAAGGAGCAAATATATTCGCAAATCTGGAATGACGCTTATCTGGGAGATGAGAATGCGGTTAATGTTCATATTAGCAGACTGCGCAATAAGATTGAGGACAATCCACGTGATCCAAAGTATGTTATGACAGTATGGGGAATTGGATATAAACTGGGAGAGGGGAAATGAACAGAGGAATACAGGCAAAACTAAAAGAAATTACTGATAAACTATCTGATATTCTGGAACAAGATACTGACGAGCAGTTGATGGTTTTTACAGATCATAAAGTGCTGATGGATTTGTGTGGACAAATTAATTTGTTGCTGTTGGACAGGCAGAAGATGAAAGCAGATTTCCGAAAGCAGGAAATTGCATCTAAGAAAATGCTTTCCAATATTTCGCACGATATTAAGACGCCGCTCACAGTTATTTTAGGGTATCTGGAAATTATGCGATTGAGTAATTACGAGGACACAACATTGCAAAAGGTGGAAGCCAAGGCAAAACAGGTAATGGAGCTAATTGACCAGTTTTTCACATTGGCAAAATTGGAGGCTGGAGATAAAAATATTGAGATGGCAAAATTAAATATAAATGAATTGTGTAAGGAGAATGTGCTAAGTTATTATGAGCTGTTAATGCAAAAGGATTTTACAGTGGATATTGCAATTCCAGAGCAGACAATTTTTGTGCAAGGTGACAAGGAGTCTATTGACCGAATCCTGTCCAATCTGCTGACAAATGCGATACGATATGGCAGTGATGGTAAATATATTGGGCTTTTTTTGCGGGAAGATTTGGATTTTGTTTATATTGATATAATTGACAAGGGAAAAGGGATAGAAAAACAGTTTGCTGCCAGTGTGTTTGAGCGACTTTATACAATGGAGGATTCCCGCAATCGCAGCATACAGGGAAATGGTCTAGGGCTTACCATTGCCAGAAACCTTGCAAGACAGATGGGCGGTGATATTTTACTACAAAGTGAACCGAGAGTACAAACAAGTTTTACTGTAAAGTTACGAAAATATCTGGAACTTTTCTACAATTGCTAAAGAATTAAATCTTTAGTGAAGATAGGGATATTGAGAAGTATTAGAAAGGACTATATATAATATTAATGAATTTTTTTGATAAATATCAGATAGAAGATAAGAAAAGATTGTTGACATTAAATCAACATCAAAAAAGAATTTTGGCACTGATGTGTCTGGAAAGACAATTTTGCACTTATAGGAAATTTACTACGGGACAAGTTTGGAGCAGGATTGACCAATATCGAGAACTTATGGACAAATTTTGGACAATTGTTTTGAACGATTTGGAGATGGATGACAGTGTATGGTATTTCCATGAAAAAATAAGAGCCGACAATCTTTGCAATGGTTTGGAAGATACCATTCAATTGTGTATAGCGAGGATATTTGCAAATCATATTGAGGAGTGGATAGATTATTTCATTGATAATCCTGTGTATGAGGAGGCGTTCAGATTATTTACATTAGATTTTATTTTGGTGTATTTAAATGAGGAAGAAGAGAACTTTGAATATGATAAATTTGAAAAAAATTTATTCATTATAAAAGAAATGGAACATCAAATTCAGGACGAGAGAAACGTAAAAGAAATTCTGAACTTTGAGGATGCGAAGCAATGGTATCATCAATGTGAAAGTATCTTTTGAGATGACGAAATGGATTTTAATGAAAAAACAAGGTGATGAAAAATGAATATGATGTTAACTGTTAGTTATTGTATCAATATTCCAAGAGATGAATTTTTTGAGACGGAAAGTGGAGAAGTAAACGAAGAGATAATGGAGCGATTAGAAACATTATTTCCTAAAGAGGTCATAAATGATATGATTATAAAAAGAAAAATATATGAATAGCATTTCCAAAAATAGAAATACTATTCATATAAAGTAACTGACATAAAGTCGAAAAAAGGTGGTTTTGTAATGTGACAGGCACTAAAAAGTTATTTCAGTTTGCCGAATATCACTATTAATTGCATACCAATTTCCGACAATATACAGTTAGATTTATCGTCTCAATAAATAAGGGGCGATATTAATGGCTGCTTTAATATAATAATGTTCGATTAAAGTTTTATTTTTTTGATTTTTTGAATGTAACAATTTTTTCATTGGCATTCCATGAAACATGTATTTGTTCTCCAATATCAAAATGGTCTAATATTTTTTTAAGTTTGTCAATTCTATTTATCTGGGAACTATGCGTGTGTGTTAAGGCAATGACATCGTCAAAAATTACTTTAATGTTTTGATTTTTAGGCAATTGAATCGGTGAAGATTTTCCAATTGCAACATAGTTGTACTTTTTGTGCGATTCACTCAGAAAAAAGTCTCCTTCTACAATTGCTGCAGTATTAACAGTCTGGTTAATATCACCAATAACAATATTTCCGTTAGAATCGGTATTAATTTGAATTTTAATTGTGAGTTCCATTTTATTCCTCTCTTTCTTGATACAAGATGTCTTGTATCAAGAAGACCATACTAACGGCGGCTTGTCAATAGGATTTTAATAAATGACTATAAAGCAGACGAGTCAAAAGGTGTCTGTTATTTTCCTACAGATTCTAAATCAATATAGGAGTGTAATTAGAATGGCAAAGTTATATTTTTATTATGGTGCAATGAACAGTTCTAAGACTGCCAATGCATTGATGACCCATTTTAACTATCAGGAAGTAGGGCAGAGGGCACTTCTGTGTAAAACCAAGACAGATACCCGCGATGGTGTGCGAGTGATTCGTTCCAGAATTGGTCTGGAGATGGAGTGCGTATTGCTCGATGAACTTGTGGAGATGCCAGAGGAGACAATAAAATCTTATCATTGCATTATTGTAGATGAGGTACAATTTGCCACAAAAGAGCAGATTGATTTTTTGTCGGACGTTGTGGATTTTATGGATGTGCCGGTAGTCTGTTATGGGCTTCGGGCAGATTTTCAGAACAATCTTTTTCCGGGAAGTGAACGATTGATTACAATAGCTGACACAATTCAGGAGATTAAGACAGTGTGTTGGTGTGGCAAAAAAGCAACTTGCAACGCACGCTTTAATGATAATGGCATTGTGCGGGATGGAGAACAGGTCCTGCTGGGCGCCAATGATCAGTATATGGCGCTTTGCAGAAAGCATTTTAAACTTGGTATGCTTGGACCAAAAACAAAATAATTGTTATACAAATATTTTACGACTCATGACAGAATTATGATAGTCTGGATTATTGGTAACGTCTTGACCAAACCATTCGGGGGGAACAAAAGCATCTGCCATTTCTACATTTGGAAATTCTACTTCTGCCATAATAAGCGGTGCAAATGGGGGCGCAAACACATCAAGTTCAATAAAAAGTTGCGGGGGGTTTTGTGCCTGATAACAGTTATTAAACTGTGGATTTTCAAGAGGGATTACGTATCGCTTTTTGGAAATAATATTTCCGTCTGCTTTTGTGAGCAGATGCTGATAGGAGGTTTCATCAAGCGGGAGATTGTACTCTTCGCGTGCCATCAGTCCGCTTCCCTTATAGGTTAGATAATAGGAATCGTCAGATTTGCGGATGCGCACGACAGGAGACGTGTTTAAATATGCCTGTTCAATAAGCCTGCAAGGATAGCTTTCCAGATTATTTGGTAAATTTTTTAAAGTATATTTTTTTTCAATTTCCATGTTTTGAAGTTCTGTGTAATCCATTTAGTTTCTATCCTTTCCGTTTTCTTGCCTTATCTACTTTTAAAATAATTGTAAAACATTTATGACAAAGATACAAGATTCAAAAATACTATTAAAGTTTTTACTGTTATTTTTGTTGGAGTTTTCTCTCAGCCAGAGATTGTACTGTGAACTACCTATTGTCTAAAGCCAATGAGTTTCCTGATTCTTTGACTATATCTCTACAGGCGTTCATTTGGGCAGTCCTTGCCCTATAACGGCATATATATTTGTATTTTGTATATTTTATGTACCGAAGAAAGCTTGGTTTTCGTATTCTGATTTCTTGGTACAAACACCCATATACAGTTATCAATGTCCGAATATGAGTAAATTATAACAAAAAATTTACACTATGGCAACTACTCGTTTTGCACCCCTTAATCCACCGTCTAAAGACAGTGGGATTGCGGTCGTTTTATTTCAAATAGAACAATATTGTATTTTATTTACTATTTTGGAAGTAGAAGTCTTTTCGAGCTGAAAAAAGGTGCTGATATGTGTGCCAGTATTAGGTGCTATGGTAGAGTAGGCAGCGTCGACAATAAAGACCAACAGAAAGAGTACACATAAAGTAATACGTATTTTGATGGTCATGCGATGATAAAATTTGTTAAAAACAGGTTGTATTAGGCAGATAAGAAGCACACCGCCAAGACCGAATCCAACAGCACTTGTAAGACAGACATGTCCTTGAAAATTAAACATATGTTCGCTGTAATCCCACCATCGAATTCCCCATTTTTTCTCAAGCCAGACTCCTGCAAAATATTCCAACACAGAACATAAAAAGCAGGAGAGCATAAAAACTAATATAGGCTGTTGTCGCATTTTGTGAAGGAGCAAAATTAAAATAATACAGCCAATCCCATAGATTGGCAGATATGGTCCACGATAGACACCTCTGTTTACAAAGGTGTGGTTTGTGATTAGATAAAGTATCACTTCCCAGAGCCACCCAGCAAATGCAGTGGTAAAAAATAAGAGTGCATAGTAGTCAAATGGATGTAGAATTAATTTCTTTCTCATAATGATATAGTATTAATCCGAATTGCTAAAATAATTCATGGAAAGCGGTTATTTGGATATTTCTTTTTTGCGATATATGTGATATATTGGTAACAGCAAAGCCATATAATGGCATTGTTTTGCAGAGCTTAGGGACTGTGGAGAAGATAACTGGTAATATTGTTTTCTTACAGTCCTTTAAAGAAACATAAAATGTAAAAGAGATACACGGAGGATATGAGATGGCTGATATTAGGAAACTTCAAAATGGAAGTGATGTGCGAGGAATCGCATGTGCCGGAATTGCAGGAGAAGATGTGAATTTGACAGAGGAGGCAGGAAATCTAATTGGAGGCGGATTTGTCAGATGGCTTGCGGATAAGAAGGGAAAGAAAATGGATGAACTTCGGATTGGAATCGGTCATGATTCCAGAATTACAGCGAATAGTTTGTTCGCCGCAGCAGCAAAAGGAATTTTGGCGGCGGGTGCAAAGGTCTATGACTGTGGTTTGGTGTCGACACCCTCAATGTTTATGACGACAGTATTTGAACAGTTTGCATTTGACGGCTCAATTATGATTACAGCAAGCCATCTTCCATTTAACAGAAATGGCTATAAGTTTTTTGACCGGGATGGCGGCTTAGAACATGATGATATTACCAAGATTCTTGAGACAGCATCAAGTCTTACTGTTTCAGACGCAGATTTGTCTAAGGTAGAAAAAGTTGATTCCCTTTCTGTATATTGTGAATTTTTGCAGGAGAAGATAAAGAAGAGTATTCAGGCAGAAGATTATGACAAACCGCTTGCTGGGTTGCATATTGTAGTAGATACCGGAAATGGTGCTGGTGGATTTTTTGTGGACAAAGTGTTAAATCCGCTTGGCGCAGACACAGTGGGAAGCCAGTTTTTAGAACCAGATGGGCACTTTCCAAATCATATACCAAATCCAGAGAATAAACAGGCAATGGAAGCGATTCGACAGGCAGTACTTTCTAACAAGGCAGATCTTGGCATTATTTTTGACACAGATGTCGATAGAATGTCCGCAGTACTTCCAAATGGAGATGAAGTGAATCGGGATGCGATTATTGCAATGATGACTGCAATTATTGCGGAGGATTATCCGGGCGGAACAATTGTGACAGATTCTGTTACCAGTGACAGGTTGACGCGCTTTATAGAAGGCATTGGAATGAAACATCACAGGTATATGAGAGGATATAAGAATGTGATAAATGAGTCGATTCGTTTGAATCAGGAAGGTGTTGTGTCACCGCTTGCTATAGAGACTTCTGGGCATGGTGCACTCAGTGAAAATTATTTTCTTGATGATGGTGCATATATGGCAGTGAAACTTCTTATAGCACTTGCAAAGGCAGCAAAAGAAAATAAGTCGCTTGCCTCTTTTATTGAACATTTAGAGAAAGGCTTTGAGGAGAGAGAGTATCGATTCAAAATACAAGGAGAGGATTTTAAGTCATATGGAAACGAAGCCTTGAATACTTTTGAGAAGAGGGCAAATGAAAGAGGATATCATATTGCGCCAAATTCATATGAAGGAATTCGTATTACCTTTGACACAGATGAAGTCAAGGGGTGGCTGCTGTTGCGCATGTCGCTCCATGATCCGCAGATGCCACTCAATATAGAAGGTGCGAGATCCGGCGATTGTGATAAACTTTTTAATATTGTACTAGAGCTTCTCGATGGATTTGACAGATTGGTGATACCGACAAAATAATGGAAATTAGGAGACTAGAATGAGAATTGGAATGGGATATGATGTGCATCGTCTTGTGGAAGGCAGACCTCTTGTAATGGGCGGTGTGGAGATACCATATGAGAAAGGTTTGTTAGGCCATTCTGATGCGGACGTACTGTTGCATGCAATTGCGGATGCATTGCTGGGGGCGGCTGCGCTTGGGGATATTGGAAAGCATTTTCCAGATACAGATCCCGCTTACAAAGGAATATCAAGTGTAATATTATTAGAAAAAGTGGGACAATTGCTGGATGAAAATATGTTTTTTATAGAAAATATTGATGCGACAATTATTGCGCAGGCTCCTAAGATGCGCCCTTATATAGACCAAATGCGCGAAAATATTGCGCGTGTATTGGGAATTAGTATAGAGCAGGTCAATGTGAAGGCAACAACAGAGGAAGGGCTTGGTTTTACAGGCGAGGGATTAGGAATATCCTCACAGGCAATCTGCATACTCTCAAGTCCTAGAGAATTGGTGACAATGGAGGCTGCCAGTACAAAAGGACAGTCAATGGACGCGCGTTTTTGTGAAGGTTGTCCGGGATGCAGTGCCCTGAAAGAAGCATAAAAGGAAATAGTCACAATGGAGCAGATAGTAGGAGAGCAAGAAAATGAACAGAGAAGCAGGCGTAGTGTAGAGGCAGCTTTTAACATTGCTGTTTTGGATGAAACATCAGTTCAGATAGCAAAACTTTTATCCGAAGAGGCATTCTCAGGGCTTTATAGAGGAGAGGGAAACATTATATTTGCAGTGCAAGAGGATGAGGTACAATCTGTGCTGCAACTGACGTCTTGTATTGCTGCGATGCGCAGAAATCCACGAAAAGGAGAAAAATGTCTACTCAGTATGGCAGATATTGAGCGGGTTGGGACAAATCGTATCAGTTTAGCTGCGACTAAGGTGCAATATCGCCAAAAGGGATATATGAGTCGATTGATGTTGGGCTCTTTGGAATATCAGCAACAGATGAAAATACCATTTTGTTTTGTGGAGTCTGGCAATAAATCGTTCTGGGAACATTTTGGTTTTGGATATATTTATGACAAGCCGCAATATGGGCTGAACACAGAACTGATATCACAAGAAGCGTTACAACAGGCGATAGAAGGAGATTTGATTCCCCTTCCGAATTCGGATGCTTTTCTGCATGTGACAGATTGTAACAGTGTCCTTTCGCTGGCTCATTTTGTGAATGCTAATCTATGCAAGCGTTACGGGTTGTTTATTATAAGAAGTGCCTTGTATTTTGAACACTTTCAGAGAGAACTAGAAGGCGTTGGCGGAAATTTGTTTGAGATAGTGGAAAATGGGAAAATAAAAGGTTATTTCGCGTATAGAGGTGATTTAGGTATCAGGGAAGCAGTTTTTGCAGATGAGGCAGATAGAGAACGTTTTCTGTGTGTGAAAGGGAAAAAAAAGCCTGCTGTGATGGCGCGTATTGTAAATTTATCAGAGATGATGCGGCATATTTCAGGAAACGGAAAGATAACAGTTGCAATAAAGCTTACTGATCCTGTGTTGCAAAGTAATAATGGCGTATTTTTGTGGTATATTGACAAGAAGGGCAGCCATATGGAGCGGGTAGAACAGCGAAGTAATGACATAGGGGCTTCTGCGCGACCAGAGGTTACAACGACAATCGGTGAGTTTACTGCATTTATTTTTGAGTATATTCAGTTGAAACAAAATGCAAAATTTGATAGTATATACCTGTCGGGTCCTGTCTGGATGAACGAAAGGTATTAATAAAAAATTATACAAATGGGAGGGATGCGTATGTCACTTGTTACAACACCACATATCAATGCCGAAAAAGAAGCTTTTGGTAGGACAGTATTGATGCCCGGTGATCCGCTTCGCTCGAAGTTTATCGCGGAAAATTTTCTGGAAAACACTGTTCTAGTCAATAATATCAGAGGGATTCAGGGATATACAGGGACTTATAAGGGCGTAAAGTTAAGCGTTATGGCGAGTGGTATGGGAATGCCCACGATAGGAATTTATTCTTATGAACTATTTCATTTTTTTGATGTGGAAAATATTATGCGTATTGGCTCGACAGGGGCAATGCAGGAACATGTAAAGGTACGAGATATTGTATTTGGTATGGGGGCATGTACAAACTCTAGTTATGGTAGTCAGTATGGGCTAGGTGGTACATTTGCGCCTATTGCAAGTTATGCGCTTCTCAAAGAAGCAGTTGCGCAGGCTGAACAAATAGGTGCGCAGTATCATGTGGGAAATATTCTTTCATCAGATGTGTTTTACAATGATAATCCTGCTGCCAATGAAGGTTGGCAAAAGATGGGGGTACTCTGTGTTGAGATGGAGGCGGCTGCTTTGTACATGAATGCGGCGAGATGTAAAAAGAATGCACTTGCAATCCTCACAGTGTCAGACAGTTTGGTGACAGGCGAGGAGACAACCGCGCAGGAGCGGCAAAATTCTTTTACCCAGATGATGGAGATTGCGCTTAACACTGCAGTAAATTTGGAATAAAAGTTATTTTTCACAGGTCAGGAATGCACATGTACTGCGCATTCCATAAGAATATGATTCAGAAGTGAGGGGCGATTTTTGCATAGCAAAACTTCAAATATCGTCTCGAATCGTTGCTATGAGCGATTTCATGCCGTGAATAGTAACGAAGAGAGCAAATAAGCCAAAATAAAGTATTGACATAATTTAAATTAAGCGATACAGTCTCAATGGAGGCACAGGATGGGATTTATAAAAAGTGTGAGAAATGAGATAAAGGTCATAAGAGAGCGTGACCCTGCAATCCACTCTAATATGGAGGTCTTTTTATATCCGAGTTTTAAGGTGATGCTTCACTATCGGGTGGCGCATCGGTTATATCAGAGCGGACATTACTTTTGGGCAAGATGGATATCGCAGCGTGCGGTTCGAAAGACTGGGATAGAAATTCACCCGGGGGCAGAGATTGGCGAAAACTTTTTTATTGACCACGGAAATGGTGTGATAATTGGTGAGACGGCAGTGGTGGGCAACAATGTCACTCTTTATCAGGGAGTCACGCTTGGCGGTACGGGGAAAGAGCACGGAAAGCGACACCCAACAATAGGAGATAATGTAATGATTAGCGCAGGGGCTAAAATTATCGGTTCTTTTAAAGTTGGTGAAAACTCTAAAATAGGGGCAGGAAGTGTTGTTATTGAAGAAGTTCCGCCAAATTGTACAGTAGTAGGAGTGCCGGGGAGAGTTGTGCGGCGCAATAATCAAAAGCTTGTGCGTGAAGATTTGAATCAGACCGATCTCCCTGACCCAGTCAATGAGGATATTAGAAATTTGCAACATGCAAACAGTGAGATGACCAATCGCATTTTGGAGCTTGAACAGAAAATTAAGCAGCTAGAAAAAGAACGGAATGGTAGAGATACATAATATTTGGAGGTTTTGAGAGAAGATGGAAAACAAATTGTTCCTGTATAATACACTGACAAGAAAGGTGGGGCAATTTATCCCAAACGAGGAAGGGAAAGTTGCAATGTACACCTGTGGACCAACAGTGTATCATTTTGCGCATATTGGTAATCTAAGAAGCTATATTATGGAAGATTTGCTAGAAAAGACACTGCGCTATATTGGATATGATGTCAAGCGTGTTATGAATATTACAGATGTCGGGCATCTTTCCAGCGATGCAGATACGGGCGAGGATAAAATGCTCAAAGGGGCGAAGAGAGAGCACAAGACAGTTCTGGAGATTGCGGAATTTTATACCAATGCATTTTTTAGTGACTGCGATAAGCTCAATATTAAGAGACCGGATGTGGTGGAACCAGCAACAAATTGTATTGCAGAATTTATTCATATGATTACAGTTTTGCTTGAGAAGGGTTATGCTTATGAGAGCGGTGGAAATATTTATTTTGATACTTCTAAACTTGACGAGTATTATGTATTATCTGGACAGAGCGAAAACGAACTGTTGGTTGGTGTGCGCGAGAATGTGGATGAAGACGCAAACAAAAAAAATAAGAGTGATTTTGTGCTGTGGTTTACAAAATCCAAATTTGATGCTCAGGAATTAAAGTGGGACAGTCCGTGGGGTATGGGATATCCCGGGTGGCATATTGAATGTTCTTGTATTAGTATGAAACACCTTGGCGAGTACATGGATATTCACTGTGGTGGTGTGGACAATATTTTTCCACATCACACGAATGAGATTGCACAGAGCGAGGCGTATTTGGGCCATAAATGGTGCAATTATTGGTTTCATGTGCATCATTTAAATGACAAGTTGGGAAAGATGAGCAAGTCAAACGGTGATTTTCTAACTGTGTCGCTGTTGGAGTCAAAAGGGTATGATCCAATTGTGTATCGTCTGTTTTGTTTGCAGTCGCATTATCGTAAACCGCTTGAGTTTTCTTATGAGGTGCTTGACAATATGAGTGCAGCCTATGACAAATTGATAAAGAAGATTGGAACGCTCGACAAAAATGGTGCGATTGATAAAGAAAAATTTGACTATTATAGGGAAAAGTTTGAGTCGGCGCTTTGTGATGACCTCAATTCTTCTATGGCGGTTACAATTTTATATGATATGCTTAAAGAGGAAATGTCTGATGCGACCAAACATGCGCTAGCAGAAAGCTTTGACAAGGTTCTTTCCTTAAATCTTACAACTGCTCATGCATCAAGAGAGGCAGACAATACGATTGACGCAGCGCTAGAGCGCTATGTTCTCGATAAGATTGAAGAGCGCAAGGCAGCAAAAAAACAAAAAGATTTTGCAAAGGCGGATGCAATTCGCAGTGAACTGTTGGAGAAAGGGATTGTATTGGAAGATACACGCGAGGGTGTCAAATGGAAGAAGGCTTAGAGAAAGGAAGTTTGCTCGCACAGATACACAGAGTGTTTGGCGGCGAGGAGATTGACATCAGAACATACTCGCCCCTAACGCTGGCCTATATTGGTGACGCAGTGTTTGAGTTGATTGTAAGAACATTGATTGTGGAGAAGGGGCAGAGGGCGGCAAATACGCTGCATAAGCATACAACGAAGATTGTCTGTGCGCAGACCCAAGCCCAGTTGATTGAGGCTGTGTACGAAAGTCTTACCGAGGAAGAACAAGATATTTATCGCAAAGGAAAAAATACAAAGATTCATTCTTCTGCGAAAAATGCCAGTCTTGCAGATTACCGAAAGGCCACAGGATTTGAGGCGCTTTGCGGATACCTTTTTCTAAAAGATGACACTTTGCGGATACTGCAAATTGTCCGTCAAGCAATGGATGCTATACAGATAGAATAACAGGAAAGGATATTAGTAAAGAGACCATATGGGATACAGGGAATTTGTGATTGAGGGAAGAAACACTGTGATAGAGGCCTTTCGTTCTGGAAAGCCAATTGATAGACTGTTTCTACAAGATGGCGTACAGGATGGACCAATACAGACAATTAAGCGGGAAGCCAGAAAACAGGATACCATGATAAGGTTTGTTGCAAAGGAGCGGCTTGATCAGCTTAGTGAGACAGGAAAACATCAAGGAGTGATTGCGTATACAGCGGCCTATGAATATGCGGATGTAGCGGATATTTTGACGGCGGCGCGCAGCAAAAATGAGCCTCCGTTTATTATTCTGCTGGACAATATTGAGGACCCGCATAATCTAGGGGCAATTATTCGCACAGCCAATCTAGCAGGCGCGCATGGCGTTATTATTCCAAAGAATCGGGCAGCAGGACTTACAGCAACTGTTGCGAGAACCTCTGCGGGCGCGTTAAACTACACACCAGTAGCCAAAGTTACGAATTTGGGTAAGACAATAGAGGAGCTAAAAAAAGAGGGATTATGGTTTGTCTGTGCTGATATGAATGGCACGACAATGTATCAGCTAGACTTAACAGGTCCAATTGGTCTTGTAGTTGGAAGTGAAGGGGAGGGGGTCGGCAGGCTTGTCCGCGAAAAATGTGATTTTATAGCATCGATTCCAATGAAGGGAGATATTGATTCCCTAAATGCGTCTGTTGCGGCGGGAGTGCTTGCCTACGAGATTGTTCGGCAGCGGATGCAGTGATAGAAAGGATAGACAAATATGTCTGGCATATATGAGACGCTAAAAGATGAGGAATTAATCGATAGGCTGCGCGATGGGGAAACCCAGATAACGGATTACATTATGGATAAGTATAAGCATCTGGTGCGAAAAAAAGCGAAATCTATGTACATACTTGGTGCAGATAATGACGATTTGATACAAGAGGGAATGATTGGTCTTTTTAAGGCAGTGCGAGATTATGATGCGGGGAGAGATGCCAGCTTTTATACGTTTGCAGATTTGTGTATCTCTCGCCAGATGTACAATGCAGTACAGGCATCGCGCAGGGAAAAACATGCGCCGCTCAACACTTATATTTCGCTCTATGCGAATATGTCAGAGGCGGAGGGTGACGGAAATAGTACAGAACTGGTCAATGTGATTGCTTCCGCAGTGGAGACAAACCCGGAACAGCTTATGATAGACCGAGAAAATGTGGCAGATATAGAAGCAATTATTGAGCGGGAACTCAGTGTCTTTGAAAAGCAAGTGTTGGATTTGTACATGACAGGCATGAGTTATTCACAGATAGCAAAAGTGCTGTCAAGAGACGAGAAGTCTACAGATAATGCACTTCAGCGGCTCAAGACAAAAATTAGAAAAGCGGTCAAGAAAAACAATAAATATTCAGTAAAATAATGTTACAGTTCAGCCTTGCCGAACTGTAACGCATCAAGCCATGCAAAATCGCTTCGCGATGTCAAAACCATATTTTGTGGTTTGATGCATCTCAATCACTACGTTTTCTTACGTGGCTTATATAAGCCATAATTTGCAGCGCAGTGCAAAGTCCTAGGTTAAACCGTTACAAAATAATATACATTATGATCAGTGGACATTCGAGGGATGTGAATTGCAGATGAGTAGAAAAAAGAAAGTTCATGAAAAGAATCAGAAAAAGAAAATGTTGATTGTGGAAGACAAAGCCATCAACAGATATGTTTTAAGGGGTATTTTTGAGGAGGAGTATGATATCGCAGAGTGTCAAGACGGCAGAGCAGCAATTGAACTCCTAGGAGAGAGCCGGGATGAAGTGGCAGCAGTTCTTTTGGATATTGTGATGCCTGTATGTGATGGATTTGCGGTGCTTAAATATATGAAAGAGACGTCACTCTATAATGTGCCTGTAATATTAATCAGTTCCAATATGAATGAGAGCAATATTCACAAGGCAAGTACCTATGATGTTGTTGTCGATTATATACAGAAACCATTTCAAGAGAATATTGTGCGGCAGCGTGTGCAAAGAGCGATAGAATTATATCAGAAAAAAGAGAATGTGAAGTATGAGCGGGCAGAGTAAATACGAAGTTTTACAGACCTATTTTGGATACAGCTCTTTTCGGGATGGACAGGAGGAACTTATCGACAGTATTTTGGAGGGAAATGATGTGTTTGGCATTATGCCAACGGGTGCTGGCAAGTCCATTTGTTATCAAGTGCCAGCACTGATGTTTGACGGTATTACGCTCGTGATTTCTCCGCTGATTAGTCTGATGAAAGATCAGGTTGCAGCGCTAAACCAAGCAGGTATTTACGCCGCGTATCTCAACAGTTCTCTCACACAGGGACAATATTTCAAGGCGCTTGATTACGCGCGAAAAGGAAAATACAAAATTATTTATGTGGCACCAGAGCGCCTTCTAACGGAATCTTTTCTTGGGTTTGTCGTTCATGCAAACCTTTCGTTTGTCAGCGTAGACGAGGCGCATTGTGTGTCGCAGTGGGGGCAGGATTTTAGACCAGGGTATCTCAAAATTGAGGAATTTCTTAGGAAACTACCCAAGCGCCCCATTGTGGGAGCCTTTACTGCAACGGCGACCAGAGAAGTCCAACAAGATGTTGTGCGCCTGTTACAACTGTCAAATCCCAGAATAATCACAACAGGGTTTGACAGAAAAAACTTGAATTTTTATGTGCTTCAAGCAAAGGATAAAAAAGCAGCGTTAATGCGGATTCTTCGCACACATTATGGCGAGAGTGGCATTATTTACTGTATTACCAGAAAATTGGTGGAAGAGGTGTATGAAGTGCTGTCTGAGCGTGGCTTGGAAGTGTCCAGGTATCATGCCGGAATGCAGGATGACGAGCGCCGCAGAAGCCAGGAAGAGTTTACCTCAGACCGAACACAGATTATGGTAGCTACAAATGCGTTTGGTATGGGAATTGACAAGCCAGATGTTCGGTTCGTCATACACTATAATATGCCTAAAAATATGGAAAGTTATTATCAAGAAGCGGGACGCGCAGGGCGGGATGGGGAGAAGGCAGACTGTTATTTATTATATAGTTCGCAGGATGTGCATATCAATCAATATTTTATTGAGAACAATCGCGAGAATGAAGAACTAGATGAGGAGACATTGGCTTCTGTGATAGAAAAGGACCGAGAACGGCTCAAAAAAATGGTATTTTATTGTCATACAAAGTTTTGTTATCGTAAATATATGCTCAATTATTTTGGGGAGAAAGCAGAGCAATACTGTGGAGGCTGTGGAAATTGTGTTGGAAAAATGCAGACAGGAGGCACACAATCTGCACGCAGTTCTAGTACAACAGGCGGAAGGATTCTTGCAGCGAGTGGTGGCAAAAAAAGGACAACTTATGACAATCCAGAATTGTATGAACAGCTTAGATTTTTGCGCAATCGTCTTGCAAAAGAATTGCAAGTTCCTGCGTATGTGGTTTTTACAGACAAATCACTAAAAGAAATGAGTATGTATTTGCCCGTTTCCCGTGCAGAATTGCTTGAGATTCAGGGGGTGGGGCAGGCAAAGTGTGATAAGTTTGGACAGGAGTTTATCAGTGTCATTCGTCAGTTTAAAGAAAAAAATGCGCAAGATGTTAGTACAACAAAAGTGCAGGCAAAAGCAAAAATTTTATTCAAATAAATAATTTATTTAAATAAATAAAAAGAAAGGAAAGAAGAAAAATGATGAAATGGAACATGAAATCAAAAAAAGGAATACTGAAAAGAGCAGCCGCTGTAATGCTGGCTGCTGTGACATTGGCCGGAATGTCAGGAAACGGTGTGGTGCCCGCATCACAGGTAAAGGCAGATGAGGCGCTGCCGGGATATGTAAGAAGCGTGTATACAAATGAGTGGATACCAGCGGAACAGTCTGTTGTCAGACCAATTGCTGTGATGATGCCGACAGATAAGGTGGCACAGCCTTCTTATGGCATTAGCAATGCAGATATTCTGTATGAAATTATGGAGGAGGGGGAAATCTCTCGTCAGATGGCTGTAATTAGCAACTGGACAGGACTTTCTAAAATTGGAAATGTTAGAAGTTGCAGAGCATATTATCTTCCAGAAGCGACAGAGTGGGACCCAATTCTTGTTCATTTTGGCGGTGTGGTTTATATGAAAGACAGAATTACAGCACCAGATATCAATAATATTTCGGGAACAAATCAGTATGGTACTGGTGGTGGTGCTCCCGGATCCGAAGCGTTTTTTAGAACCTCCGACAGAAAGGCGCCACACAATGCATACACTAGTGCACCAAATATTATCAATGCATGTGCAGGACTTGGATATTCTGTTAATATTAGACAAGGATTTTACAATCCAAAGCATTTTACATTTGCAGATGGTGGAAATACATTAGAACAATACGGTGCAGCGGCTGCGACAGCAAATGCAATTGACCTTTCTCTAATCTTTCCTTACACAAAGAGCGCATTTACATACAATCCCGCCGATGGCATGTATTATAAGACCATTCATGGAAAGGCACAGACAGATGGTTTAAATGGGCAGCAGCTTAAATTTGCAAATGTGATTGTTCAGAATACAAAGTGGTGCAAACTTGATAACAATGGATATTTATATTTCCAGAATATTGATAATACAGAAGATGGTTATTATTTTACCAAGGGAAAATGTATCCACATTACATGGCAGAAGGCTGGAGAGTATACACCAACTGTATATTATGATGACTTTGGAAATGAGATTCAACTCAATGAAGGAAAGACATATATTGCGGTTGCACAGACAGGTCGCCCCGTTGCATTCCAATAAAATTTGGATTGGCAAAAGGGATTGATTATGAAAAGGGATTGATTATGAAATATGAGAACATTCCGGTGGAGATGGATCATGTCGTGCAGGCGACATTATCCCTTTACCTGCAAGAAGATTACCCAAATACCTACGGAGAGCGGAAACGGCCTTTGGTTTTAATTTGCCCAGGAGGCGGTTATGAGCATGTGTCTGTCCGCGAGGGAGAGCCAGTCGCATTTCAGTTCTTGGCAGCGCGTTGTCATGCAGCAGTACTGTGGTATGATATTTCCAAGGATGGTGTGGAGCACCCACAAGAATTGAAGGAGCTGGCGTGGTCCGTGGCTTATATTAGAGACCATGCGGACCAGTATGCAATTGATAAGGACAAGATTATTGTGGCGGGCTTCTCGGCAGGAGGACATCTTGCTGCGAGTCTGGGATGCTTTTGGGATAAAGCGTGGCTTGCGCAGGAAATGCAGATGAAAAAAGAGCGTTATCAACCAAATGGAATGATTCTTGCATACCCAGTGATTACCTCCGGCACATTTGCACACAGAGGAAGTTTTGTAAATCTGATGGGAACAAAAGCAGATGCAGTGCTAGAACAAGAATTAAGTCTTGAAAATCAAGTGACGGATAAAGTTCCCCCTGTATTTATGTGGCATACGTTTGAGGATGGCGCAGTGCCCTTGGAAAATTCGTTAATGTTTGCCACAGCGCTTAGAAAGGCAGGTGTTCATTTTGAATACCATGTATTTCCGCATGGTGGGCATGGGTGCTCTCTTGCAACAGCAGAGACATCTATGCTAGAAGGTAAGGAGATTGAGCCGCAGTGTGCACAGTGGATTGCGCTTTGCAAAAATTGGCTGAAACATAATTTTATAGAAAAGTAATAGAAAAACCGAGTAGGGAAATTAAAATCCCTACTCGGTTTTAGATTGCAGCATATAAAATTGAGTCATACGATCCTTTTCGACAAACCATGAGTCCTTGTCTTTGGTTCCTGTAACTTGACAGAGAGTACAACAGATAGCAAGTGTAGGGTTCCAGAGGTAATCCCGTTCCTCATAGATACCAATTAAAAGTTTTCTGTCAATAAGACCTGTAAATCCAAGGTTTTTTATTGGTTTTAATCCCAGTTCAAAACCAAGTCGGGGATTGTAAGTGGAAATGATTACTCCCTCTTTTAAAATATTGCGTATCATAACACTCTCATAACAGGTATTCATGATACCAACCATGCGTATCGAACATGCGCGTGTGAGACTTTCATCACGCAGGTCTGTCTGTAGCAAATATCTACCATCCTGTGTCGGAAATGTGAAATTCTCATCTGCTGTATCAGAATAAAGTACAAAACGTCCAACGCCTAGATACATGGCAGGGTATTCTTTCCCATCATACATTACATAGAGACCTTCCCGGTATTCACCGGTGGAAGTGCCTTCAAATTCAAAACGCTCCTTCATATTGACTAAGTCTCCTTTTTTATTTTTTGTAACTGTTTACGACTATTCTCTGATGGCAAATTCTCTGATATCAAACAATTACAATTTATGTAATAAAGTAAAAAATAAGTAAAACTTATCACTTATTTTTATAATATTATATCAGGGATATGGTGACAAGGGGGTAACTCTCAAAAAAATAACACTAACACGCAATAGACACAAAAGTTATATTTATTGCAAAAATATATTTTTTTGGTAATAAAAAAGAAATAATAAAAATTTTCTATATCTTTATTATATGTGAAAAAATAGAGTGATATTAATAGGTTGGTGACGGTATATTGTGTGTATATTTATATCTTTGAATGGTTTTGTAAAACTTGCTAGTACAGCGTTGCATTAATTTTGAAGTGATAGGTGCCTGAATTTTGTGTCAGGGCAAGGGGGAGGAGGTGGCATTGTTGACTGATGACAATGCGGTACTGAAACAAAATTTAGGCGCATAGTATTCGATTATTAGTGCAATGTTGTACTAGAGCATGTTTGAAATTGAAACTGTGGACCGCCTGTCTTGCACTATTGTGTTGTTAAAATTCCTGTCTGGATAGAGCACTAGTTTAAGAGATATTTTTTGATAATAAATGACAAATTAGAGAAAATAGTTTATTATAAGAAAGAAACATATAACCATGAGGAATAAATTGTAAAGAAGAAAGGTATGATTGCAGCATGAGGCCAAATCCTAGACCGCAGGAAATTTATAGACATTTTAAAGGAAATATTTATCAGATTATCACGCTGGCACGCCATTCAGAGGATGGCATGAAAATGGTGGTCTATCAACAACTCTATGCACCGTATGAAGTTTATGTACGTCCGCTTGAGATGTTTATGAGTAAAATAGACGCCAGAAAATATCCGAATGAGACACAAATATACCGTTTTGAAAAGATTGATATTCGGGGAGAGGAGAGCACTAGAACTCAGAAGGAAACGTCTTCAGAGACACTTACAAGAGTGTTAAACAGAGGAAAAATGCAATCCTCATTGTCATCAGATGAGAAAGAGACTATTTTGGAAGAAACAGAGAAGGACAGTACAAATATTCAGTCCTCAGAAGAAGAAGAGTTTGCTTTGGATCAGGGACTTGTAGAGTTTTTGGATGCAGATTCTTATGAGAAAAAATTACAGATACTAAGTACACTTCATCCAAGGATAACAGATGCAATGATTGATACAATGGCAGCCAGTCTTGACACAGAGATAAAAGAGGGGGAGATTGAAACACGTTATAACGAGATTAAGAGTTGTCTTATGACAATGGAGCGCTTTGAGTGCAATCGACTTAGGTAAATTATTAGAGATAGGAGGAATATTAAGTAATTATATTTGTTGATAAAAAGGATTAAATGTGTTTGAATGTACTCAAAGGAGGGAAATATAAACACATCAAATATCACGAATTAAGTCAAAAGATCTTGCTGAATTATGAGTGTTTTCGTAAAAATATTACAAAGATGAGATAGAAAAGGAATCTCAATTAGTTTAAAGATACAAATACGAAGGCAGATAACCGCCAGATTATAATATATACAAAGGGAATCTACCGGAAATTAGAAAGACGATTTAAGAAATCAAATTCAATTTCCAATGATAATTGGCTTGAGAAGTTTTGTATAAAATATAACACAAATATAGTAATTGCAAACAATGTGAGATTTTCACCACAGGAAAAATTTATACAAGATATTGTTTTTATAGTTCATGTTTTAGTTGTAGACTGTATGAACTTTGCAAAGATAAAAAGCAAATACAAGAGGAGAAAGAACTTGAAGAAAAGATTTCGCACTGAAATACTACTAACACAAAGTCAGAAAACGAAATTTTTTCAGACAAGAGGTGTTTGCCGTTATGT
>CASJPF010000033.1 GCA_949383255.1 Lachnospiraceae bacterium | reverse complement strand
TAACAAAAAGAATCCCGTATTTATGCGGGTTCTGGCGTTTCGCAAACGACTATTGAAAACAAGATATGAAAGGAGTCGAATTATGACAAATAACACAGCGTTAAGTGCAAAGAATGGACAGTTTCAGTCCGCAGAACAGATTGCAGAAAATGTAACTTCTAGAGATGAAGAACACAAAAGATTCTTTCTTCCATATCTGACAAAGTGCAGATATGGAGATGTCTATCATGCAGTATTGGTGTTATGGCAAAGAATTGCTTTGCAATTCTTGGAGAATACAGAAACAAGAAAAAATATTAAGGCAATTTGTGACTTTAAATCAGGACGTGTCAAAGCGGAATGTAAAGGCAATCTGATGATTGCCTTACATGATGGTTGGATTACAAGCAGAAGTGCAAAGGTCGTCAGTATGGCATTCAATTTTTACAACAATGGTACGCCGAGTGTGTACGATTATGATGATGCAGAAGAACAGTTGACGGAGTGCAGGCAGTATACGGTGGAGGACTTATTCTGCTGTGGGTATGCAAATCCAACAAGTTGGATTGATACTTCTGGCAGGCAGTAAAAGTCCATTATCCGGAATATTGCTATAGAAGCAGGCGGGAGGGTGAAGTGTTAAAAATCAGACTTATGGGAACTAAGAATGATATTAAGTGGTTCAGCAGGATTCTCAAAAGGAATAAGAAGGTTAATGTTTTGCAAATTTCCGAGCCTTACGCCAATAAAGGGACAAACAGATATTACAGAATGTATGCAAAGGTAGAAAGAACAACACAAAAAGTTCAGTAAATCAGGAGGATAAAAGTTATGTGTAAAGCAATCAGGGATTGTCATGTAATCGCAGTCGCAAATCAGAAAGGCGGAGTCGGCAAGACCACCACAACAGGTAATTTAGGCATAGGGCTTGCAAAACATGGAAAAAAGGTACTTTTAATAGATGCAGACGCACAGGGAAGCCTTACAGCAAGTCTTGGTTATACAGAGCCGGATACATTGGAAGTTACGCTTGCAACAATTATGGGTAATCTAATCAATGATAATGCCATAAATGGCATGGAAATAAAGCCGACAGAGGGTATCTGCATCATGAGGAGGGAATAGACCTTATACCGAGTAACATTGAGCTGTCAGGCTTGGAGGTTTCCCTTGTGAATGTCATGAGCCGGGAAACGGTATTGAGGTCGTACATAGAGATGGTGTGGGAGGATTACGATTATATATTGATAGACTGTATGCCCTCGCTTGGAATGATAACCATAAATGCCCTTGCCTGTGCCGACAGTATTTTGATACCCGTTCAGGCGGCGTATCTGCCCTTTAAAGGATTGCAGCAGCTTATTAAGACGGTTGGTAAGGTAAAGCGGCAGATTTGCACTGGTCAACAAAAATTGGACACTTAAATTGTATTTTTTGACATACAATCTTTATTATTTTACAGCCGCATATGTTTCCCTATACTGCCTTGGTGTTAAATATCCCAGAGAGTATGCTGGCCGTTCCTCATTGAAAAATTTTATATACGCAGCCATTTCTTCTTCGATATTTTCACCCTGCAGATGAAAATCCGTGAACAGCTCTGATTTTATCCATCCGTTGATCGATTCCATTGCCGCATTGTCTGTAGGTGTTCCGGCACGTGACATGGAATGTATAATGCCGCAGGGTCCAAGCAGTTTATTATAGTTTTTGGATGCATATACGGATCCCTGATCCGAATGCAGGACCATTTTATATTCCGGATATTGTTTCTTAAGCTCTATAAGGTCGTTCAAACCGCTGATATACGTCATGCGGTCTCCGCGCTTTGCTCACAGTGAATGGCTCAGGATTTCGTTG
This sequence comes from Lachnospiraceae bacterium, assembly GCA_949383255.1. Classification (GTDB taxonomy): domain Bacteria; phylum Bacillota; class Clostridia; order Lachnospirales; family Lachnospiraceae; genus COE1. The sequence goes on along the minus strand of CASJPF010000033.1, from coordinate 38,443 downwards.
TTCCACACATCCATGTATAATGTCAGCTCATAATATACGCCCTTTAACCGGAATGCTGTCATATCACTCACAATGCACTGTATCGGCCCATTAATTTTCAGCCCCGCCACGATAAGGTTCGGATACACTTTTCGCGGTTCGCCCGGTTTTTTATATCGGTAATGCTTTGACTTGCTTTTTATGCCTGCAATTTTACAGCATTTATGTGCATACGCATTTGAAACGTTAAGTCCTGTACATGCTCCTGTTGGAAAATATCAGAAGAAATAGATACTGGAATACCTCAATAACAGGAATACCTTTCTTTTTATAGGCATTAGACTGCTTTAATGCGGAAGAAACATGAAACCTGTGAAAAAACCTCTTAATAGATTCAGATACCTGCTTTTCATTCTGGATGTCTTGTGTTATACTTTTATTCATAGCATGAGTCCTCCGGTTTGTAATTGTTTTTGCAACTCAATTATACCAAAACCAGTAGGTTTCATGCTATATTTTTGCCAGAAATTATTGAATTTTCAAGGCATACAAGCACTTATTCAAGTGCGAAGTTTGAGTTATTAAAAAGTTCGCTCTATAAAAAAACAAATTATTTTTAAACACCCCATTGATTTATTCTGTAATCGTGCTATGATAACATTTCGAGACAAAAACAAATAGAATCAGAGGGTAATATTATGGAAAAGAAAGCAGTTTTTAGTATGACAGAAGGAAGTCCATCCATGCTTCTTCTAAAATTTACAATTCCAATGTTGATTGGAAATTTGTTTCAACAATTTTATAATATGGTGGACTCTATTGTGGTAGGACGGTTTGTAGGTTCCAATGCGCTGGCGGCTGTAGGTGCAACGGGGTCTTTGAACTTCCTGTTTTTTGCGATGAGTTTTGGCATTGCAGCGGGTGTGGGTGTTGTTGTATCACAGTACTTTGGAGCAGACCGAATGGACATGGTGGAGAAAAGTATTATCAATGGTTTGTATCTTTTAGTGGCAGTTTCTGTGCTAATGGGATTGAGTGGTATCGTTATGGCACGATGGGTGCTAATATCACTTGATACGCCAGAGATTATTCTTGAAGATGCGGTGATTTATATGCGTGTATCCTGTGCAGGCATACTTGCTATTGCGGCATACAATGGCGTGGCTTCTGTGCTGCGTGCGCTGGGAGATTCCAAAACACCATTGTATTTTATGGTCATTGCATGTTTTATTAATATAGGGTTGGACCTTTTATTTGTTATTGTATTTCATTGGTCTGTGTTTGGCGTGGCACTTGCCACAGTCATTGCACAGCTTACTGCCGCTGCCGGAGCATTTGCATATGCATTGTACAAGATTCCGTATTTTCATATTAAAAAAGAAAACCGTTCTGTGCGAAAAGATATTATTTCACGTTGTTTTACATTAGGGCTTCCCATTGCATTACAGAATGCTCTCATTGCATTTTCCTGTATCTTTTTGCAGAAGGTGGTCAACGGATTTGGTGAGAATGTAGTGGCAGCCAACACAGCGCTTGGGCGGATTGAACAGCTTGTGCAGCAGCCATACAACTCGCTTGGAGCAGCAATTACAACCTATACAGGACAGAATATTGGCGCTGGAAAAATTGACCGTGTAAAACAGGGCTATCGCGCTGCTGTGCGCAGTGTAATTGTGTTTAGTATTGTGATGCTTATCCCATGTCAGCTTCTAGGAGAACAGATTGTAGGTGTGTTTGTGACAGAGCCAGAAGTAATTGGCATTGGTGCAAAAGGACTATCTATTACAAGTTGGTTTTATTTTTTCTTAGGCATGATTTATGTGGCAAGAAGCGTGTTAAACGGTGCTGGCGATGCGGCATTTGCTATGATTAATGGGCTGATGGAAGTGGTTGGGCGTGTCGGTTTTGCGGTTCCGCTCACAAAAATTCCATTTATAGGCGTCTGGGGAATCTTTCTTACAACGGGACTTACATGGGCGCTGACGAGCATTGTTACTATGATACGCTATCATAAAGGAAAGTGGGAATTTAAAGGAATCTCATAAAAATCTTGCGCGGAATGCTCTTAAGTTTTTTGTAGAATATTCCGACATATACTATAAGAAGCAAGAACAGCTTCTTATAGTCGATTTACGGCGCAAAGAACAGCGCCTTTTATCAGAAGTAAAGGGCAACTTCTGATAAGATATAGTATAAGAAAAAAGACTGTGCCAATCTGGCACGTAATCAATAGGACTGACAGAAAGAGTAGGGAATGTGTATGAATTTTACTGTTGACACAAATTATACTCCTTCTGTGTCAGTAAATACCGAATCAACTACAACAACTACATATAAACCAGCCGCAACAGATACGGGAAAGGTATCTAGGAGCGGATATACACTGGGCATCGCTGATAAAGTTATGGATAACGAAGCATATGGAAGTCATGGAATGACTACAGATGATATTATGCAGCAGGCAGCCAATGCAAATACGCAATCCAAAAAAGACTTTATGATAGTGATGTCCAGTTGCGTTTCCGAGGAAGACTTGCAGAAGATGCAGGAGGAAGGTTTTACGCCAGGAAGCGTTGATGTAGAGACATATGTCACCCTTGTAGATAAGATTAAGGTAACACTGGCGCAGGCAGGAGTGGAAGTAGCAGGATACAATGATGATTTGGACTTAGAAACAGTTGAGCAGATTGTGGGAAGCAGAGCAGACGCTGGTGCTCTGATTAATAAATTAGTGGGAAAACTTTCTGATGCATTACAGAAAAGCGATATGCCTGTTACTAATGAGAATATTGCAGAGCTTGTCGGAGCAGTTCTGAAGGCGGACAGCATTGATGGGCTGACAGAGGATGCAATGAAATACTTAATTGTGAATGGGAAGGCGCCCACAATAGAGAATCTGTATAAAGCACAGTATTCCAGCGCAGGAAATATCCAGCAGTCTCAGGGCTATTACAGTGAGGGGCCAGGAAACTATGGAAAATATTATGCAAAGAAAGCAGACAGCATCAACTGGGAGAACTTAAAGGGAAGTATAGAAACGGTAGTGCAGGAGGCAGGATTGGATACCGATGCAGACGCAAAGGCACAGGCAGTAGAAAATGCAAAGTGGCTGGTAGCATCTGGGATTGAGTTGACTGCACAGAACCTTGAAAAATTGACAGCATTAAAAAATCTTTCGCTTCCAATGGAACAAAATGATATTGCAGACTTGTGTATCACTGCTATGGAGAATGGAAAGGCGCCGGAAGAGGCACATATGACGGGCGAGGAGTCAATTGCGGTCTGCGCACATGAGATAAAGGAACAGACAGACCAGATTACAGATGCGGCTGTGCATAAGACGGCTGTGTCTGGAAAGGAAATGAATCTTAAGAATCTGACAGAAGCACAGAAACAGATTGACAGTCAAGTTGATTTTGAGACAGAAACAGAGGAGGACATTACAGACGCTACAAATCTTCCTTCTGAAACAGAATTAAAAGAAATGCAGGCAAGAAGACAGCTTGAAGAAATCCGCCTTATTATGACGGAGGAGGCAAACAGACATCTTTTAAAGGCTGGAATTTCTGTTGACACAACAGAATTGTCAAAGTTGGTAGAGGCGCTAAAGGCAGCGGAAGAGCGTATGAAGGCAGTTCTTTTTCAGGGGGAGAACACAGAGGAAAATACACAACGTGCATTATTATTTGAAGAGACATTAGAGACAACAAAAGAGCTGGCAGATATGCCAGCGGCGGTTCTTGGAAAATTACTGTCAAAGATATCTGGAAGCACACTGTTGCACATTCATGAGGCAGGGAAAGAACTTCAAAATCAGTTTAGTGGACAGAATCAACAGAATCCAAGCCAGCAGGAAAAAGCTTCCGTTGCGTATGAAACGCTGATGACAGAACCACGGAAGGATTTGGGCGATAAGATTAGCAAGGCGTTCCGAAATATAGATGATATTCTCTCTGATTTGGGATTGGAGACAAATGAGGAGAATCGACGGGCAGTTCGGATTCTTGGTTATAATCGAATGGCCATTAACAATGATAATGTGAATGCTGTCAAGGAGGCAGACAGTCAGGTGACTGGCGTGATTGGCAGAATGACTCCAGCAGTAACGCTTCAGATGATACGGGAACAGAAAAATCCATTGGAAATGACAATGGAGGAACTAGAAGCATATTTGGATAACAGAGATGCAGAGCCGGCGGCGGACGCAGAAAAATATTCTAAATTTTTGCAGCGACTTGACAGGGCAGGCAGTATTAGCGCGGAGGAGCGCGAGGCATACATTGGAATCTACCGCATGTTCCGTCAGATTGAGAAATCGGACGGTGCTGTGATTGGAAGTCTTGTCGCGTCAGGCGCGCAGATGAATTTTAAAAATATGCTCTCGGCAGTACGGACTGCATCTGGAAAAAATATGGATGTCCACGTGGATGATGGTTTTGGCGGGCTAGAGAATCTAATTATAAAGGGCAAGGCCATTGACGCGCAAATAAATGCAGGTTATCAGAGTACTGCGGACAATGGAACTAACGGGCAGAATGCAGGTCAGAGTACACAGGAAAAATATTATGCAAGACTTTCTGGAGAAATTAATGATGTGCTTGCAGACAAAACGGATTACAATGCGTTAAAGTCTAAAGAAATCACAGGCAATACAACAATTGAGCAGTTTGCAGACACTATAAAAATGACACGCGTGTCAGAAAATAGTGTGCAGGCGGCACAAGAGCGGGAAGACAATCACAAGGAATTTCGGAAAGATATGCAGACAGTGGAACAGATTGATGAGCAGGTGATTGATGCGTTAATTGCATATGGTCAGCCTATTAGTATTGACAATATTCAGGCAGCGTCTATGCTCCTCTTTGAGCGCGGTTCACTGTTTCGTCAAGTGATAAATAAAAATCCTGAAACAACATTGGACGCAGAAGAGACCAACGACACGGCGGATACAGAGCAGATTGAAAATGATGTGTTAAGACAGGCAGATAATTTTGTAGAACATATGACAGAGGCAGGGCAGGCGTCGGCATCTTATCAGGAAATTATTCGTGAGGCAAACAAAGCGGTCGAACATATGATTTATGATAGCGGAAACGCGCAGATTGACCTCAAGGCTGCAAAAGCTTTGTACAAAGGACTCGCTTTAGCAGGAAATATGGCAAGGGAAGAAAATTATGAGATTCCCATGAACATTAAAGGTGAGATCACTTCTGTCAATCTAAAGATTTATCACAATGCATCACAGACTGGAAAAGTGGCGGTGACGCTTGACACAGAGCGCCTTGGCAGAGTAGCAGCGGAATTTGATGTCACACAAGATCGTGTTTCAGGAATGATTGTGTATGAAAATCAGTCGGAAAAGACGGCTTTAAAACAGTTAGAACAGGCAGTAAAACAGGAGCTTGGCAGCAATGGAACACGGCAGACACAGATTAGTGTAGTGCATGCAAAATCCGTTGATTTGAGCAAATTTGGACAGGATCGGAGCGCAAATAAAGCCTCCACAGGAGAGCTGTATCAGACTGCAAAAGCATTCTTGACAGCGCTTAAGGACATATAGAAATGGAGAAATAATGCATGAGAATTAATTACAATGTTTCATCAATTATAGCAAGAAATGCTTTAAATAATAATGATAAAAGAGTGGCAGCTTCCACGCAGAGACTGTCAAGCGGCTATAAGATTAGCAGCGCTGCAGACAATGCGGCTGGTCTGGCAATCGCAAGGAAAATGAATGCGCAGATTCGGAGTTTACAGCAGGCAAACAGAAATGCAAACGACGGTCTTTCTATCGTTAATACCGCAGATGGCGCTATGGCAGAAATGCATGATATTATGCAGAGAATGAATGAGCTTGCAATACAATCCGCAAACGGAACCAATGCTGAGTCGGATCGAGAGATGATTCAGAAAGAGATTGACCAGTTGGTTGGCGAGATAGATAGAATTGCAAGTACGACACAGTTTAATGCGAAGAGCCTTCTTGACGGAAGTTTTGCATTTAAGTCTTATACAAATGCAGAAAATATTAAAGTAAAGGCTTACACAGAAGGTGTGGCAAGCGGAACCTATGCGATTGGAAAACTGACTTATTACCATTATGAAGATACAACAACACAATATAAAACAGAGGAAATAAAAGAAAAAGATACAGATGGAAAAGTAGTGAATGTTTCCTATAGTTCCTCAAAAGTGAAAGTTACTGAAAATGAGCGATATGAGATAGATAATGAGAAAGATAATGTGCTTAATTCTCTTGTCACCAGTGCGTCAATTGGTGCTTATGAATCGATTAACCAAATTAAAGCGTTTCCAGATGGTTCTAAAGTGTTAATCGAAGACGAAAATATCGTTATTAAGGCACAAAATGATTTTGAGATTAAGATAAAAGTAAATGATAGAGAGCCGCTTGGAACAGTAACATCTTCTATATCGAATCAAAATGGTACAAAAGGCGTAATAAGTAAAGAAAAAGAATATAAAAATGATGTAACAGGTAGTTCTGCAATTACTACAACTTCATATAGTGCAGTGACCACTTATAGAAATATTGCTGTGACAGGTCCAAATGGAAAGCGCTATGATATTAGTGAGATTAATTTTTTTGAAAATGTTGATTCTAATGGAAATCCATTAGGTGATGGAAGTAATCAGATATATACTGGAAATAAGGGCGATAAGGGTAGAGATTTAAGGGACGATTTTGTAGAGTATTTTAAAGAAAAAAACCCTGGATGCAGTATTAATATTGACAAAGTGGAATATGATGACAGAAGTACTCCGGCAAAATTTACAGTGACCTATACAACTATGGATGGCAAAACAAATGAGAAGACGCCGGGAAATACTGCAGAATTTGAACTATACCAAGAAAGAAATGATCATGGCGTTGTAATGGAGACACAGAAAAAATTAGATGATTACAAGTATTCTGAAACAACGACAATTCGTACAAAATATGAGATAGGAAATAATTCTGTAGATGATTGCATTACGCTTGATGTGACAGGTATGGGCGCAATGATTGTACAGGTTGGTGCAAATGAAGGGCAGTATATGGAACTGGAATTTCCAGCACTCAAAGCGGAAGACCTTGGTCTTGACAAGGTAGATCTTACCACAGAGGAGTCCGCAAGACTTTCCATTGATATGATTGGCGATGCAATTAATGAACTTTCTTCTGTTCGCGCAAAAATTGGTGCATATGCGAACCGTCTGGAACACACGATTACCAATTTGGATACATCGGAGGAGAACATTACTTCCGCTTATTCTCGTATTATGGATGTAGATATGGCGACAGAGATGACAGAATACTCGACGGTACAGGTACTTGTACAGGCATCTACTTCCATGCTGGCACAGGCAAATGAGAGACCGCAGCAGGTATTACAGCTCTTACAGTAACAATTCCTAAATAAGGTTTGAAAGGTCAGGTATCAATATGACAAGAGAGATGAAACAGATTTTTACAAGGCGCATTACGCAGGCAAACCGCACACAGTTGATAGTGATTTTGTATGATATGACCCTGACATACCTCAAAGACGCGGCGGCAGCACAGGAAGTTGGCTGCGACCAGGAGTATAAAAAAGCAATGCAGTGTGCCAGAAACTGCATTGCCGAATTGAGAAACAGCTTAGATTTTACCTATGATTTATCGAAAAATCTGTTTGCACTCTATGTATTTGCGGACAGAGAACTGGCAGGAAATCGCATTCAAGATGTTGCGAAAATGTTAAAAAAATTGCGTGACGCTTATCAAAGTGTGAGCAAAAAGGACGATTCCAAGCCACTTATGCAAAATACACAAGACGTATATGCAGGATTGACCTATGGCAGAACAGATGTCAATGAAAGTTTAATGAATTATTCTGGTGCAAGAGGATATTGTGTCTGATAGATTTTACAATCGAGTAGGGAAGCGGCTTCCCCTACTTGCAGCGCGGGTGTCTGTCAGTTTAACTCGCAAGTTTTAATTGGATACTTATGTATATAAAATAAAAAACGCAGTTTTCTGCGTTTTTTATTTTATGCATTCATCATTGGTTGATGTACTAGTGATTTGCTGTCATAGCAGTCAGAGGAGTCCATAGGGGACTCCTCATAAAGTTGCATTCGTTCTGCCTGTTGCAATAAAAAACGATAGCGTTTCAGCACAGAATTTACTTCATAGATATAACAGTCTATCAGGTCCGGATCTGTTACATTATCAAAACCAGAATATGCGGTTTCTAGTGCGCACTGCGTTTTGCGAATATCGTCAAGGAGCATATCGCGCGGTGTCCGTGGCGGTGTCTCTGCATTGCCGACAGGATTAAGTATACCTTTCAGACTGAAATATGTTTTCATAAGGATGTCCTTTCTGTATTACTTTATATGAGATAGTATAGTCACAAAAAGGAAAAATTATGCATAAATATATTTGGTATTTCTAAGATAATTATTTCGTAAAATTTCGCGATGTAAAAATTCACATAAAATATAGGGTTATAATATATAACAGTACAACAATATCATTTGATAAATATAGTAAAAATATACAATAAAAAAATAGTAGTGCTAGTTTTTACATTTCGAGTGGACAATATTTTTAAATTCGATATAATCATAACTGTTCCGTTTCTGGAGCGCAGAACTTTGCAGATTTTATCAAATAGTGCAAAGTATTCCATGGCAAAAATATATAAATTGAAAGGATGTGAAATATGGGAATCCTCATAGGAGTGTTTTGTGTTGCCCTTTTTATGGATTGGCAGTTTTATCGAATACCAAACATTTGTATTGTTGCTGGTATGGCAGCAGGACTGATATTGACCGGTGTAAGTTATCCAATAACAGAACTGGTTACTTTGTTGGGAACGGTGACTGTAGTTTTTCTGTTCTTGTATCCCTTTTATTTATTGGGGGCATTGGGGGCAGGTGACATCAAGCTTTTTATGATGACGGCGTGTTATGTTAGAGGAGAACAGTTGATGTGTTATCTGTTAGTATCGATGATTCTGGCAGCGCTAATGTCTATTTTTAAGATGATTTTGTATACGGAGAGCAGAGCACGCCTTTTTTATCTTGGACGATATGTTAGAAAAGTTATCCTAACAGGGGTGATTGATACATATCAGGTAGACAAAACACAAAGAAAAAGTATGATACGTCTATCTATTCCAGCATTTATAAGTCTGTTGCTCATGTGCGCTGGTATCTATTGAGAGGAGGTGTATAAATGGGTGCAAAAAAGTTTGCCATCTGTGATAAAGACCAAGAATATTTAAAAATGTTACAAGCATATTTATTAAAGAGAAATCCAACAGATTTTACAGTTTTAATTTTTGACACAATAAATAAAGCGTTGGAAGCAAGTAAGGAAAGTGCATTTGAAATTTTACTTGTCGGTGAAGAGATATATGATACAAATGTCACAAAAGTTGATGCGGCAAAGGTATATATTTTGCAGGAGGATGGGACAAAGGGAATTACTGGATATTGTACAGTGGCAAAATATCAATCTATGGAGCGTATGATTGCCCAGGTGCTTGCAGAATTTGCGCTGGATGACAACTGTACTACAACCAACAAATGTAGTAAAAATAAAACTTCACTGATTAGCTTTTATGCTCCGGACAGACACAAAGGACAGAGTGTTGCAGCGCTTTGCACAGCAGAGTTATTGGCTGATGAAGGGCATCGCGTATTGTACATCAATCTCCTCCCATTTAGCGGATATGAAGAACTTATGCAGACAAGCTATGAATCAGATATTACTGATTTTATGTATTTTGTACTTAATCATTCTGACAAGTTGTCCTATAAACTCGATAGTCTGAAACGCTGTATTCATAGTGTGGATTATCTTCCGCCGGCGCTGGATTATGCAGACTTACTTGCGATAGGACGCGAAGAATGGGAACAATTTCTAAATTTGCTTTTGTACAGCAGTGATTATAATTGGATTATACTAGATTTATCAGAAGTTTGTCAGGGATTTTACAATATGCTTGAGAAAAGTGAAACGATTTATCTTTTGACAGACAATACAACAATTTATGCGCAAGCAATGCTAACGCATTTTAAGAAGCTTTTGCAGGCAAAAGAATACACTAAAATTTTGCAACAGATTACAGAGTTTACACTGCCTGCGCATTGGGAAGAACAGTGTAGAAGCCTAGAAAACCTTACATCATCTCCGGTCGGAATCCGAATGAAGGGAGTTTTAGACAAACGTGAGTGAACTAGATAGATACGAGGCGTGTCGGGAACAAATTAGCAGCACAGTCCGACACAGAATTGACCTGTCAAGGGAAGTAGAGGATTCTGAAATTCAGGATATGATTGACACGCTTGTTGTGCAGATGGGCAGAAAATATGCATTGTCATTGGCACAGCGGCAGGAGCTTGGAAAAAGTGTGTTTTATGAAATTAGAAAACTGGACGTGCTTCAGGAATTGGTGGACAGTGATGATGTCACAGAGATTATGGTAAATGGAACAGACAATATTTTTGTGGAAAAAGCAGGGCGCATCTATGAGTGGGACAAGCATTTTGAGACGCAAGAAAAGCTGGAAAATGTTATTCAACAGATTGTGGCAAAATGCAATAGGGTCGTGAATGAAGCACTACCAATCGCAGATGCAAGACTGGAAAATGGTTCGCGCGTCAATATTGTGCTTGCACCAGTGGCATTGAATGGACCAATTATTACAATTCGACGCTTTCCAGAACATCCAATTTCTATGAAGGATCTAATTCATTTTGGTTCTCTTAGCGAAGAGGCTGCTGCAGAACTTGAGAAGTTGGTAATTGCAGGATATAACATTTTTATTAGTGGTGGAACAGGCTCAGGAAAAACAACATTTCTCAATGCGCTGTCACATTACATTCCTAGGACAGAACGCGTGATTACAATAGAGGATTCAGCAGAACTGCAACTTCAGGATATACCAAATCTGGTGCGGCTTGAGACAAGGAATGCCAATATGGATGGCGCACGGGAAATTACAATTCGAGATTTGCTAAAATCAAGCCTTCGGATGCGTCCAGATCGCTTGATAATTGGCGAAGTGCGCGGAAGTGAAGCAATCGATATGTTGCAGGCACTTAACACAGGACATGACGGGTCTCTTAGCACGGGACATGCCAATTCTTCTAAAGATATGTTGACAAGATTAGAAACAATGGTATTGATGGGAATGGAGCTTCCGCTCGCTGCAGTTCGTAGACAGATTGCCTCGGGAGTAGATATTATTGTACATCTTAGCAGACTGCGCGATAAATCGCGACGGGTTCTTGAAATTGTAGAAATAATAGGCTTTGAAAATGACGAGATTGTTACAGTTCCGATCTATCAATTTCAGGAGTCTGGAGAAGAAAAGGGTCGAGTGACAGGGGACCTTGTAAAGGTAGGAAAGATTACACACACATTAAAACTTCGGGCTTCTGGTTTGATACAAGATTAAAAATGGAGGAGGCAGAGAATGACAAAAAGAAATCCTATAGGAAAAGACCAACTTCTTCCAGAAATAGATTATGCGAAGTATGTATTTTCTAAAAAAGAGGTTGCATTACATATTTTGTCATGTGCATTGTTTACTGCGATGGTGAGTTGGCTTTTTTATGACAGTATGGTTGCATGGATATTTTTAATGCCTTTATCGCTATTCTCCTTTCGAGAGCAGGGAAGGATACAATCTCAACGGAGAAGAAGAAGGCTGGAAATAGAGTTTCGCGAAGTAATTTTAAGTGTTTCTTCAAATTTACAGGCGGGGTACAGCGTGGAAAATGCATTTCAAGAATCGTACAGGGATATTGTATTATTATATGGAAAGGATTCCGCGATGGCTGTCGAGTTACAATTGCTCTTTCGGAAGCTAAACAATAATGAACCGTTGGAATATGCACTTTCCAATCTTGCCAAGAGAAGTAATGTGCAGGATATTCGAGACTTTGCGGATATCTTTCAAATTGCAAAGCGGGGCGGTGGAGATATGCGTGGCATTATCACTAACACAGCAGAGATTATTGCAGACAAACAGGAGATCCGACGTGAGATAGAAACTGTTGTGACAGAGAAAAAACTAGAACAGCAGATAATGCGTTACATTCCGTTTTTTATTATATTTTATATTTCGTTGACTACAAAGGGATATTTTGAATGCTTGTACCATAATATTTCTGGTTGGATTCTTATGACAGGTGCATTGATAATCTATGTTGTGGCATGTAGGATTTCCGACAAAATTTTAAATATAGAAGTATAAGTTTGTATTTCTTAATTTTTGAAGTGAAAAGTTATTCTAATAAAATAATGCGTTGTAGAAAAGTTGCTACGGTAAGGCTTTTGACATGCACAATCGGAGAAATAGACAAATCAAGATATGTCAGTTATTTTTCTACAGAGCCTTAGTGCTGTAAGCATTTGATAGGGCGGAGAAAGGAGGTGATTATAATGGGAGGAAAATTTGCAAATTGGCTGTATCAAAAATTAGAATTCATACAGAAAAAACCAACCAGAATTTTGTATAACAGTGCAGTTCGAGAGGATTTACAGACATTGGAGCCTGCATGCAATATCTCTGGACGACAGAAGGAATATATCATACAAAAATTATCATTGTGCAGCATGATTGTGGTTTGCGGTGTGGTTATGTCAGTCATAATGTGGATAAATGACAAAATGGAGACAAGAATTGTGGATAATCAGATTGTACGCAGTGAATATGGTGATGGAGAGAGGTCTGTATTGTTGGTTGCAGAGGATATGGAACATCGTTATGAGATTCCATTAACAGTATCGGAGCGATGTTATTCACAAGAAGAACTGATGCAGATGTCAGTTGAGGCTACAGCAGTGCTTGAGACTAGCATTTTAGGAGAGAATCAAAGTTTTGACCGAATTGAATATGATATGGAATTAATTTCCAAAGTGGTAGGGTATCCGTTTGCAGTGGAATGGCACACCGATGAACAGTATCTTGATGATACAGGGCATCTGATGCAGGATAGACTAGTATCACCTGTATTGACAGAACTGACAGCGGTTTTGTCATGTGATAGTTTTGAGTCTGAGCATAATATGACAGTCAAAATATACAGTAAGGCTGTGCAACCAGGTATAGAAGCGCGTCTGACAAAACAGCTCTCTGCTATGGAGGCGGAAAGCCGAGAACAATACAATATAATACTGCCATCAAAAATTGAGGACAGAACAATTCAATGGAGTTACAAAAGAAGCTGGAATGGATTGCTGCTTTTGGGGGCGACGCCAGTCTTAGCAATATTAATATATTATGGTAAGGATAAAGATTTGCACAGACAAGTAGTGGACCGAAAAGAGCAGATGTGCATGGATTATCCTGAGATTGTCAGTTCCCTTGCACTGTTAATCGGTGCTGGGATGACAGTGCCAAATGCATGGAATAAGATTGCAAAAGATTACAGGAAGCGAAGGGATGAGGGGAACAGGAAACGATTTGCTTATGAGGAGATGCTTTTGGCCATCTATGAGATGGAGAACGGTGTTGTGCAGGTAAAGGCTTATGAGCGTTTTGGTCGGCGTTGTCGTATTCCAAGCTACAATAAGCTCTCCACAATGTTGTCGCAGAATATTAGAAAAGGAGCTGCGAATTTGCCTCAGTTACTAAAAGAGGAAGCTGCAGAAGCTTTTGAAGAACGAAAACATGCAGCAAGGAAAACAGGAGAAAAAGCTGGAACAAAGTTGTTGGTCCCAATGATGTTGCTCTTGGGTATTACAATGGTGATTATTATGGTTCCAGCACTGACATCGTACCTATAAGGTGCGGAAATACGAAAGGAGAAGATTATGAAAAATTTTACAAGCTTTTTAAAGGAAGAGGATGGAATGGGTACCGTGGAAGTTGTTCTGATCATTGTCGTTTTAATTATGTTGGTTGCACTTTTTAAAGAAAAAATTAAGGCGCTGGCAGAAAAACTGCTCAAAAAGGTTTCCGATAATGCAAACAAGATATAATGCATATTTGACAGTATATCTTTCCCTGATATTTGGTATTGTTTTGTCGCTGCTCTTCGTGTTAATCGAAGGCGCGGCGACAGGTGCCGTGAGAATGCAGGCGGAATTGGTGGCGGATTTAGGAATTGATTCTGTATTTGCAGAGTACAATAGAGCACTATTAAATCAATATCAATTGTTTTTTATTGATTCTTCCTATGGGAGTAAAAATGGAGGAATTGGCATGGTGGAGGCGCATTTGTCAGATTATATGAGCCGTAATATGAATCCAGAAAAGGATTTATTTCTTCCAGGAGAACATACACTTTTAAAATTACGCAATCCCTATTTGGAAATTGATGAGGTATCTTATGCCAGTGATGAAAACTGTATGGTGTGGAAGGCACAGGCTGTCCATTATATGAAGGCAGTTTATGGCGGTGATTTGTTGTCCAGGGTACAGGAACATATAGATGTTGTAAAAAGCAATGGTTTTACGCAAAAAGATGTATACAGCGAAACCGCTGCCGAAATACAAGCGTTTGAGGAAGCTTTAGAACAAAAAGAGATTCAAGAGTTTGACGCAGAGAGTGAAGAAGGGTATTCTTATCAGAAAGTTTCTGGTTTATTTGATACATTTGCGGGAGAAGGACTGTTGAAATTGGTACTTCCAACAGGACATACTGTCTCAGGGGCAGTTATGGATTCAGGACCATATTTTTCTGCGCGCAAGAAGAATGGGAAGATAAATCAGGGAACAGGATTGCACAAAGGCGCAGATAAGCCAGATAAATTGACAGATGAATTGATTTTTGGAGAGTATTTAATAAAACTGTATGGTAGTTACACACAACCAAAAAAGGAAGGACTGCTTCAATATCAGAATGAGTATATTTTGTATGGTTTTAACAGTGATGCCACTAATTTAAGACGAAGTGTGGAAGTATTGTTTGCACTGAGAGCAGCGGCAAATTTAAGTAGTCTTTATGCGGATTCTGTCAGAAAGCCGGAGGTAGATCTTGTTTCATTGATTATCTGTTCTTTGCTGCTTTCACCAGAGCTTTCTGATGCCCTTTCTGCAATTATTTTAAGGATATGGGCATTGGCGGAGGCAGTAGCTGACATGCGTCAATTATTGAATGGCGGACAGGTTTCATTGATTAAGGAGCACAAGGAATGGAGTACAAGTCTTACAGGAATTTTAACAGGAAATTTGCACGGAAATTCCACATATAACCAAGGATTATCTTATCAGGATTATTTAAGAGTATTTTTGGGATTGATGAATAAAGAGAAAAAGCTAACGCGAAGTCTTGATATTGTGGAGATGGACTTGCGTCAAACAGACGGCAACCAGCATTTTCGAATAGACAGATGCATCGATTATATTAAAGTTCATTTTGGATTTCAGGATGCAAACGGGCATAATTTTGTGTTCTACAGAAAGATGTGTTATGAGTAATAGATAGTTCTCACAGCATCAGGTACAGAAAGACTACAAGAGTCTATATAACAAAAAAAGAGGAGTGGGCGGATGTTCTTTTGGATGCGGAAAAGAAAACAAATACACGAAAATCAGAAAGGAGGAGTCTTGCTCTCACGATTTAGAAATCTACTTGCTGCATTAAAAAGAATATCCCCCTGCTCCTCTGATAAAAAAGCTAGCATGACAATTGAGGCGTGCCTTGTCTTACCGTTATTTTTATTTGCATTTTTAAATGTGATATCAATCATAGAACTATATCGATTACAGGGAAATATGAGCATAGCAATGCATGATACAGTAAAGCAGATGGCTGTATATGGGTATGAATATCAGGCACTTGGAGGAGGCGGTGCGGATGTGGCGCAATCCCTTGGAATGACTTATCTCTACGCGGTGGGTAGGGTGAAGGCTAAGTTGGGGAGTGATTATTTGGACAGTTCACCCCTTGCGGGAGGAACTGATGGGATTTCGTGGTTGCGTTCTTCTGTGATGCAGAAAGATGACTGTATTGATCTTGTTGCGGAATATTTAATTAAAGCGCCGGTGGCAGTTGTTGGTTTTGGAAAACAAACTTTTTATAATAGAATGCGTACAAGAGCATGGACTGGTTATGATAATGCGAAAAACAGTGTGGGCAGTACAAATGAAGAGGAGATTGTGTATATAACGCCGGAGGGTATCGTATATCATCGTTCCAGAGGATGCAGTTATTTAAAGTTATCCATAACATCAGTGGACAAAAGTTTTCTGGACACACAGAGAAACCAAAATGGCGGAAAATATTATGTTTGTGGAGAGTGCGGAGCCTCTTGCGGTAATACCGTATATATCACTCAATATGGAGACAAGTATCATGCAACGCTTAGCTGCAGTGGGTTGAAGCGGACAATATTAGCAGTTCCAATCTCGGAGACTGGCGGAAGAGGTGCTTGTAGTAGGTGTGGATAAAAAATTTCAATTTATATCTATAATTGAGTAAATCCAGGAATCTGCACAAAAAATTCTGCATTTTGTAGTTCACTTGCGGACAAAACAAATTTAAAACCGCAGACTTGTCGTTATATGGCGGACAAATCTGTGCAAAATATTAAATTTGCTCATTTATAGATTATATTTATAGAACAGAAAGGATAGAAATATGCATTTAACAATACAAAATAGTTTGATAATAATAATTGGTGGACTATTATTTATAGCAGGAATCACAGATATCAGAAAACAGATGGTCAGCAGGCGTTTGCTCTGGATTTTGTTTATAGTGTGTTTGGTAACAGTGCCTTTTATGACAGAAAACAGTATCTTAAGTATTATAGGAGGTCTTGCGGTTGGCTTCTGTGCCATTGGAATTTCTATAGCGTCAAAAGAACAGGTTGGGAAGGGTGATGGCATTGTCATTACTGCAATTGGTTTAGCACTAGGCGCGCGCAGATGCTTGCTTGTGGTCTGCATTGCATCTTTACTAATGTCTCTTATAGCGATTGTAATTTTGCTGTTTCGCAGAGGTAATAGACATACAAGACTTCCATTTTTGCCTGCCATATTTGCAGGATATGTATTTTGTGCAGGACAGGTGCTAATTTGTTGAGCAGCACAATTATAAAAACCTGTGCTACAAATAAAAAGCAGTTTTTTGAATCAGCGTACTTTACTGTGGAGGCTGCTTTAATTTTGCCAACGGTGATGCTCTTTACAGTAATGATGATTTTTTTGGCATTTTATAGTTATGATAGATGTGTTATGGAACACTGCGCATATGAGGCCGCACTAAGAGGGACAGGTAGTCAAATTTCTTCTGCTACAGAAGCAGAGAAGGCAGCAAGTACAGCGGCGGAAAGGCTAATCGAGGAAAGGTTGTTTGCTCTAAGGGATTTTTCCTATGAGGTATCTGTGGATGCCAAGCAAGTGACAGTGACCTATTATAGTGAGATAAATATGCCTTTTATGACATGGCTTGGTGAATATGTGTCTAACATTAATATGACACTTAATGTTTCCAGAAGTGCGAAAAGACTCAATCCAACACGAACAATTCGCAGTTTTATGTTGATCAGTCTGCAGAATTATCAATGTAAGGGGGATTTGACATGAGAGAAGAGTTGCCAGAAATCAGTTTTGAGAGAAGTATGAACCATAATTATATTGTGTTAAGCAAATGCAACTTTTTTGGAAAATGTGAAGAAAAAGGGACAGATTATCGCACAAAAATGCTTTTGGAAAATCATATTCCTGGACTGCTGCCAGTTACACACAGACAGGTAAACGGAGAGAGTAAATTTTACTATGAAATTAATTCCCTACAGTCGCTGAACCGTCTCTATGACAAGAGCGAAATTCGGTATGATGATTTGACAAGACTTCTTTCTGGGTGTGTTCGTTTATTTGATAGATTGGAAGAGTATCTTTTGGATGGAGCGCAAATTATTATTAAACCAGAACTAATTTATGTGGATGTAGAGAAAATGGAGCCATATTTTGTTTGCTACCCAGAGTATGAAGGGGATGTTCGTCTAGCATTTATGGAATTTATTGATGAAATTCTGACAAAGATTGATCACACTGACGAGCGAGCAGTGATGTTGGGATATCAAATCTATCGTTATACTAGAAATCCCAACTATGTAATGAGTGAGATCGGAAAAATGATGGAACATGTTATTGTGAACATAGCACAGAAGAAAGGACAGGCAACCGGGACTTTCGTAGAGGATTGTCTGCCAGTTACTGGGCAGGTTGAGAAGGACTTGATTTTTGACAAAAGCAGTAATGTTTCCCGTGATTTTTATGAAGTGCAGGAAGAAGAATCAGAAGAGCACACAGAAAAAGAAACGACGCAACAGAAAAAGCATATAGCAGACTTAGTGGGCGGAATTTTTTGTGTGTTTATTGTTCTGTGTGCCAGCACGATTTTATTGGGAGCACGCGTGTTTCGCTCTATACAATTAAACAGAAACAATGAATTTTATTTATATGGAGCAGCAGGAATGGCTGCGGCGGCTGCAATTTTATTTTTCTATTGTTTCCTTAAAAAGAGGAAACAAGATAAAATTACAGTCAGCACAAGAATAGATGCTGACTGTAGTGAGCAAGACATGGAGAATCAATATGCGTATTTTAGCCCGGCACCAGACATACAGCGGGATGACACAAAGGTAAAATATAGTAGATTGCCCTATTCTAGTTCCTGCGGTGAGACGATGTATCTCGGAGAGGATGTTGTGGAGGAGCGAATGCTATGTGGCAGGCTCAACGGAAAGGAAGTGCATATTTCGCTGGACAGACTGCCAATGACTGTCGGAAAACTTGCAAGTGTCTCAGATTTGGTTCTGGACGATACAGCAGTCAGCAAAATGCATGCGCGCTTTGAAGAACATGATGGAAAAATATATCTGTGTGATTTAAACTCAACAAATGGTACAGTACATAACGGAGTTATGTTGGAAGTAAATCAATCTGTCGCATTAGAACCAGGAGACAAACTGAGATTTGGAAGAACTTGTTTTACTTATAGTTAAGTGTATTCTTCCACCATGCAAGCGTTTTAGAGCGAATAGTAAAAGTGATTTTTCGCTGTCCACCATAATTTTTGCCAACACCGCGCAGTATGACAGTGGCTTTCCCCTTTTTGGCATTGTTTGTATAACTATGCTCATCAATTGTATAATCTTTGCCATATGCCAATTCTGTATTATTAATAGTAAGTTTAATGTCACTTGGATCGAGTCGGACTTCCCGGCCATTTTGATAGGTTTTTACAGCAATTTTTATCTTTGCCTTCGCAATGTCAGCAGTTACAATTCGGTAAGTGGTAGACAGTGATGCATTGCCAGTTCCAGCATAGGCGCCAATACCTTTCACAGTTGCTCGAAGCTGCGTACCTGCATTGATAATATCTTCAGAAGCAATAGATTCGCCCGCTTTTCTAAGGATTTGTAATCCTGTTGTTGTGGAAACCTGAGTGTCATTTACATAGGTATAAGTGACTTTTTTGTCGTAATCTTTGCCAGCAGTAAGCTTTTTGCCATTGGCATCTGTTATAGATAAAGTTGTTTTAAAAATGCCAGATTTTTTCTGAAAAGAAATATCCTTTGCTGTCATGTGTAGTTTGCTATTTGTATCAGACATTGCGCCATCTGTAATGTGCCATGTGCCTGTGAGTGTTCCGCGGAAGCTGCCTTTTCCTTTTATAGTTATTTGTGGAAGCTTATTTGCGGGTGTGTTATCTGTAGTTACAGTAGTATTTTTGCTGTAGGAAACTGTGTAATCCATACCAGATACAAGTTCTTTACCATTATGATACAAAATGACTTTTGGTTTTGTCCCTCCTTTTATATAAGGAGAAACAATCTGAGACAAGCTTGTAATTGGTACTTGTTTTAAGGGGTCATCTTCTGTGCAATAAGCCATAGTAATCGATGCATTTGGCGCATTATTACCATCTGAGAGATCATAGCCTGTAATTTTGTATGTTTTTTTAAGTTTTCCACTGTATGCATTAATCCCTTGAAACTGAATAGAGGCAGTTCCCGCTTTAGAAGTATTAGCATAGGAAACAATATAATCGCCTGTAGTGCCATTATCTTTACTTTCTTTTAAAAGAATATTATTTACAGTCAGCGTCACATTGTCCTGCCATACATCGGATTCTATGCCAGTGTATGTTTTTGGAACAAGGCCTTCTACTTTTGCTTTGCTAATATTGGTTCCTGTTATTTTGTAAGTAATACTTTTAGAACCTGCATATGCGCTTCCTTCTACTGCAGTAATGGTTGCAGTGGCTGTTCCAATTTCCATATTATTTGTGTATGAAACAGTAAAATCACCTGTTTTTCCGCCATCAGTACTTTGAATTAAAGGCTTGTTTTGATAAGTTACATGGAGCTTATCAGGAACAATACCAATATTCTGTGTTTTGTCAACCAATTCGTTCTTGTATGTCTGATTAGGTATTTTGGCAATCGACACTTTGCTTAACAGAGTCTTTTTACTGATAGTTTGGTATATAGTGCGTGTACCTTTGTAATTTTTGGTTCCTTTAATTACAATTGGATAGACACCTGCATTTTTGTAAGCACCAGTGTCCGCATAAGGATAGGAAAGTGTATAATCTGTCTTGTTTGTAAGCTTTTTCCCATTGCGGTAAACAGATGGTAAGGATTTTTGAACTTTTCCATTATAGGCAATAGAAATATTGTCTACAGTAATATCATGGTCCGTTAGTGTTTTGGGAAGGATATTGAATGTGACAGTTTCTGTGCCAGAATAGTTTCCTTTACCTTTTATAGTGATGGTCGGTAGTTTGCTGTTGGAAGTATTTACATTTTTATTGTTTTTGTAGGAGATTGTATAATCTTGTCCTAAAACTAGTTCAATTAATTCTGTGCTGCCGTCGGCATAAGAAGTACTGTCATATACACGCACTTGCGGTTTAATTGCAGTGCCAGTATAGATTTGGTCTCCAACCGGAATTACGTAAAACCCTTTTCCTTGCTGTTCAAAATAGGGATATAATATTATATTATTGTCATACACTTTTGTACTTGTATCAAACAAGGTTCCCTGTCCATTTTTTTGTGTATACCAGCCAATAAACAATTGCTCTGACGTACTATCCACGGAGGGGAAATTGTCCGCAGATATAGCTTTTCCATATTCCGCAGATATTACTGAGAGTACTTTGAAATCAGGGGTTAGAAAGGTAACAGTACATTCTTCCACGTTAATTTCATAGCTTGCTGAAAATCCTGCCATCGATGCAGAAATTGTTGTAGTTCCTTTTGAGAGTGCAGTTACATTGCCATCAATCACACTTGCAATAGATGGATCTTTGCTGGTCCAGACAATATGGGTATCAGAAGTTGTATCCTTTGGCATGTAATCGGCGGTGAGCGTAATGCTTTGGCCAGCATATAAGGTGGAGGCAACAGAAGAATCTGTTTCTGCGTTGAGGTTTGTCAATTTCAGACTGTAAATAGGAGCTTTTACTTGTACTTTACATTTTGCAGTCTTACCATTTTGAGATTTTGCTGTAATCACAGCTTCTCCGGCGGACACAGCAGAAACGATTGCGTCTTGTGTGGTTTCACTTGCCTTTACAGATACGATTTTCGGATTGGATGAAGTCCAAGTAATAGTTTTATCGTCCGTCGTATCTGTCGGTGTAATGCTTACAGAAAGATTGGCAGTAGCGTTGAGAAGCGGTTGATCTACTGGCATATTTGCAATCGTATCTGGTCTGTAAAGTAAAAGTTCTGTCTGATTAAGGGACAAACTCTGAATTGCCTTTTCCCCAGGCATATTTTCATAGACAGGTATTTTAAATACAAAACCAGAATTGAGACTTCCGGCGCCTGTGTACATTTTCTTGGTGGAGAGTGACTCGCTGGCGGGTGCTTGAATATTCTGCATATATTGATGATTATAAAGACCATGGGGACTATTTACATCCACATTAAATTTTTCAAGATAGATGGTATCTTGACCTTTTAATATGTAGTTGTTGCCGATTGTGGCAGCCCCGCCTTCCAAGGATTTAAAACGAGTGTTCCAGCCTTTTTGTTTGGCATAAGTCAATCCTTTTCTAATTTTTTCTTCTGTGGAAGAACCATTTACACCAACATTAAAATAATTGTAGTAACCTTCATAACCCTTATAAGTACCTGATATCAAAGCGGAAGTTCCAGTTCCTTGTTCTTGATATACACGTGAAGCAAGGTGAATTGGACTTAATTTCCGGTTACGACCAATTTCATAAAAGGCCTGTGCATAAGTTCTGTTCGATGCATCACCGGGAATTTTTCCTTTCATAAAGGTATTGTTTAGAAAATTTTGAATTGCACTAACATTGTGATAGGTGCCATTAAAGGTCAGTTGTTCAAACTGAAAGATATAGGATTCTGTCAGGAAATTGCACGGATTCAAATGATAAGCCACAGCAGGTTTTGTAGCGTAAAACCACCCACTCTCTGTTGGACATGCGCTGCCAACCCAGCCTTTTGACGCATTGCTTGTGGTATTTTGAATCAGACTTTTTGCACCCATTTGGTTTGAGACAACTGTGTTAAAGTCAAGCCCTGTTCGCATAGGAACAAAAATCCATGATGGATGAAGTTCTTTGAGTGCGCGTAAGCTGTCTTGATAGATTGCCGGAAAAGCACGAATATCCGAGGAATCAGTACGGTCGGGAGTTGTATTAATTCCATACGCAGTATTGAAATATTCTTTTTCCCATGCGATCCAGTCTTCGTCAGAGTGAGCCAGATAATAGGCTTCGATATATCCATTATGTTCAATACCATCATTCCAGAAACGTGCTTGATACCAGACTTGTCCATCAACAATTTCAACGTTAGTAATGTAAAGAGTGTGACCACTGAGAATTGTGGCAATAGTGTTGTCAAAAGAACCAGCTTTGAGTTGTACTGCATAATTTTCTGTGCGATAGAGAAGTGCCATCAATGGTTTTTCCTGTAAAATTTTCTGAAATGCAAAGACCGCGTTTTCAATGCGTGTTTCTAAATCAGAATCTATAGAAATTTCGGTCGAGATATCTGATGTGTTCTCCCCTAAAGTAGATTCCTCATCCGTAGTTTCTTCAGTAGATGAGAATTCTGTGTCAGAAATATCAATATCAGGAAACTCTGTTGTGTCAGTATCAATATCAGGAGCTTCAGTAGTATTGGAAGCTTCGGTATCAGAGATTTCGGTATCAGAAGTTTGTATTATGTCAGAAGTCTCGATATCAGGAGTTTCAGAAGTCTCGACATCAGGAGTTTCGCTTGTATCAGAAGTCTCGACATCAGAAGTTTCGACTGCCTCGGAAATCTCGTTATCAGAAATTTCTGATGACTCAGAAGCCTCAATAGCAAAAGTTTCTGCTATACTGGAAGTTTCATTATCGAGAGTTTCCATTTTGGGTGAAGCTGTGGCAGATATAGAATTTGCCACAGAAGTTATAGAAGGACTTCCAATACAAATTGAAGTACACAATAAAATTGATATCCATTTATTAAGTTTATTATAAAACATATAAAACCTCCAATCAAAAGAACGGTTGTCGATACTAAGGAACTATTCAGAAATAATATGTATAGCTTACACAGAATATTTCTTCGAGGGTGCATATCAAAAAACGTAGTCGTAGCGGGCTACGGCGAGGCTTTTTGATATGTGCAATCGGAGAAATAGGCAAGTCAAGATGTATAAATTATTTTTTGAACAGTTCCTAATGTCGTATAATATCAGTTTCTAAAATACCAAGATGAAACAGTGTTACAATTCACACGCAATGTCATGATATCAGGGTCAAAAGGGTATCATTAAAAAATGAATTTATTTATAATACAATTTTACAACAACTATTTCATGAATTGACCTTTTGACTCCAGCTTCATGACATTGATTCACACATCCATTATCGTTTGGCTGCTATTTGTGTATTTTAAGTACGAATTATAACAAATTTTGCACACAAATTGATTGGCGCAAGACTTTCATTACGCTGCTTAATGAGTGAGCAGTAATGGAACAGCTACATTCTAACAAGAGAAAAATTAGTTGTCAATTTGATAGTTTTACCAATAGAATTAATTTGCATATCTGCAGTGTTTATACCCTATCTGAAGGGTGTGCATTTTGCTGCAGGATTTTTACTACTTTAATAGGTGAGTGAACAGTAATGAATTGTTACAACAGAAGTTACAGTTCAGCCTAAAGAAAGCGTAGTGGTTGAGATGCCTCAAGCCATCGCGAAGCAATTTTGCATGGCTTGAGGCGTTCCAGTTCGGCAAGGCTAAACTGAAACCAACAGAATTAAAAAAGATTTATTTAGTACTTGACATTGAAATCTTACTAATGTAATATTTGTATAAACCTAGAACATTTTTAAATACAACGGCATAAGAACTCCAAGAACATCTTTGACAAGGTGAAGTGAAGACAAAATTTTTTTTGCGATTAAATCCTACAATAGTAAGATTTAATTGCAAACAGTTTAGATATAGTAGTTTATAAGTTCTTGAAAATGGAATGATTTAACAATTGAGTAAAATTGAAAAGTTTGTAAAGTGCTGTTAATAAAAATCAATTCATCAAAAATATAGGGTAGCGGATGCGATTTGGCAAAACATGAAAACTTAATTGAATGCCAATACCTTACAAATTCAGATTTATAGAAAATCTAAAGGAGATTATACAGATATGAAGTCAATAAAAAATCGGTTTTTTAAAAGTCACACTAGAATCAACCAAAATATCCGATGGTTTACACTGCAAATACTTTTTGTATTTCTTTTTTCAATATTGGTTCATCGTTTATTTGATTTACAAATTGTAAATGGACAAAAATACGCGGAGGATTTTGAACTTCAAACAACCAGAACCATGAGAGACTATAATACAAGGGGTGTCATATATGACTGTAACGGAGAAGTTTTAGCATATAACAAATTGGTTTACACTGTTACAATGGTTGACAAGGATACTTATACATCGGACAGGGAACGTCATTTGGCTATCAATAGTAAAATCTATCATGTCACAAAAAAGTTGAGAGAAAATAGGGAGCAGATTAATAATGAGTTTAAAATAGAAATAAATGCAACGGGTGATTATGCATACACAGTAACAGGAAAAGCTTTGACACGGTTTAAGGCAGATGTGTTTGGAAAAGCAGATCCAAATAGTATGACACCGGAACAACTGAATATAAGTGCAAATGATATGATTCAATATTTGTCAGGAAATAGTAGATTTGCTCTTTTTGGGACAGGAAAAAATTTCTATTCTGAGGAGGAATTGCAGCAATATGGATTGCCAAAAGAATATACAAAAGAGGATATTTTAACAATTGTTGGGATTAGATATATGCTGTCTACAAACGCATATAAAAGGTATATTCCTATTGTTATAGCAAGAAATGTCTCTGAAGAAACAGTAGCCTATATACTGGAAAACAACCATTTACTGGTAGGAATTGATGTTGGATTGGATTGGAATCGGGTCTATACTGGAGGGGAAGCGTTCTCTCATCTTCTTGGTTATACAGGAAAAATTTCGTCGGAGGAATTGGAAAAATACGCTGATTCAGACCATGACTATACATCAAATTCTATTGTTGGAAAGGCGGGCATTGAACAATCTTTAGAACAGGAATTGCAGGGAATTGACGGAGAGAAACAAATCATAGTAAACAATGTGGGAAAAGCCGTTGGAGAGGCGCATATAATAAAGGAAACAGTAAGCGGAAAAGATGTATATCTCTCCATTGACAAGAATCTGCAGATCACAATATACCAGATTTTAGAGCAAAATTTAGCGGGCATTATAGCAAGTAATTTGGTCAACACAAAAAGAATCGACAAGAGCCGTATTTCAGATACATCATATATTCGTATTCCAATTTATGATGTTTATATAGCACTAATTGATAATTCTATCATTCAATTGGACAGTCTGTACCATGCTGATGCAACAAAGCTGGAGCGACATATTGCGGAGATATTAGAAGAAAAAAATAAGGAGGTGCTGGAATCTCTAAGAAAAGAATTATTGGACGGAAATACGGATTACAGCCGCTTACCTGAAGAAATGCAGGAATACATTTCTTATATTGTGAATCAGACAGAATTATTTGATGAAACTTCTATTGATAGCGAAGATGATATCTATAAAAAGTGGTTGGCAAAGCATGGAGTTACCGTGAAAGAATTTCTGACGCACGCGATTGGAAAAGGGTGGATTAATGACATGATACTTGATTCTAAGCGTGGGTATTTTACAACAGATGAAATGTATGGTTTGCTGGTAGCAGAAATAGAGAAAAACATTGCCGATGACAGAGAATTAAAAAAGCGCTTATTCAAATGGTTGCTCTACGAAGAACGCATTAAAGGAAGCGATATATGCCAACTTTTATATGACCAGCAGATATTGTCTGACGAAGACAGCGATTATGAAAAATTTGTATCTGGTGCCATAGATGCTTTTTCCTTTATAAAAAGAAAGATAGAACAACTCGATATAACTCCTGCGCAGCTAGCTTTAGATCCCTGTTCCGCTTCAGCAATCGTTGTACAGCAAGAAACAGGAAAGGTATTAGCACTTGTATCCTATCCGGGATACGACAACAATCGTCTGGCAAATCAGATGGATTCTGCATATTACAATAAGCTCCTAAATGATAAGTCGCTGCCATTGTATAACAGGGCGACGCAGCAGTTGACTGCGCCTGGCTCCACATTAAAGCCGGTTACAATTATCGCTGGATTACAAGAAGGCGTTATTTCCTCAGAGAGTGCTATTCTTTGTGATGGAGTGTTTGATAAAGTGGTACCATATCTGAAATGCTGGAAGCATACTGGACATGGTAATGTCGTTAACGCACCGACAGCACTTCAGAACTCATGTAATGATTATCTGTGTGAAATCGCCTATCGGTTGGGAACAGCAAATGGCATGGAGTATACAGACCGCATTGCGCTGGCAAGTCTGCAAGAATACGCAAAACTTTTCGGTTTGGATCAAAAATCAGGAATTGAGATTGCGGAATCACAGCCTCATGTAACGGATTCGTTTGGTATTCCCTCAGCAATTGGGCAGGGGACACACAATTATGCAACAGTGCAGTTGGCTCGTTATGTGAATACAATCGCCTCCAAGGGAAATGTTTTCCAGCTTTCACTAATAAAAGGAGTATCAGATGAGAATGGAAAAATGATAGAAAGTAAATCTATATTGGAGAGTAAAGTGGTACTGACAGATTCTATATGGGATACAGTTGGTTCTGGAATGGTGCAGTTTGCGCAAAATAATTCTGTTTTGCGGAATATGCCAATTAGTGTTGCCGGAAAGACTGGAACCGCACAGGAATCAAAAAGCAGACCCGATCACGCGCTGTTTATCGGCTATGCACCTGCGGAAACACCGGAGATAACGATAGCGGTGCGAATTGCAAACGGGTATGGTTCCTCTAATGCTACTGCGGTGGGAAGAAGTATTTTTAATTATTATTTTGGTTTGGAAAGCCGTGGGAAAATTGTGACAGGAGAAGCAGCACAGGCATTAAATACCAGTACAGATTAGAAGTATATCATAAAAATATTAGAGTAAAGAGGTAATTATGAAAAAGAGAAATCATTATTTTAAACGAGTATATTGGCTATTTGCATGTGGATTCATTTTGATAGGTTGCTCGAATCATTATAGTACAGAAGTAAAAATGAAAGAACTGGAAATGGTGGCAGCTACAGAGGAATTTGCCGAAAATATGACAGTAAAAGAAAGTGAAACAGAAAGAAAATTGGAACGAAAACCAAAAACTGTTGAGATAGACTGGTCAGAATATTTTGATGGTCTCAATGGAACAGCAGTCATATATGATGCTCCTGCTAGACAGTATACACTATATAATCGTGACCTTGCATTAACCAGAAGCTCACCATGTTCCACGTTCAAGATTATTTCGTCCCTTGTCGCTCTGGAAAACGAAATTCTTGAGCCGACGGATTCCACTCGAACATGGAGTGGCGAAGTATTTTGGAATGAGGACTGGAATAAAGATATTGATTTTAGCGAAGCATTTCGTACTTCCTGTGTTTGGTATTATAGACAGATTGTAGACGATATTGGAAAAGATATGATGCAGAAAGAACTGAACAAACTTCAATATGGTAATTGTGACATTTCTGATTGGGAGGGGCGACTCAATACAAACAATCAGAATCGAGCGCTAACGGGTTTTTGGATCGAGTCCTCTTTAATGATTTCGCCAAAAGAACAAGTGGAGGTAATGGAACGTATTTTTGATGATCATTCGGATTATTCAGAAGAATCACAAAAGGAATTAAAACAGGTTATGCTGGCATCAAAGCAGGAAGAAACTGGGATTTCCATATATGGGAAGACAGGAATGGGAAAAACAGATGGCATTGTTGTTGATGCATGGTTTACAGGATTTGCAGAAAGTCCTGAAGGAAATCTCTATTTTTGCGTGCGTCTTGGAAGAACAGACAATAAAAATGTATCCAGTGCGGCGGCAAAGGAAATAGCAATCCAAATTGTAACAGATTATTATTAAGAACTAAAATCGAATAGGGAAGATTCATCTTCCCTTACTTGTGTGCCGGG
The DNA here is from genome assembly GCA_949383255.1 of Lachnospiraceae bacterium. Classification (GTDB taxonomy): domain Bacteria; phylum Bacillota; class Clostridia; order Lachnospirales; family Lachnospiraceae; genus COE1. The sequence goes on along the minus strand of CASJPF010000033.1, from coordinate 9,893 downwards.
TGCTCGTGTGCATAAAAAATGAGGAGCTATTTGCTCCTCATTTCTAAGGGTTGTTCCATAATCCCAAATCAGAAAGAATCATAAAAGTAAGTTCTGTAGCAGCAGGACCCGAAGCAAGCTGATTGCTCTGGATATTTGTGGAAAAAAAATACGTGTGGCCATTCTTTTCTATATATCCAATAAACCAGCCAGAAGTATTTTGTCCATTTACTTCTTCTGTACCTGTTTTCCCAGAAAGAGTTCCCTCATCTGTCGTGTAGAGAGAGATAGCGTTTTTTACAGCTTTGATGTTTTCCGGCGCAAATTCAAATTCATTGTTATATAATTTCTTAAGCAGTTGGACTTGTTCGACAGGTGATATTTTTAGAGAGGAATTAAGCCAATATGAAGCAATATCACCCTCTACAATTTGGTTACCATAGCCGATTTCTTGAACATATTTCTCTATGTCGGACAGACTGGCACGCTGGTCAAGTGCCTGAAAATACCATGTGACAGAATTTTGCATAGCAGATTCTAGAGTTTGGTCCGCATTCCACAAGTTATACACATAGTTTTGCCCATTCCATCGAATTAGGGATTGCTCTGGTGTGATTGTTCCAGATTCGAGACCATATAAAGCGCTGTATATTTTAAAGGTGGATGCCGGCGATATGCGTGTAACAGCATTGTCTTTATCATAAATCCGCCAAGTATTTTCTGTTGAATCATACAATACAAAACTGCCCTTATATCCCTTAAAAATATTATGCAAGTCTAAATATGAGACATTTGTCTCATCAAAATGACAGCGATCTTTTTCTAAAGCTTGTATGGACAGAACCGGAACAGTGCCGGACAGAAAAACCGCTATAATGATAAATGTAAAGGTGCTCTGCAATTTTTTCTGAAAGGAAGCAGGACAATAATTTGCAATATTTTTTACACGTTTTTGCATCTCCTTCATGCTTCCGCTGATTCCGGCTGCAAAAGGAAATGATGTGTGGGACATCTTTTCTGCAAAATTGATCAATGTATTTCCATAATCGATATAAGCTTCTTTGCCAATCTGTTTTAACACAGTTGTGTCACAGGCAACTTCCCTGTCATTTTTCATTTCTTTGAGTGCATACCACACAAGCGGATGAAACCAATATAACACGCCCACCACATTCATAAAATAATTTGCCAAAGCATCTTTATATTTATAATGCCCGAGTTCGTGCAGCAGCATAAATTTCATATCATTTTCATTGTAATCCGAGATTAGATGAATGGGCAAATATATGCATGGTTTCAATAATCCGGCAATAATAGGAGAACGCAAAAACGCTGTGCTGTAGATGGGAATAGGCTTTTTTAATTGCATTTCAGCCAAACAGTTCTGATATAGCCTGTTTACAGTGGGATTCTGCAATGGCAGCGCGGATTTTTTAATGGCATGAAAATGGTATATTGATTGAATGAGCTTTATAAGCATTAAGAAAATACCGATACACCATAGAATACACAAAATAAAGCCAATTGTTGAAGGCGCTTTCCTGCTGACAAATATACTGAAATCATTCATCCAATTCGCAGTATCAGGCTGATTCTGAAGTGCTGTTTGCTTCATAACGGTTTCAACGGTGGATGCAGAGCCATTTTTAAGGTTTTCAAACCATGTGAAAATCTGTGGAAAATGGACTTCCTGAACCGGAATAAAGGGAACGATCAGTAATCCGAGCAGAAAAAACCATAAATTGTACTGTGCGCGGCTGGTCAAATAATTTCTTAACAGATGCTTGGCAAGCAGAAAGATTCCGATAATAATACTAATAAAAATATTGCATAGGAAAAACTTGATCATAAATTCAGCCACGTCGATGCCCTCCTATTGATTTCTGGATAAAAGAGAACGAAGTTCATCAACTTCTGTCTTTGATAGTTTTTCATTGTCAATGTAGGCAGACACCATAGCCGTAATATTACCATTATAAAAACGGTTAAGAAAGGTATTGCTTTCCTGCCCTATATATTCCGCCTCGTCGAAAAGCGGTGTGTAGACAAATACACGGCTTTGTTTCTCATAGGAAAGAACACCTTTTGTCACTAGCCGTTTTATTAATGTCTGTATTGTTTTCGGACTCCATGTAGTCGTTTTTACTAAATGATCTGTTATTTCATTTGTGCTTATGGGTGCGTACTTCCATATGATTTTCATGACTTCAAATTCAGCCTCTGAAATTTGGGGCAAACATTTCATTCGCAGAAACCTCCTTAATTATTACTAATGTAATATATTATAGAGCAGAAAATTTGAGAAGTCAATTGAAGTTTGATGATTTTCCATATGGAGTAATGATATCGTTACTTTTCATGGGCAGGGAAGTCGCTCATAGCAACGATTCGGAGCGATTTTCATTTATCATAAATATTAAGAATCAAATATTAAATAGATTGACAGTATTTTTTGAGAAATCATTTTGTGTAGATGTTCGGAGAAGCCCTGAAAGATTGTATAAACACATAGGAAAGGTAAATTTTTTAGAAGCAATATTGAAAATCTCTCAAAAATATTATAATTAAGAGAGATTTTTGTGATAATTTTATGTTATTGTATTTCATGGAAGTATGACATTGATTCTAAGGAATTGTCAATTAGTAACTTATGATCTGGATTTGTTAAAATGATTATCTACTGCATCAGATAATCTTGACGCAGCCTATTATACTTGTAATCTTGTTTCTTGCAGCAAGACATTTATTTTTTGCTATAGTCATAAATCATTTTCATACAGTTTTTAAGTTTGCGATCATTTTCTTTAGGATCTGCAGAAAAATAACTGACACATCTTGAATTGTCTATTTCTCTGATTGTGCATGTCAAAAAGCCTGGTCGTAGTCTGTTACGCCTACATTTTTTAACATACATCTTCAAAGAAATATTCTGTGTAATTTGTATTATTTATTTTCGTACAGCTTCTTATAAATGAAATTTCAAATAATGAAATAACAAGTTATTTTCACCTGTTGGGGTAATAATGTACTCTTAAAAAAATAGCCAATTGTATTAGTGGAGATATTCTAAGGGATAAAAATGAAAGATTATATTAAGAAAATCAATACTATGCTTCAGATGCCAATAAAATTATATATATTGAAACAGATGAAGTGCCTTATTTTTATGGTACTATATACTATATTTTCTCTTGCTTTTCCAGGATTTATTAGTTTAATTATTGACGAAGGGATTAAAAGTTGCAATATAGGAAAGATATTTTTCTATTGTAATGCAATGTTAATATGCGGACTACTAATGATTTTATTTCAGTATTTGCAGAAGATTAGTTTTTATAAGTTTACACAAGAAATAGTATATAATATCAAACATACTATGTTTGAAAAATTATTGGAAAGAAATCTAAAGTTTTGGATGAAGTATCAAATTGGCGATGTATTGAGAGTGCTGGAGAATGATATTGATAATATACAAAATTTGTTGACTTCCACAATAAGTAATTTAATGATTAATTTTTTTGTTGCTGCTGGAATTACTATTGTACTTTTAATTATTAATCCTGTATTAGGACTTATTATTTTGCTTATGGCGTTTTTATTTGCAAATATACAAAAAAAATTTGGTGACAACATTCAAGATGGTATGTCTGAATTAAGACTAGGAATGGGAGAACTTTCGAGTATTACAAATGAAACGCTTAATCATATTTCTACAATTCAAATGACAGATCTAACTGCATTAGAAAGAACACGTTTTGATACAAAAAATAGAAGTGTGATACAGCAATTTATTTTACAGACAAAAAGGGTAACTATTGCGCAGTTAATTGGTATGCTATTTAATGTTTTTGGAATACTTGTGGTATTGGCAATAGGAGCGAGTGAAGTTTTAAAAGGAAGATTAAGTATCGGAGTCTTATTTTCTTTGACTATTTATATACAGAGACTATATGGACCGATTGTAACTTTGGGAACAGAATATATCAATATAAAAAATACAAAGCCAATGATAGAAAAGGTTCTTAAAATCTTAGAAAATGAAGATTCAATACGAGTTGGGGAGATAGATTGGATATCTACAAAAGGGAAGATAAATATTGTTGATGTAAGTTTTAAGTATAAAGAAAAATGGATATTACGAAATTTAACAATGGAAATTCCAGAAAAATCAACAATTGGAATTATTGGCGAGAATGGTAGTGGTAAGTCTACATTAATTAAATTGCTTTCTAAATTATGTGTGCCTCAGTCAGGAATGATTTATTTTGACGGAATTCCAATAAACAATATTAGCTATGATAGCATTAAACGAAATGTAACAGTTGTTCCTCAGGAATGCTTCCTACCTTATGGAACCTTAAAAAATGTTATGGAAATTGATTCAGAGGAGAAACAAAATAGAATGTTTGAATTTATGGAGAAACTAGGAGTGTCGTTAGAAAAATTTCCAGATGGATTAAATACGAAACTTACGGAAAATAGGGGAAATTTATCTGGAGGAGAAGCTCAAAAATTAGCATTAATACGTAGTCTTTTACAAGATAAATTAATATATATTTTAGATGAACCAACAGCGGCTATGGATCTGGAAAGTGAAAAAAATTTTTGCAGTATTGTAAAAGAATATTTGGCAGATAAAACAGTTCTTATTGTTACACATCGAAGAGAATTATTATCAGTATGTAATAAAATTATTACATTTTAACTTGAATCTATCCAAAAAAGTTAAGATTTGATATAATTGACAGCAAAGAGTTCTAGGAAAGTGAGTGTTTGAAATGAATAAAATCTTAATTGTTGAGGATGATCCAGTATTGTCAAGTGGGCTTGCGGTTAACTTGGAGAATTGTGGATATGAGATTGAAAGTGCCCAGACAGGGGCAGAAGCAATTGAAAAATTAAAAAAAATAAAAATTGATTTAATTTTGTTAGACATAAATTTACCTGATATGGATGGTTTTAAGGTCTGTCAGAAAATGAAAAACATAAAAAGTATTCCAATTTTATTTTTGACGGCAAGAGATATGGAAATAGATGAAGTAAGAGGTTTTGCTTCGGGAGCGGATGATTATATTAAAAAACCTTTTAGTGTTTCTGTGCTCCAATGTCGTATTGCGGCGGTGTTGCAACGTTATGGAAAATACAGCAAAAGGGACATTTGGACGGATGGGCATATTACCATTGATTTCGAGAGTTTGCAAATTATTAAAGAAAATGAAAAAGTGATGATAACTTCTTTCGAATTTAAATTATTAAAACTATTAATTAATAATAGAAATTTAGTTTTAACAAGACGTATGCTGTTAGAAAAATTATGGGATAACGAAAGAGAGTACTATGTAGATGAACATGCATTGACAGTGTGTATTAATAGGCTGAGAGGTAAACTTGAAGATGCAAAGCATAAATATATAAAAACAATCTATGGAATGGGGTATACATGGATAGGAGAGGGAAGTAGTGAGGAATAAAACCAAGATTTCAACGAATACATTAATGAGAATTAGAAATTATGGTAATGGTGTATTTATTATAGTAGCAGGGGTTATATCTTTTATTTTACACAGTAGAGCAAATTTTTTTTTATATGGACTATACATATTAACCATTTTATTAAATGGATTGATTGGCAGACAATTGATTAAAGAAGTTGAAACGTATTCTGATATTTTGGAAAAAAATATTACCCAAATAATACAAGAAGGTAAAATGCAAAAATTTTTTAAATATCACGATTCTTTATTGAGTAAAAGTCAAATGCAATTGGCAAGATTGTGTGATCATATGGAGAGGGTAATCGGGGAAGCAAAACGGGATAAAGAAATTCTACAGGGTTTGGTATCGGATATCGCACACCAAGTGAAAACACCAATTGCAAATGCAGTACTCTACACCACTGCACTTCAAAAAAATAACTTATCCGATGAGAAGAGAGCCTCCTACTTAAAAATTTTATTAGAACAGATTGATAAGCTAGATTTTCTAATGGATAATTTATTAAAAATGTCCAGGCTTGAAGTGGGAATATTTTTATTGTCTCCGCAAGTGTTATCTATTCAAGAAACATTAGCTGGAGTATTGGGAAGTATTGCAATAAAAGCAGCAGAAAAAGATATTATGATTCGTGTGGAATGTGGGGAAGAACTCACTGCTTTGCATGATCGTAAATGGACAGGTGAAGTTTTGGAAAATGTATTAGACAATGCTGTTAAATATACACCAGAGCATGGAAACATTACTGTCTCAGTGAAACGTTATGAAATATATACGCTGATAGAAATTTCGGACACAGGAATAGGAATTTCACAGGATGAAATACCAAAAATATTTCAAAGATTTTACAGGGGAAAGAATGTGAGAGATAAGGCAGGAGTAGGTATTGGCTTATATTTAGCAAGACAGATACTCAGTATGGAAAAGGGGGGTATCAGTGTACAGTCTGTATGTGGAAAAGGAAGTAAATTTTCTATATATTTGTCAAATGATTGAAAATCACTTAAATCTCACAAAAATGATATGTTTTGGAGAGGTTTAAGTGACATTTTTGTTTTATATTATAGATACAAAAAAGAAAGAGGGAAAATATGGAAGATATTTTAGTGACAAGAGAGTTAAAAAAATATTATGGAGAAGGAAACACTCTGACAAAAGCACTAGATGGAATTGATTTATCAGTAAAAAAAGGTGAATTTGTGGCAGTGGTAGGTGCTTCTGGAAGTGGGAAATCTACACTGTTGCATATGTTGGGGGGATTGGATAATCCAACGAGTGGAAAAGTCATTGTGGAAGGGAGTGAGCTTGGAACTTTAAATAGGGATGAGCTGACAATTTTTAGAAGAAGGCAGATTGGATTTATTTTTCAAAATTATAATTTAGTGCCTGTTTTAAATTCATATGAAAATATAACTTTGCCACTTGAATTAGATGGACGGGAACCAAATCAGGAATATATAACCAATATATTAAAAATTATGCATTTATCTGAGAAAAAATTTGCATTACCATCACAATTATCTGGTGGACAGCAACAGAGAGTTGCGATTGCTAGGGCATTAGCAAGTAATCCTTCCATTATTTTAGCAGATGAACCAACAGGAAATTTAGATAGTAATACAAGCCAAGAAGTATTGGGTTTGATGGTGGAATCTGTTCATATGTTGAACCAGACATTAATTATGATAACGCACAATATGCAAATAGCACAGATGGCAGATCGCATTATTTATATTGAGGATGGCAAAATTGTAGAGCGTTAATGGAGGGGCAGCAGTGATTAGTAATAACAATAGACCAGTGATCAATAAAATAGCAAATAGAATATTTCAATCAAACAAAAATAGAAATTTTATTGCTATAATAGCAATTGTTTTGACTACAGTTTTATTTACGACGATTTTTACGATGGGATTTGAGTTGTTAAATACAGTAAAGCAAGAAAATATCCGAAAAGCGGGTGGAGATGGTCAAGTTGTTTTGAGCAATATAACAGATGAAGTTTATGAGAATGTAAAAGATAATCCAAGAATAGATAAAATTGCATATACAAAACTGGCTGCGGATGAAATATTAGAAGAACGTTTAAATGGTTTACGTTATGAAATGTGGTATATGGATAACACTGCAATAGAGTTTGCTGGATATAAATTGGAAGATGGTCATCTGCCGGAGACAGAACAAGAAATTATTACAGATTCAAAACTTTTAGAAGAACTTGGAATTGAAAAAAAAATTGGCACATCAATTCAGTTAAATTACCGCGTGAAAGACCAATTAAAAACACAGGAATTTATTTTAGCTGGATATTGGAATGAGGATGAATTTTCAAATGTCCATAGAATTATTGTTTCTAAAGACTATTTAAATGCGAACAAAAATGATATTCCATATACCTATGATACAGATATGAATTACTCAGGAATTGTAACAGTTTATATCAACTTTAAAGATGATAGGAAATTGTCAGAGCAGATTACAGAGATGCTTAAGGAGTCTGGATATGTATGGGAAGGTATGGGAGCAGATAAGGACGCATCAAATTTTGTAATTGCCAGAATCTCCCCGGCATATTTATTTGCAGCAACTTTGGATAATCCAAATGTGATAGTGGGATTGATTGGTGTAATACTACTTATATTTGTTGCAGGATATTTAATAATTTACAATATTTTTCAGATATCAGTGATGCAGGATATTCGCTTTTTTGGGCAGCTTAAAACACTAGGAACAACAGAGAAACAACTAAAACGATTGTTACAAAAGCAGGTTAATAGATTAGCGGCAATAGGTATTCCAATTGGTTTGGCTCTGGGGTATTTTTTAGGGGTTTTGCTGGTTCCTGCGCTGATGCAGTCAACAGCATACAATGCGGCAGACCATGTGCATATAACAGCGATACCAATTATTTTCTTAGGAGCAGCATTTTTTTCATTCATAACAATTTATATTAGTGTCAGCATACCAAGAAAGGCGGCTGCTAAGGTATCACCGTTGGAAGCTTTGCGATTTGTAGACAGAAAGAGTAAAAAATTAAAGAAAGAAAAACAATCTCTCAATGGTGGAAAAATTTATCGTATGGCAATTGCAAATCTGGGGAGAAATAAAAAAAGGACACTGCTCGTAATTTTTTCCTTAGCATTGGCGGCAGTTTTGCTTAATTCCGTATTTACACTTGTAAATGGATTTGACGAAGAAGCGTATGTAAATAACTTTTTAGATAAGGACTTTATTATTTCTACAACGGAATATTTTCAGTATCAGTTTGGTAAATCTGAACATAGGATACCACAAAGCTATATTGATTATGTAAAAAGCCAGCCAGAGTTTGGGGAAGGGGGAAGGCTGATAGGGACACAGGTACTAGAAGAACAGTTTTCTGCCGAAAGTGATTTATTGCCCTCACCAAATAGGGATATGAATGGATATCCAATGATTAACTTATATGGAGCAGATGATTATTTACTACAATCTATGGATTTGTTAGAAGGAGTATTGGATTTTGATAAGTTAAAAGCTGGATCAGGTATCATTATAGGAATTCCGGATAATGGATTTGGAAATGCAGAAGTAAACATTCCTATTCAGGTTGGTGACAAAATTAAAATTCATTTTTATGATGTAACAGATGAGATAAATCTTCAAGAAACTGATGTCCGTGAATTTGAAGTAATAGCGAAGGTTCTGATAAAAGAAAACACATATACAGATAGACATACTGGTAATACAAATGTATATATTCCTTCTGAAGTTTTTTTTGAATATATAAAAAATCCTATAACAGTTTCTTATATATTTAATTGTAAAGAAGGAGAAAAAAATATACAACAAATGCAGGAAAAGTTAGAATATTATGTTAAATCAAATAGCCTCTTGAATTTTGATTCCAAAAAAAAATATTTGGATGAATTTTCAGGAGTAAAAAATACGTTTGTGATTATTGGGAGTGTTTTTGGAGGGATTATTGCCTTTATAGGTATTGTAAACTTTTTTAATGCGATGTTTACAAGTGTACTTACTAGAAAAGGAGAATTTGCTATGTTGCAAAGTGTTGGAATGACAGACCAGCAGTTAAAGTCGATGCTTATTACAGAAGGATTGGTATATGCAGCTGCTACAATTTTGTTATCAATACTTTTTGGAATAATTGTATCGCTTTCAATAGTAAAAGTAGTATCTTGTAGTATTTGGTTTTTTACATTTCGATTCACATTGCTGCCAATAATGGCTCTCAGTCCAATATTTATTTTTATCGCTATCATGGTTCCTTACTTTTTATGCAGAGGTTTGGAGAAAGAAAGTATTATTGTTAGGCTGAGAACAGAATAAAGCGTTAGGGGAAGATATTATGAATGAACAAATGTCTATTGAAAATAAGGCTACCGCAATCCCACTGGCTTTAGACGGTGGGTTAAGGCAGC
>CASJPF010000032.1 GCA_949383255.1 Lachnospiraceae bacterium | reverse complement strand
TTTATTTCATTGTACAAAAATACAAGGAATTGCGCAATATTTAGTTTTCAGACACGTCCTAGTGCTCCATCCGATCAGAAATTAGAAGCGTGAACTGCCTGTCTTGCACCATTGCGTCGTTAAAATTTCTAGACGATACCACCACATCGCCATCGAAATTTTGCCTAGCACTGGCACGAATCATACAGCTCACAACTCTAATTTCTATCTGGATACAATACTAGGGCATGTTTGAAAAATCAATAAAAAAATATGTGAAAAAACACTAATTATTTCATTCTATTTTTGCAATTATATGATATGATAGTTGTATACATTTGCACAGTGCCGGGTGCATCACTTATTGAATAACAAAACCGGCGCAGAAAAGAGGTAAGAATGAAATTCAGTAATGGCTGCTGGCTTCATCAAGAAGGCTATGAATGCTTTGCACCACAGCAAGCATATTTTACAAAAGTAGAAATGGACAAGGTGACTATATGTGCTCCCACAATTCATATTAATCACAGGGGGGATACGCTTGGTGGCATCAATTTGACTCTAGTTATCACCGCCCCTATGGATGAGGTGATTCGTGTACAAACCTATCATCATCTCGGCGCAGTAAACACCTATCCCGCATTTGAAATCAACGCAAACGCAAAACCGCTTAAAGTAGATGATAACGAAGAGCGAATTATTATCTACAGTGGTTCCCTTGCCCTTGAGATTGGCAAAAATCACTGGTATATGCGATACACCAGAAATGGCAAACTTATTACAGAATCCAAAGCAAAAGACCTTGCTCTGATGAAAACAGATTGGAGTGGAATTGCCTACGACAGAGGCGACAATTATGATACTTATATGCGCCAACAGCTTGGCATCGGCGTGGACGAAAAAATTTATGGTCTTGGTGAGCGCTTTACACCATTTGTAAAAAATGGACAAAGTGTAAAAATCTGGAATGCCGATGGTGGAACAAGCACAGAACAATGCTATAAAAATATCCCGTTTTATCTCTCAAGTAAGGGCTACGGTGTTTTTGTCAACCACCCAGAGAATGTTGAATTTGAAATTGGCACAGAAATGGTCACAAAAGCTGAATTTTCCGTAGAAGGAACTTACCTAGACTACTTTTTAATTAATGGTCCTGAGATGAAAGATGTGCTGCGGCATTACACAGATATTACTGGAAAGCCAAGTCTTCCTGCTCCTTGGACCTTCGGTCTGTGGTTGTCCACTTCCTTTGTAACCAATTATGACGAAGAGACTGTTATGAGCTTTGTCGATGGAATGCTTGAAAGAGGGATTCCTTTGCGGACTTTCCATTTTGACTGTTTTTGGATGAAAGAATTCCATTGGAGTGACTTTCTATGGGACAGCCGCGTATTTCCTGACCCTGTTGGAATGCTCAAACGCATCAAGGATAAAGGGCTAAACATTTGTGTATGGATTAACTCTTATATTGGACAAGAATCTGTTTTGTTCAAAGAAGGTATGGAAAAAGGATATTTTATTCGGCGTCCAAATGGTCAAGTATGGCAGTGGGATATGTGGCAGTCTGGCATGGCTATCGTAGACTTTACCAATCCTGCAGCATGGAAATGGTATCAAGATAAGCTGGAAATTCTCCTTGACATGGGCGTAGATTGTTTCAAAACAGATTTTGGAGAAAGAATTCCTACCGACGTCATTTATTATGACCGTTCTGACCCAAAAAAAATGCATAATTACTATACTTATCTCTACAATAAATGTGTATATGAACTACTTGAAAGAAAACGTGGAAAGGGACAAGCAGTACTCTTTGCCCGCTCTGCTACTGTCGGCGGACAGAAATTTCCTGTTCATTGGGGCGGCGATTGCTGGTCAGACTACGAATCTATGGAGGAAAGCCTGCGCGGCGGTCTGTCACTATGTATGTCTGGCTTTGGATTCTGGGCACATGATATTGGCGGTTTTGAGCATACGTCCACTGCAGATGTTTATAAACGTTGGGTGGCATTTGGACTACTCTCATCCCATAGCAGGCTTCACGGAAGCCAATCCTATCGTGTTCCGTGGGTATATGACGAGGAAGCTGTCGATGTTGTTCGCTTCTTTACCCGCTTAAAAGCAAAACTAATGCCTTACCTCTATAAAACGGCTATTACTGCTGCCACAGAAGGCATTCCAAGTATGAGAAGTATGGTGCTTGAATTTACAAAGGATAAAACCTGCTACTATCTCGACAAACAATATATGCTTGGTGATAGCCTGCTTGTCGCTCCGATTTTTAATGATGAAAGCAGAGCAGAATACTACCTACCGCAAGGAATCTGGACGAATTTCTTTACCGGAAAAGAGTATCGTGGTGGCACATGGATTGAAGAACAACATGATTATCTAAGTATTCCGCTCATGGTGCGTGAAAATTCTGTCGTGGCAGTGGGTGCACATGATGACAAACCAGACTACGACTATGCTGATGGCTGTGAACTGCGCGTCTATGCAGTTCACGACGGAGTAAAAATTGATACCGCTGTGTATGGCATGAACAACGTTGTGGAACTCTCCGCTTCTATTAGAAGACAAGGACACAGTATTCTTGTGACAGCGGACAGCGTCAAACCATATACGATTCGCATGATTAATATGCGTGCAGCCGAAGTGACAAGCGGCTTCTTAACCATAGAAGGAAATGATTCTATCATAACCCCCAATCCAGGCGCAAACGTAGTGGAAATTACTTTTTAAGATTTTCAATTAAAATTAAGCCGGGGAAATAACGTTTCCCCGGCTGAGATAAATAACTTACTCCATAAATTTACTTCCCATCAATTCATCACGCGCAACACAAATTGCACGCTCGACACTGCCTTGATCAAATGGATTTGCAAGATTGGCATAAGACAGTGTTTCCAGATAACTCATACTGCCGCCACACTTACAAAGATTGAGATAATCCCTCCATGCCTGTGCATGGTCTTCCCTTTCCTTTTTCTTAAACTCCATCGCTCCCATTGTTGTAAGTGTATAATTGATATAGTACATTGGATAAAGATAAATATGAATCTTATGATACCAAAAGCCACCCCTGTCAAAAAAATCATCTGGCTCATAAGCACGCCACGGCATATACTTCTGTTCTAGCTTTTTCCACTCCAACGTTCTTTCCTTCGGTGTCAACTCTGGATTCGCATAGCAAATATGCTGAAACTCATCCACTGCCACACCAAATGGTACAAATGTGACAGCTTCCTGCAAATGTGCAAAGCGAAATTTGTCCGCCTGTGCTCCAAAAAAGCGCTCTGCATAAGGGTACGAAAACTGCTCCATCGACATAGAATGAATCTCTGCAATATCTGTTGACTCTGAATAATAATCCGAAATCGGCTGATTACGCATCGCCATATATCCTGCAAAGGCATGCCCCAACTCATGTGTCAACACTTGCATATCACCGATGGTCTGGTTAAAACAAGAGAATACAAACGGTGCCAGATAACGCTGCAAATCTGTCATATAGCCAGTCGATGCCTTGCCCGGCTTATTTTTTAAATCCATCAATTCATGCTCTATCATAAAATCAATAAATTCCCCTGTCTCAGGACTCATCTGATGATACATTTTAGCTGCTTCATTCACCATAAAATCATCATCGCCTGCAGGAACTGCATTGCCATCTGGGAAAATACGCTTTTCATCATAGAATGAAAAGTCATTTACGCCAAGTCGCTTTGCCTGCGCCTCATACAATTTTTGGCACATTGGAACAATCACTGTGCGCACCTGCTCACGAAACGACTCCACTTCTTTCTGCCCATAATCTGTACGCCCCTGTTTCATATATCCTACAGGAATATAATTCTCATAGCCAAGATTACGTCCTATTTCATTTCGTACCTTAATCAACGCATCCCAGATTTCTTCTAAACGCGGCTCATTTTTGCGATAAAATGCCGCGTATGCGCGAACTGCCGCCTTGCGCACTTCTCTGTCCTCATGCTCAAAATACTTTTGTACACCATACAGATTCAAGGTCTTTCCATCAAAGGGAATCTCTGCTGTCGCCATCATTTTTTCATATTCACTACACAATTTTGCTTCCTGCTGCATTAGCGGAATATTCGCTTCACAAAAAGTCTTTTTCTCAAGCTCTTTTTTTGCAAAAAACTGTTTTCCATATTCTTTTTCAAGCTCCGCGCGGAACGGACTGTTCATCATTGCCTCATCCACTGCCAAAAGCTGTGGCATAATAGTAGGGAATGTGCTCTCAATATACTCATTTTCTTTCTCATAAAATGCATCCGTAGTATCTAATGTATGCCGAATATGAAGGATTGAAGCATCTGTCGAAAAATTCTTTCCCTGCTCATCATATGCAAGCATTGCCTCCTTGACTTCCACATAACAAGCCGCCTGCTCAATACGCTCTTTTGTCTCCGTTGCAACCGCTGCCATTTTCTCACAATCTGGTCTGTTGTACTCCAATGTTGAAAATTTAAATTGTTCCATGATTACTCTCCTTCTTTGTTATTCATATGGTCTCTGATAAAAACGTCCTGAAATTTGTTGTGTATTAATTACATTGACAAATGCCTTTGGATCAACCTTCTTGATTCCTTTAATAATCTCCTTACACTCTGCCCGCGACACGACAGAATAGACAATCTTGCGCTCCTGGTGCTCATACGACCCTTCCGCCTGAATAATGGTAGCACCATGATTGCTATCCTTGGCAATGACCTCATAAACCCGTTTCGCATGATTTGTCACCACCAAAAGGGTATGTTGGCGGTACTGTTTAAACAATGTACGCAAAACCTGTGTAGAAGCATACTGAAAAATAATAGAATACAACGCCTTTTCCCAGCCAAACAGCAACCCCACAACTACTAACAAAATAGCATTAAATCCAAGAATAATATTAAACGAATCCATTCCTGTTTTTTCGGACAAAAAGATACTAATAAAATCTGTTCCCCCTGTCGTCGCGTTCATCATTAGGCATAGGCTAATCGCAAAACCATTAATCATTCCGCCAAACACACTGATTAATAAGGTATCATACACAATCGCCTGTGATGGCAGAATATCTGTCAAGATATTTGTGAGCATAATACACAGGCACGAATACAGCGTAAATTTTTTGCCAATAAAGCGAAAACCAATATAAATTGGTCCTAGATTCAACAAAACATTAATTATAGTATATGGAAGTTCAAATCCAAAGGAGAGTTCAACAATGCGCTGAATCAGCAATGTCAATCCTGTTACCCCGCCGGGATATAAACCGCCTGTCCGCACAAAAGTCTTAATATTCAATGCTATGATTACCGACGCAATACAGATGACAACAATCCGCTTTGCATCCTCTTTAAAATTAAATTTCATAAGTTTTTCTCCTCCAATACAATCTCCATCCAGCAATCTTTTTTCAATTGTAACTCCACACAAATATTTTGGTAGACAAACTTGCGCCGTGTATCACATCCGCTACAGACTTGCGCGTTCTCCAATTTTGCATCTTTCCAGGCAATATTCATACGCGCATTTTTGTAGATCCGAACACCTGTTAATTTCCCACTTTTCCAAGCAGATGGAAGTGCTGGAAGCAACACAACTCTATCCGCATTGCTCTGCACCAACATTTCCACCATCGCCGCTGTCGCCCCAAAATTTCCATCAATCTGAAACGGCGGATGATTGTCAAACAGATTAGGCAATGTAGATTTTGTCAAAAGCTGCTGTAAATTCTCGTGTGCCTTCTCCCCATCCCAAAGCTTCGCATAATGATTCATGATCCATGCGCGGCTCCAGCCTGTATGTCCTCCTCCACTCTCCAAACGCTTTTGTAATGTACGCTCTGCTGCTGCCGCAAGTTCTGGCGTTCCATCTTTTGTAATCTGGTCTGACGGGTGCAATCCATACAGGTGCGAAATATGTCTGTGTCCGGGTTCCTTCTCCTCATACGCTTCGCACCACTCAAGGATTCTGCCATCACTGCCTATGCGTGTGGGAATCAGTTGTTTGCAGGCGTCGGCAATCTGTCCGTCAAGTTCGTCAGACACCCCTAAAGCTTGTGCTGCCTGATTACACTGTGAAAATAAATCTCGTAAGATCTGATTATCCATTGTTACACCAACGGAATTTGCCCCCTGCTCTCCATTGGGCAATATAAATGTATTTTCTGGCGACACACTGGGGCATGTGCACAAGTATGACACACCATCAATCTCATATTCAATACAAAAATCGAGGAAAAACTGTGCTGCTTCCCGCATTACTGAAAACATTTTTCGCAGAAATTCTATGTCACCTGTATATATATAATGTGTCCAAATATGTGTGCATAACCATGCACCTCCCATCACCCAAAAGCTTCCGGGAATCCACAAATCCTGTGGCGCAGTGTCTCCCCAGATATCTGTGTTGTGATGCGCCACAAACCCGCGGCAGCCATACATAACCTTCGCAGTTCTCTTGCCATTGGGGAGCATCTTTTGCAGCAAATCAAACAACGGCAGATGACACTCCCCTAAATCGCAGGTTTCCGCCAGCCAATAATTCATCTCCGTGTTAATGTTGATTGTATACTTGGCATCCCACGGTGCCTCCATATCCTTGTTCCACAACCCTTGCAACGTGGCAGGCAATGTACCCGGACGACTGCAACTGATAAGTAAATATCTACCAAAATTAAAATAAAGCTGTTCTAAACTTATATTTATTTTTCCTGCTGCTATTTCTTCCAGACATTTATCGGTAGGTTTCTGTAGTATCTGCTCTTCCGAATCCAAGGTCAATGACATTCTGTCAAAATAAGACCTATACTCTGTAATATGTCTCTCCAAAAGTACCTCATAGCGCTTAGATGCTGCCTTTTCCAACTTTTCAGAGAGTACATTTTGCAATGCAATTTCTTTTTCCTGTACACGGTAAGTAGTCACTGCACTCCAATATAAAAATACCTCTGTGGCATCATAAATAACAATGTTCTCGCCAATCACTTCAATCTTTCCATCAGGACTTACTGCCTTGCACATCATGGCATAATCCAGCCCATCACGTCCCAGATTTCCACCAAGTATAATACTATCCTTCGATGCTGCTTTAGAATATTCATAGATATGATGCCTCGACTGCATAATATCTAAATTCATTTTATTTTTCCCGCTGACAGTCAAATGCATTACACACACATCATCTGGTGCTGATATAAAAATCTCTCGGTCATACACAGTATCATCAAAAAGAAAATGCGTGTGAGAAATGGCTCTTTCTATATCCAGATCTCTTCTGTATGCACATACATCCTTGACTGTGGCATCCTTTACCGAATCAATGTAAACTTTTGTCTTGTTCTGTCGGTCGTTTGGCAAACCACATGGGCTTTCATAGTGAATCGTAATATCTCCAAGAGTCTGATAGATGCGCATTCCAAACGGTGTGCCACTCAGCGCCTGCTTACATAAGCGTTCCGCCTCATGAATTTTGCCCGCTTTAATTAACTCTCGTATTACAGGAAGTTTCTCCCTTGCACTCGGATTATTCCTGTCCATAGGACCACCATACCACACAGTCTCCTCGTTGACTTGTATGTGCTCACAGCCAATACCGCCGAACACCATACCACCAATCCTACCATTTCCAAGTGGAAGTGCCTCATTCCAGTCTATTGCAGGTCTGTCATACCATAACATTGTACACTTATTTCCGTCATGGCTTTTCTTCCTATTCATTTTTTCTCCTTTTGTACTTTCCACGCTAACTCTCACTCGCCCGCTTTAGCGGATACTCAAATCAAGAAAACCCTTGATTTTCAAGGGTTTTCTTGTTAAAATTGAAAATTCCCTACAAATCATTTTATAGCATATTATATATATTTACAATAGCAGCTTTAGAAAAAAATAGAGTAGGGAAAAATTTTCCCTACTCACCTATATCTCCTTATGTCAAAAAATATTCAAGAATGCCATCGGCATTCTTGCTGCGGCGTGCGGGTCAGCTCTGCTGACAGATTACGGATTCACACACCTGCAATTTTGCCGGAGGCTTATCTCAGTTAGAGATTGTACTCCCACTGAGACAAAATTATATTTTACTTGTCACTTATAGAAGTAAGAGTCTTCTCCGACTGAGATAAAACATTCTTACTCTGTTTCCTTCCTATCTTACTCAATACATGCTCGAAACTCCATATAGTCAATCTGCATGCCAGGCTTGAGAAACAGCATCTTCATTTGATAGTACCCTGCCTCTAATTTTACACATAAAAGTTTCTGCTGTATCCATCTCCCATTTGTACCATTCGTCTGAAAAGTAGCTAACTCTTGCGCATTAAGAATCGCTTTGCAAACACATTGTGCCTGATTTGTCTCCTTTGACATGATCCGCACAATCACATCATAGTATCCTGCCATCTCAACTGCAAAATGTCTCTCAGCTTCCACAGTCGTATTCCACACAATTCTACCATTATCGTCCAAGGCGTTTTCACCTTGCATATCTGTGCTAAGTGCTTTAATGAATGGTATTTTTACAATGCCGTTTCCTTCTCGTCCAAACGCGGGAGTTCTCATCAAAAAACGACAAATATTTATTGCACTTCTCTGTAACTCTCCAATCGTAAGCCTTCCTGTACCAAGCGCCTCAATAGAATCATCACCAAACGAGTTGATTTCCGCACCGTTGTTATTCACAACCATATAGATGTCGTTCTGCGCTCGTACCATGTCCGCAGTGCGTCGAATAGAGCCTTCTCCTCCCTCCGTAACATCATTAATACTTGCCCACCAATCTGTCATCACAATTCCATTGTAGCCCCACTCTTTTCTCAAGATCGTTGTATTTAAATCATATGCCGATGCTGTCCAATAACCATTAACAGGATTGTATGAAGTCATTATCGACTGCGCATTTCCCTCTTTCACAGCAATCTCAAACGCCTTCAGATAAATTTCCCGCAGCGCCCTCTGAGAAATTACTGCGTTGACAACATGTCTTTTTGTCTCCTGCGAATTACAAGCAAAATGTTTGATTGTGGCATGTACGCCCTTTTTCCCAATTCCACGAACCACAGCAGCAGCCATTTTTCCTGTCAAAAGTGAATCTTCTGAAAAATACTCAAAATTTCTGCCGTTAAGCGGGTGTCTATGGATATTGATACCCGGTCCTAAAAGTGCATCAATCTGATTTTGCACAAGCTCCTCACCGACGCAGCCAAACAGCTCTTGTGTGAGCACTTCGTCCCAAGTACATGCTATCAATGTACCAATCGGAACTTGTGTAGCGTGCGCACCATTGTCCATTCGGATTCCAGATGGTCCATCCGCACAACACCCTACCGGAATACCAAACCGAAACAGTGTGTCAGACACCCCACCAAACGCAGCCGCCGTTCCCGGTGTCACTTTCGGACTACACATTCCTTCCCCTCTCACAATCGCTGCTAAGTCTCTTGTAGAAAGCTGAGCGATAAACGCTTCCATTGTGCAGTTTCCTTCCGCTACGTCTTTTAACAAAAATCCTTTATCTCCTGTATATGAAATTGTTTGAGGCAATCTGGACACAATTCGTTCTTTTAGATGAATTGTTCGCACTGGAACTGGCTCATACTCCAATGTCAGCGTATTGTCTGTTCCTGCAACCGCACGTATACGCTCAAATTCTTCCACAGGAGCCAATGCCTCCTCACACTGTTCTATTAAAAGGGTGTTCGCAAGCTGCCAATGCATTTTATTATCAATGAGTACTTCCTCTGTATCACGCACATTGGTACCCACATAAAAATGGTATGTACCTGCCTCAAGCACATAGGCATGTCTATATCCACTGACACCACTGTCATCAAAAGAAGCAATCCTGTATACTGGAACTTCTATCTGCAATTTCTCTTCCTCTTGACACTCCAGATTCCGCGTCTTAGCAAATCCAATCAGCTCCCGCGCAGGTCTTCCCATACCACTTACAGGCTTTTCTACATACAGCTGTACTATCTCACGTCCACTATAAGTAGTTCCAATGTTTTTCACCTTGCAAGTAAACAAAAATGTAATCTTAACACCACTTCCCTCCACCTTAACTGCACTGTCCATTATCGAAAATTGTGTGTAGGAAAGCCCATATCCAAATGGATAGAGCACGGCATCTTTCGCAAACGTCTCAAAATATCTGTAACCGACATAAATGTCCTCCTGATATACGTTTTTCTCCATTCCACCATAATTTTTGTCAGACGGATAATCTGTAATGTTTTTCGCAATTGTATCTGTAAGTTTTCCCTGAAAAACTTCCTTTCCAGCAAGAACATCCGCTATGCCATTTCCGCCCTCCATACCGCCTTGCCATGCATACACTACTGCACTAATATGCGCGTTTTTTTGAACAAAACTCATATCTATAATATTCGCAACATTCAGCACTACAATTACATGCTTAAAAGATTCACATACATTGTCAAGCATTTCCTGCTCTGCCCTTGACAGATAATAGCTTCCCTCTGTGGCAGCATTATCCTTATCTTCACCCGCTGTTCTCCCAATTATTACAATTGCCTTATTCGATACAGCTGCAACCTTCGCGGCAAGTTCCTTTGACACTGGCATCTCCTGCTGGCACCAAGGTTCACTTGTCCAGCCACCCCCACCGTTGTCATAAGGGTGATCCGAAATCCATTTCTCATAGCAGTCAACCAGCTCTTCATTGAGACAAATTTGATTATCCCTAAGCCCGTCCAACAAATTTGTTGTGTAAAGAACATTTACTGCACCACCTGAACCTGTACCACTTCTGTAATACTCCTTCTGGCATCTGCCAAACACTGCCACATGGTCATCTGTCAAAAGCGGCAACACCATATTCTCATTCTTTAAAAGCACCGCACCCTGCGCAGCAACCTTTCTACACAATTTTGTAATCTGACTCTGATTCTTTTCCATTTTTGTTATCCTCACAGTTCTATCTTTTATATTTTCCTACATATTACGCATCCTTGTACACTTTCTTAAAATATTTTCTTTGTATGCCTACGCACAATAAAAACGTTTTTATTTTTACTAACATATCATAATAAAAACGTTTTTACAATCCCATTTTCTAACTTTATTTGTCTTTGTACAAAATACTCAAAGTAACAGAATAAAATTTGTTAAAATCTCCTCGTGCATGTCGATTCCCGTGGAATAATCCTGCCATGCAACACGTCAATGCAGCCTTTTTCCTCTCCTAAAATCAGCGCAATCAAATGTTTGACCGCCAGTGTTCCTTGTTTTTCAAAAGAAGTTCTCATTGTGGTAAGCGATGGTTTTACAAGGCTTGATATCTCGATGTCATCACAACCGATAACACTCACCTGTTCCGGCACTCGTATGCCACTGTCCGTCAATGCCTTCACTGCACCGATGGCACTCAAATCATTCGCTGCAAATACTGCCTCTGGCAGCGGTCTACCCAACTGTAAAAATTGTTTCATGGAATTATAAGCATCTTCTTTTTCAAATCTGCCTTCTATAATATACGACTTATCCAAACAAATTCCCGCTTGCATCAATCCTGTTTGAAAACCTTGCAAACGTTTCATATTATCATAATTATCATTTGCACCATTAACATACGCAAATGTATGATGTCCTAGCGACAACAAATATTGCGCAACCATCTCCCCTTCATGATAAGAGTCAAAGACGACACTTGACATTCGCTCCCCTTGTAGCTCTCTATCCAAAAATATAGTTGGTGTCTGCGTCTTCTGAAAAAGAATTGTCTCTTTTTCCTTAATATCTTTGTTTAAAATAATCGCACCGTCCATGCGTCTTCCAAGAATGTTCGCCATCATATTATGCGCACATTCACTGACAAAAATGTTCAACTCATAGCCATAATTTTTGCACTCTTGATACACAGCATCTGCAAGAATATTATAATAAGGCCCTCTAATCGATGTAAGAAACAAACCAATTACCTTTGTATGCTGAGACTTTAAATTTCTTCCATTAAGATTTGGCACATAATTCAGTCGTTCTGCCACATCCAAAATATGCTGTTTTGTCTCTGAACGCAACACATCAACACCATTGAGTGCATTCGATACCGTTGAGATGGACACCCCTGCCTCTCGCGCCACATCTTTAATTGTCACCTTTTGTGTCGCCATACCCTTCACACTCCTCTATCAGCGCTTTTTTTCAAAATAATAAAACCACTCTTTTTCCACAATTCTTTCTTATAAATTCATCTATAGTAACTATTGTCTTTTGCCAATTCTAATTTTTTCTTTGTAATATTGACATAGTATAATGAATATGCTCTTTATCCGTTTCCATATATAGGATATTCATTATACTTTTGGCATATCTTCTGTGAAAATCGCTCAATATCCTCCAATATTTTTTAATATTAGTGATTTCTTTCTGTATTTGCACACAAAAAATAATATAATACTATAACAAATATTTGTTCCTGTTTTTAGAATTCCGTATTCTTATGATAAGTATAACACAAGCTACTACTTTTGGCTACTTTAACCCATCGTCTAAAATCAATGGGATTATAGCCCTATTTCAAAATATGATTATGCACATTATAGTATGGATAGAAGCAGAACATATCCTGTACTTGATATGCTTTATCTATCCGATTATAATGAAAGACAGGCAGTTCACGCTTCTAATTTCTGATCGAATGGAATACTAGGGCGTGTTTGAAAAATGTTTTCCGCCAGATGAACGTCATAATTTGTGCCATTGTCTATAAAATATAGTATTGCACCAAAGCTATGGAAAAATAGGGTATTTCTAAGCGGCACGTGCAGATACCTTGTAAAAACAGAATACCAAAAGTTTTAAAAATTACTTATATGTGGCTGATGCCAAAGAGCAAAAAAGCTAATTAAGGGTAAATAAGGAAAGTGAGCAATCAAAATGAAAAAGATATTAGTAATCGAAGATGATGAAATCTTAAATTCCGGCTTATGCTATAACATTCAGAAAATAGAACTATTCCCTGTTTCTGCCTATTGTATAAAAGACGCAGAAGAAAAACTAAAAAAAGAAACTTTTGATTTGATATTGCTTGATATAAACTTACCAGATGGAAATGGGTTTGACTTTGCCCAAAAAGCAATGCCGAAATATCATACACCTCTTATTTTCTTAACAGCGCATAATCTGGAAGAAGAAATGATTAAAGGACTGCAATTAGGCGCTGATGATTATATTGTGAAACCTTTTAGCATTAAAGTTGTTATGGAGAAAATACAAGTAGTATTAAGACGATGTTATGGTGGGCGTGGGGCAGAAATCTATTTTTGTGGTAATTTAGTCATTGACTTCAAAAATCATACCATCATGCGTAAAAAAGAAGCCTTGGCTTTAACCCCCACTGAATTTGAAATTTTGCAAGTGCTTGTTGAGAACAGAGGACAGATTTTAACAAAAGATTTACTGTTAGAGAAAATATGGGATAGAAAAGGTAATTATGTAAATGAACATACACTGTCTTTGAACGTAAGCAGATTGCGAAATAAAATAGCGGATGATGAATTTAATTATATTAAAACCATCTATGGATTAGGCTATAAATGGAGTGAAAACTAAATGAAACGACACAAATATCTGTTAATCTTTGTAAACATACTGCTACTTTTTGCCGGTATCTCCATCGTGCTGATACAAGTGGAAAGCACAATGATAAAAAGTACACTTGTATTGATTTTCCTGTCTTTTGGACTGGTAAATTGGGCAAATTATCTTTATTTCCGTAAAAGATTTATCTGCTTTTCTAATGAAATGTGCCGTAATACGGAAAAGATATTACATGGGCATTCTATAAAATATCAACAAAACAAGGAGACACTGACCTCTAAAATGATTACGGAATTAGAGAAAGTAGAGGATATTTTTTCTTATCAGCTTACAGCGTGTATACATGAAAAAAAAGAGTTGCAGAAAATGATTTCTGAACTTACACACCAAATCAAGACTCCTGTTTCTAATATTCAGATGTATTGTGATATGTTTTCTGACCCGAATATTTCTGATACAGAAGCCAGACAATTTGTATCTGTGATCCAACAACAATTAGGAAAATTAGAATTTTTACTGAATGTGCTTATCAAATCCTCCCGTCTTGAAACCGATATGATTAAACTTCAAATGGAAAACAGTAGACTCATTGAAACATTAGCGATTGCTGTAAATAACGTAATCCAGAAAGCAGAGCAAAAAAAGATAGACATCTGCGTTTCATGCAGACCTGCGATTCAAGTTTACCATGATATGAAATGGACAACAGAAGCGATTGAGAATATTTTGGATAACGCAATTAAATATACTCCCGAAAATGGAAAGGTTTTGATTTCCGTCAAGACTGGAGAAATGTATACTATAATTAAAATAAAAGACACGGGAAAAGGAATTGAAGCAGCACACGTCAATGATATTTTCAAAAGATTTTATAGAGAAAAGTCCTCATCAAAAGAGGAAGGATTAGGTTTGGGATTATATCTTGCAAGAAATATCATATCTTTACAGGGCGGTTATATCTCTGTTCATTCTGTGCTGGGGAAAGGCAGTTGTTTTTCTGTATGCCTGCCAAATCGTGTACATAAGTAAATTGTCTATTATTGTTCATAGACCCGGAATGCGCCCTTCAGGACACAAAATAAAAAAGAGAAATATATGGTTTATCGGTCAAAAGTCCCTTTGCATACTAAATATTGCGCTTTTAATATAAAATTAGCATATATTGTGCATCGAGATACTTTTGACTGGTAAATCATATATATAAACATAAAATACCTCAGAACCAACTGCTTTGAATTAATTAGTTCCGAGATATTTTATGTTTGTGCAAAATATTCTTTTTTCTTATTAGTATAACACCTAATATATTTCCAATTATAAAAAATTAGTAAACTATACATTTTTTATTTATAACTGAATATACTAAGTATAGGCAATCACTATAAACACTTTATGTGTATTAGAGTTATGTGAGTTGGTCATTATCTTATATAACTAAATGACCTGTTGGTGCAATTCCAACATAGTGATTGCTATTTTTTTGTATATCTATTTTTAGCATGAATAAGTTTTATCCTTTTTTGATTATCGTCGCCAAAAAATTTAGAAATGGTATGTTGCATTTCACTATTATCAATAGGCTCATCATGTGTTAAAAAATATTTTTTGACAATATAATATATCATTTGCTTTACAATTCCTATATCAGTCTCGTCAAATAATTTCTCAGCCTTACTAACCATTCTATGAAATGATCCACTATTTTCTTCCATCATTATGTTTTGGAGTTTATAATTTATATTCTGATTAAAATCAAATTTATTATTTAGTTCCAACATAGTTTTTTCTGTTGCTGATGTACTAGCAATAAAGTCATAAATTCCAAGTATATAGCACATTGATTGAGTCTGCAGTGATTTAATAAACATATCTTGAGTAATTAATAGTCCCCTTTTAGTTTTAGGATTATTACTCAGAATTTCTTTTACTATGTTATTTAAATTATCATCTACATCTTTCAACATTATGTATAATAATTTGTTAGGATAGGTATATAAAATATGAACTATTGTTTCCTTTTGCTGCTTTGTTAATATTTGCCTAAAATTAGGTAATATTTTAGCTACTAAGTTCAAATAATTCAACGATTTTGTTATTTTATTTTCAAAAGTATTTACTTTAGTTTCATCATATGAATATAAGCTTTCAATATTATCACTTTTATTTTCAACTAGCTCCTTCTCAGCCTCTGACTTTTCTTTATCAAAATCTTCTTTGTCTTTTTTATTGGGAAGTTTACCAATTATTGGTTTAATTGGTCTTGTTAAATATTCTATATTTTTGTTACCAATATCTAACTCTCTCCATTCATTCATATGATTTATTATATTT
The DNA here is from genome assembly GCA_949383255.1 of Lachnospiraceae bacterium. Classification (GTDB taxonomy): domain Bacteria; phylum Bacillota; class Clostridia; order Lachnospirales; family Lachnospiraceae; genus COE1. The sequence continues at coordinate 25,886 of CASJPF010000032.1, read as the reverse complement.
TCTAAAATAGGGATAAGAATTTGAGTATTACTAGTAATATAAGATAAAAAAAGTATTATATCTCCATTTATCCCAAAGCAAATATTATTCAAAATATATTGTAATTCTTCTTTACATTTTCCTTCATTAAATGCTCGATTCAAATGAGATGCAACAAAATAGGATAAATAATTTTCGTCAGTAAAAACAATTGCAAATTTCTCATTAACTTCTTTAATAATTTTTGAATTTAATGCTATGTCATATACTTTTTTAGGATTCAGAATGTTGTCATAATCTTCATTATATTCATTTATGGCTTCCTTAAACTTTTCAATTGGTAATGGATATAACCTATTAAAATGTATTTTTTTTGCAACATAATCCAAAGCAATTAAAATCTCCGAAACATTTTCTTTATCTGTATTATTACTAATTCTAAACGTAATATTTCCTTCGAAAACTTTATTAAAAACGTTGCCACCACTTAAAGTATTTATACCAATAAAATTAATATAGTAAATTACATATTGTAGAATAAAATCTGGATTCAACTGAAAATATTTTATTTGATTGGTAATTTCCTCATTTATTTTGTTAATTTTCTTTGACACATGAACATCATCTTCTTTGGTAATTTGTTTATATATTTTTGTAATTAGTTCTTTTCTTTTTGAATAATAAAAAGGACTTATTTTTAAATAAATATAATTATTTTCTGTCAAATTTTCTAGTGCCCTTTCTTTTATATTTATATTCCAATCAATTCCTCCAAATAATATTATATGCCCAAAATTATTTTTATGTGATTGTAAAAAGGATTCCCATCTATCCTTCTTTACCTTATCATTTCTATCAACAATCAAAATTTTCTTTTTATTTTCTAATTGGCAATAAAAATCATAATCCGCATTTGTCCCATATTGATTTTCTAATGCATAAACAAGTATTTTCTTATTATCATTTAAAGAAAACATTCCCTCATCTAAATAAATCGGAACAAATTCTTTAGCAAAATATAAACATAAATATTTTGCTAAAATACTTTTTCCAGCCTTTGGTCCCCCTTCAATTGAAATAATTTTGTTTAATGGTAAAATTTGAACAAATTCTTCTATAGTTGATATTTTATAATTTTTCAATTCTTGATTGATATCCTTTAGTTCTAATGTAGGAAAAACAAAATAATTTAAATATTTATCTCCTTCTCTTTGTTCAACATCACTAGATAAAAAACTTACAAAGCTTTCTGTATGAGTAAACTTATTTTTTCCTCTGAAAATTACATTTTGATTATTCAATATTGGACTTTCAATTGGTTTATAAATTGAACCATTGTATACAAATTTGTAGCCTAGCAAACTTTTTTTCTCTGTATCTAATATAATTGCATTATATCCTTGCTCTTTTTTAGTTCCATATAGCGCTATTCCTGTTGAAATATCAACTTTATTATTTCCATTTATAACTGTATTTTCGTTTTTTGAATAATGATCATGACCTACAAAAATGAGATCCGATTGGGAATACAATTTTTCGTATAAATTTTCTTTTGATTTATCCGAAAACCACTCTGGTCCATGATGGATAATAGAGATAGTAAAATTCTCACCATTATTCGAACTCAATTTATCTAACTCTATTTCTGGTATATAATGCATACCCTTGTCACCATTATCACCACCCAGAATAGAAAAAGGAGCAGAGTTAATAAGATTTATTTTAAAAGATAAATTATCAATTTGAATTCTTCTACTATCAATAATTTTCTCCCTGCAATAGCATTTATTTCTGTTTGCAAATTTATAAAAATAACTTAATTGCTCTAACTCATTATAATAATGTTCATCCAATTTATTATCTTTATAATACTCCTTCAAAATTGCTACATCCCTTTTTGGTTCTTTAATAACCATATCATGATTTCCTGGGACAATAAATGTTAGGACATTTTTTAATGTTGAATATCTATCCTTAATTCCTTTAATTAACATTCCAAAAAAATGTTCTGCAACCTTATATTCGTTTTGTTTACCAGATTTTGTTATATCCCCCGAGAAAACCAATATACACTTATCGAATTCTCCTATTTTCACAAGAGATTTAATGATTGCTTGTATATTTAGGTTCGATAACATAGTGTCCTCCTTCAAATGAGCATCACTTAAATGTAGAAAAAGTACCTTCATCATTTTACTCCTAACCATTTTTATCAAAAGTATGTATAGTTTTATGAATTTACCAATATTTTAACTTTATTTATTTTGAAATATACTAAAAATATAAACAAAATATTTCGTTGATTCATTAATCCTATCATATTTATATAAGCATATTATGCAAATAGTTTATATCTCTTTACTCAAATAGACAAGGGACAGAATTGACCAGTCTACATTTAATATACAGCATAAAACCAAATATAAATATTAAAAATATAGTTTTGCAAATAGACAATCTTTTTACAATGTCATCTAAATTTGCCGAGAAATTAGCAACCCCCATTCAAATCTTAACTTGACCCACATTTGTAAATTTGCACAATTATGGTTATAAAATATACTTGCTGGTTTTATTTCTTCTTTATTAATGTAAGCATAATTGTGAACAGATAATTAGCTTAATTTTGTGCAAAATTACCTGCTTTAAGACTTGTGGGTCAAGTTAAGATTTCAAATGGGGGTTAAGAACACCCCCTCCAGGGGATAATACTGGTTCCTCCAGAGGCGGGTTTCGCAATACCATTAGTGCTAGCTGCCTCCAGCGGAGACTCTGCTACTTTATCCCTTCCTCTAGTTTATCGTTCTCTTCCTGTTCCCGAATGTATTTTCTGACAATTTCTTCGTTTACATTCCCTACTGTTGCAACATAATAACCACGCGCCCAGAAATGCCTGTCTCCCCATTTGGTGCAGTACTCCGGATGCCTGTCAAAAAATATAAGCGAACTTTTCCCTTTCAGATATGCCATAAACTCAAAAATGCTTATCTTTGGCGAGATTCCCACATATAAATGAACATGGTCCACACAAATCTTCCCTTCTATGAGAGAAACACCTTTCATCTCACATAATTCTACGGTGGTATTTTGGAATAAATACCAAATGATACGTGCAATTCCATCTTGTATGTGCTAAACTTTTATTGTCCATTGGACACCTCCTGTGTAATGTTTTGGATCACGAAACCCACAACATTGTAACATAGGAGGTTTTATTTTAGTACTTTAGGCAACGCTACGGCTTATTCCGTTCTCCCCATCTCAGATGGGGGGATTAAAAGACTTTTCATTCAGATTTGATTTTGTGCAAATGATGGATAGCATGAACTTACAACAACTCTGACAAAATAAAAATTTTAGAATCTAATTATCAAAAAAAGTCTGAAAAAGCATCAATTTATCTGCTTATTCAAACCTTTACATTTTAAATACTAATTTGAAATTAATTAAACTAACACGCTCTTAAAAGTGTTTAGAGTAATATTCCCTACAATCCCATCTACCCCTATTCCCAGCCTTGCCTGCGCTACCTTTATTGCAGATTCAGAATGTGAACCGATAACACCATCAATTTCCGACTCCTCCAGCAATCCAAAACGCCAAAGACACCATTGTACCCATTTCGCGCCTTCTCCTCTTGTTCCTTTCCTTATATTCGATGTTGGTTCTAAATATGGGTTGATATTTATACTAGCTACTTCGCTTATATTGTTAGTATTTTTATCTGGTATCTGAAAATAGGCATAGTCTAAATCTATATATTGAGATTCTGCTCCATACACTTTTCCGGTACCTTTACTGCTGTACTGCCAAATATATGGGTGTCCGTCCTTTCCTTTATATCCCGCCGAACCTATTTTCTTCTCATACCTTGCATACCATAATGGGTATGCAGCCACAAGCTCTGAAGTAAATTTGTTTTGAATGTAATCCATATTGGCATAGATTCCTATATCATATCCATAGCCAATCATAATCTTACAAAACTCACCCACCATTTCTGAACGCTGCTCCATTGTCAGAAATCCTGCTTTTTTATCACTGTCATACTCCCAGTCTGCCCATACTCCACATATGATTTTATCTTTATATGTTTCGATTACTTGATGAAACTTATGCGCATTTTTAATAATATCTGTTTTATCTTTTGCATAAATAAACCAATATACGCCTACTGAAATTCCTGCCCTAAGTGCATTATTTATGTAGGTATTAAACATCTTGTCTTGTGTTTCTCCATACCCAGCACGAATAATCACAAATGCAATCCCTTCCTGTTTCATCTTAACAAAATCAACAGTTCCTTGCCATTTGCTTATATCAGTCCCTTTTGCAACTATATCTTTACTTATTTTCATGGACTTTTTCCTCTCTTAGTTCTTTTACCTCTAAAGTTAATTCATCACTGTCTGGAAGTTCGTCCGTATATTTCTGTAAAATATTTCTAACTTTCAACCAAATTGCCTTGACTGGTAAGCCACACAAAACCATGTTTTTTAGAATACTTACAATCTCATAAACTAGATATAGTACACAGAAAAACTCAGCAATGCCGATAACACTGATACCCAAATTAGCAGATATCCACTCCTTTACCCCGATTGGAAGAAATCCAATCAGATTGATATGTATAAGCACATCAACAACACATAACAAGACTATTGATACTATCATGGCTATTTTTCGGATTGCTCCGTCAATTCCAAAGCAACTATTGAATCCATGTTCTTTTACAGCTCGAATAATACCAAATATTGTATCCATCACGATAGCAATTATGACAAGCTGGATCAGCATATTATTAGTCAATGTTAACACTATCTTTTCTGCAAAACCCATTTCTATAGACTCCCTTCTTCTCTAAAGTTCTTCTTTAATCTCTTTTATTTCGTCTTTTGTCAATCGGAGATAACTTTTAATAATCTCCTCAAAAGCCTCACCTGCTGCCATTCTATTTTTAACTACTCTAACGATAATATTCTTCACTGTATTGCTCATCATGCCTCACCCCCTCCATACAAAAGCTCTGCTATAGCCTCATCCTGTTCTGCCTGGGATATTTGCAGTTCTCTGATCTGCTTCTCTGTCTCATTCAGAATATGCATAACTACTGAGACTCTCCCATCTGCACTGATCGTAAGGGATTCAAATTCAACATCAGGATACTCACCATAAACTGCCCCCTCCGTATCTCCTACTGTTAGCTCCTTTACGTCCCTAAAAACTGCCTCTACATCACCAACTGCTGAATCAATGACTGTAAAGGATATTGCGTTGAGTCCCGTTTCTACATTCGTGACAGTGTATTTTTCACTGCCAACTGTAATTACTTCATTCATTTTTTTAATCCTTTCTTTTTTATTGTTAGGTTTACGAGTTACAGCTTTGTTCGTTAAATAGCGATTTGTTTAAAATAAATAGCACTGGACTTACAAGCATTGGGGCAATACCTTGGAAAGATATTATAATAACTAACAGCGGAAGGAATGCTGTGTTATTCTTTTCTAACTGGACAGGAGAAGAATGCTTTCCCGAAAATTATGGTAGCGGTATAGTCCTTCCTTGTACAGATGTAAGCCAAAAACGAATATTATACATTGGGCGAAGTGGCAAGCTTTATACTGGTTTTTTGTTTGCAACAGATAAAAATAATATTACGTGGAACAACTAAATACCAATAGAGCTTATCTCAACGATTTTCCATGTATCGTAAAGTTTATAGTCATAAAATTCCCCTATTAAAATATTGTTATCTATGCCAACATTGTATTATGCAAATATAAGTTACCGTTTGGTTAAATTCCAATACTAATTTATTAGTAGTTAGTTCGATTGAACCTTCTTTTTCTATTATTTTACATCTTAAACTATTACTCCAACGCCATATTATAGCGGTGAAACGATATGATATTACAATATACATACCAAATGGAAAAGGTGAAAAATTAATTTCTGATTCGGCAGAATCTAAACCAGAATATACAACTTCAATTTTATTCAACAAATCGCTATTTTGTTGACTAATCAAATTTGCTAGTGTCCCTTCTACAGATGCATTCTTTTCAATTGCATCAAGTGCATACTCACCAGCTTTAGTTATGGCTGCACTATTAGATAATTTTACATGCCCCAATATTGAAGTAGTAGCTTTCTGCATATAATGCGTAATAAAAATTGCTAACGCTTTTCTTAGCTTTCCAAATGCTATCGCTACCGTTTCTCCACTCTTTATATTTTCAAGTTTGGAAGCTTCTTCGTATGTAGGCTTCTGTTTATTTATATCAGAAATACTTCCTGCAGGTCCTGTAGCACCTGTTGGTCCTTTAAAGTTGCCAATATATACCCACTCTGCTATATCTGCTGTACCTGGCACTATACATTCATACAAATTTCCTGTATTTGTATTTATATAATAGTCCTGTATGTGTGCATCTGTTATACCGCTTGTTATAAAAACAATACCAACAGTACTTGTACCAGTTATACCAGTACCACTTGTCCATCGACTGCCCCTTGGTCCTATTGCTCCAGTGTCACCTTTTTGCCCTTCAATACCTTGCTCTCCCTGAGGGCCTTTAAAATTTCCAATTAATACTTTCATGTACCTACACCTTTCTCATCATCAGATACTATCATATAAATATTTCCATCTTCATCTGTTTCAAACTGGGCATAATCTTGTGAATCATCTGGAAATGCCACCCACAGATTACCATCTTTATCTCCGATCAGATTAAACATTCCACTTATTGGTACTGTCACCCCACTGTCCCCACGCTCACCTTTATCGCCTTTATCCCCACGCTCACCTTTATCGCCCTTATCACCTTTGTCCCCTTTGTCACCTTTGTCACCCTTAGAACCATTAAAATAACCTGTTTCAAGTTTTTGCCTAACATCTGTAAGCGTTTCAACCGCTTGCTTTTTTGCCGCGAGTGCAACTGTTTCTGCAGCAACAGATATGTCTGCACTTTTCTTAGATTCGACTTGAGCTGCTTCCGATTTTTTCTGGGCTGTCTCTGCTGCTGTCTTGGCTGTCTCCGCACCTCTTCTAGCTGTCTCTGCTACTGCAGCTGAACCTTCCACGCTACTATTTACAGCATCTATAGCATTATGTATCGACAACCGAACATCACGCCCAAATCTTGCTTTAAGAATTTGTTCCAAATATTTTACTATGTTTGCCATACTTCTCTCCCTATGATATTCCTGGCTTACCCAATTCTCTTATTTGCACATTAAGTTGCTTTATCCATTCATTAATTTGATTTACCATATTATTCAAATTAGTTACTGTGACATTCAACGCATCAATTGCTACCTGCGCTTTATCTGCGGCATTTTTTGCCGCTGTAGCCGCACTATTTGCCGCATCTGCTGCACTATTTGCAATGTCCGCTGTTTCTTGCGCCTTATTAGCGGCACTCTGAGCTGTTTCTGCAGCACCTTTAGCCGTATTAGCAGCATTATTAGCTTCCTTAATAGCCTGCTTTGCAGTCTTCATAGCCTCAGAACTATCAATAATATCATTTATTTGCTCTATTGCATCACCAGATATACTGATAGCTTCCATATTGCCATTCATATCTATTTTAAATTTGTCATTGACGTTAATACCATTAACATCAATTGTAAGCTTAATATCGCCATAGCTATTCAAGACAGTTATGCACCCAGATGCATTTTTCGTACCTCCCACTGTTATTGTGGAACCTCGTATGCTTCCCTTTAGGACAGTTACACCTTCCTTATTTATTGTTGCTGCAATATTTCCTCTACCATCTAAAACCGTTATTTCTCCATCTGCATTAGATGTACCTCCCACTGTTATTGTGGAACCTCGTATGCTTCCCTTTAGGACAGTTACACCTTCCTTATTTATTGTTGCTACAATATTTCCTCTACCATCTAAAACCGTTATACATCCGTCTTTCTCTCCGCCAATCTCTAATGTTCCTCCACGGATTCGGTCAGCAAACATTGTTCCAGTCGTTATAAAATCTGCAACAAGATTTCCATCAATTGTCCAAGCATTTGCGTAAGGACCGTTATATCCAGATGTAGAAAAACCTATTCCATTTTTATTTATTCGGATTACATACTTTGCATTTTCTTTTTCTGGTGCATCCATAATTAATATCTGTTCTGGATGCTTGTCTGCATTTCCCCCACAATCTAAAACCACATATCCACCTTTGGCTCCTGTAATTAATTGAGATGCATTTTCAACAGCATACTGTATTCTGGGACTAATAATACTTGCTATTCTTTCAACTTCCTTATCCATTACAGAATTTGCCTGTGACATACTGGTAGTCATACTTCGTGCTGTCACGCCTAGACTAAATGTATTCTGACCTGGATCTGTAAGATAAAGTTCAATCTTACTCACAAGCATTCGCACATGATCCAAATTATTGTACTTGGATTCTACATAACAATACCCAAGTCCAATAGATTCAATTTCAGCATTTGTCATACTCAAATCGACGGCTCTTACCTCAATCGTATCTGTCCCTGTAATTACATTGTCAAGATATGCCTTCGTTTTCTTTTCTAACTGTTCTAAAGTAGTTACATTCTCAAATTTCATTGTGCCCACAATTCTGCCATACTTTGCTATTGCATTATCATTTTCAATTGTAACCGACAAACGATTGCCTTCCTTATCTTCTGCTCCTATCCCAACCATTACTGTACGTATGTTCCCAGCATTTTTTGTCTGTGTTAAATCAATTATATTTTCTCCTAATCGTATAGCTTGTTTGTTATAATGTGTTATGTTCTGGCTACAATCTATATACAAGCTATCTTTAGAATCTTCCACTGATACATATGCACCTAATAAATTTATTACCTTATCCTTTATTTCCTGCATTGTTGTAGGATAATTTCTGTTGGCACGAACTATATTGTTATTTGTATCTATATCTGATAAGTCCAATGCTCTTAATGTAAACTGCTTCTCTTTATTTACTTGAGAATTATGAGAGTTTACCAATTGTTTTACATAATTAGCCGGTGTTCCTTGATATTCATATGGGGCGACAATACTATCAACAAGATATGCCAAAATCCCTTCACATTTAACACGATTATTATTGTATATATCTTTTTCAATATCAATAACGCGCCCTGTAAACATCCATTTTTTATATGTTCTATAATCTGTCTTATACACTTTAACGAGTGTAATTAATGGAACAATACTTTTTGCTTCTGGATGGGTAGGGTGTATGCTAAATGTAAACATTCCCGCGTTATTTATCTGCAATGTCAATCTTGGAACTTCCAATATGTACGCTTCATCTCGAATGTCCATTAGAACATGTTCCCTTCCCTGCAAAACTGCGACAACTTGATACATTACAAACTACCTCCTATATTTTCGATTGATATAACACCATGTCCAGAAAACACCAGATAATTATTACCCTCTTGAAATTTTATATCAAATATCTTATTTTTCCCTGTAGACAGGCTATAGTTTTTATCCTTATACTGCACTGCCATTGCAGATGATACTGTTATTGTGGGAACATATTTTTTTCGTTGTCCAATAAAGACCACCTCTAATCTCCCTTTCACTTCTAAATTGTACATTTCATTTATGACGCCTGTTTCAAAACTAAATGGATCCCAAAGCCAATTATCTCCCCAATCATATTTGTATGGATCTACAACACATTGTACTATTATTGTGCCTTTTAGTGGTTCACTGCTTAACGCTGTTGCGCTCACGCGCCCAGTGTAAAAATAGTTACCATCATCGTCAAATACAATTTCAGAAAACTCCTTGCCATGAATGGCATTCATTACTTCACTGTACTTATTATGTATATCTCTGTTATCACCTAACATTGCAAATTCAATAGTAAGTATCCTTCGTTCATATTTCACATCACCATCTGTCAGTGCTCCCGTTATATCAATATCGCCATCTGCTCCCGCAACACTTATTCTGTATACTTTAGGTTCTGGTGGCGTAATCTCAACACTGCTTAGTGCTAATCCTAAATCACGATAACTATGTATCTCTCCAAATCTTACACCTGTCATTCATATCCGCCCCTACTCTTATAGTATCCTATATCGCCCAATTCCTTATCGATTCTAGGTACAAGCTGTCCTATTAGAGCACCTGTATCTGTTACCATTTGCATTTTAGACATACCTGGCATGTACTGTGCTATGATACTATAGATTTTTTCGCACATATCAGATATTCGAGATGTATCTACTCCAACTATACTTGCATTATTATGCGAACTAACACCTGGCATATCTGGAAATGTATCTGCGATAGTATTGTTAATATTCTCAACAGTATCTTCCCAGCCTGTGATATAACCTTCACCAGACATTTTACCTAGATATGCAAAAGCTTTTGAAGGCGAATGTATATCCAATTTATCTTTGGCAGTTTGAATTGTTTCTTCACATAACGTTCTCACGGATTCCAAAACTGCGCTCCTTCCAGTTTCTATACCATTCCTCATTCCCTCTGCAACCCGTCTGCCTATTTCCATATACTCATTTTCAACTACGTTTTTTTTCGTATTTGTCAACATAGCATTTGTTAGCAACTTTATTACGTTCAAAACATTTGCCTTGCGCTCATCAATTCCAATTCGCAACCCTTCGGAAAAATTCTTTCCCATTTCTTCAGTTTTTTTGGAAGGTGAATGCTCATCTAATGTTGTCATAACAGTATCAAGAGAATCACAAGACATAGATTCAGATGCATCCACAACTTCATTTGTACTAGACTCAATCCCATCTGCAAATCCTCTTGCCGCATCTTTTCCAGCCTGTGCAAATGAATTTGCCACAAGAGTAGCTGTCGCATCAGGAAGTACAAGTGATGTCTCAAATAATCTATTAGCATGTAAAAGTTCTTCATCTGTCATACTAACAAAAGTTGACACATAACCCGCACCAGTAGGTCCCATATCCGCAAGATGTTGTAACAGACCTTGATTAATCCCACGATCTGCAAGCGTATTTATATCTGTAGCCCATTGTGCAACACCAGTAACTTGCGACTGCATATTTTTAAGCAAATCATCCGCTGACATTTTTGATTTGCCCGAAAATTCTGAAAAAAGGTCTATTTGACTACCCACTTTTTCTACAACAGAAGAATACATCTCTTGATATGCGACTATACTTTCCCTAGACATCATACTAATGTCATTGCCAGTCCCCAATGCAGCTTCTCCCAATTCACTGATATTTTCGCAAGCTTTTGTCACAGACGTATCACCTGCAATATCCAACATTGTTTCGTCATATTTACTACCAACAGTTTCGATTGCCGCATTAACTCCTAAAATCTGTTGACAAAATGTCTCTGCATCTTGCACCATCTTTTCATATTCGTCACTTATTTCATTCGTCCCTAATACAATTTGCTCTGTAAACCTTTTTGCAGCGTCCATTCCTGCTGATGCGAAAGAATCTGTAATAAGCATTGCTGTTGTATCAGGAAGTACAAGTGATGTTTCAAATAGCCCGTTAGCCTGTGCAAGTTCTTCAGTTGTCATGTTGATAAACGTTGATACATAACCCGCACCGGTAGGACCCATATCCGCAAGATGCTGTAACAATCCCCGATTGATCCCGCGCTCTGCGAGAGTATTCATATCCGCAGCCCATTGTGCAACACCAACAACTTGTGATCTCATACTCTTGAGCATATCTTTTGAGGACATCTTTGCTTTTCCGTCAAACGTTGTAAATAAATCCATTTAATTTTCTACTTTTTCAGCAATAGATGAATACATCTCCGCATATGCTTTTATTGTCTCTTTGGACATTATTGTAATATCCTCGCCAGTGTTTAATGCAGCTTCCCCAAGTTCACTTATATTTTCACAGGCTTTTGTCACAGATGTATCATCTGTAATATCCAGCATTGTTTCATTATATTCATTGCCAACAGTTTCAATTGCTGTATTAACTCCTAAAATCTGTTGACAAAAATTCTTGGCATCTTGCACCATTTTTTCATATGAATCACACATCTCATCATTGAGCAATACCATATCCGGAAGATTTTCTATAATCGTGCTGTCTATATCCTTCATACTGTCTATCCACCCAGATGTATAACCTTCGCCAGACATTTCACCCAGATACGCAAAAGCTTTTGAGGGTGAATGTATATCAAGCTTGTCTCTTGCTGCCTGAATTGTTTGTTCACACATTGATCGGATAGATTCAAGTATTCTGCTCTTGCCAGATTCAATACCATTTCTAAATCCTTCTATAACTTGTGTGCCAATCTGTTCATATTCTTTGGGTGGTATACCTGTCTTTGTTTCAGTGAGCATGGTCTTAGTAAGCTGTTTAATTGCATTCAGAACATTTTTTGTATTATTACCTATTCCTTTCTGCAAGCCTTCATCAAAACTCTCTCCTAATTCCATAGTCTTTTTAGATGGAGAATTAATATCTAAATTTATTTTTAATGCTTTGAGAGTGCTTTTACTCAGTTCTTCTGCCGCTGCGATAGCTTCCTCCATTTCACCAGACACTCCATCTATAAATCCTTGTGTGGCATCTTCTCCTGCACTAAAATACGAATCCGTTATATTCATCGCAGATGAGTCACTCAGTTTCACTGATTCTTCAAACATTTTATTGGCTTCTTTCAGTTGAGCATCAGTCATAGCTACAAACGCTGCTACATATCCTGCTCCTTGTGGCCCCATATCTGCTAAATATTTCAAAAGCCCTTTGTTAATTCCTCTGTCTGCCAATTCATCCATATTTTCAGCCCACTCAGATACACCATTAATTTGAGATTGCATATTTTCCAGTATTTCCTCGGAAGATATTTTTGTCTCAGCAGAAAACTTTGAAAACAAATCTATTTGCCCATTAATACTCTTCTGAAGATCAGTATACATTTTGTTATATTCTTCTATAACGTCATCTGACATTACAGCTATATCATCTCCTGTACCCAATGCAACATCACCAAGCATTTTTATAGCTTCTGCGGCACTTGTAAATGCTTCTGTCTCTGCAATATACTGAGTAGTCTGTTCATATTCTCCTTTCAGGTTATTTACTGTCCCTGTTGTCTCATCTATCTGTATGCGCAAAGCCTCAATATCTTCTTCTGCACGTGCATACTCTTCTAGTGCCTCCTCACTTACCCTTGCGTGCTCTCCCTGTTCCGCCAGTGCAGCATTTATTCTCTCCTCAGCCTCTGCTAGTCTGGTTTTTGCCGCTTCTTGTTCTGCAGTAAGTTCAGCAAGGTGAATTTCAGCCTCGACAAGTTCATCTGTAATCTCCTTTTGCTGCTCTCTTGCTGACTGAAGTTTTATCAATTCCATCTGCGCATTAATATTTCCGTGCAGAGCTTCCGTTGACATATTTGTCAACCCCGTCTGTTCATCGATGCTAAGGTTCAATTCAGGCATTAAGTTATTCAGCTCATCAACGATTGCTGCCTGTCTCGCTTGCTCTGATGTTGTCAATACAGTTTTGCTTTGCAACTCATCCAGTTCGTCAACAAGTCTTATACAAGCTTTTCGTTCATTCTCAAGATTCGATACGGATTCCTCTCGTTTTCGTACTGCATCCGCTGTCTCATCGTTCAATTTCTCAGATGCATCTATCAATTTCTTAGTAGATTCTGTAAGCTGCACTGTTTCCTTATCCGCAGTTTTTGCATACAAAGTTATTGCACCAATTACACCTGCAATCGCTGTAGCAAGGAATATATAAGGATTGGCATTGGCTGTAACATTAAATAGCTTCTGTGCAATGGTCGCTGCTTCTGTAGCCACAGTGTAGGTAACTTTTGCCGATGTCACACCTCCTATTAATCCAGCAACAATCTCTCCGTTTTCCAATAACCATGTTAATCCATTTATCAACATTGGAAGTGCATTTTCTGCTGCACCAATTGCATTTACAGCAAATTCTCCTAATGCTGTCGACATATTCCTCAAAGATACACCCAAATCACCATTATCAATCTCATCTTGCAGTTTTCCTACAGCATCTGTAGCAGAATCTACGGCAGATTTCATTTCATCATCAAAAAGGTTATATGCAGTTATGCCAAGTCCTTCAAGCGCACTCTTGAGGATCGTTACTCTGCCTTTCAGGTTATCATTTAAAGTATCTGCCATTGCCTGTGCTGCTCCAGAACAATCATTTATCTGCGCATTTAAATCACTATATTCCCCATTAGTGCTTTTCAACAATGCATTTACAGCAGCAATATCAGTCTTATTGAAGATTGTATTTATCAGTTGAGTCTTGTCTCCCTTTGTCATATCAGATGTCAAATTATTCATGTCGGTCAAAATATCGTTCAGGTCGCGCATATCTCCCTTGGAATCATACACCCGCAATCCCAAAGACTTTATCGCACTTGCAGCCTTGTCTGTTGGTGCGGAAAGAGATAGCAAAATATTTCGCAAATGTGTGCCTCCCTCGGCACCTTTTAGTCCATTGTTTGCCATAACACCAAGCGCAGTGTTCATAGTCTCTAAGCTTTGCCCTGTAATAGATACGGTACCTGCACACACAAGTGTAGCCTCACCGAGTTGTGAAACACTTGTATTTGACTTCTGTGATGTTTTTGCCATCTCGTCAATATACTTATCCAATTCACTGGTTTGAAGTCCTAATGCCGCCATAGAATCTGTCACCAGATCACTTGCATATCCAAGTTCAAGTCCGCCTGCTGCTGCAAGATTTAATACTCTTGGCAATGTCGCTGCAGCCTTCTCTGCATCATATCCTGCCAAAGCAAGATAATTTAGCGCTTCTGCAGATTGTGACGCAGAAAACATAGTTGCTTTTCCACAATCTTGTGCTGCCTTACTCAACAATTCATATTCCGCACTTCCATTTGCAATTTCCTCTGTCGTCATCCCCATAGTAGCAGCTACTTGTGACATAGATGCCTCAAAGGTACTTCCTGCCTGTGTTGCAGACGTTGCAATTTTCTCAATACCATCTGCAATCTTTTTAATGCCTTCCTTTATGACACTGGATAAAAGTTCCGCCTTTAAAACATCGGCAAATACAGAAGTTTTATCCGTTGATTCCTGTACTTCATTTCCATACTGGTCAATAGATGTCGCACATCCATCTATAGAGTTTTCTGCCTCTGTCAGATATTGTGTATTCCGATCTACTTCATCATTGAGTTCTGCAAGCTCCGCCTCTGCTCCGTTTAGATCACTTTTATATTTGTTTACTCTATCACCAGTTTTTTGTACAACCCTTTCTTGTGCCTCATACTGGTCATTTGCATCAGCTAACTCATCAGTCAGATTCTTAACTTCTTCACTGTTTTCTCCGTATTCTTCTTTTGCTCTTTCTAATGCAGTATTCAGTTCTTCTTTTCTTTGCCTAAGACTAGACAACATTTTTTGTTCTTCTTCGTATTTTTTAACCGCCTTATCTTGAATATCTGTAAACAGACTTACTTTGTTACGCTGTTCTTCTTGAAGATTAATATATACTTGCTGTTTATCCCGCAATGCCGCAAGCGAATTGGCGTTATCCTTATATATTGTATTAACTAACTTCAATTCGTTTTGAAATTTGCTCATCGCTGTCTTTGCGCTTGTCAGATTTGCACGAAATTCCGCCTCACCATCTATTACAAGTTTTCCACCGATTTTCTTTTCTGCCATATATGCCTCCCTACAGATTCAGCATACTGACAGGCTTGTCCAGCCTGTCAGGAATAACATACAGCATTTTCTTTACTGTCATGTTATGTATCTCCTTGTATGCATCGAACAAATCCATATACTCTCCCATATACAAATGCTCTGTCTCTTCTTTTGTAAGTCCCATATGTATTCCTTGTGCGATAATCCGCCAGAAGTCTATCTTATCACTTTCATTCCCATTTCCCCTCTGACGGACTACACGTTTTTTCGCTCAAAGCATTTATCTAATTCTTTATGCATCTGTAATGCTGTTCTATATAATTCAAATCGAGCATTGTTGACCGCATCAATAGCCTCTTCCAGTTCCGTATCTTTAGATGCTTCTGTAAGCATACAAGGAAGGATTGCTGCAATTGCCCGAATTGATGGGTCACAACGCTCAAATATAATTTTATGGTCATCATCCATCATTGCATTACCGTTTTCATCTTTGGCAACCCTTACCCCAGCTATAAGCATTGTAAAATTAGATATTGTTCCAAACTGTTCTTGGATTTCAGCAAGCACATTGATATTACATCTAATTGGATATTCCTTCCCTGCAAGAACTACCGTTTCTGTATGTTCATACATCTTGTTATTTCCCCCCTCTGCATGACTACATCTAACTATTTGGTTTTTATTGTTTTGTATGCTGATGCAGAACTCGTATTTCCTGATCCACCGCCTGGTTCTGTTTTCTTATATCCAAAAATATCCTGAAGCCATTTATCCGCCTCAGATTCTGTGTCAAATATTTTGGTTGTTTTCCACTCACCATTACTAAGCCCTGCTATTACTCCCTCAATTTTAGGTGTTTTAAATTCAATATTATCTCCTTTGGTAGAGTATTCGTTTGAAGCCTCTCCAAACTTTACTTTATATACAACTGTAGCAACATATTCCCTTTTGCCATCAATAATTTCATCAGCAAAAAAACCAACCCCAACATAATTTGCTGAATCATTTGTCTTATATGTTACTTCCCTGTTATCCTCGCTAACTTCATGCCCGAAGCATACTCTTGATGCCTCTATTGGCAAGGTATCTGTCCCTAATGTCATATTGCCATCTTTAAATTCCTTCACATACTCTTTAAGACGATTATTGCTATGCAGCTTTGCCTCGTTATAATTCGGCGTTATATTCACACTAATCGCCTCTCCACATAAGAAACAATCTGTATATTTTTTCTGCTCCTCATCAACCAACCTCGCTACATATGGTTGCATCAATCCTATAAATGCCATAATTCTATTTCCTCCTACTCTCTAAATCCTACATATTTGCAGTCGAATGTTGTTCTTCGTATTTTATTTCCAGAAATGTCATCTTCAAGTCCAGAATGGATAGAATTTATTACAAATTCCTTTTCTTCCAAATAATCTCTTATTTGTCTCTTTACCCCAAAATAATCAAAACCCGATGGGGTATACAGATTTACATAGATGTCACACTGATCAGCAAGTACGCGGTTATTCGCACATAAAGCGGGTCTTTCATCTTGATATACACAGGTGATATATTTGTCTGTGTCCTCATCTATACATATATCTTGATATACCTGTATTCCTGTTACAGTTGCCAACTGCATCAATATATCTGTCAAATCCATTTATTTTCCTACTTTCTGATCAAATTTTTTCTGTATAATATTTAATGCTTCACCTTCTGCATCATTAACTGCTTTTGCAAGAAACGGATGCGCAGGCTGTCTTCCAGCAATACCATACTCTTTCCATATAGCTTTCAATGCATTGCTTACAGGATATGTACGCTTACTCTTCTTTGCATGATATACTTTAGTCTTGGAATAACCCTTAAATGTCACATTTACTATCCATGCGCCATTTCTTGCTTTCTTTGGCTTATTTGCCTTTATTGATTTCACAAGCTCTGAATCCCCTGAATGCCCAACACAAGCCTGCACTGCTGCCTTCATGCTTTTTTCAAGAACTGGCGCAGCCTCTTTTAACGCTTCCTCCGCAATCTCATCAAAATCAATATGAAATAATTCATCCAAATCTATTCCATCATGATATATATCAAACCGTGCCATATATATTATCCTCTTTACATACAATTTCTGTATTTGCGTATGATTTTTTTCTGCGCACATCACAAATTCTGTATGTCATACCGTCATATTCCACTATATCTGGACATTTTCCATCAATCAATGCAGCCTTATATGAGTCTGTATCAACCTTAAATATTATTGAAATATCTATCCCTGCCCTTTGTGCCTCATATTTTTCAATTACACCTGCAGAACGTATTTCGGCAAATATTTCTCTCCTGGCGGTACTTTCTATTTGACCAAATCCACGATTATTATGTGATTCAATTATTGTCACTAGAGTTATCAATTCGTTGCGCACAATATTCACCACTCAATGCCATAGCGTCTCTTAACTTCTCAAAAGATGCCATATACATGCTGCCTTTCTCCTCAAAATCTTCCATACCCTTCACATACAGCTCAATCGCCTTTCGTATTAAAGGATTATCAATGATATTTCCATGAATGTCATAAGACATTACACCAACTCTTACCAACTCATCAGCACCTGCATTAATATCAGTCATAAGAATATCATCAAGAGAGTCATGTGTAATGCGCTGTGATTTCTTTATCTGTTTAAGCAGCTCCATGATAAATTCCTCCAATCAACTATTCTAACTCCTTCTGACTGGATACTCCTGTAGCCACGTTCTCCTTCAACAACGCATGTGCCTTATCTGTAATAATATTTCCATCCATAATCGCATAACCACAATAATCCGTCTGGCGTTCCTTAACATGCTCCTCACTCAGCATTGTCATTTCCTTATTGATATTTACATGATATCCGGCAAAAGCATTTGACAGCAGAATTTCTCCATCTGCCATAGAATCATCCTCTTTTACTTCCATTCCAAGAACCCTATAACCTCCACTTGTAGGATCTGGCATAAAAATCGGTCGCATATTTGCATCAACAATATTCGCAATCTTATTCCAAATTGTTGCAGAATTAGCATATATCTTTAATCCTGTACTATACCCACTTTTAATCAGTGCTCTTGCTGCTGTAATATTAGCAAATGTAGGCACTTCATTATATTCGATTATTTGTGGCGCATTCTTTTCTTTTTCCAGAGCGGTCACTACACCGATAGGTTCTGGTTTTCCCTCATTGATATTTCCCTGCCCATGAGTAACACCATACCCTACGGCTGCGCCCATTTTTTTTGCCATTTTTCTCTGAATATATGGAATAAAATCATCCATCGCCATTTCTTTTAATTTCCAACTAACTGTAATCACCCTAGACAGCTCACACCCCGATAATGTAAACTCTTTAAAGGTCTCTTTTCCATCTTGTGTTTTTGTAGCTTCTTCATACCACGCTGCGTCTGTGCTTGTATCTTCCATTGGTACAGAAATCAGACCATTTACATATGTTTTCTGTACATCTGAAAAATAAGGATACAGTTCTCCTGCAAGTTCCCATATTTTCGTTGCAACTGTTTTAGGAATTACGGTACCAGTATTTTTCGTTGTATGAGTGTATGCCTCATTCACCAACTTGTAAGCTTCGTTTTCCTTATCGTTAAGTGGTTTATCCTGTAATTTTTTTGCCCATGCATTCAAATAACAGTCAGATGCCCATACATCTAATACATCTGTCCTCTTATCATCTGCACCTGTTTTATCATTTACAGAAAGTACTGTAGACAGTTCTGGCTCTTTATTAAGAGCATTAAAATTAGCTGCTGCCTGCGCGATTGCATCCCACTTTTCATCCAATGCTTTTACTTCATCCATCTTTGCTTGTGCTGCTTCTGCATTTCCGGCATCAATAAATGCCTGTGCTTCATCCATAAGCTTTTTTCTCATTGCCTCATACTGTTTTTTATTCATCTTTGTTCTCCCTTCATTTTTAGATAATTTAATTTTGTCTGCACTAAAAGAGTATCCTTTGTTTTATCGCCAATCATGTTCTTGACTCTTTCCATTTGCTCTTGAGTAGGAAGATTAAAAGCCAGACCGTTGACTAATGGTTCTACTTCTTGTTCCTGAAACATAATCTTATCTATCAGTCCTTTTTCCTTTGCCTGCTGCGCAGTCAGCCATGTCTCATGTTCCATCATTTCAAGTGCTTCAGCTTCCGTCATTCCTGCTTTGTCCATGTAAGCAGTACACAATGCCTTATCCGCTGTTCTAAGCACTTCTCCCATATGTTCCATTGTTACATGATTTCCCCGCACTCCGCTTGATACACAATGCACCATCATAAGTGCTGTTGGCGACATTTCACAATAACCCGCCATAGCAACGATAGACGCTGCGCTGCACGCCTCACCTGTTATGTATATTTTTATATTGTTTTTATGCGTTTTCAGCAGCGTATAAATTTCAGACCCAACATCAATCACTCCGCCTGGCGAATTAATATAAATTTCTATTTCATCGCCTGCCTGAAATAAATCGAGTATTTGCTGTACATCTTTCGGACAAGTACTATCTCCACCAAAAAAGTTATAATACCATTTATAATCATTGGGAATCATTACACCCCTGATATTGATTTTGTGTTTCATCTTTTTCCTTCCTCATAGTATCCAATAATTTTATGGCTATTGATGCCATCACCATGTAATTCTCTGAGTTCATTTTATTGAGTATTCCACCAATCATATCCACAACCTGCGTATCAAGTCTGCGTATAGGCTGATCTCCGCCCTCTATTGGTGCCATATTCATTGTTTCACGCCATTCATTTGGTGTCATAGCACCACGATCAACCATCTGCACAAAACCTAGTTTTGTAGTGAGACTTGCACACTGCAGATTGCTTGCTTCAAAAATTATCCTATTGTTACATCCTCGCTCGCGCCTGCTGAATAGTCTGACAGAATAAGTCTCCCCCAACTGAATAGCAAGTGGTTCAATTTCTGCCTCATAATAGGCGTTCCAATCATCTTCTGTCCATTTTGACTGAACAATCTTTTCATTGGTATTAAAAAACGAATAGATCCTGTTGATTGTCTCCTTTGTCTGCAGAGCATTGGGTACATAATCTTTAGGTTCTATGCGAATTGCTTCTGTTTTTGCATCCGTTCCCGCTGCACCCCATGTATCACTTTCAATACTCAAATAATTATCTACAAATTCTTTTACATTTTTTTTAATATCTTCTGGGCGCATTGATTGTGTAAACTTTAATAACCACCGAATAATGCCACTATTTTTAATTGCTTTTATGATACCTTGATCAATTGTTCCGACAACTTCCATCATTTGTGACAATGCTTTTGCAGGACTTTCGCCAAACACATCATTTTCATTAAAATCTTGCCTTAAATGAATGACCTCATGATATAGAAATTTCTGGCTCTTTCCGTTCCTGTAAGTAAACTTTAACCAAAGTTCATTATTAATATATTCTGTTTCACACATTACACAGGGAATTGGATATAACTGTATTGGTTTATTATTTTCATCTCTAACAATCAAAATAAAAGCATTATTATTCAGGCAAAGTTGTGTTGTAACTTTCTCTTGAAACTGCTGCCCTGTCATAAGTGGGTTTGGTTCTGAAAGCAGAAAACGAATATTGGCATCTGGATTGATTGTTAGACCAGACACATCTGATCGAATATGTTTTCCTACCAATTTCCCTACCGCCTTGACTTTTGGCCTTAAACAAGATCGAACAATATCACTTTCATACAGTTTTCCATTCCAAGAATAGAAGCTTTCACCATATGTTGTAACCATCTGCATAATATTTTTTTCCACTTTTTCATCTTTCTTTGTGGGTTCTCTTTTTCTGAACAGTTTCATCCTTCCTCCTTAAATCATTGACAGATATTCTTCAAGATTATTTTCCAGTACCACATATGCATCTAGCAAACCTGCAAGACCATCAATACGTCTTGTACTAATATTTCCCTTACATGGCTGGATATTATTGTTTTTATCAATATCTACAACTGTGTTTCCCAAACACCACTTTAATATTGGATTGTTGTTATATATTACTTTTTTCTTTTCAAGGTCCGCTCCCAATGATTTCATTGGACTTGATAGCGTCTTTTTACCCTGTATGACAGGTTCCATTACTACCGCTCCAAATGTATTCTTCATATCTTCAACAAAATATGTGGCAGACCATGCATCATACCCACATTTATACAGATAAATGTCATAATCCTGTTGTACCTCTTCAAACCACTCCCGAATATATTTATAATGCACCTTGTTTCCTGGACATGTTCTCAAAAGTCCCCGATCGCGCCACAAGTCATATGGTATTTTATCTTCTCTTACCCTTCGTTCCAACAAGTCTTCAGGAAGCCAATACATTTGCAACACATATATCCTGTTATCACCACACACCATGAATAACACTGTCGCATTAGTTAAATCTGTAGTACTTGACAAATCACAACCACCAATACCATAACGTGGTTTTAATGTTGAAATATCAAACATTGCTGTATTATTCAGTTGCTCAAACGTCAGCCATGCTTCAGATGAGGTCTCTCTAATATTAAATTCCTTACAAACAAGGTCTTTTACCTCTGCTGGATTATTGATTGCTTTATTAACCTTGTTTTCAAGATACTCCCATTTTTTTGACACTCCTAAATTGGGATTTGCTTTCATCCATTTACTTTTGTCCGGCCATTCTTTTCGCTCATCTAATTCATAGATAAACGGGAAAAAATGTATGTCCTTATATCCATTCTCATTAAAAATTCCATTTATAATATGCTCTGCCTCTTCATATTTGGCATCATAAATGTCTTCTCGAATTGTTCCAGCCGTTGATGTAATGTATATAAGCGGCTGGTTTCTAGCAGAAACGCCATCTGCTAATATGTCATATAATGCCTTTCCATTTTTCCACTGGTGAATCTCATCCAAAAGCGCACAATGTATATTCATTCCGTCAAGGCTATCATAGTCACTCGCAAGCGGTTTAAACACACCATTGTTAAACTGTTCACTTGATATATCTCCAACCCTGCATTTCACATGTCTAGCAATCGCCTTTGACTTTCTAACCATACGAACGCTTTCCTGCCATATAATCTTTGCCTGATCTCTTTTTGTAGCTGCGCTATAAACTTCTGGTCCTCTTTCCCCATCTCCGATAAGCATATATAATCCAACAATTGATGACAGAAATGATTTACCATTTTTCTTACCTACAATGAGAAGAGATTCACGGCAGATTCTGTTTCCTCTTTCATCAATAAAACCAAATACTGCTGCCAGATGCGCCTTTTCCCAGAGTTCCAATACAATAGGCGAACCATCTCCCTTAGACGGACAGCAGAATGTTTCAGCAAATTCAATTATGTGGTTCGCCCTTGCTGGATTGTATGTCATATTACTGTCAGGATTCAGTATTTTATCTGACAAATATTTATACCACTGATATGTTTTTCTGCATACAGGTATCTCTCCGTGTTCAATTTTCTGCCAGTATTGTATTATAGGGTTATAGTCCCTTGGATATTTTATCTTAACCACTCTTTTCCCTCAAAAATTCAGCAAACTCATCACCCTGAGATGACAAATTATTTTTCTTGGTCATACAGTCAAGCAGTATCTTCATAGCCTGCGCCTGTTTTTGTGACATTGCAAGATAAAGCTGTGCATCAGGACTTTGTTTAGTTCCATACTGGTTCTCACCATTCTTGTACTCCACTGTTGTACCTTCTCTTATAATGCTCTCTCTCAAATCTTGCATTGTCACTGTCAGAAACGCTACATCATCCACCAATGCCATAACTAATTTCTTTTTATTTTCATCAATTTCTTTAAACAGTTTTCTTAGTCTGGATATTTCTTTTTTAATCCTCTTTTGTTTTTCCACATACTCAGAAATACTGTCATATTCTGCTTCCCGTCGTATTTCCTCTTTTAAATACTCATCCTCTGTAATCATAAATACCACACCCCCTTTATGACAAGCTGTATGTTAAATCAATCTGTGCCATCGGTCTTGCAAAAAGATTTTAGGACTCTTCCGAAAGGGGGGAGTTATCAACCTTCCGCAAGGAGATTGGTTGTCCATCTCCATCAAATACAAACAACGGTTTCACTTTTTTATTTCCAATTCCATGTTTCTCAAACTTATCATGACAGTCTTTGCATACATACTGCAAATTATTATGTTTCAGAGATATATCAAGATTGTTGATATTACTTTTTGTTAACATTGTTTTGTGATGCACTATGTATCCTTGATTACTGCCACAAATTTCACATACACCACCATCTATCATTATTCTTTGACTAATATAACTATCCCTGCACTGCTGCCAATGCTTTGAATTGTAAAACGCCTTTGCCCACTCTTTTGCCATAACGCTACTCCCTAACACAAAAAGAACGCTGTTTAGCAGCGCCCTCTTTGTTATGTACTATATTCGTTAACATGATAGCTTCTGCTTATTATCATGTTAACATATTAAATGTAGAAAAAAGCGACACTTACATTTTTGATAAAAAATCTAAATCAATGATGCTTATTCAAGTATCGTGTTACCGCTTTTTCAGGATATGATCTATCATAATGCATTATCTTGGCTATCTTTATCCATGTATAGCCATCCATATATTTATACTGCATTATCCTCCGAACCCGACTGTCAACAACCGAATTTATATATTCCATAATTTCTTGTTCCAGTTCTGTTATCATTTGTTTTCTTTCTTCCAGCAGCTCTATATTGCCCGAAGGATTTTCTGTACTTTTATGTCTTATCTTTTGTTCGATTTCTTTTATTTCTTCTCTCAGGTCAATTAGCTGTTCCAGTTTTTCCTTCGTCAATGTTTTTCCCCCTCCTTTAACTTACACAGCCTCAACATAATTATGGAAAATTTGTTCAATATATCTGTCGCCGCATCTTCACTTCTTCCCCGCTTACATATGTTTGTGGCTGTCGTCTTTCTGAACAGATGCGGATACTGCCATTAACTATAATTCGTCAAATTCCTCACCTAGTTTTCTAACCTCCCTTTCAATATCCTCTATATCTCTATTCACCGCTTGAAGTGCTCCCCTTGTTGAAACATTAACTTCTTTATTGTATCCTCCGTTTAGTGGCATTGCTTGCAAGCAATATGAATGAAGAGTCCTTTTCGCAATATCCGCATCCTCTCTGCACAATCCCTGCATTTTTTCCAACTCTTTTTTCCTTTTAAATAATCTATCAATTGTATCTTGCAACTCATTTGCTCGTAATAATTTTTCTCTTGTCACTATGTTTTTCCTCCTTTAAATTTCAGTTTAGCTCGATTATTCGAGTTTATTGGTAAATCCTTATTTAACCAACATGTTCTTTCGCACACCAGTCTAGGAACCTACTGCAATATTTACTTGTACAGGGGCTATTGTCGCACTCCCCATATTCCTTTTCACAGATAAGACAGTTAAATACTCCTTTTGTCTCTTTTAAACTCATTTCTGTGTCCTCTGCAACTTGCAACAACTCCATTTCATCTAGTCCCATCACTTTTTCAACCATTTTCTGGCGCATATACTCAATATTCGTCATCTGGCGCTTTCCCCCTCTCTTTCCTCATTGCCTCAAAGCATAACTCCTGCGTGATAATCTTATTCATTACCAAATCGCCAATTGTTACACCTCTTCGCCAACCTTTGGAGTCTTCCACAATACACATATGCGGATATTTTGCCACTACAGTATATTCTACCTTCTGGGCAATTCCCCTTTCATTATCCGGTTTTTGTTTTAACTTTATCTTTGTATTTAATCCTAACTCTGCATAAGTCATGGCTTTATCCTTTCTCTAATGTAACATTCGCTCTTTAAGCAGAGACAACGCATCTAGTAGGCAACTATATTTTATTACTTGGTCTTCTCTATTTTCAGAGATAGCCGCTTTCAAGTAGCTATCAAATTTCCAGACCAGATTATTAATTGTGTTTAAACTATACCCGCCTTTAAGCTGCTGCTCTGCTGAGTAAGTTTCAAATGTGTCAGATTCTGACACATTTTCTTTTTCTGGTTCTGATGTCTTCTCGAATGTGTCAGATTCTGACACATTTTTATCTCTTTCAGTCAGAGTGCAAGTTGTTTTCTCTTCTAATTCTTCTTTGTGATTTGGAATATAAGGTTCCTCTATCCAGCCACAACGAATATTACATGATTTCTCACATTGATTACAGCATTGTACGCCTCCAT
>CASJPF010000031.1 GCA_949383255.1 Lachnospiraceae bacterium | reverse complement strand
TAGAAGAAAACCAAATACGAAATCATTATGAGTATGACGCATGGGGAAATACAACTACCTGTGAGGAGACAGTTGAGAACCGTTTTCGCTTTAATGGACAGCAGTATGACCCAATTACGCAACAGTATTATTTAAGAGCAAGATTCTACAATCCAGTAATAGGGCGGTTTACACAAGAAGATACCTATCGTGGAGATGGGTTAAACCTGTATGTGTATTGTGCCAACAATCCAGTGTATTATGTTGATCCGAGTGGGAATAATTCTGATTGTATAGAAAAGAAAGCTAAGCCATATTTGGATCAAAATATGCCTGCTGAGGAGGCATATAGAAAAGCATATGCAGAAGATGCTCAAGAGAAGCTGGATAAAGGCGGCTTAACAGCAAAAGAAAAATATGAATATGAACAGCGTTTAAAAAGAATAACGAATAGAATACCTACACCGCCAAATGGTTTAACTACAGAAAAATTTTACAATGAACAATATAAACGGCGTATGTCCCAAGTGCCAAATACTGGAGCTAGAGGAAAATGGACTGGAACAAGAGGTGAATCAGTATTTATTCCATCAGATGTTGAAATAAAGAAAATATTAGAAAAGTATGGATTAAAAGGGATAAAATATAGAAATGGTGTACCTGATTTTAGTGACTTAGCTAGATATACAGTTACAGTTCAAGGAATGAGAGGAGGCAGAAAACCGAAGGATCCAAGACCTTATAATTTTAGTATAGCTTTTGGTGAATTATCCATGCAAACAGGAGTGTCTAAAAAGGCTCTTAGGAAAATGGTTAAAGATAATGATTATACGTGGCATGAATGCAATGATATGAAAACAATGATAATGGTGCCTTCTAAAATAAATTTATATTTTGGTCATATGGGTGGTGTTGGAGAAATAAACTTACTTACAGATATTAAACAAGGTAAGGTTAAATAACACTACTTTACAACTTTTTTCATAAATAGATAATGTTCCTCAAATCTTTAAAGATACTACTTTTTCTAATTTAAAAGGTGCAAATTTTGCTATAGGATACAATATTTAACGCTCTAAAAAATTAAAATTTGAGCCACAATATTATTTACTACTTTGGGATTAAGCCTCGAAATTCAGAAAAATTAGTAAGGTCAATTAAAGTTTTTTTAGTTTACAGAGCCTTGAGCAATTAAATCATTAAAAAGTTATAAACTGGTGTTAATAATAGGAGGATTGGTAATATGTCAGGAATTAAAGATTTAAAAGAAAATGAGTTTGGACAAATGGAAGGAGAGGTGTATTTTAATGCAATAAACCAGAATATAACAGTATTGTTTGAGAAGGAAGTTCCAATGGATTATGTGGGGAAACAAGTAGAATATCTCCAAGCGTTAGATGAGAAAGTTGTCCAAAAGATGTGTTATTTTGCTGATTTATTTAGGAAGGAGGAAATGGAAAATTATCCTAATAAAGATTATCCTGAAGGTATGGATAAGATAAATAATCCTTTAGAGCTTTTAGATTACTTTGCGATAACATACTTGAATATTGAGATGTATCCTAATGAAAGTGTAAAGGAAGTTCGTGTATTAAACCTATCAGGAAGTTGCGATTGGGATGAGGAAAATGGAATACAATGGTTGATTAAGGAGGATGAAGTTGTGTATACGGGAGCATATGATGATGTAAGTATTTGGTGTAGTTCTTATGAAAAAAATACGCTTTTTAATTATGCATTAAGGGACTAATTATAGACAAATAGTATACTCCTTATATGGTTGAGTTATTGTAAAAAATTATAATGCATTTAGGAGGCTGTTAGTGAAAAAGAAAGGATATAATGATGTTCACGCATTGTATATAGTAACGGTAAAAGAAACTCGAAATATTGAAATATTGGATGACAAATCTGTTGATAAAGTAGTGAAATTTATAAAAAGAGCGATTCAAAGAGGGCAATTGGAATTTTTGTGTTGTTGTTTTGGTGACCAAGAGGAGTATAGTCTAACAATTCATGCAAATGAAACCTATGCGTGTGTGCTTATTATTAATGAATTAGAGAGAAAGGCTTATGATTATTGTAATAAAAAATATGAGAATGATATGACAGAAGTAATACTCTTTGGTTATGATTTTTGCAAAGCGTGTTTGTGTGAAGATAAAGATATATTATTTGATATCATTATGCACTTTTTTGAAACTGGTAAGATAAACGAAAAGTATGAGTGGTATGAAACAGAGTATGAAAAAGGCTTATCTTAATTTTCACCTGAACCTATATAAAGTAATTGAGGAAAGAAGCTTTAAAGGGTTTGAAAACGCTATATTTTTGAGGATACATTTGTAGAAAAAACTTATGTTCACTGAATTTTTTGAAATGCGTTCATTTTATGTATTTAGTTTAAAGTCTATTGTGATACCCCTAAACACTGTGAAAAGGTAATTATGAAATATGCAAATGAGAACGAAAATCTTTGAGAAAAGAAAGGATTTTATGGAAGGGTTAAATGCTTATATTTCACCCGTTGATCCAAATTGGAGAGGAAGGCTAATCCCACCAGAACCTGAGGACTTAGAAGAATTACAGATGTATTTAGAAATGCAGAAAGAAAACTCAAAAGTACCAGAGGCTTATTTGAAATTTGCGTGTTATGCGGCTGAGGGTGATGGAGGACTTTTATCTGATGTTTTACTTGGAGAATTTTGTCTAGCTAGATTGCCTGAAATAACAAAAAATGCAAATAATGATTTGTGTGTTGATAGGCTTTTGATTTTTTGGAATGAAATGGGTGTGAGATATTTTATAGATTTAAAAAATGATGGAAAAATATTTGAAGAAGAAGATTGTTATATAAGTTCATCATTTGAAAATCTTTTATTTCAATGCGCTGTGAAAAAATTTGAGAAAGGATATTTTCCCGAATATTTTGGATTTGGGTATAAAAGATGGTTGTCCTTTGAACAAAAAAAAGCTATAAACATTGCTTTAAAAGAGTTTATCCAAAGAAATCAAATGGAAACAGTGTGGTTTAATGATGAATATTTTCTTTTTGCATATAACCAAGAGTATTCGTTTTGGTTAGAACAATATGAGTTTTATGAGGGAGGAATAAGTATAGGGGGGACTTTTTACGGTAATGATATTGATAAGATACAAAGAGAATTATTGCCACAGATTGGAGCACAAGCAGATTAGATAAGAGATGGAGATCAACTTAAAAGATTAAATTAGTTGGCTGTGCTAGTTTAATAACTAACTATTACAACAGTCAAAGGATACAAAAAATGCTTCTAAATTTTCGTACTATTGAGTATGTGAAATGATTTCTACAAATTAAGAAAATAAATAGTTAAAGGTAGGTGTTTTATTTCACCTATCTTTAACTATTATATATGGTTTCGGCTTTTTTGAATTAGTAGTTCACCAAGTCGCGAAAATAGTATTTCTACTTTGCAGAAACGAAAAATTATCTGCCTGATTGCTTTAGACCAGTTTTCTTTATGAATACAAGGTTTTAATCGTGCAGGAGCATTAATACAGTATCAATATAACTGTCAAAATCAGTGTACTTGTAAAGAGAGAAAATTATCTGATACACAAACAATCGTTTATGACTATGACAAAGCAGTTCTGTAAATTAAGATTTTCTATATACGCATGGTTTCAGCTTTTTTCAAGATTATCTAAAAATTTTGCCATGTTGCACAAGATTTCAATATTAAATGTTTAAAACTTTTGGCGTGTACTCTTTTGCAGGGGGAAAGCACAGAAGCGTTTGACTATGACCAATATTGTAACAAAAGCTAGAATTATATTAAATCCTCGAAAGGGTAGAATACTTACCTTGGCAGACTTCCAAGGCTTTAAAAACAGCTTCTAAGGAAATTATTATAGGACTTTGCAGAAATAGATCGAAAATTTATTTTTATTATTATAACATTTTCATTAACAAAAGATTAT
Source organism: Lachnospiraceae bacterium (assembly GCA_949383255.1). Taxonomy (GTDB): domain Bacteria; phylum Bacillota; class Clostridia; order Lachnospirales; family Lachnospiraceae; genus COE1. The sequence continues at coordinate 39,219 of CASJPF010000031.1, read as the reverse complement.
GACGTTCTAAGAAAAAAATTTTTTCATAAAACGTCATAATCGAATGTAGTAATACATTGTTATATTAATATAGTAATATAATTACAGTTCTATATTAAAGCAATCGTCTCTTGTAATATTCTATATAAAGTTTCAAGAGACTCTAGTAAATTTAAGGAGATTCTTAACTATGAGAAAGTTCGTTGTAGCCCTTTTAACCTTATGTTTGATTTCAGTTGTTCTTCCACCAACTCCTGTATCGCCTAGTGGAGAGGAAGAGATTAGTACTTGTGAGTATTCTTGCATAGACCATATTAATTAGTCTTTCTATAAAATTTATCTTCATATGCTTTTTGTAATATGATAGCTAAATCTTTTCTTCCATACAAACAAATTAGATAATACCCATTTTTAAGGTAAGTTTCTTCTATTTCTGGCAAACCTCTTTTTCCATATATTAATGATAGGTTTGCCAGTATATCTCCTACTATATCTCCTCGACAACATTCCAAACAATGATATAAGCCTTCTTTTCCAATTTCTTCTGCTTTTTCTAGCTCATTATACACCTCAAGAAAGCCTGCATAATTTACATATAATGACATTCCTGGAACAGCATGAAAACGCATATCGACCTTGCTTTTCTTATAACACTTTGCCAATTCTTTATAAATATAGAGCGCCTCTTCTATTTTCTCATCTTTCCTTAAATTGATTGCTATATGGTTCCAAATTGTATACTCTGTCCGAAAAGGCACTCGATAAATCACCCTATCCGATTTCATCTGTGGCATTGTTAGAGAAAGCATTTCCTTAAGCATCTTATTTGCGTCTTCTCTTGATATTTTATTTTGTGCTGTCTGTTCAAAAATGCGTTCCATTCCAATAAACTGTCTGTTGACGGGTCTTGTCATATCCAATCCATTTTCAATCTCATCTAACAATTTTGTTGCCTCTTTGGACCGCCCTTTTGAAAAACACCGATTATATTCTCTCACTTTTTCGTACAATTCATATTTGTCCGCCTCTATAAATCCATAATAATTCTCTCGTTCCATTCCCATTTTCTTTAATAGTTTATATAAATTCCTTTTGTTGGGACTTCTTTTGCCATTTTCAATTTTAGACAATGTTTCCTGTGCACAAATGTTTTCGCAGAGATATTCTTGTGAAAATCCATTTGCCTCTCTCAAGTCTTTCACCAACTCATTTGTAAGAATAAACTCACCTTGAAAACTACTTTTCATAAACTCTACTATTATATTGGATTCCAAACATGTATTTGTAATCTTATACAGGAAACGAACTGCTTCTTGATACTTTCCACACTGAATTTGTTCTGATTCTTTTCCTAGTTTTTCCAGACAAGTTTTCTCTAATTCTAATATTTTCCACAAAGGACTTAGAGAACCATTCTCTACAAGAGACTCTTTGCCTCTTCTACAAATAGCATACGCTTCTGCTACCCTATTTTGTTCCAGATAGATTTGCCCTAACAACCATGCACAATGCGGATAAACTTTAACTTGCTCCTCTGTATCTGTATAATGATGTAATATGTATCTGCCAAGCCGTTCCAATTTCTCTGTTAGCCCATCTGTGGCTCCAAGCTTCCATTCACAATATACAATCATTAAAATAATTCTAATCTCCTGATTACATAGGCACTGCACATTCCAAACTTTCTGCCTCCAGTCTTTATCCAGAGTGCATACAAGTGCCTGTTCCATTCCATGCAGGCAGGACTTATAATCTTGTTCTTTTATAAAATATAGCACTGTCTCCAATACAATCATATACTGTTTGCGAATAGGACGTTTGCTATCATTATATACGGGATAATCTGCAATTAGTTTCTGTAGTGTTTTGTAATCCCAATTTTCTATACTGTGTTCAACCTCAATTCGATATGCAATAGATTCATATTCAAGCCTAAAAACTGCAAGTTCAAGTTTATCAATAGACTTTCCAAGGCGCTCAAACAATGCCTGCAATGTGAAATAGTCAATCTCCACTTCTCCTCGTTCCACTCTGCACAGCTCTGGTATACTGATAATTCCATCTGCAATATTTCTTTGTCTTACTCCCATTTTTTCACGTTCTTCAAAAAGCATAATTCCTAATTGTTGTAACATGTTTTATCCCCTTTGTATTATAGCTTATTTCTTCTCCTTTCTGGCGTAAGGAATTTTTACATCTGTCTGATTCAAAATATAATCAATACTTGTATTGTAAACGATTGAAAGATGAATTAGTATCTCTGTAGGAATATCAACATCTCCTCGTTCATAATTACTATAAATTCGTTGACTACAGTGTAATATAGCCGCTAACTGCTTTTGTGTCATATCCTTATCTTCTCTTAAATTTCTCAACCTTGGATAACGCATAAATATATCACCTCAATAACATCATATCTTAGTGAAATATTCGCTATACATTTTAGCGATATTTTCGCTAAAGGTCGCATTCTGCAGTATATTTAAACAATATTTTTTGTGCACTACTATAGCGTTTTATTTCTTCTGGATGCCCATGTGTAATCGAGTAGGTCCTATCTTCCTTGCTCGCGCGCTGGACACCCGTCAGCTTCGCTGACAATATTCCTTTGGTTGCCCATGTGCATAAAAAACTGCTGTGACAATTTCATTTTGTCACAACAGTTTTTATCTTAAATTTTAATTTTTTTCCTCCAATCCCTAAATATTTCGCTCATCTTTTTTCTTTAGCAACTGCGAAGTATCCAATGTCTCTTCAGACCGTTTTTGACTTTTTTGTTTCTTGCCCTCTTTTGTAGTTTTTTCGGTCAGAAGTTCATTGTGTGGTAATCCCTGGCTGAATTGTGGCATCTGAAATTCCTGTGTGGAACTTGTATCTCGTGCCTGTAATCCTCTGTTTCCATCCGACTTTTGTATTGTTTTCTGCCTAAGTTTCGCTACCAATAATAATTGTTTTGGAACATACTGGAATCGGCGCAACGTCACATCAACTAGAAATAGACATACTGCCAACACTAGAAGCCAATTTGTCAAGGGATATCCCTCTCGCGTTCTAGTGGAAATTCGCGTCCATATTGGCTCATCCTCTGTAATAACGCTACCATACTGTTGGGCAAAATTCAGATAAGCATCCATACTTACATCAAATTTATATTCGTCCGAAAACTGCACTGCTGCGGCAGTTGTCATATAATTTTGAATTTCGCCGGATTCTGTGCGTCGTATATTAAAATGATATAGTCCTGTCTGTGGGGTGGAAAGTTCTGTTGTATATTTTCCTGGTGCAGTCGCATGCAGTTTTTCCTCTGTGGCAGTCCCTTTTGGGTCAATCACTGTTATTAGAACTTCTGTTGCACTTCCATAATCATTGGTTTGATAATCAATGGTAGTTTGTTCCCCTACTGTCACTATATTTACATTGTCTTCTCCCATACCAGCATTTCCAGTGGAATAATCCACAATGCGTTTCCAGAGCTGTACATAATCTTCCTGTCCTGCAAAAGCACCTGTCCACTCTCCAGTGACATCACTGTTCCATGCGGCAGTTCGCCCTAATCCATACTGCCATACAGTAAGGATTGGATCGCCTTTTTCTGCCGACTGAATCACTGGACTAGAAGCAGTTTTTGGTGTTGCAGAAATATATCCGTAAAGAGAAGGCCAACCATTTGGAAAAAGATTTCCAGTCAGCTCATGTCCCCCCTGAACTGACAGAGAAAAGACTCCATTTTGAATATAACTGTCTCCTCCTAGAAATACTTCTTGTGCAAAAATTCTTGGAATATCACTTGACATGTCCGAATAATAATATCTCCCGCCGCATTTCTCTGCCAGATATCGCAAAAGCTTCTTATCTGAAGAATCTCCTACAGCTACCGTAGAGAGTGTTATCTCATGCGCTGCACAACTATTGACAATATCATCATAGTTGTTTGTCTCCCCCATGCCATCTGTCAAGAGCACAATATGTTTGATTGACGCATCATTCTTTGCAAGCACATCAACTGCCTCTTGCAAAGCTGGTTTAATTGTTGTGCCGCCTCCATCTTGAATCTGATTAATTTTGTCTTTTATTGCTGCCTTGTCATCTGCCTGACAAAGCGCTACTTGCCATTCATACTTATCATCAAATGTTAAAATTCCCACAAAATCCGTATCATTCAAGTTGTCAACTGCCACAGTGGCTGCCCTGACTGCAATATCCAGATTGCTAATGCTCAATACACCTGCTTTTCCTGTCATACTTCCAGAGCGGTCAATCACCATAACCATTGCCATAGATGGCATCTCATTGACCCCTCGAAGTTGCATATCCACAGGTAAAACTGTCTCTAATACTGTATCTCGATACCCACCCAACGCAAAACTATTCTCTCCGCCACAGCAAATAAAACCACAACCATAATCCTTTACATAGGTTTCAAGGTTTTCCAAAAATTTTGTTGGCAAATCATCAATATAAGTGTCCACCACAATTATAGTCTTATATTCCAACATAGCATTAATGCTGTCTGGCGCATTTATCGCAGAGACAACACTATAATCGCAACCAGCCGCCTTTAAAACAGTAGAAAATGCAGCAGTGTTCGTGTCACGCCCTGCAATCACAAGTATTTTGGGCGATGTCTCCACTACAGAGTAAGCACTAAAATAATCATTCTCCTGACAGGTGTCTCCTTGCGCTTGAACCTGAACACGCAAGTTTTCCATCGCGCTACTGTCTGTATCGGCATCAACCTGCGCGCGAAATACAAAACGATTGCTTCCTTTGTTCAAATGCACATTGTCTGCTGCCATCTGGCTGCTTCCTCGATAAAGTGTAATTACTGCATCCGTATCATAATTGCTCTCCACCAACACAGTAATGGAATACTTATCACCCGAGTGAAGATAAGACGGAAGTGTCACATTGTCAATATAGGCATCTGGCTTTTCCTCATTTTCATACAACAAAGTTAAAAATTCTGTCTGTCCAGCCGTCAATGCCTGCGACATATTACGTATATCGCCCCGCGTTTCCTTTCCGTCTGTTAGCACGACAAGTCGCTTCTTATATTCTCCTGGAATGAGCGTAAGCGCCTTAGAAACTGCCTCCTCAAAATTTGTCGCCGCCTTTTCAGGAATTGTCATCAGACCATTATAATGTTTTTCTGTCGTCAAAAACTGTTCCACAAGGGTGTCTTTTCCAAATGTCACAATCCCATAAGCATTTCCAGAGGGCATCTTGGAAATTGTTTCTTGCAAATACTGTTGTGCCTCGTTTAAATGTTCTTTATTGCTGTCGGAGAGGTCCACAACAAAAACGGTTGCTGTTTTGCCGCTTCCTCGATAAATTTGTATTCCAAACAACGCAAGAATTACACACAACAGTACCACACCACGCACAAACCAATAAAATTTCCCGCGGTAACGCATCTGACGCACATAGACAATCCACTCTGCCACCAAAACAATAAGTGCCAATATTATAAATAAGTTTCTAATTGTACGTTTTATTTTTTGGCTTTGCAAAAACTTGGTTCCACTGTCCGAAATTCCTTCTAAGTCTGTTGATATTCTGCCATCAGATTCCTTGGCAGTCTGAAAACGCACCACGTAGTCTTCCTGATACACATCATTTCCAAGTGTGTACAATCCTGCTTGGGCTGGTCGACTTTCAAATTGGCTTCTGTCAAGCTCCGCCCACGGCTGCAAAGCAATTTCTTCGCCTGCATAATAAACATTTGTTGCTAACCACGAAGTATCTGAGAGATAAATCATCGCATTTGCTAAAAAGACAGGAAATTCTGCACGCAGCGGAAAGTCGGATTCCCGTATATCAAATCCAACAACGACCTCTTTCCTGTCTTCTAGCTCTTGATAATATCCTACGCACTTCCCTTTGTATGACAAAAAGCTTTCCGCTCCCTCTGGAAGTGCAAAACAATACGCTGTATTTACCCCAATTGAAAAACCAGATAACCCCGCAGTCAAGTCACAGTCTGTCATGTCAAGCACCACATTTTCTGGTGTCTCAACAACTGTTCCTCCCATATTTCCAAAAATTATGCGGTTTGTGTCTGCTAACTGCGGTTCCTGTCCTGCATCATAAATTACAATATTATAACCTTGTTCTTTTAAAGGGGTTCTAATTAAAGCATTTGATGTGTCCTGAACGGCTGTATCCGTCTTTGCCTTAACAATACTCTCTCCAGTAACAGCAAGGTATGCTTTCTCAAGAAATGTATTTCCATCTCCAACAAGCAAACCACGCATTTGATTTTTCTGTTTTTTCACTGCTGCCGAATCGTTATCTCGCGCAAGACTATCAGTAGAGGCACCAGAAAAAACAATATTGTCAACGCGAGAAGTCATTGTCTTTCCCTTCCAATCTATCTCCTCAAAAAAGCAAATTTTGCTCTCGGAAGGTGCAAGACGCATTGATGACAACGCAATCATTTTTTTGTCATAAGTCTCATCATCATACAAACTAACATCAAAAGATACTTCCTCGTCGCTGTAATTTGCAACGCTTACCATCACATCAAAGAGACCATCATCACGACTAGAAAAGGCTGTATATTCATTTGCGACGTTGGCAACCGCGCTGCCAGAAATATATAATTCCTTTTGCCCGCTAGTGCGCAGTTCCTCAAAATCTGCGGCTCCAGCGCTGTCTGTATACACTAGCAAATCTGTCATATTTTCGCCCTCTTTAGCATCACCAGCTAGCGTATCTAATACACCTTGTGCCTGTGTCAGACTTCCGCCACTATCACTGCACACGAGGCTTCGCAGTGTACGCATTAAACTATTTGTGTCTGTAATATCCACTGCCAAAATCCTTGCGCCCGCAGCATCCACTGTCGCAATAGAAAAACGCGTATTCTGCGCAGTCTGCACATAATCGCACGCCTGTTCCACCGCCTCCTGCAAACGACTTTTTCCAGAAGCTCCCACATGCTGCATACTTGCGCTTGTATCCATCAACAATATTTTTCTACCGCCGCGATGTCCATTCAACTGAATCAACGGGGACATTAATGCAACTACCAACAGCACAACAATCAAGATTTGTAGATACATCAGAATATTATGAACAAACTTCTCAAAAAAAGTTCGTGACTGCTCATTTTTTAACAGTTTTTTCCACAGTAAATTAGAGGAAATCAGATAGTCTGTCCCTTTTGGTTTTAACAAATATAAAAGGATAATGATTGGAACCGCTGCCAAAAGAAACAGCGGCCATAAACTCTCAAAAATCATATAGCGCTCTCAGCTCCTGAAAAATCAGTTGGTAAATATCCGTTTCTGTGTTGCACACTGCATAAAAAGCTCCCATCCTTGCACACTCCTGACGCAAACTTGACAAATATTCCTGCATTGCCTGCTCATACATATGGATACTTTCTGTGTCCAACGTCAAACGTAAAGTACTTTTTTCTTCCATATCTATCATATTTCGTGTTCCTGTAAGCTCGGCAGACCGTCCCAGCGAAAGTTCTTCTCCAGCCAAAACATGCAGAAAAACGGTTTTCTGTTTCCGATAATCCAAAAAGCGCAAAAGTTTTCTCACGGCAGATTGTTCTTCTTTCAGATTGGATTCCATTAAAGATTCCTGCAAAAAATCACTGACAATTATTGTCACACCTGGACCTTTCATTGGAAGCTGCCTGATAGATTCGCAGATATCTACCTTTCCGTCAAAAGAGCGTTGCGCAATCCAATCTGTCAGTTTAGACAACCTGTTTTTTGCACCACTTACCACAAAAGACGCTTGCATTTGTCGTAAATCATAAAGTATTACGCGATCCATATTGTTCAGCCCCATATATGCAAACGCTGCTGCCAACATACTAGCGTATGTACTTTTTTTGTGAATTCCATAATTCATAGAAGCACTTGTGTCCAACAATATTGAAACAACGACTTCCTTTTCTTCCATATACTCTTTCACATAAAGCCTGTCCAACCGCCCATATGCATTCCAGTCAATACGACGAATATCATCACCATGCATATACTCCCGAAAATCAGAAAACTCTGTAGAAGAACCTTTCTGCGTGGACTTGCGATTTCCTGTCAAATTCATAGAAGCGCGGTGTCCCATTGCCAGTCGCAACCTAGAAAGTCTATCAAAAAACGCAGCATCTGGTATTACTGTCATTATTGTTTAGTTCCCTCCAATATTTTTTGTATAACATTATCTTCGTTGACGCCCTCACTAACCGCATCAAAACTTAAAAGAATGCGGTGTCTAAGCACAGGAAATGCAGTCTCCTTCACATCTTGAAAAGAAACATTAAACCGCCCTTCTAAAAATGCCTTTGCTCTTGATGCGCGAATCAATGCCTGCGCTGCCCTTGGGCTTGCGCCTTCCTTAATATAAGGATTTGCGCTATGTGTCTGCATAACAGTCTCCAACAGATAATCCATCACTGCATCCGCGATTGGTATCTGATTTATCAGCGCTCTGGCTGCCAACAGTCCTGCACTGTCCATCTGTTTTATAATATCCGGCTCCTGACTACCTTCCGTCAATGTCACAATTCCCTTTAACTCCTCCTTAGATGGAAAACGAACCAAAATCTTAAACATAAATCGATCCAGTTGCGCCTCTGGCAAGGGATAAGTTCCTTCGTTTTCAATGGGATTTTGCGTGGCAAGCACAAAAAAGGGTTCTGTGAGCGCGTGGCTGTCATTTCCTACTGTTACAGTATGTTCCTGCATTGCCTCTAACAATGCCGACTGTGTTTTTGGAGTTGCTCGATTAATCTCATCTGCCAAGATTAGATTGGCAAAAATCGGTCCGCGCTCAAAAGAAAAAGCACTGCCTTGCTCATTCTTAATAATAATATTTGTTCCTGTCACATCACTTGGCATTAAATCTGGCGTAAACTGAATCCGCTTAAATGACAAGTCAAATACTTTGCTAATTGTGCTGACCAATCTCGTCTTTCCCAATCCCGGCATACCCTCTAGCAATACATTGCCTCCTGTAAGCATGGCAAGCATAACTTGACGAATAATCTCACGCTGACCAATAATCCCCTTTTGAATCTCCCGCTCACAGGCAGCAATCCGCTGCGCCATATATGCAGGGTCCTGCAAACCATTGTTCCCAAATTCCCCCATTTTCCACTGCCCTCCATAAACTTTTGTTTATTTTATTGCAGGCGTGCGAATCCGTAATATGTTAGTAAAACTGACCCGCACGCCGCAGCATTCTTGAACTTTTAATTAAAATTCGAGAAATATGCTTTTATAATCTCTTCCATACCGCTTGGATACTTTCCTGCTGCAATCCCTTCATACGCATTTTGCTCATAACTACCAATCACTGCTTCATGGGACATATGTGTTCCCTCCCAGCTCAAGCCATTCTGCGCATAAAAATACTCTGATGCATCATGGTTTACTGCATTTCCAGTCAAATTTTCACTTTCCGCAATTTCATTTGGAATACTGACATAATCATGTGGCGTACTGCTCGTACCTGTTCCTCTTCCAATCCCAGAACCATTATTCGAATCACCTTGCCCGTTGGAACCATTTGTGCCGTCTTCCGCAGATTGTCCCCCTTGTCCAGCTCCATTTTGATCGCCAGATTGTCCGTTTTGCCCAGTTCCGTTTTGATTGCCAGGTTGTCCATTCTGCCCAGTTCCATTTTGGTTGCCAGGCTGCCCAGCAGTTCCCTGCGCAAGCTCTGCCTCATGCATTCCCCGTAACTTTTCTGACAACGCCTGCATGGACTCTGCTGTGACAGACGACACCGTCGCACCATTTCGCAAGCTTTCTGCAAGTGTTGCTAACGTATTTCCTGTATGCTCATATCTATATTCCAACTTCTGCGATGCAGCCTTCATCATTTCCATACTAGACGCCTGCTGCAATTCCTCTTGCGAAGCCTGTAAGCTTTCTGCCATCTCCTGCAAAGCCGCCTGTTGCGCTACTGTCAAATCTTGCTCTTGGGAAAGTTCTTCCAGTGCCTCCAAAATCTCTTCAATTTCCTCTGTCTTTTCCCTTGCCGCTTCCCGAATATGATGCAGTTCGCGTGCGCGTTCTTTCATTGCAGAAGGCATGAGCGCAAGGACAATGAGTATTGCAAACAGTCCTGCCAATCCCACTATAAGTTTCCATGACGGCAAAATTGCAATCCGTATTTTATCGCGCTGTAACTGTAACTGATTCATGGCATCTGTACGCTGCAATTCAACCAAAGCGCCTTCTTTTTCCAGATTTCCATAGGCTGTCACAATCCGTTCTTCAAACCCAAAACGATCCATTACAAGTGCTGTCTGTTCCATATTTTTTCGCTTGATAAAAGCTAGCACGACCGCGGTCAACAGTACAAGAATCAATATTATAATTGTGCAACCCCCTGCATAATAAAAGGGAATAATAAAAGCAATCGCCTGCAATAAAATTCCTACACTCGCGCCAATGTAGAGAACAAATACTGCTTTTTTTATAAACTGTGCTACATTTAATCTAAAGCAATAGGATTGTATTATTTTTATAAACGCTTTCTGACTCATACAACGCCTCCATTATATACTCACGACAGATGAAATCTGCCGTGAGTATCGCGCCAACCGCAGCCGCGAAGCGGCATATTTCCTTGTGCGGTTGTGCGCATCACATTATACTGAGCGGTCAGTCTTTTCGACCGCCAGTATAATTTTACTGCACATCTTTGTTCTTCCTTTTATTACGGTTTGATTTGCCCGTAAAATTATTTTTGGAAGACGAATGCATTGGATTCACCTTCCATGCAGCGGCAAGCATAAACAAAATTGCCAGTATGAAAATACATGCGGCGGACAAAAACATCCATGTCTTTCCCTGTGACAAAGAATAGGTGATAACCCCAACCTCGCTTTTATCAAAATTAGAGCCTGCCACACCAAACGCAGATTCTCCAGTCATAATCTGCATAAAAAATTCTTCAAAGAACACAGCAGGATTTATTAGCAAAAATAGCATTGATTCCCCTGCGTGCTCCCCTTTGCTCCAAAGAAATCTTAATATTGTAGGAACAAATGTTAGAATATAAATCACAAAATATATGATAAAAGACAGTACCACCGCAACTATCGATTTGCGGCAGAACGCAGAACAGCAAATCCCAATGCTTCCAGAAAACACAGACAACAAGATAATTGTCAAAATAAAATAAAGCAAGCTACTCCACTCTAAGCCACCTACCACAAAAGCCAATGCCATAATAGGCATTCCGGCAGCAACAAAAAAAAGAATCCGAATTACTGCCGATACTACTTTTCCAAACACAATAGAAAATGGTGACATACAAGTGGTTAGCATAATATCAAATGTCTGCCGTTCCTTTTCTCCAGAAATACTAGGTGCGGTAATAATTGGCACAATTAGGGCAACAATAAATGCTTGTACTGCTGCCTGCACAGGAAATAGATAAATCAAATAGCTGTAAATATTGCGGCTGCTATAATAGCTATTATTGTCTGACTGAATGATTGCAAGCGCCAACAGAAATGCCAATGTCAATATCACTTCATAGGCAAACAATGCCCAACTCAACCGCATACTGCGGGCAGTTACTTGCAAATCCTTTTTTATAATTGGATTGATCTTTATTGGCTTTGCCAATATTCTCACTGCGAGTCACCTCCTGTCAACTGCATAAACAATGCTTCCAGATTGCCTTCCTCCCGATAAAAACCAGTCAAAACCACTTGATTTTGAATCAACAGTCCCATAAGCGCGCTAATCTGTTCGTCTGTATTGTTATTGGATATAATAATCTCATTTTCTCTGACAGATTCCACAATCACGCCAACTTGTTCTTGTAAGAGGCGCACTGCAATTTCTATGCCAGATGCAATCTGAATATGAATGCGCTTTCCGCCAGCAGCCTGACGCATAATATCTTCAATACGCCCTGCTGTAATTAATTGCCCATGACTCATTATTCCAATACTTGTGCACATTTCAGAAAGCTCTGAGAGAATGTGAGAACTAATAACAATCGTTTTTCCCATAGAATGAAGATTTTTTAATAATTCTTTCATCTCCACACGTGCTCTAGGGTCCAAACCAGAACTTGGCTCATCTAAAATCAACAGCTTCGGATTGTGAAGCAGTGCTCTGGCAACACAAAGCCGCTGTTTCATTCCACGAGAAAGCGTATCCACATAAAATTCTTTTTTGTCAGAAAGGTTTACAAGTTCTAATAAGTCATCTGATAATTTTGCAATATCCCGCGAGCGCATCCCATACATAGATCCATAAAAATCCATATACTCACGCACTTTTAAATTGTCGTAAACCCCAAAGAAATCTGGCACATACCCAATAAGGCGTTTCATCTCCTTTGTGCCTACTGTCGCCTCGCTGCTTCCAATTCGCACCGCCCCGCTACTTGCCTTTAACAATCCACAGACAATGCGTATTGTGGTTGTCTTACCTGCGCCATTTGGTCCCACAAAGCCAAACAAATCCCCCTCTGGAATGTGCAATGACAAATGATTGACAGCCGTAAATGAGCCGTACTTTTTCGTTAAATCATTGATATATAACATACGAAAATTCCCCCTACTGCACAGAATACAGACACCCATAAGAAGTCTCACTACAATTGTCATCCACTACTTTATTCCAATCCTTTGTCACGCCAACCACAATCATTGTATCGGGATCTTCCTGTAAACTTGCAACAGAAACACCAATTCCAAGTGCAGCAATGAAATCTGCATCTTTTTGTTCTTTACCGCGGTAAATCTCATTCATATAGCCATGCAAGTAATCTTCTACCACATCATCATAGTTCTTTGAAGAAAGGTACACCACCTTGCTTAGATCACATGTCTCCCCCGCAGGAAGATTCTGATAGATAAACAGACTGTCATACGCAATCACAGCAAAATATTCAAAATCCCACTCTGTCTCATTTGTAACTGTGCCATTCAATCCTGAAGCAATCAAACCAGTCTCATTTACAAGGGTACTACTAATCCCCCATCCATTCACTGACTGTATATCAAGCGAAATTTTTCCTGTCGCTTTGTTTGTAGCAGCTTCTGCCTTAAAATACGCATCTTCAAAACCAACACTTGGATTCAAACCAAAAGAAATACGCTCGCCCTCTTTTACAATACGACTGCGATACTTTTCATTGTCTTGAATATTATAATAGTCAGACCAAATTGGACCACAAGAATCATATCCTTCTGTCAACCGCAGCATCCATTCCTTATGACCAGCGTCATAACAGTGCATATAGGTCTTCGCCTCTTGGTCAGAAGCCCCTAATTCCTCAACGGTCACAGAGTAGACTCTTGTGTCTACCACCTCAAAGCCTCTTCCCGCAATATAAATCAAAAAAATTCCAATCAGTGTTGTAATTGGAACTGCAATCCAATACCAATCCCGTTTTTTTATAAAACGCAAAATGAGATAAAGTACAGGTCCTACAAAAATCACATACAAAATAACAATCCATTTTAGCATGTCAAAATTCAAGCGATTGCCACCATTTCCAAAAGTTCTAAAAATTCTGCGAATTTCATATTCATTTTTATTATATTTACTTTTGGGATTATATGGAATCTGTGTGTAGGAATTAATCTGAATCAAAAGCTCATATACATAGGACTCCACATCTTGTGGCACAAGTTTCGACAGAGAATATGGCACAACTTCCACTGCGCCATCTCCCCGCGAAGTAATGAGACTAAGAATATCCATATTTGTATCATACTGGTCATTCACGTCATTTAGTTCTGCCATGTACAGTTTTACTAAATCCTTATCATAATGGTCCTGATAAGGATGCTCATTCGGTGCATTTACTTTAGAACATTCTATCCCCAAAAAATCGAATCTGCTCAGCACATCTTCTGCACGCTCTCCTGTGCCGACAATCAGCATTCCGCCTTCCTCTACCCAACGCTGAATACACTCCAATTCTGCCTCTGTCAAAATACTAGTATTATAGTCATCAATCACCAGAAAGTTCATATCACTTTTCAATGAATGAGACAGGTCCTCTTGACTGAAATGATACAGTTTCACAGGAAGCTCTGCACCACCATAGTATAAGTTATTTCCTTCCATATCCAAATAAGTCAAAGACGCATAGGAATCGCTTAATATTCCCATAGAAAGCAAATCTGTCCCATTTAAAAATAGATTGGTAAAAACTTTCGACGCCGCTAGTTGATTCTCTCTATCTAACAAGGAAACGGACACGGAAGCACCAATGTCTTCTATACTTTCTCTTGGTATTTTGACCAGAAACTGTTTGGTGCTGCCTTGCGGCAGGGAAAGGATCGTATCGTAAACGCAGCTTAGCGAATAATATGTATTTTCTAAGCGAATCCGTGCTATCCCTTCCCAGTTCTCTCCCGAATTGGAGACAACCACTTGAATATCATATGTAGAAAAGTTCTGCGAATGCAGTTGTGCATCAATAGAAAACGATTCTTCTTGCGCATGAGCTGTCGCAGCTTTCTTTCCTACCAATGCGCCGCAAATTAAAAATCCCAAAACAAGAACTGCCAAAAGCCTTTTATTGGACTTTACTTTGTCTTTCATGTCTGTTTCCTTTCTCCCTACAGCGCTTTAGATTCTGATGGCTCCAACCGCTCGAATATTCATTGGATAAACATTGCTCTCTCCCACATACGTTGCAATGTATTTCACATAATTCTCCGCCTCTGCAAGCGGCACGAGACACATAATCACCCCTGCAAATCCACCGCCATGCACACGGCACACACCATCTCCAATTCCCTGTAAAAATAACTCTGTAAGTGCAAGGGTACGCGTAATCTTTTGCTCTTTGCAATTTTGAAGGGAATAACAGTTCTGTAAGAGTTCCCAAGACGAAGTACCTGATTCCTTAACAAGCCTTAACACATTTTCAATATCTTCTTTCTCGATTGCCTCTGCCATCGCATCTACTCTGCGATTTTCCTCAAAGAAATGGACTGCACGCAGCAGTGCCCTATCATTTTCTATCTCATTTGCATGTGCAAGCAACGCATCAAGGTTTGTCTCACACAAAAGCTCCACGCCAAGAACCTTTGCCGCCTCTTTCATTTCATTTGGAATACCTGAATATTCCTCACTTAAATCTGCATGTCCTTTTCCTGTGTTTACAATGACAAGACGATACCCTTTTTTCTCAAAAGAAAAGGTTAATGGTTTGTACTCTGGCTGACTGCCGTTTGCAAAATCAAACAGAACAGGACCTCCCACTGCACATGCCATCTGATCCATCATTCCAGATGCTTTATTCCAATATACATTCTCAGAGTATTTACCAATCTTCGCATAATCCGCACAGCTCATTGCGCCGTCATTAAAGAAATAGTTAACAATTGTACACACAAGCATCTCAAAAGAAGCAGACGAACTAACCCCTGCTGCCGCAATTACATTTGTGGAAACATAAGCATCAAATCCGCCGACTTGAAAACCAAACTTTTGTGCGCCTTCCATCATACCTGCAAGCAGCGCAACTGTTCCACCGCCCTTAACAACACTGTCCAATTTCGCAATATCCACCACAATTTCCTTGTCATAGCCTTCGCTTGTAATATGAATCACACTACTGTTATTGGGATAAGCAGCACCAATTGTATCTAAATCAATGCTTCCCGCAATCACTTTTCCTCCGTTGTGGTCTGTATGGTTGCCAATAATCTCTGTCCTGCCAGGTGCAGAGAAAAACTCCGCCTTGTCATGCGCATACTTTTTTTGGAAGTTCTCTGCCAGAGCACTTAAACGTTTAGCACTTTTTACGCTCTCTCCATAAACTTTTTCTAGTCTCTCAATGCTTGGAATATTCATTTTTTAGTTCCTCCTTTTAATTCGATATTTTTTCTATTTCATTATACACCAATGTGTTTTAAAATCCAATCAATTCCTTTTGCAATCCTTATATCTGGCTCTGAAAAATGTCCGCCTGCATTCCACGCAAGGATTCCTTTTATCTTTTCTTGATGTTCACAGAGCAACCCATATATTTTTCTTGTGTTATCCCCCACCACTGCCATTCGTTTATTTTTGGTTCGCTCCTCTTTGTCCCCAAGACTTAGATAGACATATTTTGTATCACAATTCTGTGTTATTGCTATCTTTTGTTGAATATATTCCAATATACCCTCATACCAAAAAGAACCAGAACAGCTAATCATACCCGAAAAAATATCTTCCCTACAATAAATCCACAAACTAAAAAGACCTGCAAGCGAATACCCTACTGGAAAACGCATTATTTCTGTCTCGCCCTCATCTGTCTCAATATATGGAATCAAATGCTCCACAAGCCACTTTTGTGTATTCTCTGCTTTTCCTCCAAACCCTTCATTCCCAAAAACTGGCTTTGCTGCCCAAGGTGAAAAATCATCATTCCAATTTTGACACGCATACGCTGCCAAAATAAAATTCGCTTCTGGTAACTGTTCTTTCAAATAGGACACAACTGTCATAACAGATTCCTTGCTTTCCTCGCCAACACCCCAGTAAAATACAGGCAATTTTTTCTCTTGTTTCTCCACAGTCTTATTTTTGTAAATATGGCACTTCCTACCATAAATAGTCACTGTTATCAAATCATTTCTCATATTAACACCTATTTGACCGCCGCCAAATCTTTCGCTTCTCTGCCTCTCGAATCAATTCTTCTCGAAAGTCTGGGTGCGCAATAGAAATTAGCCCCTCTGCTCGCTCCCATGTAGAGCGACCTTCCAAGTTAATTACGCCGTATTCTGTCGCCAGAAAATAAACCTGACTTCTTGGCGAAGTAATAATATCCCCATCAAACTGCGGTCGAACACGAGAATGATACACACCATTTTTATCTTTATAGACAGAACTCATACAAATAAATGCTTTCCCACCGTGCGAGGCAGAAGCGCCTATCAGAAAATCAAGTTGTCCACCTGTACCGCTAATCTGCCTAGAACCAGAACTTTCTGCTGCCACTTGTCCATATAAATCAACAGATACACAACTGTTAATAGACACCATATTGTCAATCTGTGCAATAATCCCCGGTCTGTTGACATACTCTAGCGGATATGCTGCAATACCATGATTGTCGTCTACCCACTCATAAAGTTCTGGCGAACCAACCGCACAGCCAAACACCCCTTTCCCTCTGTCTATCTTTTTCCGGCGATTGGTAAGTTTCCCCGCCTTGTACATACTTAAATAGGCATCAGAACAAAGCTCTGTATGCATTCCCAAATCTTTAATATCGGATTCTGCAATCAATTCCCCCAGCGCATTTGGCATACTGCCAATCCCAAGCTGAAGTGTTGCACCATCTACAATATAAGGCAAAATCTTTTCTGCAATTTTTCTATCTGTATCTGTAGGCAAAATTGCCTTACTGCCCACAAATGGCTCATGCTCTCCCTCCACAATATAATCCACATCCGAGATATGAATACACTCATCATAACCGCCATGCACTTTTGGCAAATGCTCATTTACCTCAACAATCACAATATCCGCCACACGTGTTATTGGTGCCGCCACTCCTGTATTGACAGAAAAGTTAAAATATCCATGTTTATCCATAGGTGATACACTCACCATCACTACATTTACTTTTAAAAAGAACTCGTAATACGCCGCATTGTTATGAAATACCATAGGAATATAATAACAAAGTCCCCTGTCACACAGTTTTCGCTCATAGGAAGAGCAATGCCAGCTATGATATGTAAAATGCGCTTGATGTTCGTCACATTCCGCTACCTCAATAGGTCCCGCAATCAAGTTGCCACGTATCTTTACGTCATAGAGCTCATCTCTGCGCTTAGCCAATGCTCTGTCCAATAAAACAGGCTTGCCAAGACAGCTTGTATAGTCTATCCAATCACCACTTTTTACTACTTCCACTGCCTTTTTTGGTGTTGTGAGTTTCTCCTTGTACTCCGTATAAAAATCGTGCAGCATAATATCACCTCCATCTCTATAGAATTGGCTTTCCTGTCTTTATTATATTATTATAATGAAAACAACGCAAATTTATTTTTTATATACTAAGAAGGAACTGTTAGTAAATAACTCCTGTCAATGACTTGTCTAAATGCCCCTCTGCGGCATCAAAAAACCTTGACGCAGCCTGACAGTTCCTAAAAGATTCTCAATATATCCGTGCACAAAAAACGCGTAGGGAAGAACTCTCCTCTACGCGTTTTTTGGTATATAGTATTTCTTATTTGGGATACAGTAAAAGCTATATTCAGCGTATTTCTTTATGAAAAGCCCCTCCTTTTATATCTGAACTTCTCTATCTCTGTGAATATCCAAAGTATTTATTCTACCAACTTAATCCCTGAATGAATAAGTTTTTATCACTTATAAGAATTTTAAAAAGTATAGGGATACCCCATCTTATTTAGCTCATCTTTTACAGACGATATATCTTCAATTTTGTTGTTCAGTCTTTCAATCATCTCATATGTTAAAGACTCTCCATTGTACACTTTTTCAACAATATCCACTGGTATGTCTTTTTGATAATACCAGTGACAAAACTCAACATATTTCTGTGGATTTTTGTCCAATATGTCAAGCATTTCTGCTGAACCATCTTTCTGTGCGCCAACCATATCTGACCTACTCCAGTTGCCGTCCTTTGTTTTCCAGATACAAAATGTACTTCTTATAGTCTCTAAAGACTTCTTCACAAACTCATGAAATACGTCTGGTAAACCTTGTATTATCTCTTTCATTCTAAGAATATTCTCTTTTTCCTTATCATCTTGTTTGTGCCACTGTACATCGCCATCATAACCAATTGTATAATATATCTCATCATCATAAGAACAATTATCGAACCCATTAATTACACACCCATCTGGACAAAACAAAATCATCATATTACTATTGCATCCACTTCTCACACTTCCACAACCATTAATCAACTCAAATATTTCTTCGTTGTCACTCCAATTAGGGTTATAAAAGTAATAACGATATTGCGGATCCCTGCACATTACAATTTCTAATGCCGCTATACCCTTACAAATTCTGCGTAAATCTTCAATATCGGGCATACTTGACAAATCTTTTATTAAATCCATAAAGTACCTCTTGTATCAAACACTTAATTCTGTGATACCACTTATCATTTACAAGTATTTTTTCAACGCTGCGATTACAGCCTCATACTCCGCGTCAGACAACGTTTTCCGCTTTGGGTCCATAGCAAATGTACTGCCCCATTCAAACTCATCTTCCCGATACTTTGGAACTAGATGAAAATGAAGATGATGTCCAGTGTCTCCATATGCGCCATAATTTACTTTGTCTGGCGCAAATGCCTTGTGAATCGCCTCTGCAACATGGTTCACATCATGAAAAAAAGCATTTCTGTCCGCCTCGGAAAGCTCTGTCATCTCACTTACATGATGTTTGCTTGCTACAATCACTCTTCCCTTATGGCTCTGCTCCTTAAATAAGTAAACTTTTGATGCCTCCAACTCACATATTTTAATACCGAACTTCTCAACCAGCGCACCTTCCACACAATATGCACAATTATTATCAACCATATACAACACTCCTTTTCTTTTTACAAAAATCTCTCTGCTTGCGCTTTGATTTTATCTGTAATAATTTATTTCTGTTCGTTTGTTGCCAGTTTTTCAAAATGTCGCTCCAAAAGCGCCACAACTGCGTCCTTGTCCTCCATTTTATCCAGTATAACACATGTGCCGAATACATCGTCATACTGATAAATTAATTTATACGGATCGCCTTGAATCATAAACTGCGCATCTCCTTCATAGGGTTGAAACACTTCTTTCCCCATCTCTTCAGCAACGCTCTGCACAAGCATACGAACTGGTTCAGATGCCCACCCATTTGTATCAATCACAATCCAGCCATCTTCTTCTGTAATCATATTTATCTTATAAAGCATAATTTATATCCTTCCTGTAGAATGACACTCACAGCGACTATCGCCGCATCTTATATGGCTGTATGTATCACTGTGACTGTTATTCTCTTTTTGGCGTGCACAAAGAGGCATCACATATTATGTGATACCTCTATTTTTCGTTCTACATTCTGCCTATTTCTGTACAAGATGAACCGCAAAGCCGCCAATCTCTTCTTCCATATAGATTGCTGTAAGTTTTCCGTTCTTTACCACAGCAGAGTCCTCTATAAATTTCACATTCTTTACGGATTCCAGATAGTTCTTTGCACGCGCTACACTGTTTGTGCCAATCGCAATGTGTCCGTTGGTGCCGCGGCCTATCTTCTTCATTGCCTCAACCTCAATGCCAGCAAAAATAGAGCTGTTTCCTGTCTTCTTGGTAAATCCAAACAATTCATCATATCTGGAAGCCACTGCGTCTGCTGCTGCCTCATCTTCACAATTCACGCCGATATGTCTGAGTTCAAAGCCAAGCATTGTCCGAACTGCTTCCTCTGTAAGCGCCTGAATCTCATCATATTTTCCAGCAGCCACAAGGTCTTTCTTAACCATCCACGAACCGCCACATGCAATAATCTTGTCAAATGCAAGATATTCACAGATATTCTTTGCAGAAATGCCGCCTGTTGGCATAAACTTCATCTGTGTATAAGGCGCTGCCATAGACTTAATCATATTCAAACCGCCTGCTGCTTCTGCTGGGAAAAACTTAACAACCTCAAGACCAAGTTCAATTGCCTGCTCCACATCAGAAGGATTTGATGTACCTGGTGTAACAGGAACACCCTTGTCAATACAATATTGAACCACCTTTGGATTTAATCCAGGGCTGACAATAAATTTCGCGCCTGCATTTACTGCGCGGTCAACCTGTTCTGTTGTAAGCACAGTGCCTGCGCCAACCAACATCTCAGGAAATGCACTTGCCATAATGCGAATGGATTCCTCTGCTGCCGCTGTTCGGAACGTCACTTCCGCACAGGGAAGTCCACCCTTAATTAACGCCTCTGCCAATGGTTTTGCGTCTTTTGCATCATCCAGAACTACAACGGGTACAATGCCGATTTTACTAATTTTTTCCAATACTTCGTTCATATTTTGCACCAAGCCTCAAGCGAAAATGCTTACATTTTCATTAGAGGCGCAAACACAAAGGGTGAAAGATATGTGTTTGCATCTTATCCCTTTCTCTTTTTTTCTTTCACCCATTCTCTCATTTCCATGTATGACTGCCTAAATATTTCTTTTTGTTTTCGGAACGATTTAGAAATTATTTATGCGTAATTTATCAATCGTTTTTACTGGGGCTGCTTTCCAATGTAAGCAAGGATACCACCATCAACATACAGTATATGTCCATTTACACCATTTGATGCCTCTGATGCAAGGAAAACAGCAGGACCACCGAGCTCCTCCGCTTGCAACCATCTGTTTGCTGGGGTCTTTGCGCAGATAAAAGTGTCAAATGGATGTCTGCTTCCATCTGGTTGACGCTCGCGCAATGGTGCTGTCTGTGGTGTCTCAATATAGCCTGGTCCAATGCCATTACACTGAATATTATATCCGCCATACTCAGAACAAATATTCTTTGTAAGCATTTTTAATCCGCCCTTTGCAGCCGCATATGCAGAGACTGTCTCACGACCAAGTTCTGACATCATAGAACAAATATTGATAATCTTACCATGTCCCTTCTTAATCATAGAGGGAATTACTGCCTTTGATACGATAAACGGCGCATTTAAGTCAACATCAATCACCTGTCTAAACTCTGCCGCTGTCATCTCACACATAGGGATTCTCTTGATAATACCTGCGTTATTTACCAGAACATCAATCACGCCGACTTCCTTCTCAATCGCAACAACCATTTCATTTACAGCATCTTCGTTTGTGACATCACACACATAACCATGTGCGTCAATCCCTTCTTCTTGATATGCCGCCACGCCTTTATCCACAAGCTCCTGCCTAATATCATTAAATACAATTGTTGCGCCTGCATTTGCCATTGCCTTTGCAATAGCAAATCCAATGCCATAAGATGCGCCTGTCACAAGAGCAATTTTGCCTTCCAGTGAAAACGGATTTGTATTTGCCATATTCTTTCCTCCTAAATTTAAGTGAATTTAAAATAACATTATTTTATTGTTAGCGCTGTACACGCCCTGAAGCATCACCGCCTGCAAGTGTTTCCACTTCTTTTCTTGACACCAAGTTAAAATCTCCAGGAATTGTGTGTTTCAGTGCAGATGCCGCCACACCAAATTCCAATGCAGCCTTAAAATCCTTGCCATCTAGCAATCCACAAATCACGCCGCCCGCAAAGGAATCGCCGCCGCCAACACGGTCTACAATTGGATGAATACTGTATTCTTTTGAATGATAAAACTCTTTTGTATCTCTGGAATAGATACATGCAGACCAGCCATTGTCAGATGCGGAATGACTTACTCTAAGAGAAGAAATACAGTACTCAAAGTTGTAATCTGCTACCATCTGCTCAAAAATAGACTTATAACCCGCAAGCTCAAGGTCTCCACTTGTCACATCTGTATTGCCTGGCTTATATCCTAATACAAGCTCTGCATCTTCTTCATTTCCAATGCAAACATCAACATATTGCATCAGATTTTTCATAATTTTCTGCGCCTTTTCCGAAGACCATAATTTCTTTCTAAAATTCAAATCCACAGATACCTTTACGCCATGTTTTTTCGCTGCCTTTAAAGCTTCCTCTGTCAGCACCGCCGCCGAATCAGATACTGCTGGTGTAATTCCTGTAAAATGGAACCAATCAACTCCCTCAAAAATCTTGTCGAAGTCAAAGTCCGCTACAGTTGCGGTAGAGATTGATGAGTGTGCTCTGTCATACACAACCTTGGAAGGTCTCATTGCAGAGCCAGATTCCAGATAGTAAATCCCTAGACGCTCCCCGCACTTTGCAATGTCCTGTGTTCCCACACCATACTTTCTCAGCGCAGCAATCGCGCACTCTCCCAGCTCATTGTCAGGAACTGCTGTCACAAAGCTTGCATTGTGTCCATAATTTGCCAGCGACACAGCCACATTTGCCTCACCGCCTCCATAGTTGATGTCAAACTCGTCTGCCTGAATAAACTTCTCGTTGTTTGGTGTAGAGAGTCTTAACATAATCTCTCCCATTGTTACTACTTTTTTTGCCATGATTATCATTCCTCCATTTATTTATTGTCCTCAAAGGCTGCCTAATCAAAACCCTTGAAAATGTAACAGTTCAGACAAGCTGACCTGTTACTTGAAAATACAATTGTTACAGTGTTACACCCTGCTTAAAAATTGCCATATCATGAAATCCTGCAAGTTCGCTTTTCACTTCCTTGCCAGAAGCAACTGCCAC
Organism: Lachnospiraceae bacterium; assembly: GCA_949383255.1. Lineage (GTDB taxonomy): Bacteria > Bacillota > Clostridia > Lachnospirales > Lachnospiraceae > COE1. Next base: position 15,935 of record CASJPF010000031.1, on the reverse strand, counting down.
AACCCCATCAAACAACCGCTGCCCTGTCACGTCCAAACATTCTCCCTCTGCAACAACCCCAGCATTAAAATCAATCCAATTGTCTTTTTTGCCCGCAAGGTTTGAGTTGCTTGAAATTTTCATTGTTGGCACTGGACATGCAAACGGGGTGCCACGCCCTGTTGTAAACAGCACAATATGTGCACCACTTGCTGCAAGTGCTGTCGCTGCCACAAGGTCATTTCCAGGTGCACTTAATAGATTCAGCCCTGGAGTCTTTACAGTCTCCCCATAAGCAAGCACACCCTTTACAATCGCGGTCCCTGACTTTTGTGTACAGCCAAGCGACTTATCTTCTAATGTAGAAATACCACCTTTTTTGTTGCCCGGTGAAGGGTTCTCGTAGATTGTTTGATTATGGCTTTTAAAATAATTCTTAAAATCATTAATTAAGTCAACTGTCTTGTGAAACAATTCCTCATTCGCGCAGCGATTCATAAGAATCGTCTCCGCACCAAACATTTCTGGAACTTCCGTGAGAATCGTTGTTCCTTTCTTACTAATAAGAATGTCAGAAAAACGCCCCACAGTAGGATTTGCTGTAATCCCTGAGAATCCATCACTACCGCCGCATTTCATGCCAATAACAAGCTTAGAAACACTGATTGGCTCCCTATTGAACGATGCGGCATACTTTGCAAGCCCCTTTACAATCTCGACACCCTCAGCAATCTCATCATCACTTTCCTGTGCCACCAGAAATTTCACCCTGTCAGGATTTATCTCTCCCAAATACTCTTTTAATACATCAATGTTACTGTTTTCACAGCCAAGTCCAAGCACCAGCACACCGCCTGCATTGGGGTGCTGAATTAAATTTGCAAGAATCTGTCTTGTATGTTCCTGATCGTCTCCCATCTGAGAACATCCATATGGATGGGGAAAAGCACACACTGCCTCAATATTTTCTTGCACAAGCCCTTGCGAAAGCGCTGCAATCTTGCTTGCCACATTGTTCACGCAACCAACTGTAGGGATAATCCAAATTTCATTTCTTACGCCAACCTTGCCGTTTTCACGATTATATCCCATAAAAGTAACATCTTCGGTAACTTTTTCCTCGGCAAGTTCTGGCTCATAACTGTAATCCAGCAAATCGCCTAGTCCTGTCTTTAAATTATGCGTATGAATCCAATCGCCTTTTTTTACAGCAGAAGTTGTATTTCCAATGCGAAAACCATATTTGACCACTGGAGTGCCCTCTGCAATATCCACAAGCGCAAATTTATGTCCTGCTGGAATTTCCGCGGTTGTTGTCACTTCTGCGTCACCCACGCGCACTGTAGTGTTTGCTGGAAGCACTTCCAACGCCACAGCTACATTATCATTTTCATTAATTTTTATAAAATTTGCCATGTTCTATTCCCTTATTTTAAAATATTAAAAATTCTTCTCAATTGCCTTTCGCATACCAAGTGTCCTGATGTCTTCGAGATAAGCGGTCACTGCATCTGTAAGTCCCGCTACCTGTGTCAAATCCTGACCATGAAAATCCACATTGCTCAGATATGCCTGTACAAACTCCTCGGAAGGTTTTGCGCTGTTTGCAGCAAAAAATTCCAAAACTGCCATATCATCCATAATATTGTATTCCTGACCATCTCTGTGACCTATCAATGCTTTCTCACGAATCTCATTTCCTGTATAAAATGCCATCAAAGCAGCGATAGAAAAAGTCAGATGCTTTGGCAATTCTCCTTTTCTCTCCACATAGCCAAGCAAGGAAGGCATACATCTTGCCCGCCACTTAGACACTGAGTTTAATGAAATAGAAAGTAATGCATGTTTAATGTATGGATTTCTAAACCTTCCGTCCACCGCCTCTGCAAAGTCAAGCAAATCCTGTTTTGGCAAATCCAGCGTTGGAATCACTTCATCATAGATGGTTTTATGCATAAAGTCGCCAATTATTGCATCTTCCATAGACTCTTTTACATAGTCATTTCCAGCCAGATAAGAAGCAAGGACAAAAGAAGTATGTGCGCCGTTTAAAATACGAACTTTTCTCTGTTTATAAGGCTTCTGATTGTCTGTAAAAATTACAGGGCAGCCTGCATCTGGAAGCGGAAATTCCTTGCTAATATCTTTCTCACTCTCAATCACCCACAGGCCAAATGGTTCTGCCGTCACCACAATATTATCTCTGTAACCAAATTCTTCCCAGAGCGCCTCTGCGTCATCTCTTGGGTATCCTGTAACAATGCGGTCAACCAAAGTTGATGTAAAGACACATGCATCATTCAGCCAAGTAAGAAATCCTTCCTCAAGATTCCAAAGCTTTGCAAACTGGACAACACACTCTTTTAGATGAATTCCATTGTCATCTATCAATTCTACCGGTAGAATTACAAGTCCTTTGTCTGCTGCACCATGAAAATGCGTATATCTTGTATAAAGGAATTTACAGAGCTTACCCGGATATGTTTTTGGCGGTTCATATTCAAATTTGTCGGAATCATCAAAAACAATCCCTGCTTCTGTTGTGTTCGATACAATATATCTCAGGGAATCCAATGTAGCATATGCACTGTATTTCGCATACTCATCATAGGCATCCACCACATCTGCGACACTTGTCACAACTCTCTTAATCACTTTTGGTTCCCCGTCAACAATTCCTCTAAGGCATACCGTATACTGGCAATCCTGATCGTGGAACATATTTAGGATTCCAGCGCCATCAATTGGTTTCACCAATACAATGTCGCCATCAAACTTTCCAGCTTCATTTGCGATGTCAATAAAATAGTCAACAAATGCACGTAAGAAGTTTCCCTCGCCAAACTGAAGTACTTTAATAGGTCTTTGTTTTTTTTCGGTCTTTGCCGCATTTAATAATTCCATACTATTATCTCCTATTATTTTTTATTGGCTGTTCTGTACAGCACAACTTTTTTGTAAGTGCTTACAATATGCATTTTAAATCCTTTTTGCCAATAAGTCAACTATATTTTGTATACTTTTATGGTCTATTTTTCACTTTTATGCCTCACTTTTATGAAAACAGTTACATTCGCGCTTTAATGTTCTATTCGCTGCCGAATTTTATCAAAGGTTTTCCACCGTCCCATTCGCTCCTGTCGGTCTTTTGCAAGGACTTCTATCATAAATCCACCAATTTCCCAAAACACACGTTTTGTCTCCTCATTCATCGCGGAATACTCCTGCATAATTGTATGCAGTCTTCTGGCAAACTCCCCACCCTTAACATTCTTCAAATCTGTCAATGTCTTTGCCTCTGTAATTTCTATCAATTTAAAAAGACTTTCAATAAAATCGCCAACTTGCTCTACTCCCAACGCAAAAATCCAGTTGTTAATGCGGTCATAAAGTTCTTTTCGCTTTGGCTGCGAAACCTCCGAGCGCTCAAAATGGTCCCCCTCAACACACCAAGAGAAACAAATATGCTGCTGCACACCAATTTCTGTGCTTTTAATCAGTTCATAATCCTCTTTCTGTTCCATTAACATTCCCACAAAAGATTCGTCCGGTACAATCTTTAAAAGCTTGTCCTTCACGCCATCATAGTCTAATGTCTGCATAAAATCTGGTCGAAATCCTGGTCCGTCCATATTGTAGATTTTGCCAATTCTATGTTTCACACTTTCCTCGCAAGTCATTGCCGCGTACATTGCCAGATTACCGCCCTTAGAATGCCCTCCTAGATAAAATCTAAGATTCCTTTTTCTGGCGAGAAGCTTTGCCACTTGATGCACATACTCTGTACTTCTTAGCTGTGCGCCCACCGGCGTGCGATACGCCATATAAAAATCCTCTTTCCAGCCAATCAGCGCATCATCTGTTCCCCGAAACGATAAAAATGTATCACCATTTCCTAGCAAGAAAGTTACTGCACAAAACTGTACTCCTTCGTCTGCGTTCATCTCCTCCACCAAAAAATTTGCTTTGGTATTTCGGTATCTACGCGAAAATGCCACTTTATAAAAAAGCTCCCGATTCTTTTCTAGCTCCCACTTGACGGATATAAAATGATGCCAGTCCATTCGCTGCGCCACATCACACAGCATAATAGCTGGCATATTCTCATCAATTCTTGGAACAATCCCATCAAAAATAAAATAAGAAAGATGGGAAAACACAAGCCCATCTATCTCACAAAAAGGTTTTTCCGTAAAGGTAAAACCGCCAAATTCATAAACATATGAAATAATATCTCCCATAACAATCCTCCACAATACCAGCGCCTACAAATAAGGCGCTGGTATCTTTTTAATACAGTTCTCCATCATAGTATGTCAAAAGCAAGCCCACAACATTATTATATTGAAGCACTCCTTCCTCCACACCATTTAACTTTAATGTCACATCCATCAGTGTATTAGAAACTTTTTTTACAGTAGACGTCTTTACTACTGCTTTTTTCTCCACAGTCTGCCATTCTTCCTTTGACAGAAAAATATTATCTTCTGCCACCCTATCACTGATTCTTACATGTCTTCTATAGGTACTCTGGTTCTTTCCAATTGCCTCATAAAAATCACTATTGACATAACTGAGTACACTTAAATATCCGCAATATTGCAAGAATGGATCGTCAGAATGGATACAAGCCAAAAAGCCAATCATATTTGCATCATCTTCATAGATAAAACCCTTTGTATGCGCAAGCTCATGGCAAATTGTTGGCGCTACATTTGTGATATACATTACAGAATTAATATTTGCTTCCATAGAAAATGGAAAGTAGTAACCCATTATGTACTGCTGGCTAAAAAATTCAGAAAAACTTAGATACTTTGGTGTAACATAAAATCCCGCCAACTGGTCGTATTCTTCTCCAAGTTTCATCATTGCCTGCCGCGAAGCTTCAACTAAATCCCCATCATAATAAGCATCTCCACTGTCATCATGAACAATTCGTTTTTCCAGCTCATTACATTTTTCAACAATATAATCTCTTAAAATTGCCAGCTCTCTCTTTGTGTATTTCTTTTCGCTTGTTGTCTGTGTCACTGCATGATTTGAATTGCTAACGACCATTCTATCTGACACAGTTTCATCCACTAGATATTTTTCAGCAAAACTGGAACTATGATACAAAATAAAGCAATTGAAAGTCATCACATAACATACGCACAACACAGTCCATGCATAAAATTTACCAAAACTGCTAACTATCTTCTGAAATTTTCGTTTGCAGCTAAGATTTAATATCCCAAAACCAATGCCAAACAAGGTAATTCCTACAGCTAGAATCAGCATAATTTCACCGATACTAAATGGTATTTTACTTGTGAGACGCGCATAAGTATTCAGCCAGACAGGAAAAATATTTTTGATATACCAGTCGCTGAATGCCACACTTCTCCACGACGCAATATTGAGTCCTACAACACCTCCCACTCCAACAGCAAACATAATTTTGTGCACTTTGACTCTTCGATTCGTATTTTTCTCATCTTTTTCCATATTTTTCCCTCCGGCAAATGCCTTTATCTACAACTTGTTATTTATATTAACATATTATTATGTTAAAAATATAAATAAATTGTTAACATTCGCCAAAGTGAATTTTCTTTTTTATTGCTGTTTTACCCAAAACTGTTCATATCGTGCCGCGTCAACACGACTTACATTTGTCTCCATATATACACCATTCTCACGATACTCTGTACAATATACAACAGCATTGTTGTTAAAATAAGACACTAAATCCCCCCGCTCATATGGAATGATAAAGGAACAATCCTGATAACCTGCGGACAGTTTGCCTGTGATAAGCGCAGTCAATGTCTCTATCCCGCTACACGATTTCGCAGACAAATACAGTCTGTCCTCCCCTTGCACTGCCGCAAATTCTCCCATTCCACACAAATCTGCCTTATTGAACGCATAAATCATAGGAATTTTTTCTGCGCCAAGGTCCTTCAAAGTGTCCTCTGTCACTCGAATATGCTCCATATAGTTTTCATCAGAATAATCAATTACCTGCACAAGCAAATCTGCCTCTCGAACTTCCTCCAATGTGGAGCGAAATGCCTTCACTAAATTATGTGGCAAATTAGAGATAAACCCCACGGTATCTGATAGCAAAAAAGCATTTTTATCCGTGGGCGCAATTCTTCTAACCGTTGTATCAAGTGTGGCAAACAGCATATCCTCCTCATAGACTTTCTTTTCTTCATCTTTAGCATATGCGGATAGCATAGCGTTCATGATAGTTGATTTTCCAGCATTTGTATATCCTACTAGAGCAACTCTAGGAATACCCGATTCCGCTCTTTTTTTGCGCTGTGTTTTTCGCTCCTCTACAATATTCTCCAACTCCCGCCGCATTGTTGTAAGGCGTTGCTCTAGTTTCCGCCTGTCCAACTCTAGCTTTTTCTCACCAGCTCCTTTATTACTCATCGCACCGCTGGCGCCACCTTGCCTCGACAGAGCGTCATGAAGCCCAACCAGTCTTGGCAGCATGTATTGTAGCCTTGCCACCTCAACCTGCAACTTTGCTTCCCTTGTCTTTGCCCGCGCAGAAAAGATTTCCAGAATTAAAGTTGTTCTATCCATCACTGCACAGCCTAATTCTCTACTAAGATTTCGAAGTTGAATTGGAGATAATCCATTGTCAAACACCACCATATGCGCCTCAAGAGCTTTCACCATCTCACGTACTTCCTGTACTTTGCCTGCACCAATATAAGTGGCAGCATTGGCGCTTTCCATATTCTGCTCCACACGCCCCACTGGTTCCATATTACATGCCTCTACCAAACTCACCATCTCATTCATAGCAAGCTCAAAATTCTGTCTCTTTTGGTTTGTCACAAGATTCATACCTACAATTAATACTTTGTCCATATATACCTCCCACCTGTAAACTATCAGTAATCATTCCTAAGAAATTGTAAAAAAATAACATCACAGTAATTGCGCAGAATACGTCTTTAAAAATACAAGTCAAAAATTTCATTTTGACACCCGTGTGCATAAAAATACTAAATATTGATTTGTAAATTAATATTTAGTTGAGATATTCCATAGCTTAGAATAAATGCTTTCGCCACATTAAGGTTCGACCAAACAGCAAGGCGTATTACTACTATGTGTAATCAATACATTATATATAAATATGCTAAAAATACAATATACTGATTATAAAAAATTAAATTAACCAGCTCAACGAATTAACTTATTAATTTACAATTCCTAATCCAACAGGGCGCGAAATTCCAAACACAAGGTCCATATAGTTAGTATAATACTTTCATGAAAATATTTACATATATTTCTTTATTTTATTGTATATTAGTGTTTCTATTCAGTTACTGTTCACACAATATCACTTAGTTAAGACAAAATTCCAAAAAAACAGGCTGAAAATAGATATGAGTTCTTCTGCGTTTTTCTTTTATTCTCAAACTTTTACAAGACCATAGTTTGGAAAATTTCTTAGCTTAACCAATTGTGCTAGAGCGTGTTTGAAAAATGCTTTCTGTCGGATATGCATCACAGTTTGTGAGAGATTTGTGCCAAATGAAGAAGGCATAGCGGGCTACGTCGACTGAATTTGACTAAATATCACGCAAAGTGGGGTGTATAGATGACAGGAATGATTTTCCAAACACGCTCTAGTCAATTGCTCTATTTATTTACAATCAAAGTGATATGCCTTCACAATAAAGAAAGCTTTTTCTGGCAGCTAATTGGGAGGATACTGTCATGAAAAAGCTTTCTCTAAAGGATTACTATATTGAAAAAGAGTTAAGTGAAAAGCATTCTTTTGAATACAGCATTCTACAAAACGCTGTATCTACAATGCTCATTCGCGATTAAATTATCACGAATCTATAGATAATATACTAAATTGTCAGACAATTGTCAATAGTTTGTATAAATTTTCTTAATTTTATATTCTTTTATTTTTATATTGACATTATAATCTTATTTGTATATAATAATTGTTGTTCAGTCATACCATTATCGGGGTGTGGCTCAGTTTGGCTAGAGCGCCACCTTAGGGAGGTGGAGGCCGCAAGTTCGAATCTTGTCACTCCGATTGAACGAAACAGTGCGAAACACCGCAGAATCATGAGTCCTGCGGTGTTTTTGCGTTATGGGATAAGTACCAATTAGTAAGTTGTTTTTCTAGCTTTTATGAGCTTCATCTTTCCGTTTTAGTCGAAAACCATCTGTCAGGGATGCATAGAATCATTAAAAAAGGTGGCTCGATTTTCCGGCCACCCCAAAAATTCAAAAAGCTTACACATTTAGCTTGACAAACTCCAAAAAAATCGGACTCTGCCCTTTGTAACTATTCCTATATCTTATATCAGTTTTTATAGTTTACACAAAACTTGAAACGGTCTCATAATATCCTTCTATTTTCTCAACAGCATAATTGATAAATCACTATTCTTGTGTCAACCTGTTCAATCTGCACTTGTATATATGCATTTTGACTTTGATATTGTTGGCATAATTGTGACAGCAGCTTTACAATCTGATTAAAGCTGTCTCTTACAAACTGATTCACTTCTAAATCTGTCGGTTCAGAATTATATTTTGCTTTTGGTATACCCAATGTAGCAAATAAATCATTCGTATCATTTCTCTACATATTCCTATTGCCGAGAAATCCCTCCTGCCCCAATTTTTCTTCAATCCTCACACATACATCCTCAATATTAGGATTATTCATATCGGAAACAACATCCAAAAACTCTGCAATATTAGAAGATATATCCTGTCTTCGCTTTAAATCTTCATTCAGTTTCCCCATGTTTTGCATATTAATTCCTTTTAACTCATTCTCCAACTCCCTAAATTCACCTTGCCAATGTTTCACATATTTTGCTCTTGTAATGGGGCTATAAATTCCAGAATCAATAACTGCTGGAAAAATTTTATCTCTATAATTTCTATCTCTCATTACTTCCAAAACTTCATACATGCAATTAGCTGATTTTAGATATGAATCTGAAATCAACAAAATTGTATAATCCATATTACTAATAGACTGCATATACTCTTTGATGCTTCCCCATTTTCTAATATCAATGGTGTCTCTATGTAATTCAATATCTTGGTTGCTTTTAAAATAATCATATATTTTATTAGCTTCATTTGAATCATTCTAACAATAGGATAAAAATATATTTGTCTTCATAAATGCAACTCTCCTTCAATTTTATATGAAGTTTGGAAAAATGTTATCCAAACTTCACATATTTTATTTTTCCTTCAATTCTTCACATAATGGCAGCAGTGCATCCAATCTTTCTACTATTCTCTGTTGTTCCTCTATTGGCGGAATAGGAATTAACAGATTATCAACTTGATTCAAATAAAAGCCTTTTTGAGCCGTTCCAGTTGCCTTTATAAGTATATATTGTTGTATATATGGAGAATCTAATACATATTTTAGATAACGATTATATATTTTAGTTGATATAACAGCTACACTCCGCTGAAATGAAATATTATATCCTCCAGTATAAATGCAGCTTCGACCAAGCGTTCCGACTATTGTAAAAAAAATATCACCAATTTGAACTTGAGTACGTAAATTCTCCTGTTCAAAAATTTCTTTTGTAAGATATCTAACTTGATCCAAATCAATCAATTTATTAAAATTTATATTTTGTGCTGATAACATTAAATACTCTGTTTTCTCTACGTTTCCACGTGGCGGATTATGGTCTCCATCAACAATTTTAGTACAAACATTTCTTAATCTTACCCATCTCCAATTTTCAGGAATATCAAATGGAATTTCCTCTTCCTCAATATCTGGTAATGATTTTTCTTTTTTGATTTTCTTTTGTACAATCAATTCTTCTTTCTCTTTTTTAATTGATGCCAACAATTCATCCACATCACTATCACTCCCCAGCTGCTCTGCCAATTTTCCCTGCATCGCAGCCTGAAGTAGTGCATCTTTCATATCTGTTGGAAATTCTTTCTTTAATACTTCCAATTCTTTTTCTATCTTCTCATACTCATCAATCTTTGGCATTATCTCATTGATTTTATCAACAATTCTCTGCTGTTCTTCGATTGGGGGAAGAGGGATAAGCATTTTTGATAAAGTCTGTCCATTACAATTTGGTTGGCATCCCTGTGTTTTTCCATTCTGTAGTTGTACCCAATACAATTGGCTCTCCATAAAATATTTCAAATATTTAGAAACTAACTGATTACTATATCTTGTTCTTATTAAATATCCTGCATAAATTGCATTTTCTGGAATATCATTCACTAAAAATGATTTTCCAACTGTGCCCCCTGTTCTTGCAAATAATATATCATTATCTTGTAACAGATATATTTCTATTTCTTCATCTTCTATATCACAATATGGCACACTTCCCCAATCTACAGAATTATTTTGTATATCACTAATACGAACCATTCTAATTTTCCCTGCTTCTTTAGCAGGAGCATTATATCCATATTGAATCGAATATGCTAAATTCCCCCATCTCATCCATCTCCAATTTTCAGGAATGTCAAACGGAACATCTTTCTCTTGAATCTTTGGTAATGCTTTCTCTTTTTTAATCTTCTTTTGTGCAACCAGTTCTTCTTTTTCTTTCTGAATTGATTCCAACAAATCATCCACATCACTATCAGTTTCAAGCCGTTCTGTCAACTTTCCCTGCAATGCAGCCTGCAATACCGCTTGTCTTAAATCTTCCGCTAATACCATAACTACACTCCCAACATATCCATAATCTCTTGTAACTTTGCATCCATCTTTCGATCAAGCCTTTTTCTCTCCGCTTTAAAATTCTCTATTGTGTCTTTCGGAGAAAGAATTACTTTCTCTTCATTTGGAAAACCACAAAAGTCTAAACTATAATTATTCGCTGCAATCTCATCCACAGATACCCTTTTTGCCTTCCAAGTCTCAGTCATGGAACTGTCTTCTTTTTCATCTTTTATCTCTATGCGATTACCCCACCATTCATCAAGAGCAGACATTTTCTCCCTTGTCATAGGATTCTTTTTCATAGAAAATTTCTGCCCGTTTGGTAAATCAAATCGGTAAAACCACACATCCGTTGTAGGCTCTGTTTTATTAAAGAAAAGCAGATTGGTTGCAATGCTTGTATAGGGAGCAAAACAACTCCCTGGAAGCCTGATAACTGTATGTAAATTAAATTCTTCTAACAGTTTCTTTTTGATTGCACTTTTACTGTTATCAGTTCCAAAAATAAATCCATCAGGAAGAACTACTCCACATCTTCCATTTTTATTAAGGCGATACATAATCTCTATCATAAAAAGGTCTGCTGTTTCTGAATTTCTAAGTTCAGCAGGAAAATTCTTCTGCACAATTTCCAGCTCTGAACCGCCATAAGGGGGATTCATCAAAATAACATCAAATTTATCATCATCGGAATATCTTCTTACATCCTGCTCTAACGAATTGTCATGCATAATATCTGGTTCTGCAATATCATTAAGCAGCATATTCGTTGTACAGAGCATATAAGGAAGCTGTTTCTTTTCAACACCATAAAAGGAATGTTGTAATTTGGGTAAATCTTCTACCTTGATTCCTGCATCTTCCACATGATGAAGTGCATCCACAAGAAATCCACCTGTACCACATGCAAAATCTGCCACTTTCTCCCCAATCTTTGGATTCACTTTGTCAACAACAAATGATGTGATTGCTCTTGGAGTATAGAACTCCCCGTTATTCTTCTGCAAGCCCTTCAGCAGAGTTTCATAAATATCATTAAATGCATGTCTTTCAGCATAATCAGAGAAATCAATTTCATCAAAAATATTGAGTAACTGCCTAAGAAGCACTCCATTTTTCATAAAATTAGTGGATTCTCTCATAAATTCTTTTACAAGAAGGGAAGCTCTGTCTGTCTTTGTAAAAAGGTAAACTTCTTCTCCTTTTTCATTTTTCACAGCATCCCCAGACAATACCCTAAACAGCTTATTGTTCACAAAATCTATCAGTTCTCCGCCTGTCATTTGGTCTTTAACAGAAGTGGATGTTACCCAATCCCTCCAACGGTAGCCGTTTGGAATAATTGGAACATAATCACTCTGCATCAATTCCCATTCTTCCTCTTTATAATCAAAAATCTTTAGAAATAGAATCCATACAATTTGGGACAATCTCTGTTCATCCCCGCCAACACCTGCATCTCCTCGCATAATGTCCTGCAGTCTTTTTATTAATGTTGCTAATGCCATACTTTTTCTCCTTGTTGTCTAATATAACTCTTCTTCTATTTGTTTCATTAAATCAATAAAATTCTGTTTGTTTCCACCAAATACACTCTTCAATATTTTCATTGGTGTATATCCTTTTTCTTTGAACACAGGAAGATTAAATACAGTAATATCCTTCAGCTTTGAAAAATCCTCTGTCTTATATTCATCCAAAATAGTCTGGATAATATCTCTTTTTTCAATATCAAGTTCATCCAGAATACCTGCATTGTAAACATTCTGCAATCTTTCTTCTTTGGATTTAGGCGGCTGCTTATATCCAACCAATCCAACAATATCAAATTTATCAATATAATATCCTACTGCTTCACTGACTTTTCTCACATATGCTCTCTCAATCAATAAATCCATAGTCATTCCATCTTTATCATCTGCTGCTTTAAAAGAAACGTAAAAATCCTGATATGTCGGATATTGGCTTAAAATATTGTTCCTTACACAGCTTTCAATATTCTGTTTGACAAGATTCCCATTCTCATCTGTATAGCGGACTTCTTCCCCATCAATCGTCACATCCACACCATTGACTTTTACTTTTTGAATATGTCCTTTGGACTTTCCTTTCTCTTTATCCTCGCCATTTTCATCTGTTTCTTTTTGTGGGCTTCCTTTCGGAAATGAACCATTCTCTCCCACTTCCATAACAGCCACTGGTTCCCCGTCAAATTCTGGGTCTTCAAATTGATAGTAATTTGACCTAAAATCTAAGATGGTAAAATGTAGCTTGCTCTTCTTTTCTTCATCAATCGTAAAGTTTTCATTGATTCTTGTTCCCCTGCCGATTGTCTGCTTAAACTCTGTCATAGAACCAATAGATTTATCCAAAACAATCAATTCACAAGTCTCCGAATCAACACCTGTTGACATCAACTTGCTTGTAACTGCAATGACAGGATATTTTGTATCTGGATCAGTAAAATTCTCCAATTCTGCTTTTCCTATTTCATCATCACCTGTAATTTTCATTATGTACTTGCTGTTTTCCTGAACCAAATCTGAATTAAGGTTTTTCAGCTTCAAAACCATTGCATCTGCATGGTCAATATTTTCACAGAATACAATTGTCTTTGCATATCTGCAATCATTTTCTTTCATATAATCTGTAATTCTTTGTGCAACAATTTCCTGTCTCTCTTCAACAACAATTGTTCTGTCAAAGTCTTTCTGTGTATAAACCCTGTTTTCTATAGGATTACCCTCTACATCCAATTTACCTGTCGGCGGTCTGTATCCCTCTTTATCAATATTAAGTTCCACAGAAATAACCCTGTAAGGAGCAAGAAATCCATCCTCAATGCCCTGTTTTAACGAATATGTATATAAAGGTTTATCATCTGTTTCCGCACAGAAATAATTGATATTTGATACATCTTCTGTTTCTTTGGGTGTAGCAGTCAGTCCAAGCTGCGTTGCTGAACTAAAATATTCCAATATTTCATGCCAGTTGGAATCCAAATCAGCAGAACCCCTGTGACACTCATCCACAATAATCATATCAAAGAAATCAGGCGGAAGTTCCTTATAATAATCTTTATCTTTGCTCTTTAACTGTTGATAAAGTGCCGTATATACTTCATAAGCAGTATCTTTCTTTATGTTTGCACTTTTCATCTTTACCATAACACCAGCATCCACAAAAGGCTTAAAATCTTTCTGCATCGTCTGGTCTGCAAGTGCATTTCTGTCAACTAAATACAGGATTTTCTTTTTGGTTTTACTCTTCCACAGTCTCCACACAATCTGAAACGCAGTAAATGTCTTACCTGTTCCTGTTGCCATAACAAGAAGCATCCTGTTTTTACCCTGAGCGATTGCATCAATTACCCTGTTGATAGCAATTCTTTGATAATATCTTGGTTTCTTTGGTTTAACCTTCGATGCATCAATATAATAAGGTTGGTTAACCAACCTGACTTCATCTTCTGATAAGCTTTTTTCTTTGATATATCTGTTCCACAGTTCTTCTGGATATGGGAAATCCTGCATTTTCAGTTTGTCATTATTTTTATGAAGAATCCTATCTTCTTCGATTAAATTTATCCCATTTGTTGTATATGCAAATGGAATATCCAAAATTTCTGCATATTCAAGAACCTGCTGATACCCTTCCATTGCACTATGATCAATTCCTTTTGCTTCTACCAATGCCAAAGGAATATTATCTTTAAACAATAGAAGATAATCTGCTTTTTTCTTATCTCCTCTTGATACTTTATCTCCATCAATATTTACCCTGCCATCTGTAAAGTAATATTCCATAATAATATTATCAGAGTTGTCTTTTCCCCATCTTTCCTGAATAATCGGAGTAATGTATTTCTTTTTCGTGTTTTCTTCGTTTTTCTGCTGCTCTGCAATTTCTTCTGCTGTCAACTGCATAATCTTTTCTCCTTCAATTCTTTCTCAAATTAATTTCTCATATACATTTTAATATTTAAGAAACAATATCTACTACTAAATATGTTTACTTATTTAATATAGTTGCAATATAACAAAAAATCAATCTAAATCAGTACTACTCTTAATACTTCATTGCTTATATAATCACATATAAAGCACTCTTCTTAACTCATAATAAACTTTAATATAAAAATAGGTCTTACTAAGTAAAGGTTATCCACTGCTAATTCTATAATTCCCTTTACTTTTTTATTATATTTGGACTTATGATTCTACGTTAGGGCACTTAGATTCAGTTTTTACTTTTTAATTCTGTATCACTAAAAATTTATCTTTTAGTAAATCTTGTATAATACATTTTTGCCTGCATAGCATCAATACCCATACGTTTTGCTAAACGACTTAATATATCTTTTGTAGGTACATTATACGCAATCCCCATTACTACTATTTCTTCTGCTTTAACTTCTCTTTCTTTGTTTCTTGCATATTTTTCTACATATCTTTCAACTTCAGCACACATTTCCATCACTTCTTCCTCATCTTTCTTAAAATATGTTACTCTGTTTGACAACTTACTATTATATCCTATCTAGTGTAACAAATAATAAGTTCCTAATACATTGATATAGTATAATTGCTCATATGCAAAACAAAGAATTAAATCATAATGGTAGCTACAGCATTTAGCAACAACAAAACAAATAGATAATCGCATAATCAAATGTATCAATTAATTATATATCTTCACCACATAATATATTATAGACTAGAAGTTATCAAAAGATTAGCCTCGAACTTCTTATTTTAACTTCATAGCCCGTTATATGGTTATTGATTTATTTCAGCTATTTTGCTAAAATTCTAAACAACTTTAATAAAAATCCAAACAATTTTCTTTTCGTTCATTTCCAATTGCTGCCTTATACTCATTGTTTTCCCATGTAATATTCTTTATAACTTATAGTCTCACCTGTTTCAGAAATATACACTCTACTGTTAGTGAAGTCATATTTTTGGCAAAACAAATTAACTTGATTTTCATCAAATATAGTTTTACTTAAATCTGCTCCACTTAAATCTGCTCCACTTAAATCTGCTCCAATTAAGCGTGCTCTGCTTAAATCTGCTCCTCTTAAATCTGCTCCACTTAAATCTACTCCACTTAAATCTGCTCCACTTAAATCTACTCCAATTAAATCTGCTCCAATTAAATCTGCTCTAATTAAATCTGCTCCACTTAAATCTGCTCCAATCAAACGTGCTCCACTTAAATCTGC
>CASJPF010000030.1 GCA_949383255.1 Lachnospiraceae bacterium | reverse complement strand
AAATTATTTTTTCTGTGTAAGAAGGGACAAGTTCGGCTTAAGTTGACGACATTGTATCCCCCAGAGTTGGTTCGACTACTGTGGATAAAGTCAAAAAGTATGCAGAAGAAGGTGGATTTCTTGAGTGATATAAATAAACAGATTTCGGGCGAAGTGTAAATGAAAAGCAGTTCAAGAATGAGAGTTCCGTAACTAAAAATATTGCGAAAGATATAGAGAAAGCAAAAAGAATTCTATATGAGCGAATCAGAACGGCAGTTTATGCTACGGAAAACAGGTGGGTAATAGAGGAGAATTTTAAGGCCACACATAATTGATTGGGAGGGGCGGTATGTATCGACAGATGGATATATTTGGTTTTATAGAGAAACTGCCAGAAAGTGAGCAGAAACCGTCCCAAATTCAATTTGAACAGTTATTTGAAAAATTAAGGGATCCAATATTTCCATGTGTAAATTGTTTGTGTGAGTATTGTGTCAACAATGTTGAACAATCGCCAGATAAAGTTAAGACCAGGGAAATGCAGGAACCATGTTTTAACTGTGATGAATGTAGGGCATATGACGGAGATTACCAAAAACAGAATCAGCATAAAGATGAATATGAGAATTTTGTTATGTCTGATTATGGAGCCAGAAGAAACAGGAAAAGAATAAAATTGATAAAGGGTTAGGAGACTTTATGACAGTAGCAGAAAAGAGAGTATATAAAGCGAAACAGCTTCGCTATAAGAAACCTATAGTGAGAGGGTTGAACATAGATATAATACAGTCAGAATTATGCGACATGATTTCAGCATGTGAAGATATTCAGTGGTATGATAATAACGAAGAATCACTTATAAGCGCACTTGATGGAGATGAAGATGAAGCATATGAGTTCAAGATAGCATTTTCGGATTTGGAAGCGGAACTTGAACAGTTTCAGGAGGATTTAGGCAGCGAGTATATATCGGATTATTTTGATATATTTTTTCCGGCAGTGGAAGCAAGGTACGCAGGGGGATATTTGGGCTTCGATCAGTACGAGAATGATTATTACGGACTGGAGCCATACGAATATTCCTTCGCAGAAAATGAGGCAGCGAAGAAAATCATGTCACTGACGAAAAAGGAAATTCTGAGAGTTGTCGGGCAGTGCCTGAAAATCGCCTATCAGTATATGGCGGTCCGATATAGATACGACTGTCTGGACGCTGCAATAGAGATTCTGCGCGGAGAAAACATGGAGCGGATTAAGATAATCAAAGGAATTGAAGAACAGTATTTGGTTGCTGAAAAGAGTTCTGACGGATTCAAATGGAAGTACAACAAAGAAGTCGGAGAACTTGACAATATGCTCGTGCAAGTTCCGCAGGAATACTGGATTCAGTAGGAGGCAGTATGACGGATAAAAAAGAGAGCTTGATGAAAAAAGAAAGTAATTCAGATATTGGAGAAGATTCTTTTGTTCTGACAGTCAAGTGTAGTGCAAAGACGGATATTAAAGAAAAAGAATCAGAGGGAAGGTAGGAGAGCAAAAGCATGAGTAATCAGAAAATAGATGCAAAGAAAATTATAGCACTTAAAGAGGCTGGATGGAGAACAGAGAGAATTGCCGTAGAAATGAAAATGGAGCCTTGTGATGTGGATAAAGCAGTACATAAGTTTGTTGATAGAGAGGGAAAAGATACAAAGGAAAAAACAGAAGCAAAGGAACAGAAAAGTGAGATTTCTTTAAGTAGAGAAGCATTAACCGTTATAACAAAGGAGGCGGCAGAGATAGCGGCAAGGACTGCTCTAGAAACAATCGAACGGGAAAAAAAGAAAATGCACAGTATGGCGGTGGAGCGGCGCCTCCATAATACAAAATTACTTTTGAGAAATTACAGGATGTTGAAGGATAACTCAGAGAATTCAATTTTTGGTCGGAGCCAGATGGAGGAGTCTGCTGCTGACATACTCTATAATATGATGAATCTTTACGATGATGAGGTAATAGTGGATGCGATAAAAAGATCTGCAACCAGAACCGCCATTATGGTGTCTCATATTGATACCATGATGGGAATATACCGGGCATACTGTGAGAAATCATCCAATATTCTGGACATACGTAGATTTGAGGTCGTTCATGATATGTATATCGCAGAGGAATGTTTGACAGTAAAAGATATTGCAGAAAAGAAAAGCATGAGTAAAGAAAACGTCTATTCTGACTTGAAAATTGCCACAGAAAGGCTATCTGCACTTATCTTTGGGGTGGATGGGTTGTCAGTACATTAAAGCCACTATTTACAAAAAAATTACATTGACTATGCAAAGGGAAATGTGCTAGACTGTATCCGTAAAATTTTAATCATGCGTTGGAGAGCTGTGAGGTGCGGAGCCAGCAGCTCTTTTTTCATGCCAAAATTCCTAGAAAGGAGATGAATCGGACAGGGAGGGCAGAACTCCTTCAGACAATGAAGAAGGAGGTTTCTATGAAAGGAATATGGATTCTACTGGTTTATGCGGCGGTCATGCTTCTGGCAACTGTCACATTGACTCGTAAAGAAAAAGGTGTTGAGGGATTTTGCGTTGGTGATCGCAATGCCGGCTGGTTGTTGTCTTCGCTTAGTATAGCGGCGACATGGGTATGGGCGCCGGCGCTGTTTACATCAACGGAGAACGCATATATGAAAGGCTTTGCAGGGCTTTTCTGGTTTCTGGTTCCAAATGTGCTTTGCCTGGTTATTTTTATTTCGTTTGCAAAGCAGATCAGGAAGGAAATGCCATTTGGTATCACTTTATCCGGATATATGGCTGAAAAATATCAGTCCATTGGTGTGAAAAGAATTTATCTGTTTCAGTTGATTGGTCTGTCGGTTTTGTCTACCGGGGTTCAGCTGCTTGCGGGGAGTAAAATACTCAGCTCAGTGACAGGACTTCCGTTTTGGGCGGTTACTGTTATTTTGGCAGTGATAGGGTATTCTTACTCACAGTTTTCAGGAATCAGGGCGTCAATTTTGACAGATGCTATACAGATCATTTTCATGTTGGCTGTTTGCGCTGCTTTTGTTGCCAATGGTATCCGGCAAGCGGGAGGCGATTCTCTACTCCGGGGACTGGCCGGATATGATGGAACGTATGGCTCTATCATTTCGCCATCCGGTCTGGAAGTGTTTTTGGGGTTTGGCCTTCCTACGGCGATAGGACTTATATCTGGACCATTTGGAGATCAGAGTTTTTGGCAGCGGGCATTTTCGATAAAAGAAAGGTATATTGGCAGAGCTTTTCTGATTGGGGCATTGGTATTTGGGTTGGTGCCTCTGTCCATGGGAATTCTGGGATTCCTGGGAGCGGGAGCAGGATACCAGGTGCAGGATGCGGCGATTATCAATTTTGAAATAATCTCCTGGCTGTTTCCGGCATGGGCTGCAGTACCATTTCTGTTTATGATTGTTTCCGGCTTGCTGTCCACAGTGGATAGTAATTTATGTGCAGTATCTTCCCTCACAACAGACATTGTAAAGGGCAATAATTTAAAAATAACCAAAGCGGCCATGCTTGCGCTTTTGGCAGCAGGAATCGGGATAGCAAATATCCCTGGATTGACAGTAACCCATTTGTTTCTTTTTTATGGAACCATGCGAGCTTCCACACTGCTCCCTACAGTTATGACACTGAAAGGGATAAAACTAAAGGCTGGAGGAATTATTGCCGGTGTAACTATTGCATTATGCCTGGGACTTCCTGTATTTGCCTGTGGAGCGCTTTTAAATCGTGCAGTATATAAAACTATTGGGAGCCTGCTTGCAGTCCTTTCCAGCGGCTTTGTGGCGGTTCTGATAAGCAGAAGGGAGGTAAGGCAATATGAAGAATGTACTCGGAAGAAAACAATCCATAAAAAATGAAGACTGGATGGCAGCAGTCGGCAGAATAGAGGAACTCGTATCCCTGGAAGAATTGGATAAACTGATTGAAGATACGATAAAGGAAATCCGCCTGCAGACTGCCGGAAAAAAGGCTGCTTATGCTTGGTCCGGTGGAAAAGACAGCCTGGTACTCGGAGAGATATGCCAGCAGGCAGGTATTACGGAATGTATGATTGGTATTTGTAATTTGGAATATCCGGATTTTCTTGCCTGGATTCAGGAGAACAAGCCGGAAAATCTGGAGATAATCAATACCGGACAGGATATGGATTGGCTGGCAAAACATACAGAAATGCTTTTCCCGACAGACAGCAAGGCCGCTTCCCGGTGGTTTTCCATTGTACAACACCGGGCGCAGGCAAAGTATTATAAAGCCCATGATTTGGATATGATTTTGCTGGGACGCCGCAGGGCAGATGGAAATTACTGCGGAAAAGGAGAAAATATTTATACAGACAGTAAAGGGGTGACACGTTATAGCCCTCTGGCCGGCTGGAAACATGAAGCGGTTCTGGCATATATCCATTACTATAATGTGCCATTGCCGCCTATTTACGGGTGGCCCAATGGGTATTTATGCGGTACTCATCCCTGGCCTGCCCGTCAATGGACCGGTTCAGAGGAAAAAGGATGGGCAGAGGTACATCAGATCGATCCAAAGATTGTTGCAGAAGCCGCCAGAAAATTTCCTGGCGCGAAAAAGTTTTTGAAATCTGTGAAAACAAAGTAATCCCGTTTGCAGACGGAGATCATGTGTAAGCTCCTTCGAGAAATCGAAAGGAGATCGCAAATGGAAGTTATCCGAATGAAGCTGGCAGAGATGAAAAAGCCAGACAAAAACGTAAGAATGCACACGGAAAAACAGCTTCAGGAGTATGAGCGAAGTGTTCGCATGTTTGGTCAGATACGTCCTATCGTTGTGGATGAAGAAGGAATTATTTTGGCCGGGATAGGTTTGTTTGACACAATGCTCCGTATGGGTGAGAAGGAGGCGGATGTTTATCAGCTAAAGGAGCTTACTCCAACGCAGAAAAAGAAGCTGATGATTGCAGACAATAAGATATTTAATCTGGGAGTGGAAAATCTGGAAGTCCTGAATGAATTCTTTGAAGAATTGAAAGATGATCTGGATATTCCGGGATTTGATGAAGACATTCTGCGGCAGATGGTTTCGGATGCGGAGGAAGTAACAGAGAAGATCTGTGAATATGGAACGCTGGATGATGATGAAATCGAGCAAATGAAGCAGCTCGAAGAACGTCAGAAAGCAACATACGGAAATTCCGTGTCCAGCGAAAGCAAACCGGCACCAACAGAGGGCAAGGCACTCCAAGAACCGCAGGCTAATGAAGAAAAAGCGGAACCGGAAGGGGATTTTGTTATTTGTCCGGATTGTGGCCGGAAGATATGGCTATAAAGAGGTGCCAGGGTACAATCAGTGTGGTGGAGGCGGCGAAAATCCGTATCCGGAATGCTTTTCATAATGGCTTGACGGTTTATATGTCATTTTCGGGAGGTAAGGACAGTTTGTGCCTGGGGCATCTGGTGTTAGAACTGATTCAACATGGGGAAGTATCTGCAGAACAGCTTATTGTTCAATTTATAGATGAAGAGGCCATATTTCCCTGCATAGAAAACACCGTCAAAGAATGGCGGAGAAAGTTTTTGATGGTAGGGGCAAAGTTTGAATGGTACTGCATGGAGGTTCGCCATTTCAACTGTTTCAATCAGCTGGAAAATGATGAATCTTTTATCTGCTGGGATAGTACAAAGGCGGACTGTTGGGTGAGGCAGCCGCCTTCTTTTGCGATTCGGAACCATCCCATGTTAAGGCAGCGCATAGATACATATCAGGATTTTCTTGATAAAAAATGTGCGGCAGGGATGACATTGGTAGGGGTGAGAACTGCGGAATCCCTGCAAAGATTACAGAATTTTGCAAGAATCACTGTAAGAGGAAAAGACTCTTGCGGTCGGAAAAAAATCTATCCGATTTACGATTGGAAAAATGGGGATGTCTGGCGCTATTTACATGAAAATCATGTAAATATTCCGGATGTTTATCTGTATATGTGGCAGGCAGGGCTTAATAAGAGCCAGCTTAGAGTTTCACAATTTTTTTCTATCGACACAGCAAGATCGCTTGTTAAAATGAATGAATATTATCCGAATTTGCTGGATTCCATAATCAAAAGAGAGCCTAATGCGTATTTGGCCGCTTTATACTGGGATACAGAAATGTTTGGCAGAAACGGAAAAACACGAAAGGAACTGGAAGGAGAAACGGCTCAGAGAGATTATCGGGCAGAACTGCATAAGCTGTTTTCTGATATAGAACGGTATTTTCCCGGGAAACATCAAAGGAAAGTGGCGAAAAGCTACAGGAATTTTTATCTCTCTGCCATGCAAATTATTGATGATAAGGAGTTGAAGCGTTTTTATGAGAGTTTAATGGGAGGCGATCCGAAATTGAGGAATCTACGGGCCATATACCATCATGTGTATTCGAAATATAATACTGCCGCAAAGGAGGAATGCGATAATGGATAAATTATGGAATCCGCTGAAAAATTTGCGGTGGGTTGAACGAAAAGAGCTGGTTCCGAATGACTATAACCCGAACAGAGTTTCGAGGCAGAATTTAGAACTGCTGACAACATCTATTTTTGTGAATGGGTTTACCCTTCCAATTGTCTGCAGACCGGATATGACAATTATTGATGGGTTTCACCGATATACAGTTTTTGGAGAAAAATGGACATTTGTTCCTAAGTTCTCGGATGAAGAATGGGTGAAGCTGGGATATGATACTGCTCGGAAAACTCTTTTTGAGAGATCAGAAGGGAAAGTTCCGGTTGTAATTGTTTCACAGATTGATGAAAGTCTGTATGTGTATGGTACCGTTACCCATAACAGGGCGCGGGGTGTGCATTTGCTGGAACCAATGAAAGCCATTGTGCAGAGGCTGATTGGAGAAGGAAAATCCATAAAAGAGATTGGAAAGCAGCTCGGAATGAAGCCAGAAGAAGTATTTCGGTTGTCTGATTTCACAAAAGATGATTTTCTGGCTATGATGGCAAAGGGCACCGACCGTTATAGTAATGCTGAATATATCACTAAAATTTGAATTATGTAAACTATGCGGAAGCACTGGCGAGCGCTCCCGTTTTAGCTGGTAGAATCCGAAACAAACAAATAGCGAGGTGGTGATAAATGGCAAGGGCGAGAAGTCCTAACAGCATTGAAGCCGAAAAGATGTATCGCTCTGGCATGAAACTTGTTGATATAGCCAAAAAATTGGAAGTACCAGAAGGTACGGTTCGGCGCTGGAAAAGCACACAGAAATGGGATGATAATGGAAAAGGCAAAAGCGAACGTTCGGAAAAAAAGGAAGGGAAGAAAAAAGCGAACGTTCGGAAACCAGGTCCGCCGAAAGGAAACAAAAATGCAGAGGGTTCCGGCGCTCCAGAAGGAAATAAAAATGCTCTGAAGCATGGAGGTTATTCCGCAGTGTATTGGGATGTCCTTTCTGATGAAGAGCGGGAAATGATTGAGGGAACTCCCAACAGCGAGGAAGCTCTGCTTATGGAGCAGATACAATTATTCGCAGTGAGGGAGCGCCGTTTGATGAAAGCAATCAACAAATATACAGAAGCGAAGGGCGGGCAGTATGTATCTGGTGTCATGAGCTTTGAGGAAAAGCGGAAATTCAAGACACCGGAGGAGGAAGAAAACTACAAAACTGCTGTCCAGGAAAAGGTCAAGAAAGGAGAGAGGCTCCCAGGGGAGCGCCATAGTATTCAGACAAGTACCGGAGCGGCAATAGATTTGGTAGCCAGACTTGAAAGAGAACTTACGAGCGTTCAGTCCAAAAAGACGAAAGCCATAGATTCTTTGATTCGCCTGAGAATAGAGAATCGAAAACTGGATGATGCCGGAAAGGGGAATGAGCTTGTCGATGATTGGATAGCAAGCATTATGGGGGAAGACCAGGAAGGGGGCGGTGATGAATGAACGCAAACGCTGCCATTTTGCGCCGCCGATTCTTTAGGGAACGAATTCCTTTGTATCAGAAAGACCCCATACTCTTTGCAAAAGAAGTATTAAAATTTGAGCCAGACATTTGGCAGCAGGAAGCCCTTAAAGATTTGGCGGAAACCCCGAAAGTTGCTATAAAATCCGGTCAAGGTGTTGGAAAGACAAGTATGGAGGCGGTTGCTCTTTTGTGGTTTCTGACCTGCTTCCCTTATCCGAGAGTTGTAGCAACTGCACCAACAAAGCAACAGCTCCATGATGTTCTATGGTCCGAGGTGGCAAAGTGGCAGGAACGTTCCCCGCTTTTGAAGCACATTCTTAAATGGACAAAAACCTATATTTACATGGTAGGGCATGAAAAGCGCTGGTTTGCTACGGCCAGAACCGCTACAAAACCGGAGAATATGCAGGGGTTCCACGAGGATAATATGCTTTTCATCATTGACGAAGCGTCTGGTGTGGCCGATCCGATTATGGAAGCAATTCTGGGGACACTGTCTGGCGGAAATAACAAGCTGCTCATGTGCGGGAATCCAACGAAAACCAGCGGCACTTTTTATGATGCTTTCTATTCTTCCCGCTGGATGTACCGGTGCCATACGGTTTCATCAGAGGAAAGCCAGAGGACAAATAAAGAAAATATAAAATCTCTAATAGACCGATTTGGCTATGACAGTAATGTTGTCAGAGTGCGTGTGAGAGGGCTTTTCCCGAAACAGGAGGATGATATATTTATTGCTCTGCAATTGCTTGAGGATGCCGTCAAGCTGGAAGTTGAGCAGGAAGAAGAAACAGAAGGGGCATATATCCCAGGTCGGATAGATATAGGTGTGGATGTTGCCCGTTTCGGGGATGATGATACGGTGATTGCCACGAAACTGGATAAGGTAATTCCGGAATTGCTGTCACGTCATGGACAGAATACTATGCGGACTGTAGGCGATATTGTTCGCATTTATCGTGATTTTATGGAACGGTATCCGGAATATGATGATTATGTTTATGTCAAAATTGACGATACCGGCGTTGGCGGCGGAGTAACCGACAGGCTTAATGAACTGAAAGAAGACCCTGCGGAGGGGCTTGATAAGA
This sequence comes from Lachnospiraceae bacterium, assembly GCA_949383255.1. Lineage (GTDB taxonomy): Bacteria > Bacillota > Clostridia > Lachnospirales > Lachnospiraceae > COE1. Next base: position 34,480 of record CASJPF010000030.1, on the reverse strand, counting down.
TGGTCGTTATTCCGGTAAATTTTGCGAGAAAATCTCCAAAATCAAAATCTGCAAGATTCTATGATGATATTGTCACATGGATGTGGGCCAATGTCCGGGATCTGATGAAGGATAATGAGGTTAAATTGCCAGATGATTCCGTATTGGTAGGGGAGTTCTCGACAAGAAAATATTACTTCCAGTCCAATGGAAAAATGAAATTGGAAAGCAAAGAAGAATTAAAAAAGCGTGGGTTATCTTCTCCGGACAGAGCGGATGCCGTTGCGTTGGCATGTATGCCTGTCTACAAGAAAAAGGCTGCATAGAAAGGAGGATGAGGAAATTGGGCGAGGAAGCAAAGAGGTCGGCAGTCCACAATTCGGTTGTTATAAAGACCATAGCCAGGGAAACGGTTTCTATCATGGAGAGCAGGGCGGTTGATGAAGATGAATTTCATGGACTATACGAAGATGGCGCGATTCTGGAGCCGCTATACAATCCGGAAGCGCTTACTCGGTTATCGGAAAGTAGTGATATTCTGCAGCAGTGCATTGACGCTTATAAAACGAACATTGTGGGATTTGGTGTTGATTTTGACTATGATATTGACGTTGACAAAGAGAGCGAGGAAGTCAAGACAGCACTGGACAGGGAATGGGCCAGGTACGAAAACTTTTTTAAGTATTGCAATCTGGATGAAAGCTTCACGTCAATTATGAAAAAGGTGATTGACGACAAGGAACGTATAGGATGGGGTGCCCTGGAAGTAATTGAAGATATGACGGGTATTCCGGCTGGTTTGGAGCATATCCCGGCCCATAAACTCCGGCTTTGCAAACGTGAAAGAAAGGCTTTTACGGTTAGAACTATGATTCAGAATGAAGATGGAGAAGAAATAGAGATCTCCATTATGAAAAGATTCCGTAAATTTGTTCAGATCGTGGATAATGAAAAGGTATTTTTTAAAGAGTTTGGCGATCCTAGAATTTTGAATTGCCGGACAGGAATATATGGTGATGATACTCCGCCAGAAGATAGGGCTTCCAGTATCATCTTTTTTAATATCTATTGTCCGTATACTCCTTATGGCTTGCCGCGCTATATCGGCCAGTTGCTTAATATTCAGGGAAACCGCAAGGCGGAGGAATTGAATTACACCTACTTCATGGATGGACGGCATATGCCAATGGCAATTATCGTGGAGAATGGAAAGCTGACAGAGGATTCCGTAAACACGATTTGTGGAGCCAAAGGAGATAAGGCGAGGCACAAATATCTTATTCTGGAAGCGGAAGGATTAGAGAATGATGTCCAGATTGGTGATGATGAAGTAAAGAGCAAAGTGTCTATCCGTATTGAAAAGCTGGCAGAGATGCTGGAAAAAGATGGATTGTTTCAGGAGTATTGCAAGAATAACCGAGATAAAATCCGGTCTGCTTTCCGGCTCCATCCAATCTATACCGGGGAATCCTAGGATTATACCAGAGCTACGGCGGACACTGCCAGACAGGTGACGGAGGAACAGGTATTTCAACCGGAACGGGATGATATTGCGTTTACATTCAACAATACGCTGAAAAGAATTTTGTTGATAAAGAGTGTCAGCATGAAGTTTGTCGCTCCAACGATTTCCGATAAGGCAGAGATTGCCAAAGCGGTATCCCCGTATGTTATGGCCGGCGCCGCTACTCCGAATATGCTGATTGATGCCCTGGGGGATCTCCTGGGCAAATCTTTTGAACCATTTGAGGGGGAATGGGCTGATAAGCCTATGCAGCTTCTCCTTAAAGAAATGGAAATTGAGAAAGAAAATGAATCAAAGGAGCCAGAGGGAGAAACAGAAGGAGAGGAAGGTGTAAATACCCCTGAAAGCCCTGAAAATGGGCTGGAAAGCATTGAAAAGGCAGATAGTATAAATAGCATTGTCTGTATATTAAAAAGCCTCCAGAGCATGATTGAGGAGGTGCTGGCGGATGCTGTCTGAAGAAAAAGTTTTAGTCCTAAAGAGAATTGAGAAAACCATCAATGCAGTTCTGCAGAAAATTGATAAAGAGAATGAGAAATTCATTCTTTCCCTGGGATTGGATAAAAAGCAGAATAAAATTTTGCTAAAGGCACTTGAAGATTTTGAGAAGCAAATCCAGGTTCTTTTCATTAAGCAGAAAAAAGAGTATCTGGCGGCCATTGCAAGGCTTCCAGAATACATGAAGAAAAACCGAAAAAAAGTAGGGCGTACCATAAAGAAGGCAGCAGTTCCGGAAGTTCTGATAGATCATATAGCTGAGATTATGGCCGGTTTTATTTTTGCCAATGAAAAGGCATATATTGATAAGCTGGCAGCGCTTTATGTGGCATTTACCAATTCTTTTTTTGGACAGATTGCAGAAATCTGCGCTCGGTCAGTGGAAGGCTCCCGTCTCGGACCTGACATGAGCCTAACAAAAAAGGCAACGAATTGGCTGGACCAGCATAAAATAAAATTTGCCCAGGAGGTAAATCAAACAACACATGATACTATCATTAAGAGTTTGAAAGAAAGCCTGTTGGAAGGCGAAGGAAATAATCCGACTGGCAATAAGCTGGTATCTGATGTCCCCAATCACTTTAATCAAAATAAGGTGAAGGAAAAAAAGGAAAAACTGGAGGCTTTGACGGATCCGGAAAAATATAATGCTGTTTACCAGGCCGTAGAGCAGCAACAGTGTTTTGAGTTTTACCGGGCACGTCGTATTGCCAGAACAGAAACGATAAGCGCCATGAATGCTGCAACTTTGGAAGGATGGCGACAAAGCGAGGTTGTTGGGGGAAAAGAATGGGCCTGTGCCTGCGATAAGGTATCCAGGGAGTGGCATAAAAATGCAGACGGTCAGCAGGTCCCTCTTGAAGAACCGTTTATTGTCGGAGGGGAAAGGCTCATGCATCCCGGAGATTCTTCTATGGGGGCGAGCGCAAAAAATGTGATCCATTGCCGGTGTACGATGAAAAGCGTCTTAAAATATAAAATGCGGAGGTGATTCTTTGGAGATTAAAACATTGGCGTCTATGCCAATAGCGAAGGTTGATGAAACAAGCCGAACAGTGATAGGGGTTGTGTATAAAGCCTCTAAAACGATAGGAGAGGACGGGAAACCGGTAGACAAATCAACCATTGACACACACGGAAATTGGGCAACCGAAGCAGAAGTGAAAAAGGCATGCCATAATTTCAATAAAAAGCTGCAGAACCAAAAGCTGGTGGGGAAAGTCGGTGTTGACAAGCAGCACAATGAAAAGGCCGGTTATGGTGTTGTTATAGAAAGCTATATTGCCATGACGGATATTCCGGAGATCAATGCTGCGAAAGGGGATTGGGTGGCCGCCGTGGAGGTGACGGACGACACTTGTTGGCAGCAGATCCAAAAAGGAGAAATAGAAGGCTTTTCGATTGGGGGAACTGCAAAAATTGAAGCGAAGGGAGGTGAATAAGGTGAAAAGATTTGCTATTTTGAAGTCTGCAAAAACGGTTGAAATTGTACCGGGAGAAATGAGTGATATGGACATAAGCATGATTTCCCTGGTGCGAAAAGGTGCCAATAGGCAGAAAATTCAGATTTATAAAGAGAATGTATGCGAGGATCAAGAGGATCCGGAAGCAGATGAAGTGAAAGGACTGCTGGGTGTGCTGAAATCATACTTTGCTGGAAAGGTGCAGAAGGCAGAGGAAACAACCAAAAAGCCTAAAAAGACTTTTGCAGGCATGATGGCGGTTAATGACATTACTGAAAATATGTGGAGGGCAAATGACACACTGCGAAATGTTATGAGGGATATTATCAACAATGAGGAAGTTGCTGATAAAAAAGCGGCGCTTCTTCAGGCGGTAGATGAATATTCTGCATACATGAAAAGCAAGGTCAATACGGCGGCTATCGCAAAGGGCGATAGCTTTTTTGATGTTCCTGAAACAGAGATTCAGAAAGCAGGCAAAAAGGTATCCGGTAAAAACCTGGAAGCCCTGAAAGCGGCACAAAGAGCGCTCTCAGCAGTAATCAGCGAAGCGGAGCCAGAGTCGGAACCGCCTGAAAAAGATAATAATGGAGAGAAGGAGGCAGAGGAAGTGAAGAAAGAAGAATTAACAGAAATTATGAAGCAGGCTATGGAGGCCGTTCTGAAGCCCATCAATGACCGGCTCGACAAAATCGAGAAAGAGGATGCCGATGAGGAGCAGGGGGAAACCGGGGATGCAGTGGAAGAATCGGCAGCTATTACGGAAATCATAAAATCTGTGATTGGCGAAGCGTTAAGTCCGCTGGAAAATCGCCTGGAAAAAGTGGAGAAATCCAGAGGAATGGCCCGGAGTCTGGAAGGCGAGGAAAAGACAGGAAAGATCGAAAAAGAGGCCGATGATGTATTTGACGGCTATTTCGCATAAAAAGAAGGAGGCAGAAAAAATATGAATAATCGTACTTTGTTATCGAAAGCGGCGGTGGATACGGCCACTCTGGGAACAGGCGGAAAAATGAATCCGGAGCAGTCAAAGCAGTTCATCACTTTTATGAGAGATTACTCCCCGTTTCTTCGTTCGGTAGATTTTATTACTATGCAGACTACGCGCCGGGTGCTGGAATATGGTGATGTTTCCAGAAGAAACATGAGGAAGGCTAAGGAGAATGAGGATAATCCGGCAACCGGCAGCTTCTCTACGAAGCAGAGGGAATTGAACGCAGTCGGCGTAATTATGCCCTATGATATTACTTTTCAGTTTATGAAAGAGAATATCGAAAAAGGCCAGATCAACACAACGTTGGCCCGGTTGTTTGCCCAGCAGTTTGCCAATGATACGATTGATCTGGGATTCAACGGAGATGAAAATTCCAGTGACGATTTTATCAATATCAACAATGGATGGATCAGTATTGCAGAGGCGGACAGCGATACCCACAAGGTCAATAGCGCCAGTTTTTCCACGAAAAGAGCGTTATTTAAAGGGCTTCTGGGAGAGGTTCCGAGCAAATATTTTCAGATGTACCAGCAGGAAGACAAAAGCCTCCTGAAAATTTTGGTGTCCCACACAGTAAACCGCGAGTATAAAGAAGAACTGACCGAAAGAAATACGGCTTTGGGTGACAGTCTGCTGATCAGCGGAAAAAATGTGACCTATGATGGGTTTGAAATTATCCCTGTCGGCTTCCTGCAGGATGATATTCAGATGGTAACTCCGTTGAAAAACCTGGCATATGGAGTGTACGGAGACAATATCGAAACCTATCATCAGGTAGTGCCGAGAAAAACCAGGCATGAATATACGCTTCTGGCGGATTTTGATTTTGAGATCCATAATCCGGATGTGTTGGTAGTAGGTAAGGACCGATCATAAGAAGGGAGAAAGAAGATGGGAAGAAAAGTGACAGAAAATCACAAGGTTACTGAGCAGAGCGGCCAGGGAGCGGCAGAAGATCTGATTAAGCAGCAGGCGGAGAATTTTGTGTTGGGAAAAGGAGAGGAAGATTCCCAGGAGGCGGATGCTGATAAGGAGGCCGACCAGCAGAAAGAGGAACAGCAGGAAGGCGATGTGAAAACGGCTCAGGAAGAATTCCAGCAGGAATTGCCGGGTGACGCTGTTGAAACCAGAGAAGGCTCTGCAGAGTTGGCCGAGAAGGAGACCGACCAGCAGAAAAACGTGTTCGAGGGGATTGTTGTTCTCACGGGCGCCGCAACCTATATGGATGCTGGTACCAGATATTTCAAAAACAAACCAATTAAAATTACTGATCAGAGGGTGTACGAACAGCTTCTAAGAACGGGGCTGTTCGTACACATCTGATTATGGGGGCATATGTATCCGGGAGAGATTTGCTGGATGAAAATGGGGAATTTGCCGGTCTGATTCCTGTGGATGATTTGGCAGAGCTGTCAGAAGCGGCTTTGGATAATCTTCTGGCAGCAGGAAAGGAAATGATAGATGCATACTGCCAACAGGTTTTTGACGAAGAAAAAGAGATCCCCTATATTGTGAAATTGGTAAATGTACAGTTAGTATCCGCCATTTTATCCGATCCCAGCAAAACGGCAGAAAGCATTGAGGATTATTCCTACGACAATAACCTCAATGCTTTTTCTCATGTCCTTTCCCGGTTGAATTTTCTGAAGGTGGGAGATGAAACAATCTGCGGCCGGAAGAAAAGTATAAGGGCAAGGGTGATCTAAATGAGCTTTGGAAGGGTGCTGATTCATAAGTGTGAAGTGTTACGGCATGAAGAAGAAAAGAGAGGAAATTTTAGCAAAATGCGGCCCGTTTCCGTGTATCCGCCTGGAACCCGTTGCCGGTTTGTTAGGAAAACCGCAACCAATACAGAGGCCAACGGAAGAACTAAAGTGATTGCTTATTATATTTTGTATTTGCCTAAGCGAGTGAAGGTGAAAAATGGTGATGTAATTATATGGTCCCTGGATCCGGAAGCAAAATACACGGTTCAGGAACCATATGCGCCGTCCAATCGCTTTCATGTAGTTACTCTGGAAAAGGAGGGTGAAGTCTGATGGAGGATGGATTTTATATCGAAAATCTTGATAAATTGGAGCAGAAGCTATTGAGAGCAGCTTCAAAAGAATTTCCGCAGATTGTGCAGAATATTTTAGAAACCCTCGGAGAAATTATCTTAAATTCGGCAAAAGACACTTTAAAAAGTGATACACGGCCGCATGCGAGATATGTCAAGAAAACGAGAACCATTACCAGAGGCGCTAATAAAGGCAAGCAGAAGAATTACCTCCAGTTCAAAGGGACAGTTTCCACCAATTCTGTTGACACAGGGGCTTTGTGGAATTCTTTATCCAGAGGTATTAACGGCAATATCTGGATTTACAGCGGCTCTGCAGGGAAATTTTCTCTTTGCGTGGGTTCAAGTGTATCCTATGCAAGATTTATCAATGATGGATATACCATGCGGACGCCGCATTGGGTTCCCGGTACTATTGACGGAACTGGCAAATTTATTTACCAGCCAGGGGCAAAAACAGGGATATGGGTAAAACCACGGGTTTATAAAGGAGTAAAGTTTTTTGACATTGGATTTGAGGAAATGAAAAAGGAGGCTCCAGAAGTTGTCAGATACGAACTTGAGCGATTTGCAGCGGAATTTAACAAATAGCCCATCCCCACAGAATTCCGTTTTTTCTGAAATCGTAAAGGAAGTATTTGGGGATATTCAGCAATACGAAACAGATGTTCCGCAGAATTTCAGCCGCCCATGCTTTCTTTTTATCAATCCGGATAAAACAACGAGGACAAAGGAAATGACGGCTTCATCCTATAAAGTCATGCAAAACTATGAAATATATTTTTTTGCTACGGAGAATGATGTCGAAAACCTTACAAGCTATAAGGATTCGTTTGTTGATTATCTTATGGGAGTGAAAAAAATACCGATTCCCGGCACAGATCGCTATTACACGGTGGAGCAGGTGGCAGCAGATACAGATGATGTGAATTCTATGGTGGCATTTATGATTGAGGTATCCAGGGTGAAAGCAAGGAATTTAAGACGTTCTCAGGTGTCCAAAATCAGAAAAATAGTGAACAGTATTTCAGTAGATGGGAGGGATACGATAAGTGATGAACAATGAAAGAGAGTTTAGCCTGGATGAAATATGCCAGCATTCAAAGGAACTTTTTGGAGTCTATCCGGAAGTTATCTATGGGGCGCTTCTTCCGGCAAAAACAAAAGAAAAGTATACTCTGGCCGAGGTAAAGCAGGCTATTGAAAAATTTGTGAAGAAGGAGGTAGTGTAATATGTCCAGTGGAACGTGGAAACCTGGCGAAACAAAAGACAGAACCGGGCTTTACAATTGGTTTGTATCTTTGGCCACGTCACGGATCAACGCAGCGAAGAAAGGTGTTGTGGGAATTCCTATTAAGGCAGACTGGGGGCCATGTAATCAACTGACTATCTGTGGGGATGATACGGAAATTATCTCCACATTCGGCGATGGAGGAACGGTTTACCTGGCACGGAGAGCGGCGAAGGGAGGAAAAGACCGCAAGCCCTACAAGCTGGTTATTTACAGGATGGCAACAGCAGAGGCAGAGCAGGCAGTAGCAACAGTGGAAGACAGCTTCAAGCTGATTGCAAAATATAAAGGGGAGCGCGGGAATCATTTCAGGGCGGCCATCACCGAAAATATTCAGAATGAGAATTGTGTGAATCTTTGTATTTATGAGGATAGCGCAATGATAAGTAAGTACACCGTTGAAAAAGATGATCTGGATGCTTTAGTTGAGGCAGTCAATAATGATGCAGAGTCCCTGGTAACAGCGGCAAAGATGGGAGAAACCCCTCTTTCTCCTACGGCTTCTATTTCCTTTGCTGGAGGGGCTTCTGGAAGCGAAGTGAGGGTAGAGGATTATATAAAGGCGCTGACCGCTTTTGAAACAGCTTATATGAATACGCTGGCCTTAGATGGTGTGACGGATGAAGCAATTTTGACAATGGTAAAAAGCTGGCATAATCGGGTGTGGAATACCGGGAAAATGATTCAGCTCGTTATTGGCGGAACGCATGCGGATGATAAGGAGCCTGACATTGGCAATACTCGCTCAAAGTCCTGCGACAATTACGGAATTATCAACTGTATTGTGGGCGGGATTGATGCCGCGGGGAATATGTATTCATCTGCAGAAATGGCTCCGCAGATTGCCGGGGCGGTGGTGGCGGCGCCTTTGAATGCTTTCATCACCTACAAACAACTGGAAGATATAGTGGATGTGACGGTGGAACTGACAGACACGCAGATTTGCGAGGCCACCAGGGCAGGTTCCTTTGTTTTGTTTAAGGATACAGATCCGGAGAGCTTTGAGGTGAAAGTCAAAGTTGAAAGGGGCATAAACACCTTTACCAGCTTTAGCAAGGAGGCTGGTCAAAAGCTCCGAAAAATCAAGGCAATCTCCACCATGGCGGCAATTGACTATGATATTGGGCGGTATGCCATGAATAATGTACTCGGTGAACTTGATAATGATGCAGATGGCCGGGCGGCATTGTTCAGTGGTGTTTCGCAATATCTGGAAACTCTGGCGAATGAGCATGTAATCAGCCCGGATATTCTGGTGGGGTTAAGTGAAGCCCTTTTGAGTGACGGCGATGTGGTCTATATGGAAACGCAGGCTCTCACTGTTGATAAGATTGAGCAGATCTTTAATAAAATTTATCTGTAAAGGAGGATCGGTATGTTAGATGATACCAGAACAATTAACGGTTCCTTTGGCGAATGTCACAGTGAAGGAAAATGGATGACCAATATCTATAAAATGACCGCCGATATTGAACCGTCATACGGCGATGTAAAAATGTCGGGGTCGCGCTGGACCGGGCAGAAGCTTTTAAGTGTAAAGGGTACGGGCAGCATTTCCGGCTATAAAATCACAACGGAGCTGGTTCAGAATGTTGCCAGGATTACAGATGACCGGAAGTCGGAGTATGTGACAGAACTGATTTCTAAACTGGATGATCCGGAGGCATTTGGCTGTGAAAGGGTGCGCTTTAAGCATGTGAAGTTTACGAAGATTCCCATTGTAGGGTGGGAAGTGGGAGCCATTGTTGAAGAAGAATGGCCGTTTTCCTTTACCGGAGTGGAGTGGTTGGATCCGATTACTGAAAAATAAGATTTGCGGCCAATAGGCCGCATTTGCTTTGAAAGGAGATTTTGAGATGGAAGATAAAATGATACCCTATGAAAAACTGGAAAATATGCCGGGAGACGCTTATGTTGCGCCGCCGACAATGTCGGATGATGAACTGTTGGAAAAACTGCTGGGAACCCCGGATGAGGCAACAAAACAGGTTTATATGAAACGCTTTGGCGCCTACTTTACGGTCAAAGCTATTTCCTCTGAGGAATACAGCAAACTGGAAAATCGGTGCAAGTATCCGGTAAAGAACAAAAGAACGCACCAGATCGAGGAAAAAACGAATCAGGAAATGTTATCAAATCTTCTGATTGTTACAGCGTGTGTGAAACCGGACTGGAATGAACCGAAGCTTCTGGCAAAATATAATACTTCCGATCCTGCTAAAGTAATCCGGAAACGGCTTTATATCGGGGAAATATCACAGCTCACCGAGGCCATTATGGATATATCAGGATTTGACGATGGGCTGGAAGAAGCAAAAAACTCATTATGCGAGGCGGAGAAGCAGGAATAATACACCGATTGCTTCAGGAAAGTCATTATTCTCTGTTCCCGGATGAAATATATGCAAAGCCACGCCGGGTGCGGGATTTTATTTATGCCTCGCTGGAACTTACCATGAAGGAGAGGAAAGAGAAGCCGGGAGGGAAAGCCGGCAAGAAAAACTAAAAGCGGGGAGGTGAGATGATGGAATTAAGCGCGGTTCTTACATTGAGAGATAAGCTGTCGGCGCAGATGGATAAAGCCAGTAAGAGCGTGTCAGCAATGACACAAAGAGTGAATGAGTCCAAAGATGCCATCTCTAAAATTGCGGCAACACAGAATATCAATATTTCCGCAAACAGCAATATATCTGAAATGGTTTCCGCTGCCCAGGCTTCAATCGCCTCCCTGAGAAATACGGTTTCCCAAAAAGAACTTTCCTTACAGACGAAAATAGATCTGGATGGATTAGAAAATGAAACCATAAATGCAAAGCTGACAGAACTGGGGAATTTCCTGGAAAAAAACAGTGGAAAGGTAGAGGAATACAATAATAAGCTGGAGGTTCTGAAACAGAGACAGTCAGAATTTACAGAGAAAACAAAAGGCAGTGTCAAGCTGGGAGTAGAGCAGTCCATAGAAAGTTTGGAAAAAAAGCTGGCAGATATAGAGGCGGCAAAACAGCAATTTGCAGAGTGGCAGCAGATTCGGATAGATTTCAATGAACTGGAAGTTGCCAGAGCAGAGCTTTCCACCCTGGAAAGGGCTTTGGAAAATCTGAACAGTACAAATGTGGCTGTAAGAGCATATCTGGATTTCAAGACTGACGCATTAAAACAGGTCTATGATATTGATGAAAAGCTAAAGTCTATCGGACAGAGGATAATAAGTCCAGTCGTAAAGCTGAAAGATCAGGCAACAGAAAAAATAAACAGTATCAAAAATAAGGCGAAGGCTTTTGCCAGAGAAAAGTTTGCGCCGATTATTTCAGCAGTAGATAAGGCAAAGTCAGTAATGTCCTCCGTGCGGTCAGGGCTGGCGAAAATAGCCGGTACAGTGGCTTATCCGGTCATTAAGGTAAAAGATATAGCTTCTAAGGCGGCGAACGCTGTAAAGGCCAAATTAGGAGCTTTGGGCGGTAAAATATTTACACCAGAAGTAAGACTAAAGGCGCAACAGGCATTTAATACCATAAAAGAGCTTGGCGCTAAACTTGCCGGGTTAAGTGCAAAAGCCGGCAAGGCAGTGGCCGGGGCTACCGGGAAAATTGCAAAGGGGCTGGCTGTTTCTGTGGGGGCAGCAGCTACCGTAATTGGCGGCATTGGTGCGGCAAGCGTTAATGTTGGTGCTCAGTTTGAAGCCAGCATGAGCCAGGTTGCTGCCACAATGGGAATGACGGCGGATGAAGCGAATTACAGCAATGAGGCATATGCAAAGCTGGCAAATGTGGCAAAGGAGATGGGAGCCTCTACAAAGTTTTCTGCTTCAGAAGCAGGAGAGGCACTTAATTACCTGGCACTGGCCGGATATGATGCAGACAAAGCATGTGCAGCCCTTCCCACAATTTTAAATCTGGCAGCAGCCGGAGGAATGGATCTGGCAGCGGCATCCGATATGGTGACAGACAGTATGTCAGCCCTGGGAATTGCCGCAACAGAAGAAAATCTTACACAATTCGGGGATCAGCTTGCAAAAACCGCTCAAAAAAGTAATACGAGTGTGGCCCAACTGGGAGAAGCGATCCTTACAGTTGGCGGTACAGCGAAGACGTTGGCCGGTGGCACAACAGAGTTAAACGCTTTGCTCGGTATAATTGCTGACAATGGAGTAAAAGGGGCAGAGGGCGGAACAAAGCTTCGCAACATCATGCTCTCTTTACAATCTCCCACGGATGTTGCTGCCAAAAAGCTGAAATCTCTCGGTGTAAGTGTCTATGACGCACAAGGGAAAATGCGCCCAATGAATGAAGTGCTGGGCGATCTGAATGCGTCTATGGAGAACATGACAGATGCAGAGAAACAAAATGCTCTGTCAACTATTTTCAACAAAGCGGATTTGAAATCGGTAAACGCTCTTCTTGATAACTGCGGAGATCGATTTGACGAATTAAGCGGATACATTGCTGATTCAGATGGCGCTATGCAGAACATGGCTGACACCATGAACAATAATCTGCAGGGGCGGATAACAGAATTCAAGTCTGCAATGGAAGGCGCCGGCATTGCCATATATGAGGCGCTGGGAAGCAGTAACCTAAAGGATCTGGTGAAGGAAGCTTCCGGCTGGATTGGGGATCTGACAAAGGCAACAGAAGAAGGCGGCATAGATGGTCTGGTTGGAGCAATCGGTTCCGTATTTGCAAAGGTTGTTACCAAAATGTTTTCATTGGCACCGCAGCTGATCCAAGCCGGTGTCGGAATTGTCAGCAGCCTTATTTCTGGTATAAAAAGTAATTTACCACAGATTGTCAGCGATATAGCGTGCCAGTTATAGGTACATCAAACAAAATACAGGGCAGGAACACACTGGAAAAGGGATTGCGAGATGCAGTCCTTTTTTGATGCAGAAACAGGAGGGTATCAGATTATGACAAATTTAACAAAGTATGAAATGGAAACCGTAGTCAATTACAATGCCGGAGAACAGACTGCTACTGTCTACACAAGGGATAAGTCAGTGATGCGTAAGCTGGATCGGCTTGTGATGGATTATCCTGACAGTTATAAGTTGTTGAAACAGACGGACATTGATAAGACCTATTCCATGCCAAAAGCTTACATTACTTACCGCAAACCGAGAACGGTGAGTGATGAACAGAGGGAACAGGCAAGGCAGAGAATGGCAAAGTTAAATTCTAATGATAATTGATGTGAAAATGCAGATATAAGAAATTGCGTTTTAGGGATATTCATAGCGGATAGTCCTATGGGCATGATTCCTTGTTTGCGTGACATGGGTAAAGGCTCTTGCAGATAGGGTGTTTTGATTCAAAAACTGACGTTAATTATCGTGTAAAAATAAAACAAAAAGGAAAAGAGGGATAATTCCATGCCAAACAATGAAAGCAGACAAAAAGCCACTTAATGACGGAAAGGAGAGCCAAGTAATGAAGTTTGAATATTTTTATGGGAAACAGAGCAGCCAGTATGCTTTTTACCGCATACCAAAGCAGTTATTTACGGAAAGACAGTTTGATGCGCTGTCAATCGGTGCAAAGCTGCTCTATGGAATGATGATTGACCGTATGGAACTGTCACAGAAAAATGGATGGATTGACGGACATGGGCGGGCATACATATATTTTACGATTGATGAGGTAAAGGATAAGTTTCATTGTGCCAATGATAAGGCAGTAAAGCTAATGAGGGAGCTAGACAGCGACAAAGGAATAGGATTGATTGAGAGTGTACGGCAGGGATTGGGCAAGCCGAACATCATCTATGTTAAGAATTTCGTAAGTGGTTCATAGGCGTAAAGGAAGGGCATAGCAGGACAGAAAATAATTTTCTTTTGTAATGACAGATAGGAATGAGGGGAATTCCGCCGTAGTTGGCGTTGTGGGCTGTGTGTATAACTGGCTGTTTATGGAGTTGTGGGTAACGCTGTTTGCAGGATGTGGGAAAGCTGTACTTTAGCTTTTCTATGTGCTGTGAACAGCGTTATCCATGACTCCATAGTCTGTTATGCACATTGTCCACAATGCAAAGGGAAGGATTTAGGATAGGATTGATATGATTGATTCAGTATGACTATAATCAGTTTAATTATAATCAGTATTGTTACATTCCGGTTTTCGGAATTGCAGAAGTTCAAAAATTAGACTTCAAGAGTTCTGATTTTCGGAATTCAAGAGGTTAAAAAATTAGACTTCAAGAGTTCTGTTTTTCGGAATATAGTAAAAATTGCATAGCCAGTAGAGGTATATTATGAAATATAGGAAAAAGCTATGTTAAAGCATAGTTTATTTATATCATTAGCTGTTGAAAGATATGAGAAAAAGAAAGAGCGAGAGATATTATTGTGATTCCGTCAAGTGTATGCTATAATCTGAATATTATTGACGGCGAAAAACCGATATTTTGGAGGACAAGTTTATTATGGAAACAGTCATATATGAGGGTATTCCCAACCAGGCAAAAGAAGTCAGACAGAAAGTATTTGTAAACGAGCAGGGATTTTATAATGAATTTGATGATATAGATGAAACAGCTACGCATATTGTGATGTTTGCCGAGGATAAGACACCTGTGGCAACATGCCGCATATTTTGGGATACAGTGATGAATACACATATATTAGGCAGACTTGCCGTTATCAAGGAATATCGTGGCAGAACTATAGGTTCTGTTATTGTCAGAGAAGCAGAAAAATATATTCAAAAAAATGGTGGGAAAAGTATAGTTTTACACGCCCAATGCAGGCTGACCGCTTTTTATCAAAAATTAGGATTTGCGGAATTTGGCGATATTGGTGATGATGAAGGATGCCCTCATATTTGGATGAAAAAAGCCTTTTAAGATAATAAATTTGAAGTTTTTAACGGTCAGTTTGGAGGTAATTATGGAGCTTAAAAAATTGGACTATGCTATAACTGTCTGTAAAGTTGCATCAGAACTTGACATTGATTTGAATAAAGAGTTCTATTTTGTTGGAAAGACAGATGAGGAATATTCTTTAGTATGTATTACTGGAGATACACCTGCAAATACATTGGAACGGGATGACGGTTGGAAAGGATTCAGAATACAGGGGAAATTGGACTTTTCAATGATTGGTATTCTTTCCCGACTGACTGGTATTCTTGCGGATAATAAAATTGGCATTTTTGCAGTATCAACTTTCAATACAGATTATATTCTTGTGAAAGAGGAAAATTTTGACAGAGCCTTAAAAATACTGGCTTTGGCTGGATATGATATAGTCTGATATAAACCGTTTTACAATCAGCATATTATCAGATTGCTTAAATAGGAGGAAATATGACACTACAACAATTAAAATATATGATAGTCGTTGCAGAGAGCGGTTCTATTACGGAAGCGGCAAAAGAACTATATATTTCCCAGCCAAGTCTTTCTGGAGCTATCAAAGAAGTAGAAAAGGAAGCTGGAATCACCATTTTCAGCCGCTGTCGGGCAGGAGTGGCGCTGACCAAGGAAGGCATGGAGTTTTTAGGGTATGCAAGGCAGGTCGTTCAACAGATGGAGCTTTTAGAATCAAAATATATTGACAAAAAGCCTGCAAAACAGAGATTTTGCGTTTCTACGCAGCATTATACCTTTACGGCAAATGCGTTTGTGGAACTGGTTCAGCATTTTGGACAGGAACGGTTTGAATTTATCCTGAATGAAACACAGACACACCAGATTGTGGAAGATGTGCGGAACAGGTTCAGTGATTTGGGAATCCTGTATCTTTGCAATAGCAACGAAAATGTGCTGAGAAAGCTGTTTGAGGAGTATAATCTGAATTTTTATGAATTATTTACGGCAACGCCTCACATTTTTATTGGTATAAATCACCCGCTGGCAAAACGCACATCGGTTAAACTGGAGGATTTAAGACCATATCCCCGGCTTAGCTTTGTGCAGGGAACCTATGAATCTTCCAACTTTTCAGAGGAGCTTTTCAGCAACGAGCCTGCGGAAAGGAGCATTAAAGTCAGTGACCGTGCTGCTATTGTGAATCTGATGATTGGCTTGGACGGGTATACAATTTCAAGTGGAATCTTTCCCAAATACCTTCAGGGAGATTCCGTTGTTTCTATTCCTCTGGAGGAAAAAGAAGTGATGCATATTGGATATATACTGAACAAGGATAAAGAGTTGTCCGAGCTAGGGGAGATTTATATTGAGGCGTTGAAGCAGTATCATACATAAATGAAACATAGGCTCAACCTATGTAACAGCATATAAAACAGGTATTACCTATTACATGACGTTCCGTGCTAAGATATAGAAACGGAAAGGAGGCAAAATATGCCGGGTTATGTATTAGGTAATTTTTTTATCTATTCTGTCATCAATGCTTTTACGCCGGGACCGGGAAATATTCTGGCGTTAAATACTGTAACGAACTATGGATATAAAAAAGGAAAACCACTTTTTAGGGGAATTTTTGTAGGCTACTATGTGGTACAGATTATATGTGCAGTTTTTGTGTTTGGGGTGAGTGCCTTTTTGCCGAATGTACTTGGTATTATGAAATATGTAGGAGCCGCTTATATTTTATGGCTGGCGGTTCATATTGCGTTAAGCAAGCCAACTACAGGCACTGTCGAAAAATCTGCATCATTTATAAAAGGTTTTTTGTTGCAGTTTATCAATGTAAAGATATATTTGTTTGGAATTACTGCATTAACAGGATATGTTACAGATTACAGCACTTCCTTATGGGTTTTGCTGATGTTTGAACTTATGATTGCAACAATCGGAACAGTTGCGACGCTCACATGGGTTGGATTGGGTGTTCTGATACAAAAAGCATATCAGAAGCATTACAGGGTGATAAACATAATTCTTGCCCTGACTTTATTAGAGTGTGTATATAGCATATTGAAATAAATATCAAGGAGAAATTTGTATGAAAGATGAAACGAAATGTCTGCACGCAGGTTATCAGCCTAAAAACACAGAGCCACGGGTTATGCCGATTGTGCAAAGTACCACATATGTTTATGATTCTACGGAAGAAGTTGCAGCAGTGTTTGATGATCCGATGAAGTCACTGATTTATTCCAGATTTGGAAACCCGACAGTAATGGCGGTTGAGGATAAGATTGCAGAGCTTGAGGGCGGGATTGGTGCGATGTGTACCACGTCAGGTCAGGCGGCAGTGTTATTATCACTGCTCAATATCTGTAATGCGGGAGACAGTTTTATCAGTACGACAGAAATTTATGGTGGTTCTGTCAATCTGTTTTCGCATACACTCAGACGGTTAGGAATTGAGTGCATTTATATTGATAAAAATGCAACGGATGAAGAAATAGGGGCTGCATTTCAATCAAACACAAAGGCGGTATTTGGGGAAACGATTGCAAATCCAGCATTGACAGTTTTGGATATAGAACGGTTTGCGGCTATTGCACACCAACATGGTGTTCCTCTGATTGTAGATAATACGTTTGCAACGCCTATCTTGTGCAAACCCTTTGAGTTTGGGGCAGATATAATCGTTCACTCCACATCAAAATATATGGATGGTCATGCGGTACAGGTAGGAGGGGCGATTGTAGACAGTGGAAATTTTGACTGGACAAATGGCGAGTTCCCGGATTTGACAGAGCCGGATGAATCCTATCATGGGATTTCCTACACAAAAACATATGGGAAAAAGGCATATATTGTAAAGGCAAGGATGCAGCTCATGCGTGATTTTGGTGTTTACCCTGCCGCACATTCTGCATTTTTGCTGAATCTTGGACTGGAAACATTGGCAGTGAGAATGAAGCAGTATTGTGAAAATGCTATGACAGTAGCGAAATATTTAGAGCAGTCAGACAAAGTGGAAAAGGTAAATTATCCGGGATTACAAAGTGATGAAAATTATGGATTGGCTCAAAAGTATCTGAATGGGTGCAGCGGCGTTACGTCTTTTGTCATCAAAGGGGGCAAAGAAGCAGCGGTAAAATTTATGAATAAGTTGCAGCTTGCATCAAATGAAGTTCATGTTTCAGATATACGAACCTGTGTATTACACCCTGCAAGTGAAACACATAGGCAGTTGACCGATGAACAGTTGGTTGCAGCAGGGATTGAGCAGGGACTGGTTCGTCTTTCTGTTGGATTGGAAAATGTGGAGGATATTATTGCAGACTTGGAACAGGCATTTTCTGAACTGTGAATTTAAGATACTGAAATTTGTTTTTGAAAGGAAAAGTAGAGAGATGAAAAAAATTCTTTTAGCGACTCCTACCATGCATACGGAGGAACAGCAGTATATTCAAAAAGCGTTTGATACAAACTGGGTTTCACCATTAGGACCGAATGTGGATGAATTTGAAGATAAAGTGGCAGATTATGTGGGGGTATTCTCTTCCGCTGCACTTTCGTCCGGGACTGCGGCATTGCATCTTTCCGTTATTTTAGCAGATGTAAAGGAAAATGATATTGTGTTTGTTCCTTCCCTGACCTTTGCGGCAAGTGTCAATCCGATTCGGTATGAGAAGGCGATTCCCGTTTTTATTGATTCGGAGCGTGATACATGGAATATGGATGCAGCGGCATTAAAGAAAGCGTTTGAAAAGTATCCGCACCCGAAGGCTGTTATGGCGGTGCATTTGTACGGCACATCAGCGAATATGGAGGAAATATGCGCACTCTGTAAAGAACATAATGTTCCGTTGATTGAAGATGCTGCTGAATCATTAGGCACGACATATAAAGGAAAAATGACAGGTACTTTCGGAGATTATGGAATTTACTCATTTAATGGGAACAAGATTATTACAACTTCGGGTGGAGGCATACTGGTTGCACGGCAGGAAAAAGATGTGGATAAAGCCCGGTTCTTATCAAGACAGGCGCGAGATCCTGCAAGACATTACCAGCATTCTACGATTGGCTACAATTACAGGATGTCAAATGTTGTTGCTGGAATCGGATGCGGGCAGATGCTGCATATTGAGGAGCATATACAGAAAAAGCACGAAATTTACAAAACGTATCAGGAAGCCTTTTCGGATATAGAAGAAATAGAAATGAATCCATTAAATAAGGATGGGATTGATAATAACTGGCTTTCCTGCATGACGATTTCGGCAGACAGCAGCGTAACACCAACGCAGGTTATGGATGCCTTAGAAGCGGAAGGCATTGAAACAAGACCGATATGGAAACCAATGCATTTGCAGCCTGTATTTATAGAATATGATTTTATTCAGGTAGAGGATGGACTGAGCGTAAGTGAAGATATTTTTAACAGAGGGCTTTGTCTGCCAAGCGATATTAAAAATACAAAAGAGGATATGGAACGTATTATAGAAATTGTGAGGAAACAGTTCCGGCATCAGTAAAATTGTCGTTGTTGGCAGAATAGAAGTTTAGGAGGTTTTTATGAGAAAGGTATATAATTTTTCGGCAGGTCCGGCTGTTTTGCCGGAATCTGTATTACAGGAAGCAGCAGATGAAATGTTGGATTATAAGGGCAGCGGTATGTCTGTTATGGAAATGAGCCACCGTTCGTCCTTATTCCAGTCCATTATTGATGAAACAGAGCAGGATTTACGCACACTTATGAATATTCCCGATAATTATGCGGTTTTGTTTCTGCAAGGCGGGACTTCCCTGCAATTTTCCATGATACCAATGAATTTTATGAGGAATGGTAAAGCAGATTACATTCTGACCGGATATTGGGCAAAGAAAGCATATGAGGAAGCAAAACGATACGGAAAGATTAACATTGCAGCATCTTCAGAAGGGGACAATTTTTCATATATCCCGGATTGCAGTGATTTGGAAATTTCTCGGGATTCGGACTATGTATACATGTGTGAAAATAATACAATCTATGGAACCAAATTTCACTGCTGTCCGAATAGCCACGGGAAGGTGCTTGTGAACGATATATCTTCCAGTTTCTTATCGGAGCCGATGAAAGTTTCAGATTATGGTATGCTTTTTGGCGGTGTACAAAAGAATCTGGCACCTGCAGGACTGGTTATCGCAATCATGCGCAAAGACCTGATTTCGGAAACAGTTTTACCGAATACTCCGACTATGCTGCAATACAAAATCCATGCGGATAAAAAGTCACTGTATAATACTCCGCCCACCTATAACATTTATATAGTGGGCAAGGTAGTTAAATGGATTCAGTCATTAGGCGGCTTAGGGAAGATGAAGGAAATCAATGAAAGAAAGGCAGCGCTTTTATATGATTACCTAGATTCCAGCTCATTGTTTTATGGTTTGGCAAAAGCAGACAGCAGGTCGCTTATGAATGTGACTTTTCGCACAAAGTCGGATGTGATTGATGCGGAATTTATAAAGCAGGCTGAAAAACATGGAATTATTAGTATAAAGGGGCATCGTGCGATTGGCGGAATGAGGGCAAGTTTATATAATGCCATGCCGATAGAGGGTGTACAGAATCTGGTTGACTTTATGCGTGAATTTGAAAATAGTGGTGATTATTATGCAAAATAGTGATGTTTTTGAAAAAGACCGGGAGTATATTGCACATACCTATCGTCGTTTTCCGGCAGCGATAAAGAATGGGCATGGAGCGCAGGCAGAAGATTATGAGGGAAAAAAGTATATAGACTTTGGCAGTGGGATTGGAACAAATTCTTTGGGATTTTGCAATGATAAATGGGTTCAGGCTGTTGTTTCTCAGGTAAAGCAATTACAGCATACATCTAATTTGTTTTATACTCTGCCGGACAGCCTGTTAGCGGAACGCTTATGTGAAGTGACTGGATATTCAAAAGTTTTCTTTGGAAATTCCGGTGCTGAAGCAAATGAAGGGGCAATAAAAATTGCAAGGAAGTATGGCATAGAGGTCAAGGGAGAGCATTGTAATCGTATTATTACACTGGAAAATTCTTTTCATGGTAGGACGATAACAACGCTTTCTGCTACGGGACAGGATATATTCCACCAGAAATTTTTCCCTTTTACAGAAGGATTCTGTTATGTTCCGGCAAATGATATTTCGGCATTCCATGAAGCTGTGGATCATACTGTGTGTGCGGTTATGCTTGAACTGGTGCAGGGTGAGAGTGGCGTGAATGTGCTGGAAAAGGAATATGTGAAGATGGTTGAGCAAGTATGCAGAGAAAAAGGTATTCTGCTTATTGTGGATGAAGTGCAGACAGGGGTAGGCAGGACAGGTACATTTTTATGCAGCGAACAGTATGGGATATATCCGAATGTGGTTACTTTGGCAAAGGGACTTGGTGCAGGACTTCCAATCGGAGCAGTCCTTATGGATAAGCTGACTGAAAATGTTTTTCAGAAAGGGGATCATGGCTCAACTTTTGGAGGGAATCCCGTTGTTTGTGCTGGAGCAGTTGAAGTGGTAAATCAGATTGCCAATGTAGAGTTTCTTGCTGATGTCAGTTCCAAATCCAATTATATGCGTGAAAAATTATTATCTTTGCCCCATATTACCAATGTATCAGGTATGGGATTGATGTTTGGTTTGGCTTTAGAAAAGGATATTAAGGCAGGAAAAGTTGCGGAGAAGTGTGTGGAAAAGGGACTTTTGATTTTGACTGCAAAAGAAAAACTTCGGATTATGCCGCCATTGAATATTTCAAAAGAGGAAATTGATACAGGGCTTGATATTTTAAGAGAGTGTTTATCAGACACGTTACTGTAAATATCATTGGATGGAAAAATTTTTTCAAGATGTAGTTGCTTTGCTTTTGGGTAATAATTGTTGGAGTTAGTCAAACATGGAAAAACGATATGTGAATGGTTGAAAAAAGCAGACAGGTTTAGCATATATAAATATGTGCATCGCAATGGAATTTTTACGTTCAATGTGGTGCATTTTTTATTAAATTTGTTAAATGATTTGAGGAGATAAATTTGATAAAACATTCAGGGGGGTAGGGGGAGTTTTCCCCTTAATGCAAGCCAATTTTTACAGATGTTCTGCAAAGAAAAATCTGTGAAAATTTTGCCTGTGGACGTCCATAGGCAGTGCTTGCTATTTCGCCCTGTGTCATGACACAGGCAGTGCTTGCTATTCCAGTATTGGAATACAAGCGGGTTTTAGCCTGCACAGGCAGGCTGCCCAAAACCAATATAGGCGTTACCGCCCACACTGACAAAAAAATCTGAAAAAATTTTGGTAAATAGGAAGGTTTTTTGCATATTTACCAGTTACTATAATATTGGGGCTGTTTGAAAGGAGGGGAGTAGCATGAACGCCGCATACCGCAGAATGGAGATTGTCAGTATTCTTGTGGTCAGCGGTCATGTTACGGCAAGGGAACTGGCACAGGAATTTGGTGTCTGTACCCGTACCATACAGCATGATATTTCACTTCTCTCCTATGGTTATCCTATCTATACAAAGCCGGGGGCAGGCGGCGGGATTTTCATCATGGAGGGATACAAGCCATATAACAACACGCTCACTCCTCACGAACAGGAAAGGCTCAAAAAAATGTATGATGCGGCAGAGGGGGAAGATAAAGAAATCCTCAAACGTGTCCTCAAAAAATATGGAGCATACAAGTTAGAATTGTAAGCGTTTTTTTGGAACACATCATACAGATGGAACAGATTTTTTACTGATTCCGACAGGGGCAGACCAGAGAAAATTGACAACTGAATATCGAAAAGCATACAGGACGTGAGGATATGTGTAGCCACTATGTAAGTGCGCCATGATGTGCCTGCTTTTGAACGAAAAAGTAAAGGCATGGAGCGATAAGAACCTGACAAAATGCACAGCAGTTGTGCGGGGCGATGAAGCATATCCGTGATAATGATACTTCTGAAATCTGACAAAGGTTTCAGTCATAAAATGACGGTGCGATTCCGATGTGGGCAGCGTAATGACCTGCCACTTGTATGTGGGATTATTTGATTACAAAGTAAGAGCGAAAAAGAAAGGATTTGTAATTTTTTTGGATTGTAAAAAACAGCGTAAGGGCAGTTATGAACGTAACAGTTTGTAGCTGTCCTTTTTGCGTTTGAAGGGAGGAACTGAATGGGAAGTAAACAAAAAATCAAGAACAAAAACAGAAACGAAAACAGAAATACGCCGACACGGATTGTCGTGGAGCATATCTACTTAGGCGGTCAGAGCATGGAAGATGCTTTCCGCAGAATCAATGAGGAAACGGTCAGGGAAAATCTTGAAGAAATCGTTGGAAAAACGGTTTAATTTTATGGACGGTCATGCTATAATGTGGTTAGTGTGTTCCGCCCTTTTATGGAGGTAGGAAGATGAAAGGGAACGGAACAAAAATCACAGCTTTATATTGCAGACTGTCACAGGACGATGGGAATGTTGGCGACAGCATGAGTATCCAGAGCCAGAAGGCTATCCTTGAAAAATTTGCGAAGGAAATGGGGAAAATAGCATATTCTTTCTATGTGGATGACGGTTATTCCGGTACGAACTTTCAAAGACCAAGTTTTCAGAAAATGATTGCCGATATTGAGGACGGAAAGATTGATACGGTTATTACAAAAGACCTTTCCCGTCTTGGCAGAAATTATCTTGAAAGCGGCGCATATATTGAAGTGTTTTTCCCACAGCACCATGTACGCTACATAGCGGTCAATGACGGTGTGGATTCCGAGAAAAGCGGAGGGCTTGACATTACGCCTTTCAAGAATATCCTGAATGAATTTTATTCAAGGGATATTTCAAAAAAGGTCAAGAGTGGAAAACATATACGGGCGTTGGAAGGGAAATTTATGGGAACGACTGCACCGTTTGGCTATCAGAAAGACCCGCAGGATAGAAACCACTTGATTGTTGATGAAGTGACTGCACCGACTGTCAGATTGATTTACAGCCTTGCACTGGAAGGCTATGGAACGAACCGCATCGGCAAGGTGCTTTATGAGAGGAAAATCCCAAAGCCGAGTTATTACAAGCAGGAGTTTTTCTCACAGCATAATCCGGGCAGCGAGGATTACTGGTATGACTGGAAACAGGAGGTTATTACAAGAATTATCCGCAATCCCGTTTACAAAGGCGGTATGTATGTGCATGGAACTTCAAAGCCGACATTCAAGTGCAAAGGCAGGGGATATATCCGCCGGGCTGACAGAGAAATTTTGGAAGATGTGCATGAGGCGGTTGTAACCAAAGAGGTATGGCAGACAGCGAATGACATCATTGACAGGCATACGAAAGTCAAACCATGTACTTCGGGCTATGAGAATATTTTCAGAGGACTTTTGAAATGTCCTGACTGTGGGCAGACGCTACTGATACATACGGATAACCGCAATCCTGACAGGGATTTATTGGACAAGACTTATTACCAATGCACCACTTACCGCAAAAAGGGAGCGAACTTCTGTACCGCACACCGTATCAGCGCAGGCGATATTGAAAATGCCATAAAAGCGGATATTGACAGGCACGCAGAAAAAGCTATGAGGAACAAGGAAAAATTCATAAACAATGTACTTCGGGGCATGAATGAGAGCAGCATGGCGAGATCGGAAAAGACAAAGACAGAGATTGAAAAACTCAAAAAGCGGAATGCCGAACTTGACCAGATGTATATCAGGCTGTATGAGGACTATTCAAGCGGGAAGCTGTCAGAAAAGAAGTTTACTATGATGTCAGCCCATTATGAGCAGGAGCAGGAAACAAATGAGGAAAAACTGACAGAACTGGAAAAACAGTATCAAGCCAAATCTGCCGCAACTGCCAATGCGGAACAGTTTACAGAGAGCCTTGCACAGTGCGTAGGCATGAAAAAGCTAACAGCGTCGGTTCTGAATACGCTGATTGAAAAAATAGAAGTACACAATCCAGTAATGGTCAATGGAGTGAAAGAACAGAAATTGACTATCTATTACAAATTCGTAGGTCAAATCGACTAAAGTACCTATAACAGTAACGCAATAGATATGGCTATCTTTGAAACTTCGGAAGATGATTATAAGGATAAGTTGGAACGGATAAAGATTCAGAAGAAGGAAAATCATAAGAAATTGCAAGCGGTAGAGAGGTGTCTTGAGAGAGATGGCAGTATGGCGGATGCGGAATTAGAATACCGGATATCTGTTGGGGATATGGAAGATTTAACAGAAGTTGCAAGGGATGAAGTGCCAAGGAATCCACAACGGATGAATGATGAAGCGGTAGCTGAAGAAACGATTTTAGAAACGGCTGTTGATGAGTTCTTTGATGCCAATGCACTCCGGATGGATATAGACGAAACGGTTGTTTCTGATGACAGTTTGATAGATGCTGGGGCGGAAGAATTAATAGATACGGGTGAGTGTGTTGAACCGGATTTGCAAAAGAGAGATACTCCAAAATGTGAGGGTATAAGATTGCCGTCCAATAAGGCTGATTATATGAGCATGAGTGTAGCTGAAAAAGTCCGTTGTTATCCGTTTGATATTGAAAGAACTGGTTTGGCATTTGAGATGGTAAAGACTTATTTTGAAACTGTAGGACTAGAGACGGATTTTCATACGGTCTACGAGGAGACTAAGCTTTTGACAGATTATTATGAGGAGCAGAAGGCAGAAGAATTTCTTCAAGATCAAGTGAAAAAGACAATCGGAATAATGGGACTGATGGAGATTGATGCATATAGACTTACAGCGTATTCGGCAGATGTGTTGTCTGAGGCGTTTAGCTTCAGGGATATGGAGTATTTTACCGGAATTAAATTGTTTAACAAGGTGATTGACAAGTTGGGAGTTGATATGGATCGGCAGAGGCGGTACGAAGTGTTTGACCGAATTTATGCGGAGGGTATGAATGAAAAGAAAGGCGAGCGAGATAGGAGTAGCCGATAGAGTTAATGATTTGGGTACTACGGCTTTGGCTGTAGCATCTAAATTATTTTATGAAGCGATGTTTGGGAATATGGATAATGAACCTTTATACAATTGAAAAAAATCTTTGAAAAAATGAAGATTTTATAGATTATTTGTCCTTTAAGTGTTATAATTGAAAATGGAATTTTATAATGTTTCACAAATAAAAGTGAGGTATGTATAAATGACGGTATCATATATAGGATTATGGAAAATATTGTTAGAAAAAGGATTGCAAAAGCAGGATTTGGTTGAACACGCAGGATTGAGTTCTGCAACTGTAGCCAAAATGGGAAAGGGTGAGCCGGTTTCTAATAAAGTTTTAGAGAAGGTGTGTGCATATCTCGAATGCAGTGTGAATGATATTATCAGCTATGAATAATGATACAGAAGAAAGATGAGGACGGTGTACTATGTGGTGCAGAAATTGCAACATTGAAACCAATGATACGATATGTCCCGTTTGCAGTGAAACTACTGTGGAAGATATTCCGGTAGAAATTCATTGGTGTGTACACTGTCAAACGCCAATAATTCAGAATGTTAATCAGGCAGATAAAGGTATATGTCCATTATGTGGAGAAAATATAAAACATTTATCGGCGGATCTTAGACCAGTGTTTCCGGAAGAAAGACTGCTATTAGAACTTTTGCTTGATAAAGAACCAAACGAATTTATTACAAAATCGGTATGGGCTGCAAACAGCAGATATTATGTGGACGGAAAGAGTGTCTCGGTATCAAGTAAAACATTCCAGCTTGCTGATACAGATAAATTGATTAATAAACTTAACCAGTACAAAAATGATAATAGCTATAAATATTTTGAAATGCATATGTCAAATTTTGTTGAGGCAAATAAGGAACGGCTGAACTATTTGAAAAACGAAGCTTATGAATTTGTTCGTAAGGTGGCATCTAAATTTGATGAAGAAAAAATAGTAATATCATTTTCCGGCGGTAAAGATTCTACAGTTACTGCGGATATCGTGGTTAAAGCGATGAGTAATCCAAGCCTAGTACATATATTTGGAAATACTACTTTAGAATTTCCCAGTACGGTTAAATATGCAGAGAGATATAGACAAAATCATCCGCAGGCAATTTTTCTGACGGCAAGGAATGATGAGCAAGTCTTTTATGATGTTTGTGAAGATATAGGACCTCCAGCCCGGATGATGAGATGGTGCTGCTCGATGTTCAAGACTGGACCGATTACAAGGGTGATTAACAGTTTATATAGAAATCAACAGATTTTAACTTTTTATGGAATAAGAAAGTCAGAATCGGTTAGTCGAAGTAAGTATAATAGAGTAGAAGATGATGCGGAATCTGTAAAAATACAACAGCAAACTGTAGCATCACCAATTTTCTTTTGGAAAGATGCTGATATTTGGTTGTATATGTTTTCGGAAAATGTAGATTTTAATGATGCGTATAGATTGGGATATGATAGAGTGGGGTGTTGGTGTTGTCCTAACAATACTCAGAGGGCGCAGTTCTTATCTCGAATTTATATGCCGGATGAATCGCGAAAGTGGCGAACTTTTCTTGCAACGAACCGGAAAAGCGTTCAAATAGTCGGAGCTAAGATACAAAGCCCATAAATACTAATGATTAAGCTGGAAAGGAATATTATGCAACACAATAGTACTCTTGAATATTATGATAATCATGCTGACGAATTTTATAAAAATACAGTAAATATTGAATTTAGCATAATGCAGGAACGTTTTTTGGCAAGGTTGAGAAAAAGCTCGTATATACTTGATTTTGGCTGTGGTTCCGGACGTGATACAAAGTATTTTTTGGAGAAGGGGTATCATGTAGATGCGATTGATGGATCAAAAGAGTTGTGTAAGCTGGCTAGTGAATACGCAGGTATTGAAGTGAAAAATATGTATTTTGAGGAATTGTCAGAAGCAGAAAAATATGATGGCATTTGGGCATGTTCTTCTATATTGCATTTATCTACTGTCGAATTGATGAAGGTAATGCGAAAAATGGCAGTTGCGTTAAAAGAGAATGGAATTATTTATACATCTTTTAAATATGGAATATTTGCAGGTGAACGAAACGAAAGATTTTTTACAGATATGACAGAGGAAACTGTGAAAGATTTTTTGTCTGAAATAGATAATTTGCATATACAAGAGCAATGGATAACTTCGGATGTACGACCGGGAAGAGGGGAAGAAAAATGGCTCAATCTGATTTTGCGGAAAAAGTAGAGATTGGTGAACCACGAATAGAATACACAGATGTCATGACTGGCGATAAAAATAGAAATCGTTTTTTATATTACCAGTTAAAAATGAGTATGCTAAAAGCAAAAAAGATTGACATGATTGTTTCGTTCCTTATGGAATCAGGAGTGAGAATGATTCTGAGGGATTTGAAAGCAGCTTTGGATCGTGGGGCACAGGTGAGGATTCTTACCGGAAATTATCTTGGAATTACGCAGCCGTCAGCTTTATGCCTGATAAAAAAAGAATTGGGCAGCAGGGTGGATTTGAGATTTTATAATGATAAAGAACGCTCGTTTCATCCGAAGTCATATATATTTCATTATGAAAATTCTGAAGAAATATTTATCGGTTCTTCCAATATCTCAAGAAGCGCATTGACTTCCGGAATAGAATGGAATTATCGCTTTAATAGTCTGGATGATAAGAAAAATTTCAATTTATTTTATGACACATTTTCGGATTTATTTGAAAATCATTCTATTATAATTGATGACGAGGAACTTACAAGATATTCCAAGAACTGGCATAAGCCGGCTGTAGCAAAAGACCTAGCGAAATATGATGCTTTGGATGATGGTGTCGATACGAAAGTTGAAGTGTTGTTTCAGCCACGAGGGGCACAGATTGAAGCTTTGTATGCATTGGAGGATAGCAGGTCAGAAGGTGCTGCGAAGGGATTGGTGCAGGCAGCTACGGGCGTAGGAAAGACCTATTTGGCTGCATTTGATTCCGCAAAGTATGAGCGCGTATTATTTGTGGCTCATAGAGAGGAAATATTAAAACAGGCAGCGGTATCGTTTAAGAATGTAAGAAATTCTGATGACTATGGTTTCTTTCATGGAAAACAGAAAGACACGGATAAGTCAGTGATTTTTGCATCGGTAGCAACACTTGGAAGAAGCGAATACCTGACAGAAGATTTCTTTGCACCGGACTATTTTGATTATCTCGTTATTGATGAATTTCATCATGCGGTGAATGACCAATACCAAAGGATTGTGAATTATTTTAAACCACAGTTTTTGCTGGGGCTTACGGCTACACCTGAAAGAATGGATGGCAAAAACATTTATGAAATCTGTGATTATAATGTGCCGTATGAAATTTCATTAAAGGAAGCAATCAACAAAGGGATACTGGTTCCGTTTCATTATTACGGTATTTATGATGAAACGGACTACTCATCATTGCATCTTGTAAAAGGCCGTTATGATGAAAAGGAATTGAATGAAACTTATATTGGAAATGTAAAGCGCTACGATTTGATTTATAAGTACTATATGAAATATCGTTCTAAGAGAGCGCTTGGTTTTTGCTGTTCCAGACAGCACGCTGAGGAAATGGCAAAGGAATTTTGCAAAAGAGGTATAGCGTCCGTTGCAGTATATAGCAATGCAGAAGGCGTGTTCTCAGAAGATAGGGATAAAGCGATTGAAAGACTGAAGAATCAAGAGATAAGAGTCATTTTTTCAGTGGATATGTTTAATGAAGGGGTAGATATCGCGTCTCTTGACATGGTGATGTTTTTAAGACCAACGGAGTCAGCCATTGTATTTTTACAACAGTTAGGGCGTGGACTTCGTACCAGTAAAGGTAAGGAGTATCTCAATGTATTAGACTTTATTGGTAATTATGAAAAAGCAGGATGTACACCACTGTTTTTAAGTGGCGGGAAGAATTTTGGAGAAAAGATGTCCTGCAATTACACCGACATGGAGTATCCAGATGATTGTAGTGTGGATTTTGACATGCGGCTGATTGATTTATTCAAGGAACTGGATAAGAAATCGTTTTCCGTGAAAGAACGTATTAAAAGAGAATTTTGCAGAGTGAGGGAACTGTTAGATGGTAAAGTTCCGACCCGTATGGAGTTGTTCACATACATGGATGATGATATTTATCAATATTGTATGAAACATGCAAAGGAAAATCCTTTCAGAAGGTATATGGATTTTTTGTATGAAGTGAAAGCGTTATCTGTGGATGAGGAAGTGTTATGCTCAGGAATAGGGAGAGAATTTCTCTCATTGATCGAAACTACTGATATGCAAAAAGTTTATAAGATGCCAATTTTATATAGTTTTTATCATGACGGTGATATAAGACTGGCAGTTAAAGACGAAGATGTATTGGTGGCATGGAAACAATTTTTTGATTATGGAAAAAATTGGAAGGATTTTGCAACGGATATATCTTATGCTGATTATAAAAAGATGACAGATAAACAGCATCTAAGCAAGGCGAAGAGTATGCCGATTAAATTTTTGAAAGCGTCTGGAAAAGGGTTCTTTATTGACAAAGAGGGCTATGCTATTGCGATTAGAGATGATATGGAAGTAGTAATGGGAAATGAAGCATTTAAGAAGCATATGAAGGATATTCTTGAGTATCGTACTATGGAATATTATCGTAGAAGGTATATGGGAGAATAGTTTCATTTTCGAGCGTTTTGTCAGAGCAACAAAGTAAAGATAATGCAGATTATATGGGAAATGAAGAACACAGACGTTGTTTTATTAAAAGAAATGATTACTGTGAATAATCTATAGCAGGGAGCGAGGCGGCTAAATGATACTATTAAAAATAAAAACTTTGTTAGATAGCGTGTTGTTTAACATAATTGTGTAGAGTATAAAATAGCATGAAATCTATATGATATTTGAAAAACATATGAGGAATGGTTTGGCGTCAGAAAAGAAAGCGCACAAGGAAATCCTACAATTACGGGAGCATTGGCTAATTATTATGCAGAGGGTATGTATGCTATTGATGTACCGGCAATTGATGAAAAAGATGTTGTCGCATTCAAAGAGGTATTAGCAATTAAGAATTTTTGGTTTACAGATGAGCTTGAAAGAGAATTTCAAAGAGTATGTGTTAATTCTTCGGCAGATGCATTTAACAGTGCTGCCTTTAAAAGAATTGGATATTCATTAAATATGGGATATGCATATAATGATATATATAGTTCTGTAGTGAGTTATTTTGATGCCGAAGTATTTTCGGATGATATTGTAAATTTGAATGAGTTAGACCGTCGGCTTGTGAATTTGTCTGCTTTCAATTCAGCAGTATATAAAAAGAAAATGGATTTAGAATATATTGAGGTAGCACCAAAGATTTTGATGTCAATTTCACAAGTGGAATATAAATATGGGATTACTTTGAGTGATGTGAAAAGACTTCAGGAATGGGTGGTTGCTTGTGAAGATAAATATTATAATGCACATAGTTTATGGAATACATTGTCCGAGTTAGATTGCGCAGAAAAGTTACAAAATAATGAATGGATGTGTAATTGTATATTTAGACAACAGGACGGAATTGCTTCTTTGCAGGTATCAGGCGGAATGATTTTGTGTAGAGAATACAGTGAGCTTAATTTTGGGTTAATATGCAAATGGTTGGTTGAAAAACATGGAAGCATGACAATACAGAATTTGACATCGTTATTTAATGATACTTTTTCAACTAAGGTACCGGTAACGAAGATTGCAGAAAAAATGAAAGCGTATGGATTATGGGAGAAATTTGTGACAGATTCATTTGATGAATATATTGATAATCTTGTAATTGGTACTGGAGCAGAGATGGATGATGATGATTTGTTCCAAGAGGAATTCTTCTAAAATGAAATGGCGTAATTTATGTTGCAAAGAAACAGAATTTTATTTAAAGCAGTGAAAGGCAATGGTTGTATATTGGATTTTTGCTTAGAATTATGATGGTAAAGGTAATGGAGATATAAAAAATCAAATGTTTGTAATGAATAATTTATAGCAGAGAGTGAGGCGGCTAACTAAATGATACCACTAAAAATAGAAACTTTGTTAGAAGGGCGTGTCGTTGAACATGACCGTGTAGAATATAAAACGGGTTGGAATCCAAATGACATCATTCATTCTATTTGTGCCTTCGCAAATGACTATGATAACACCAATGGCGGATATATTGTCATAGGAGTGGAAGAGAAAAATGGTATGCCGGTATTTCCACTAAAAGGTGTTCCGAAAGAAAATTTGGATTCTATCCAGCAGGAAATATTTCAGTACTGCAATCAGATTATTCCACGGTACATTCCAAGAATAGAAGTGGTTGATTATAAGAATGAAGGAACATATTTGATATATCTGTGGTGTTCCGCAGGTGATAGCGGTCCTTATCAGGCGCCTAAATCCGTGTATGTTCAAAATGGTGAAAAAGCAGACAAAAGCTTGAAATACTGGATTAGACCGGCATCGCTTACTACGGATGCAAAACAGGATGAAATCTCTGAATTGTTTGACAAATTTAATTCCGTTCCATTTGATGACCGTGTAAACAGAAAAGCGAAAATAGATAATATCAGGAGAGGGTATCTTGAGGATTTTATCAGGAAAAGCAATAGCAGTCTGGTGATGGAATTGAATAGCAGCTCATTAGAGGAACTGCTGCTTGCACAGGAAGTTGCAAATGAAACGGATACAGAGTTGGATATTAGAAATATCGGTGTATTGATGTTTACGGAACACCCGGAGAAACTGATTCCGGGTGCATATATTGAGCTGATAAGATTTCATTCAAAAGAAGCTGAGGCGTCTGATAATTTTACGGAAAAAACATTTACAGGACCGATATGGAAACAGGTTCAGGATGCTTTGGATTATATCAAGACAACAGTAATTGAGGAAAAAGTTGTAAAAGTGCAAGGTCAGGCAGAAGCAGAACGCTATTTTAATTATCCGTACAATGCATTGGAAGAGACATTGGTAAATGCGGTGTTTCATAAGTCTTACCGAGAGCCGGAACCAGTAGAAATCCGTATATATGTGGACAGCATTCAGATACTGAATTATCCCGGACTTGCTAAATGGATTAATCTTGAGCGCTTTGCATCAGGTAAGGTGAAAGGAAGGAAATACCGCAACCGAAGAATCGGAGAATTGTTTAAGGAGATTGACTTATCTGAAAAAAAGGGAACAGGCATTCCTAAAATATTAAGAGAACTGAAACAAAATGGTTCGCCGGAGCCAGAATTTGACATGGATGAGGAAAGAACATATTTGAATGCGATTATTCGCATTAGAGATGGGTTTGAAAGAGAAGAGAAAATGTCCGAATCAATGTCCAAATCAATGTCCGAATCAATGTCCGAATTGGAAAGGGCAAGAATGCAGATTATTTTGATTTATTTGGAAACAAATAAAGAAATAAATAGTTCTGCTGCAGCAAAATTGTTGGAAGTTGAGATAAAGACGGCAAGCCGTTTGCTGCTGAAAGCTGAAAAGCTCAATATCCTTAAGGGCGCCGGAAAAACAAAAAATAAGGTATATTTTAAAGAATAATGCAAATGAATGTCACAGGAATGGATTAAGAAACTATCTCCATCATTGGGAAAATGATGGAGATAGAAAGTAATATGTTAATTAAATCTGTTTATAGCATCTACATAATCCTGCAAGCCATTTGGCTGCAATGCAAACTTGGCGTATGTAAGTGGAGAATCCTCTGCCAACTGGTAAAGAAAGATAATATCACTTGGATTGTTAAAGGTGACTGTGGAATTGCATTCCTTGCAGGGGATAGCAAGAATACAGTTCTGACCAGTGTTGACAATGATGGAATCGGTTGCAGGTTCATACATACCAAATTGGAAATTAAGAATGTTACTCATGATGGACACCTTCCCACAAATATTTTGCACCATCAAGCAAGTCAATAATAGCTGTAAGCATATTCGTGTATTCGGTTTGCAAATCATTAATGTCATCGGAAGATGGAAGTACATCAGGATTTCGGTCGGGTGCAGTAAATGCTTTTTGCATATCAAGTAATTGTAAGTACAATGCGTTCACGGTTTGTACTAAAGGATATATAGTTTCTTTCTTGCCGACAACGCAGATATGATTATAGATGCAGGAACGCACGAAGTAATCCTTCTTCATCATTCCGCTGGCAAGGATGCGTGCTTCAATTTGTTTGCGTTCAGCATCGGTAATTCTGAAGCTGATGGTTGGATTTTTGTGTTTGTTGCTCATAGTAATGCTCCTTTCGTTTTGACTGTGGCTTGGGTGGTAGGCATTATGGGACAGCCTGATAGCCACAGGAACTTATCTGTTTTGAGTAACGATAAAAGTAGATTACATCATGCCAATGGATGATATATAGGTAGTAGGTACTAAGTACTGCTACTAATTTACTACTAAAAATTTTGAAAACGGTGTGAAAAGAGCAATAGTTTACGAAATACACGTACCCGAAATGTAGGAAATATCAGCATTTGAGAGTTGCTGATAAAAAGTTCGGGAAGAGTTCGAGTGATGAAATGGACTTTAAAAAGTCAGTGTTTATACGGATTGCAAACAAATTTGTTTAAGTGCTGGCAACGATTTGGCAACATTTATAATATCACGCACTGGATAATTACATCAATGGCATAGAGAAACCTTGCTGATTTTCAGATATGGAAACTGAATATCGGCAAGGTCTTTTTATGCTTATTTCTGTTTTTTCTTTTTGGACGTTTTCTTACTTTATAGGAAATTCCGTCTTTTGAGACAACAAAAAGGAACGTATGTTTCATGAACATACGTTAGATAAACTCCCGACAGGGTATGACAGTGAGACGACGCGGGTT
>CASJPF010000029.1 GCA_949383255.1 Lachnospiraceae bacterium | reverse complement strand
TATCAATCTTTATTTCTTTAGGTTAAATTATCCGAGTTTTCGGACAGTCTCCCCCAGACATACGATAATAGATATCATCCTTTCTTAATACATGCATTAACTCCTGTGGCGTATACGCCCCTCTCGGAACACTTTCAAAAATGTGCTTGCTTTTATGACAATAATCATTCATGTAATATTTACAGTTTAATGGACAATCAAAGAATGTAACCAATGTAGATACTCGTTTGCCATCGGTTCCCATTCTAAGACGAGAA
The DNA here is from genome assembly GCA_949383255.1 of Lachnospiraceae bacterium. Taxonomy (GTDB): domain Bacteria; phylum Bacillota; class Clostridia; order Lachnospirales; family Lachnospiraceae; genus COE1. Next base: position 43,976 of record CASJPF010000029.1, on the reverse strand, counting down.
ATCGTCATAATATCCCCAATCATAGCTCTACCGCCTCCCTTGGGTCAGACTGTGGGTAAACACGCTTTTCCTCTGGAATGTTCTGCATCTGTTTTCTTAAATATTTGGATTTTTCATCACATTTTTCACATGTCCCCGCACATGGTCCTATGGAAAGACTCTCTTCACTTTTAAATGCAATATGATTTGCCTCAGCCAATTTTATTCTCTGTTCCCGAAGGATATTGCAGACTTTTTACCATCTAGTCTTGCTGAGAGTTCTTCAACCTTCTCTTTTGTATACTTGCTATCATCTGGACGGGAACGAAAACACAAAAGCCCATTGTACTAAACGATCTACTTATTGAAAATTTTACTTCCTCCTTGTGTGCTTTTGATATGTTGGTTGGTGCATTATTTGATAATTTCTGACAAAAATTATAACATACAATCAACCAAAATAAAATTATTTTTCTACAGTTCCTTACTGGATAAATAGTTAACAAGTAATTGTCATGAGTTATTTATGAAGTTACTTTTCACACCCACGCAAAAATAGTGGGAATCATGCGCCAAAATGCTTGCTCTTTAGCATTTTGTGTACAAAATCTGTTGTAATTCACACCTCAATAACTTATAAGTTGTTAAAAACTGGCGTGGGTGTGAATTATAACTTTATGAACAGTTCCTTATTGCACGCGGGAACAAAAAGTTTGACATAACAGCAAATTTTGTTGTAACATGATAATGAAATAGAAAGGTATAATATCTGTTTTTTGAGGATATGGAAAATCCTTATTGGAAACTACTGTTAAAAATGAAATAAAACAAGTAAAGGATACAATGATAATGAATCCAACAATAGCAAAGCAATTAGGCTATTATACAATTGAAGATATTTATAATTTGCCAGATGGACAAAGAGCAGAATTAATTGATGGTGAATTATATATGATGGCAACGCCTAACACAAATCATCAAAGGTTGATAAAAGAATTTACTTATCTTATTGAAGATTATATTAGACATAATAAAGGAAAGTGTGAAGTCTTTCCAGCACCATTTGCAATATTTTTGAATGCCAATAATGAAATTTACCTTGAACCAGATATTTCTGTAATTTGTGATAAGGATAAACTTACAGATGAAGGGTGCAAAGGCGCACCAGACTGGATTATAGAAATTGTTTCACCCTCCAGTCGTTCGATGGATTATAATAAGAAGTTATTCAAATATAGGACGGCAGGAGTTAGGGAGTACTGGATAGTTGATCCAATGAAACAATTGATAATGGTTTACAATTTTGAACACGATACTTTTGAACAGTATTCTTTTTCGGATAAAGTAAGAGCTGGAATATATGAAGACTTTGAAATTGATTTCGCTGGAATAAGTATTGAATCGTAGTGTCATTTGGGCAATAATCGGGCAGGAAAGTTACTTCCCCTATACCAAAATAAAATTACCTTTCTAAGGAACTGTCCTGAGTAATCTATTAAGGAACTGTAGAAAAATAACTGACGCATCTTGACTTAGCTATTTCTCCGATTATGCATGCCAAAAAGCCTCGCCGCAGCCTGCTACGCCTACGTTTTTTGACATACCTCCTCGAAGAAATATCCTACACAATCTGCATCACTTATTTTCCTACAATTCCTAATAATTCCTAAAGTAAGAAATGTTTGTGAATTAAACCGCAAAGACTTTATTTTTTTGCAGTTTTGTGATAAATTAGTATGAGGTTTTGCAGTTTTAAGGAATATTAAATTGGAAAGGATAGGTTATTAAAATGGCTAAGGAGAAAAAACAAATGCGGCGGAAACATCCGATATAAGCAAAAGCAAAGCAAAACGGGAAGAACGCAGAAAAGAAGTTGCACGGGATCGACGTCAAAAGCGCACGACAAAGATTATCACTATCGCCATTGCAGCAGTATTGATTGCAATTGTTGTGTTCGCAGCAGGCAAAAGTATTTTCCTTGCTGTAATTCGGACAACCTCCGCAGAAAATCCCAGTGTCGGACTTACCGCAGACGGTCGAATCGAGGGCGTCAATGTAAAAGATGTTGTCACACTGGCAGATTACGCCAATATTGCCGTGCCAGAAGAGGAAGTTGCAGCGAAAACAGAAGAAGTTGAGGACTCTATCAAATCTACTCTAGAACAACACAAAGAACCCAGCACCGACGCATCTATCGCAATTGCAGATGGCGACAAAGTGAACATTGATTTTGTGGGAACGGTTGACGGTGTTGAATTTGAGGGTGGAAACAGCAATGGCGAAGGCTATGACTTAACAATCGGCTCTGGCAGCTTTGTCGATGATTTTGAACAGCAGCTTATTGGACATAAACCGGGCGAAGAGGTAACTGTGGAAGTAACATTTCCAGCGGATTACGACGGCGAAGAAGTTGCAGGCAAAGATGCAAGCTTTGCAGTCACTATAAACAGCATCAATGTCACACCAGAACTCACGGATGAATTTGTTGCAGAAAATATTACTGAGGAAGGCGTAACCACCGCTGCAGAATATCGTGCCTCTGTGGAGAATAATTTTTACGAGCAACATCTTGAAGAGTATCTAACCAATTATATCTTGGAAAATTCCACTGTAAAATCGTATCCTTCAAACTATCTAAAAAAGGTACGTGCGGTTACAAAATATAGTGACGAACAGATGCTTGCATCCTATAAACAGATGTCTGCCTACTATGGCATTTCCATGTATGAAAATCTATGGGATTTAAGAGATGATGAGGTTTCAGATGAATTATCCTACGAGTTAGAGCTTAGAGAACGCGCAAAAGAAGCGGCAAAAGATGCAATGGTATATCAAGCACTGTTTGAAGATGCTGGTCTAACTCTTGATATGGAAGCAGTTTATACAGAAATGACCGAAGAGTATGGCGAGGAATCTTTCACACAGATGAAAGAGACAAACGGGGAAGGTTATATAGCACAGAATGAAATCCGGGAAGCAGTTATCGAATATCTCGTTAAACGGTACAAAAAATAAAAATCTAGCACATAATACACATAGGCACCTGTAATTTTTACTACAGGTGCCTATTGCTTTATCTTTTTCACCACATTAAGTCAAATGCTGCAAACGCATCCTTTCTGTCAAAATGTTCTTCTTTATAGCGCAACAAAAATGCTTTGATCTCGGCATCACTGTCTTTTACATCCTCTAAAAGATCTGCAAAATTATCTTCTGTTATACAACCCGCCTCCGCAAAAATCCGGTAATAATCAAGTGCACTGTGATGTTCTTCCACAATAAGTTCCCATGCTTCAGGCGCATCTGTGCCTTTTGTATGTCTGCACAAATACGCCTGAAGTGTATTTTTAACCATATCAGACAATTTATAAGAATGTAACAATCGAAAATATACCACGCGCAACTTCATTTTGCGTTTTTCCACAGGGTAGGATTTAATGTCATAATCCTTTCCCTCATAATCCTCCTCCCCGCAGGTCCATAGTTCTTCAAAACCGTCCAAGTCATCCAATGCAAGCAATGCAAGCAACTTTTCATCCCAACGTTTCACCCATTCCTCTTGCCCTACATTTGTCGGGTCAAACAAAAAGTAGTCATGCAAAACTGTAACTGCCAGTGCTAACATTCTGCTAATCCCCTGCGATGCACGAAACGCACGCTCTTCCTCTGTTCCATTTAATACAATCTCTCGCAGCCGTCTGCAACCCAGAAAAAGCTCTTTTCCACGATTTAATACATGATGTGGTATCGTGATGGTTCTAAGCTGTTCCATATGCGCAAATGCCCAGTCTCCAATTTCTTCTATGGTATCTGGAAGTATAACACTGCGAACGGTCTTACAACTTAGAAAAGCCTTGCGTTCCACACCAAGCACTTTCCTATCCTCTATCTGTGGAGGAAGTATAACTGTTGTGCCAATACCACGATACTGTTTGAGAATATATCCCTCCTTATATGGCATAAATATAAGTTGCCCTCCACCATCACCCTTATTTTCTATTTGCTTGTCTGTTTTCCTATCATCATTCATATAGTATTGTCTCCACAATTGTTATATTCCTGGTAAATAAAATTTGCCATGAGTATCTTACCAGCCACAGCCGCGAAGCGGCATACTTCCTTATGCGGCTGTGCGCATCACCTTATACTGGCGGTCAGTCTTTTTAACTGTCAGTATATGTTGCATTCAAAAAGACTGTCACACAGTATCATATGATGCACACATCCTACAATTCCAACGCGTCAATCTCCTTCATAATATCATCTTGACGCTCATGCAGCATCAAATTCTCATTGTGCCTGTGATAATCCTCACTTCCATACAGAGCAATAAAACGTGCGCTATAAGCATTGACTGTCAACTCTGTCACCAGCACAAGCACCTCATTTCCATCCATAAATGCAGCCTCGCTAAAGGCAAACAGATTGTGCAGCCTTTTTTGTATCTTGCTATTTTCTTCTTTTAATTGTATTGTCTCTGTGTCAAATGCAGCCTTCAAAAGACCAAATGCCTTCACCGAATCCACATTGCTTTCCAATCGAAGCGCTTTCTCCTGCTCCGTTAGAAAACGAATAACAGCCCTGTGTTTTCTCTTATCCTCATTTGACAGTGTGCCAGCATTGGTCATAGAGCAAATTATCTTCTCGCGATTTTCCGCCTGCACCCGCAACATTGAGGCAATATCGAAAAAAAGATCTGCGTCCTTTTCTTGTTTTTTCTCGTAGGACAACCGTATTGCTTTGAGCAGCTTCATAAGGTCTGTTAGATAGTCCGATTTTTCAAGATTTTCTTTCATCTCACTCTCTAGTTTATCTAAAAGCATTCCGAGCAGCGATAAGCGCTCGTCAAATTTGGCAATTCTTGCGCGCTCCACAACCTGCGCGGAATTTGTGCCTTCCAGAATTTCTTCCACCTTGTAATCTTTTTTATATTTATTGTACAGCTCGTAATATGCTGTAAACTCTCGGACAATCTTATCATTATGAAGGTATTGTGCGACAAGCGTCTCATCCACCACAATGCCCTCTTCCTCGCATAAAAGCATCATAGCAGACAGATCCTCCCATCCTCTTGCCGTCACATAGGACTTTCCGCCAACATTTGTTTCCACACGATAAAAATCATTCTTTTTCATGTCAAGATAGGTGGTAACTGCATTGTGTATACCCTGTTTTAATGCATATTCCTTCCACGTTGCATAATCTGCCTCCACCTCAACTAATTTCATGCGGTCCATTGTCACCACATCAAATTCACGCACGGATTTATTGTACTCGGGCGGATTTCCTGCTGTAACAATCACCCACCCTTCTGGAACCTTATGTTTTCCAAAAATTTTGTACTGTAAAAACTGCAGCATTGACGGTGCAAGTGTCTCTGATACACAGTTAATCTCATCCAAAAATAAAATTCCTTCCTCAATGCCAGACTGTTCCATCACCTCATAGATAGAAGCGATAATCTCACTCATTGTATATTCCGAAATATCAAATTCCAGTCCTTTATAATTTTTATGTGTAATAAAAGGAAGCCCCAACGCCGACTGTCTTGTATGATGTGTCATGGAATAACTCACCACCGCAATTCCTAGTTCCTGTGCAATCTGTTCCATAATAGCAGTCTTTCCTATTCCCGGAGAACCCAAGAGAAATATAGGGCGCTGACGCACTACAGGAATCCGATACTCTCCATACGCATCCTTTTTCAAATACAGTTTTACAGAATTTTTAATATGCTCTTTTGCCTGTTTAATATTCACACGCAATCTCCCTTCCTTTTTCATTCTTTTTCATTCTTCTTCAAGCTCCTCCGCCGGAAGTACAAGCTTGATTGCCCATGGCGGTATCGGCGGTTTCTCATAATTGTCTTCCAGAAACACAAATGCTGTATCATAACCATGTGGAGGTTTCCGCGCCGGAAACACACCATATCCGTCCGTAAAATAAATTAACCCTTTTAGATTTTCAAATTCTCCACTTTCCACAGCCTTGTCCACATAGTCAAACACCGGTCGAAAATCAGTGGAACCAAACCCTTCCAGTTGCCCTTCCCGCATAAAGCGCTCAAATTCTTCATCACTTGTAATCTTGGTATCACGGCGTACTTTTGAATCACACTGCAAAATATGAATATTAACTTTGCGGAAAAAATTTTCGCTGCTTTTTAGTATGTGATATGTTTTGTTTAGAAACGCCTGTACCACGCTTCCGCGGCAGGAACCTGATGTGTCAATAGCCACCACAAACTCTTTAATTTTATTGACATCTTTATACTCAAGTGGCTCCACCAGTGGAAGATTTCCGTAGAGTGATAGTCCATACGTATAATATACATAGTCAAATTCATCATCATTGATCTGCATTTCCTCACCGGACACACTAAATTTTCGCAGAAAATCCCCATAATCATAGGTTTCCTTTACCGCCTCCTCAAGATTTTGCAACAGACTCTTATCATTCGACTTATCTCCCGAAAATGATTTCAGCTCAGCCCGAATGCGCTCACTAATTTTTTTCCATTGTGCCTCTGTTATCTCAAGTGTCTCTGCCGGTTTCCAGCCATCATGCACATCACGGCAGAAAAGACTTCCCAACGTCAGCAACTCCTCACTTTTTAGCCTATCCTCTTTCAATTTCCTATAGATTCTATCCGCAGTTAACGCCCCTGCACGCTTCCTCCACTGTTCAAGTATCTCTCGGCGCTCCCTGTCATGCTCTGTCTCAAGTCCAGAAATTTGCAACCCTAGAGCCGCATTTTCCACTGCCATATCTGCCGCAATATTCCACAATTCCTGCTCCACCTTGTTATACTTATACGAATGGCCGAAAATACAATGTAACAGTATATGTAAATGCAGTCTTGTCACATTGTTTGGATTGGCCTTGTAAAGCCGCAGCAGCACTTGTGGGTCATAAAAAACGATTACCGCTCTCGGCGTGCTCATATCACACAAAACTTGTCCGATTCCCGACTGTGCCCGAAATTCCAGTTCGGAGAGCGCCACATCAAGAAAACGCAGATGAATCAAAAGACTGTCACGCGACAGTCTCCAAACTTTCGCTGCAAGTTCCTCCACTGATTCCACAATGCCACCTCCATCAATAATGTTGTATCTCCCCGTTGCAGGCTTCCTCTAAAATCGCCTGCACATCTGCTCCATCTAGGTCCAATCCCTGCGCACTAATAAAATGTGTGTTCTGTATTCCATAAAGTTTGCAGAGTGCACTGGCATACTCAAACCCAAAATTACAGTCGCCAATATAACCTCCGCTGGTCGTCACATAATACATGTCCTCCGCCACACTCAGCCCAACAGGCGTGCTGTCCTCGGCATATGTAAATGTAATTCCATCTACACTTGCCATCTCAAAAAATATTTTTAGAGAAGCTGGAAATGACATATCCCAGTAAGGTGCCGCAATTACCAGCATATCCGCCTGCGCAACCGCATTGGCATAGTCAAACATGGAATCCCCAAGTTGACCAGCCGTTAGAAGTTCCTCTCTGCGCAAAAGTCGTTCATAGTTTAGTGGAAGCAAATTTTCTGTGGAAAGACGAATCTCTTCTATTTGGAATGCCATATCATGGCTGTTTACTTCCTTGATACACGCAAGTAAATGCTCTGCCAGAGCCAGTGTTCTTGAATCTCTGCCACGCACACATGCATTGATAAATAGTAATGTGGGCATCTTTATATCTCCTTGTATAACCTTAAAAGTGTTTCTGGCACTTCTGCCGCCATGCGCTCATACGCTGTTAGAGACGGATGCAAATGATCTCCACTGTCATACTCCTTTGCAAAAGCAGCCGGATTCGCACTGTCACAAAGCGCTTTGTCAAAGTCAATACAGCCTTTAATTTCTGTTGTCGTCCGTATCCACTCATTGACTGCACAGCGAAGTTCGTCTCGAAATGGCTCATAGGTTCGCCAGCCAAAGATTGGAAGCAAAGTTCCTATATATACCTCAAGCCCATATTCTTTCGCCTGCACAATATATTGCTGCAATCCCTGTATCAGATCATCAGCCGTTGGCAAATCGCTCCACGGCCGGAATGGATTGGCCTCAGTCCCCACTGGATGAATAATATCATTAATTCCATGTTGTATAATAATACTGTCCGCACCGCTGACTTTTGCCTCCCTTGGAAATCGAATGGAACCTTTTAATCCATAAGAATCATAAGTGATATTTTCATACTGCCGCAATATGCGCGTTCCACTCGCAGCACGACGCACAATTGCCGTGTGTGAAATCTCCTCCTGAAATAGCCGCAACGTCAAATAATCAGGCCATGCCTGCGAGGTAATACTATCCCCATAGCAAATCACTGCCCTGTTTGTGCTCTCTGTATATATTTCCACATTACTCAAAAAATAAAACCAATTTGTATTTCTTGTAAAATCTAATGGCAACACACTGCGCCGTGCAAAGTCTCCCACCGCATAATATCCCTTGGAAAGTGGGCCTGTAATCAGCACCGCAGAGCGCATCTGTGTAAATTCGCCAAGATATAAACTGACACTAATGTCATTTCCACGTTTAACAGGAAAATAAATTGCATCACTTATAACTGCCTCTCCTGCTGGTATGCTTACACTACTGCTGCCAGAAAATGTGACAGATGTGCTGGTCTCCTCCACAATCTCTCTCTCGGAGTCCGCACTGTCTGCTACAAACACACGCGTTATTGTCACGGGTTCTGTACCGCAGAAATTGTCAAGGGTAATTTTGATATTATCACCGTCGAACATCGGTCGAATTGGATAGCGCAATGTCAAGTCCTTTGCATAATTTTCTGGGCGCCTGTCCGCAATTGAAATCGCGTTTCCCCATGTCGTCACATATTTTTTTAAACTTTGTTCCATGTTCTCATTCCTTATTGATTTAATATATGGAATTTATTATAACATGAAACAAAACACACTTCAATTCGAATATAATTTAACATTCTGTTTCCGTAACAGTTCAGCCTTCAGCTTCCTGTTACAAGCATCAAGCCGTGCAAAACCACTTCGTGATGGCTTTATGCATTTCGGCCACCATGTTATTTTATGGACTTTGTAGCAAATGCAAAGTCCTAGGCTGAACTATTACTTCTGAAAAAATCATAAAATAAGTTGTAATTAATCAGAAATAGTGTATATTAAATATAGTAGGTGATGCACAGCCTTATAAGTGAGCGAGTTAACAGATGGCAGGGACTGTTTAAGTCTCTGCCTTTTCTGTAAACGGACAAAGAAGTATTATGAAAAACAATATTAAAATATATGACGTGAAAGATGCCTACATAAAATACTTGAGTCAATATCAGGAACATTTATTTTTGCATGAAGGCGGATCGTTCGGACGAAAATATATAGGAACTGTTTTGGAGATTAACGGATTTTATTATTTTGCACCATTGTCTTCGTTTAAGTTCAAACGCAAGAAAATGAAAAAAAGTGTAGATTTTATCAAAATAAAAGACTATGCGGTTATCAATATAAACAATATGATTCCGGTTGCAAAAGAACAATTGATATGGTGAGCAGTATCCAATCGAAACAGACAGATGAATATTCTATTTACAACGTTTTTTATTGTTGGACGGCAAATCTTCCTTCATGGAAATCATGGTCCGTCTATGGCATCCGGTCAGGGGATCCGTTAGATGCCTTATTTTTTATAAGCGTTTCAAGATACATGAGTCTGGTGGTGACTGTCACGGCATCCTCTTCTTTCATCAGCCTGCTGATCCGCTCCCTGTTCCAGAAAAAGTCAGCGAGTCTGGACCGCTCGCCTCCCACATCATGGTTGGGGATACACAGGTAATCCCCATATTTATGCTGTCCGGTAAGGATATGGAAATAAGTCCTGCGTCCTTCAATCTCCGCTTCATACTGCCGTCCTGTCCTGGATGCTTTGAGCAGACAGACTTCGGCTTCCCAAGTCTCACACCCGGCATCGTTTTCTAGGATACATGTGTATTTCATAAACAATGGCCTCCTAAGAAAGATTCTGGTTGCTGACTGCGGCCAGGATAACCTCTGTGTCAATGCTCTTTTTCTCCATCTGCGCCCCCAGCGCCAGTGCATCGGTCATCAGGTTGTCCACCAGGCGCGGGTTTCCCTGGGAATGGCTGTGTACAGCACAAAGGGCTGCCTGGTCGATGATGCTGGCGGAACCTCCCACACAGAAAAGCTTGTGGAGCACATACTGCGCCACTTCCGCGTCCGTGAAGCCGTTAAAGTTATCGTGCACGGTGATCCTCTGGCGCAGGACCTCATGGACAGGTTTGCGCAGGGGGCTGTTCAGGTGCGGTTCGCCGCACAGGACCAGCGTAAAGCAGTTGACGGAATCATAATTGTAATTCATGAACATCTTGATGTCCTCAAGGATGCCTGTGGAAAGGTACTGTGCCTTGTCCACGACCAGCAGCGGCTGTTTCTTTTCATAATAGAGGCAGAGGATCTGCTCCTGTATGGCGCGGAACATTCCCAGCTTTCCGCCCCTGCCCTCCACGCCCAGGACAGCGCAGAGCTGGCGGTAAAACTCCATGACGCTCACGGTGGAGAAGATATATTCCATGTGGTACAGGCTGGGGTTAAGGCTTTTTGCAAAGCAGCGCAGACCAAAGGACTTTCCCATGCCCGACCGGGCAGTAAAAACGCCGATCCCCTTGTATCTTTAAGATAATCAAGCCGGTTCATCATCTCGGAGATATCCTTAGAAAGGAAGCGGTCTTTTTCACGGCACATTTGTTTATCAAAAGGATTAAACGACAGTCCATAGTAAGAACGGAACATCAGCACTCACCCCCGATCTTTGAATAATCAATAGCAGGCGGATTGTTACGCTTTGTCCTGCAGTTCTCATTTTTATCCGTCGGTCGGATTGGAAAGCGTTCTCCCTCATAAAGGATAAAGTTTAGGTGTAAATTATAACAAATATTGCACACAAGTTGGTAAAGGGTATCAATTTGACGCACGTTTTTCACTACTTTTGTTGACAACTGAACAGTAACTAACTATCTTTTCACGGCGGTGGACACTTAAAAGCAGCCCGATCAGTACTGCATAGACAAGCGCAGTGCTGCCTCCACGCGTCAGAAATGGAATTGCGGCAGTCGTAACCGGAAACAATCCAACACTAATTAAAATTCCTTCAACACAATTGACAGCAAGTACTAAAAAACATGCCAGGGATACCAAAGCACCAAGCTGATTTTTCTGACGATGCACAATATTTATCGCACATAGAATAAATACTGCCAACAAAATCAAAAGCACAATGCCAACAATAAAACCAAAATAATAGATAATGGTCAATGGCAGAAATTCTCCTTCTTTAAGCCCTGGGAACAAAAGTTCTTCAAAATACGCATTATTCCCAGTTCCTACCCATTTAGAACTGTGCAGAACATCTCGAATTATTTTGTAGTAATATCCTTCTGCCTCTTGATATTTTCCTCGATTAAAAAATGCAGTAAGCCGCTGGACGCGAAAGGAATATTTATTTGACCATAATAACCAGCCCCAAAATATTGTTGGTAACGTCACTACAACTGCGATAAACGCAGTCATATATGTTTTATTCTTGCCAAACATTCCTTTTATAACTGCTGCAACAAGCAGAATTATCATACACAGAAAAAGATTGCCTGCCACCATTAAACTGCTTGACAAATACAATGCCATCACACAGGTAAATCCAATAATCCCTGCTACCAAAAACACCGTTTTAAAGCCTTTTTTGCGCAGTTGATATAAAATTCCTGCAAACACAGGCACATACAAATATACCAAAATCGACATTGCTGGTGTACGCCCATTTATCGTCTGAAAATAGTATCGCTTGCCTATTAAAAAAGCAACTGTCAAAACAATTCCCGCTGCAATCCCTGTGCGCCCCAACACACTATAATCTAATAAACAGACCGCAGCAATAACGCCAAAGCCTGCAAGTGTAAATAGTAACTGTCTGGAAATCACATAGGTTACACCAAACATTGGCATCATACATACAAGCCCTACAATACTTAAAAGAAATGTAATCAACATCATTTTCCAATCAATCTGTGGCCGATGGATTCGGTCCATAGAAAGTCCAATCTCCACAGGATCTCCCATTTCCTGTACTGCGCGCTCCAGTGCCTGCTCATGACTCATACCCTTTTGTTCAAATGCTTCTGTCTGATCAAGAATATGATTAGAAATCTCCTGTGCGATACCTTCCCGCGCCCTGACACAACGGATTTGTTCTGTTAATATTTTTATAAATTCCTCCATGTTATTTACCTCCTTTAATCACACCATGCCTAATACATTTAAAACTGCTGTCTGGTACTCCTGCCACTCCTCCTTTTTGGACTTCAAATATTTTTTGCCACCCTTTGTAATGCTGTAGTACTTACGTATTTTTCCATTTGCTTCACTCTCATAGGAAGTTAAATAATTTTTCTCCTCAAGCGTGTGCAGAAGGGGATAAAGCGTCCCTGCTTTCAAAGTAAACACATTGTTTGACTTTGTCTCAAGCGTCTCAATCATCTCATAACCATACATGTCCCTGTCTTCCAATAAGCGTAAAATCAACATAGAAGTGCTTCCTGATATTAATGATTTGTCCATTGTAATCAATACTCCTTTCTTTTTGGAACTGTTGCAAAATAACAATACAATTCCTTTAAACAGTGAATCAGCTTTATATATAGACAATCTATATATTATGCATATTATTATATATCGATAATCTATATATGTCAATCTCTGCGCAAAAAAAATACCAGACAATTCATTTCCCTTGAATCATCTGGTATATTTTACATCACAAAATATAATTTTTAAGTCCAAAAATTTTAGTAGTTCCTTAATTCACTACCAACAGATAAATCATAGTCAACACAAGTCCCACACAGAACATAAACAGTCCAAATGATAAACTGCGTTCTATAATATGAAAATTCTCAAAAAGCTCAATGCTCTTCATTGCAAATTTATGCGCATAATTTTTGGGCGTGTAGCCTTCTTTTCGCATCACTGTGTAATACAACAGCCGAACACGCTCCATACTTAGCCCGATAGTGTGCGTGATATAATTCCCCTCAGGCAGTTCATAAGGCAATGCACGGTCACGATAAATAGTCTTCCGAAGCAATACAACAATGGTATCCACAATGCTGTCCAAAATCCTTGCAACAATCCCTAATACAAACGGCATGGCCGTATAAAGCACTGCTCTATATACATATTTTTCTAGGTTGAGCCATGCCGGAAAGAGTTCATGATATCCTTTTTCGTGGTTTTTGGAAAAGTGCCTGCCCAGCATCCAAAATCGCACAACCAGCAAATATACAATCACACCAACAACAATAGAAACCAACGCCCCAGAAAGATTTTCCATAGAATAATAGTGCATGTTCTCCTGATGGTGCTCTAACAGTGCACTTAATCCAAACTGTACCAATCCATATTCTGCGACTGGTTTTGCAACCAGATTCGGCAGAATTCCAATCAGTGGAATTGGCAGCGCACAGACGCCAATTGCCACTTTTGTCAGCACAGGCATATAATTCTTTTTCGCATCATAGGATTCCTGCACCTTTTTATCTCTGTTTTTCTCTATGAACAGCACAATAAAAAGTTTTGTCATATAGGCAACTGTCAGTCCGCCAGAGAACAAGAACAATACCTCCGAAACTTTTATCATCATTGGTGTGGCAGCCATCACTGCGCCATTCACCGCCGCAAGTGAAATCAGCTCTCCATACTTAACAATACTTTCATGCAAAAGGGTCTTGCTCACATAACCATTCAGGAGCGGAATGCCCCCCACACCTGCCGCTGCAAGCACAAATGTTACCAGCAAAAATGGTTTTCTATGCCCAAAACCGCGCACTTGATTTAAATCATAACTGCCCACATGCGTAAAAATCACACCTGCTGCCATAAACAAAATTAGCTTTACAAGCGAATGATTCAACATGTGAAGAAATGTTCCGTTTATCGCCATACCAAAAACAGTGACAATCTCTGAAACCTCCGCACTGTCCGCATATCCTGCACTGGCGAACGCTGTCAAAAGCTCTGCCAAAAGTGACTGCATTCCGACACCTGTCAAAATAAATCCAATCTGCGACATAGAAGAATAGGCAAGCGTTGTCTTGAGATTGCCACACATTACTCCGCGAATACCGCCCACAGTCATTGTAGCTACACCGACAATCAGCAAAAATGCCCCCCAGCCGCCTTGGGTTGGCAGCACATCCAGCGTCAACAGCAAAATGCCAAATATTCCTGTCTTACTCAACACCGCCGAAAGCAACGCTGTTGCAGGTGCTGGCGCCTCCGTGTACGAATCAGGAAGCCACACATGCACAGGAAAGGCGCCTGCCTTCGCGCCAAACCCCACAAACATACAGCCCGCCGCTACAAAAAGCCACCCGAGATTTGCACCGCGCTGCATCAACTCTACAGCATGTCCATACATCTCGTCGAAATAGAGTGTTCCAAGCCTTTCATACACGATAAAAAGACCCATTAAAATTGCCATACCACCCGCAATCGCAATGCCAAGATACGTTCCTGCCGCGTACAATGAACTGCGCGTCTGCCTATGTGCCACCCACAGAAAAGAAGTGAAGGACATCATTTCAAAGAAAAAAAACAGAGTAAACAAGTCCGCAGCATAAAAGATACCCATTGTTGCACCGAGCGTCAGCAGATTACAGATATCGTATCTTATGACATTCGTGTCATCTTTCATAAATGTGTATGAAAACAGCGCTGTTATAAACCAGGCAAAAGCAGTCACCACTCCAAACACACCGCGAAATCCTGTATACATAAAATGCAGTCCAAGACCACCTACACCGGCAACTTTGCAGATACCAGAGGACATTCCCCGCAAATCAAAGTACATTAGACTCAATGCAGCGATTAGTTCAACCGCAGTGGCAAAAATCATTATGAGTGCTGCGGCTTTTTTCCCCTTTGATTTTGAACGGCATATCAGCCAGAACACCACACACATCACAAAGGGAAAGAAAACAGCCCCAAAAGTATTTCTCATTTTGCAACATCCCTCCCTAAATTTGGCCGCCTGCCACGCTTGTAAAAAAATTTACAAGCGGCGTGCTGTACACACCAATGACCACCATTGCAGCCACAAACAAAAACAGTGGAAACACCATGCGCCAGTCGGGGTCATGAATCTCACTTGGCAGCTTTTCATAGTCGAAATCATTTCCTGGAAAATATGCGCGAATCACAATACTAAGCATATAAATTGCTGTGAGCAGCGCCGAGATTAAAAGCCCTCCCACTCCTGCAATTATCAGTATATCACCACTTGCAAAGGCAGCTTTCGCAAGATGCCATTTCGACACAAAGCCACAAAGCCCTGGCACTCCCATTAGCGCAAACGAAGAGATTGTAAAAATTGCAACTATTCTTGGCATTTTTTTCGCCAATCCGTCCGTCTCATACACATAATTTACATGCGCCTGTGTGATCATTGCACCTGCACAGAAAAAGGAACAAATCTTCATGGCACCATGAAACACCATATGACACAATGCACCAACAAGACCAAGCGGCGTCATAATCAGAACGCCAAATAGTATATACGACAGATTAGAAATTGTCGAAAAAGCAAGTCTGCGCTTAATGTGTGTCTCCTTTACAGCCATGCTGCATCCATACACAATTGTAAAGATTACAATACACAAAAGAAGATGCTGTGCCCATGTTCCCCGCAAAAAATCTGTGCCAAAACTATAATATGTCAGACGCATAATTGCAAATGCACCTGATTTTACGACTGCCACTGCATGTAAAAGTGCTGTGACAGGCGTCGGTGCCACGCCCGCCTGCGGAAGCCACGCATTAAAAGGACAGACAGCGGCCTTCACGCCAAATCCCATAAACGCCAATACATATATCAACAACAACAAATCTTTCTTGTCATCTGTCTGTGATAAATTTAGTACGCCGCCATAGGTAAATGCAAGGCTATCCCCATAAACCACCAGAAAAATTAAGCCAATAAATGCAAAAGCTGCGCCGCCAAGCGAATAATAAAAATACTTGCGGCTTGCATGGACAGCCTCTCTAGTCAAGGTATGCATTACCAGCGGAACTGTCACCAGTGTAAGCAACTCGTAAAAACAGTACATTGTCAACATATTTCCTGACATAGCGATGCCAAGAGTCACACCGTAAGTCGCTGTGTAAAACATATAAAATATATTTTCGTGAACGCGCCCATTGTGTTCATGTTCCATATATGGAAAGGAATACAGAGTGGCAAGTGGCCAGAGCGTCGATACCAATCCTGCAAACACCATACTCATGCCATCTATTTTAAACGAAAAATCAAGTTTTGCCCCAGCAAAATTAATCACACGAATCAACTCTGTCGGACCATGCGATAGCAGTACATAAGTCAATAATGTATTGAAGAGCACATACATAAAAATATAACACTCTTTGTTTCGCTTGTTCTTAAACTTTATTATCTGCAACAATATACCACCCGCAAAAGGAAGCAGTATCACCGTAAGCATCAAACCAAAAATCATGATATTCTACCTCCTTCTAAAATAATCCAGCGGCAATTCCGTTTTGTATCCATTGAATCAAAGGCACAGGATATAACCCAAACACAAATGTAATTATTGCAAGTAGTGCAATTGGTATTAGCATTAACAGATGCGGCTCCTTGTAGTCATTGCGCATCACCTCATAGTCAGGTTCTTTTAAAAAAGCACGGATACTGATTGGAAGCAAATATCCCGCTGTCAAAAGCGCTGAGACTAACAGTGCGGCCGGACCAATCCAAGAAAGTCCTGTCAGATCACTCTCAAGGCACCCTGTCGCCAGATACCATTTGCTTACCACACCGCTTGTCGGCGGAATGCCAATTAATCCTAGCGACACAATTGTATAACTCCCGAAAAGAATTGGCATTTTTTTGCCAAGTCCCATATATTCATTGACTTTCGTCCGTCCTGTTACAAAAATTAACGCCCCTGCAAAGAGAAACAGCGCGCTTTTTATGACCGCATGAAATATCACATGTAATAGACTCCCTGTAAATGCAGTCAAATTTAACATGGACAATCCCAACAGTATATACGAAAGATTAGAAACTGTCGAGTAAGCAAGACGCTTTTTAAGCACTCGCTCCTTAAATGCAAGCACTGACCCCATCACAAGCGTCACTACAGCAAGAATGCCCCAGACCATCTGCACCCAAGTACCGCGCAAAAACTCTGCGCCAACGCAATAATACACGGTTCGAATCAATGCGAGGACACCACCCTTTACAATAATACCAGACAGAAATGCGGAAGCCGGTGCAGGTGCAACAGGGTGCGCTGTTGGAAGCCATGCATGAAATGGAAAACATCCCGCTTTCACGCCAAATCCCACAATCATTAAAAATACTGCAACAAGGCACATTCCAGTATTTCCTGACAGCGCAACAACTTCTGTATCTAGCCAACCACCCACTACAAACCCCATCATATGCGCTGTCTCACTGTACTGTGCAATCCCCAAAGCTCCAGAGGCAGACTCCTCAGACATCAAGGCATACTGATATAGAAAATAAATGCCAAACAATGCCATATATGCGCCACAAAAAGAGTAAAATAAATACTTTAAACCAGCCATAACAGCCTCTTTTGTGCCGGAATGAAGCACTAATGGCATAGAAGCAAGTGTCATAAACTCATAAAAAAGATAGAGTGTCACAAGATTTCCCGCAAAGCACAGCCCCATCAGCACACCAAATGTTATTAGATAAAAGCTATAATATCTCTTTTCATTCCGCTCGTGTGCCATATAGACAAATGAAAAACATCCTGCCAGCAAAAATATAAAAATGACAATTCCTGCAAAAAGTGTGCCCAGACTGTCTATTGCAAAATACACTGGAATCTTATCAACAAGGTTAAATAAGACCAGCCTGTTCCCCGCCGCGCCGCTCATTGTATAAACTGCCACAAGTGCACACGCCAAAAAAGACACGCCTGTCACTTTTAAAAGATGCTGTCTGTTCTCCAATACACGCTCTGGCAAAAAAAGCAAAATAAATCCCACTAGGACGGGCAGGACAACCGAAACCAAAATCATGTAATTCATTGCAATCCTCCCTTATCCAAACATCGCTAGACCATCGGTAATCCAATCTACAATTGGCTGAGAGCAACACCCAAGAACAACATTCAACAGAATCATAAACACCAATGCGGCATTGTACAATGTATGCTCTCTAATACCAATCATTGTCGCCTCCCCCGCCTGTGTTTTTTTCACCATTTTGCCCGCTGGCGTATAGATACGTATGACCGTCTTCATAAAGTAAATGGCATTGAGTACAGTGCTGATCGCCAGACAGATTAGCGTTGGAAGCATTTTTTGCAGACTGTTTTGCACCGCTGCCTCCGCAAACTGCATCTTGCTGATAAACCCTGAAAACAACGGGATTCCTACCATGGAGCAGGCACCGATTGTGAACGCTATCCCCGCCATAGGATTGCGAAAACCACTGCCTGTCAGATCAGCAAATTTCTTACTTCCCCCAGAAGCATCTGTAAGTCCAGCCCCCGCAACAAACAAAAGCGATTTTGTTGAGGCGTGTGATAAAATGTGAAAAATACTTGCCACAATCCCCATTGTTGTCCCAAGTCCAAATCCCATATAAATATATCCAATCTGAGCAACCGATGAAAAAGCAATCATACGCCGGATATCATTTTCCAAAATTGCGTTGACTGATCCCATAATCATACCGAGAAGACCAAACACAAACAAGATATTAACAATCTTTGTATTCACAATAATCTCAAAACCAACCACACGGAAAAAAATCTTGATTAACAGAAAAATATATCCTTTTGACACAAGACTTGACAAAATTGCCGCGCTCGAAACCGTCGAATATCCATATGCGTCAGGAAGCCATGTGTGAAATGGATAGAGCGCACTTTTGATGGCAAGACCAACCACCACCATGCCAATAGAAGCAATGAGTGGAATATTATAAGTTCCCTGTGCATAGACATACGCAATGCTCTCTTTCATATTGCTCATTAGCAGATGCCCTGTGATATCATACAGAACGCAAAGCCCCATCAAAAGCAGACCTGAACCGAGAGAAGCCATAATCATGTAGCGTGTCGCCGCCTCAATCGTCCGCCCACTCTGTGTAATCATAATTAGGCCGCACGCACTGATTGTATTGATTTCCACAAAGACATACGCTGTAAAGAGGTCATTTGTGTAGATTAGTGCAAGCAAAGAACTCAAAAGCAAATTGACCATAATATAATAGAGATTAATTTTAGTATCCTCAACCTCCTGATTGAGATGTTCCTGCCCGCCTATGAGAGAGAGCAGCATAATCATACAGAAAAAGAGTGCCATTCCAGCCTCAAGCACTCCTGCCCGAATCTCATTTCCCCAAGGCGCAGGAAAATGTCCCATCATAAAGGTATAGGGTTTTTGCATCTCCAACATATATATAAACAATACTGCTGACATCACAGTAATCACAACCAAAATAAGCGTGTTCCACAGACGGGCTACCCGCTTACTCATTATTGATGTCAAGACACCGGAACCAAGTGACAGTAGAATGCTAAAAAACGGGAAATTCTGTATAAAGTCCATCACTGGTCCTCCTTCTTAAGTATGGTCGAGATCTCATCCATATCCAGCGTATGATATCTTCTATAAAGCCGGATTGTAAGCGAGAGCATCAGTGCTGTCACTGATACAGACACAACAATACCTGTTAGCACAAGACCGCTTGGAACGGGATTAATATACATTTCCGCACTGGTGTTCCCATTGACAACTATCGGTGCCACTCTTCCAGCAATATACCCTTTTTCTGCAAGAAAAAGGTAGGTCGCTGTGTCCATTATATTCAGACCAATTATTTTCTTAATCAGGTTTTTCTGTAGGAGAAGATTGGAAAATCCAATGCCAAACAAAATCATGGCAACTGCTTCCCCATAATTTGCAAACAGATTTCCCCCCATTTTTAAAACCCTCCTTTGCGAAACATGGCATAGAATGCATACATTGTACAGGCAACCACCATGCCAACACAGATATTGAGTGGCAAAATCAAACCAGAACTTAAGATTGCTCCGGGTGTTCCCAGCGGAATCCCCGTTTCAAGATGATGCGCTCCACAATAAAAGGAATACGTTTTTGCAAGGCAGTAAAACAACAGTGCCACAAAACAAATCCATTTATACGTCTTCTGTGTAAAAAAGCGCTCAATCTTTTTAAAACCAAAAGCATTGACATATAAAATCAATCCCGATCCAATAATTGCACCGCCGGAAAAGCCTCCACCTGGTGACAAATGCCCATTTAAAATCACATAGATACCAAAGATAATAATCATTGGAACAAGAAAAAAAGCAACTTTCTGCAAAATAATATCGTTTTTCGGCTCATAGAGACGGTCGTTCGCCTCCTCTTCCTCCTTCTTTGACCGGTTGTCAACCCGCAGTAGAATCAGCACTGTGCAT
Source organism: Lachnospiraceae bacterium (assembly GCA_949383255.1). Classification (GTDB taxonomy): domain Bacteria; phylum Bacillota; class Clostridia; order Lachnospirales; family Lachnospiraceae; genus COE1. The sequence continues at coordinate 23,467 of CASJPF010000029.1, read as the reverse complement.
GTCGCAATAAACAGCACGTTGGACTCGCCAAGCGTATCAAAAGCACGATAATCCAAAATCATGCCTGTGACAATATTGACCGCCCCTGTATCTTTCATGGCATCCTCAATATACTTGGTGGCAACCTCATTGTTGTCTGGATTTGCTGCATTTCCCACAGGAGGCAAATAGGATACCATATACAGTAAGATTGCAATCAACATAAACACAAACAGTACCGAGACAACCCGATAAAATTTAGAAAAAATCTGAAGCTTCCGATTGTGTTCAATATCATAAATCTTTCTTCTTAAAATTGCCTCGTCGTGGACGCGGTGTTTCATGGTATTGATATCCTCCGCAAAGGGTGTTTGCGGCTTTAATTCCACAGTGCCAACATAAGGGTCTTTTTCACCGCGATACCAGCGCTTGATTTTAAATGCTGTTGTCTTGCGGTATTCTTCCTCAGATAATAGACGGCTCATTTTGTTCCCCCCTTCTTATCTATAACATCTTCTTTGTCCTTATCAATCGCCACAATCGCATGGATTTTTTTGAGTGTGACAAAAAACAAAATACTTGTAATCCCCGCTCCAACTGCTGCTTCTGTAATTGCAAGGTCTGGCGATTCCAACAAAATCCATATAATAGACATAATTAAACTGTAGGACATAAAAATTATAATTGAATTGAGCAGATTTCTGGAAAAGCTCACTGAAATTGCACACACAATCAGAAATAGAAACAATACAATCTGAAATACCTGCATACCTTTATTCCCTCCTGTTCTACTTTTCTTCTGAAAGCGCCTCCACATCACATTCTTTAATAAGTTCTTCGTTTGTCGCCACCTCAAAACGCGCGAGCATATGAGACGATACAGGAGAGGCAAACCACAAAAAAATTACTACCAAAATCATTTTGAGTGCTATAAAATTTAAACCACACAGAACAATAAGGCCTCCCATACTCAGCGCAATGCCAAGAGTATCCCCCAGTGCCGCCGCATGCATTCTATTTAAGACATAACCAAAACGAAACACTCCAAACAATTCAATTCCAAATACCACAATGCCACACAACAGCAGAGTGATTCCCACAAAAAATCTAATCCAAAGTAGTGCTGTCATGTTTTTCCGCCTCCTTCTTTTTGCGCTCAGCATACACACCCATATATACTTTTGACAAAAGAGTTACCGCCAAAAATGAAATCATAGCGTAGATAATGCAGATATCCACAAGATATCCCTCGTTCATTTTTACTGCAAGAATGGCAATAATCACCATTGTAAGTGTTCCCATCATATTAATTGCCACAATGCGATCCGCAATGCGCGGTCCCTTGATTGCCCTTATTAGACACAGAAACACCATCAGCGCCAATATAACTGGGAAAACCGTCATAACAATCTCAAACGCTGTTTCCAACGCAACATTTCCACTGTTCATAGGTTCCTATCCTTTCCAATCGAATATGGCCAAGTCATGCCTCAATTTTTTCTAAAAGTTGCACAAAGACAGAAGATTCTATCCCTTCCGCCAATGTCTTGTCCAGACAGTGCACAATAAACTTGTCCCCATCCACCGCAACCGTGATCGTCCCGGGTGTTAGTGTAATTGAATTTGCAAGCAAAAATCGCGCTGTATCTGTCTTAAAGGATATCTCAAACACAATAACTGCTGGCTCCACCACTCTGCCTGCAGAACAGATTAGTTTTATTGTCGCAAAATTTGCCTTCACAATCTCCTTTAAAAGATAATACAGATACTGTATCAGATAACCACCTTTTTTCAGATAGGCAAGCTCCCGCTGAAAACTATACTCCATAAACCGGCAGATAAACCAGTACAGCGCCGCTGAAATCACCAATCCAAACAGCACAATCTCCAAAGTAATCTGTCCGTTAAATACAATCCACAGCAGAAAAAACAAGACAAACATTTCTTCGCCTCCTTTTATCGATAAATAATACACTTATAAATAGGATTGCCCATTACTGAAAATTTTTCCTCATACTCCGTCATAATATTTCCGGCGGACATTGTTTCGTCATGATGCAAGTCTCTTGTCATCGCCGCAATCTTCCAGCCCGCAACATCGACCTCCGCAAGTGCAAACTCAAACAGATCCAGATTGTCTGTCTTAAACGCAATTTGCCCATCTGGAGCCAAAATCTCATGATAGCGCGCAAGAAACTGCCGTGATGGCAAACGCCTTTTTGCATGTCTGTCCTTCGGCCAAGGATCTGAAAAATTTAAGTAAATCTGCGCAATCTCACCGCGTCCAAACACCGCACAGAGTTCTTCTGCCTCCATGCGAATAAACCGTAAATTTGGAAGCTCTTGCACCTCCATCTTCTGAATTGCACGCAGTAATACAGTAGAGTATTTCTCAATCCCAATAAAATTTATATCCGGGTTTAAAGCAGCAAGCGCCATTAGAAAGCGTCCTTTTCCCATTCCAATCTCAATGTGTATCGGATTTTGATTTCCAAATAGTACGCTCCATTTTCCCTTTTGTGCAGCGGGGTCCTGCACCACAAAGCGGCTTTCCGCGATCACTTCCCGCGAACCAGTTACATTTCTCAATCTCACCTGTATAATTCCCTTCTATTTTTTATCAGTATATTCGATACCATTGTACACCTATTATTTATATTTGTCACATATAAATTTCACCAAATTTTTATAAAATTCAAATTTTTTGCACAATTGTATACAATTTCTCTGTACGAATCTGCGCAATCGAGCAGGAAAGATTTTTCTTCCCCTACGTGCCGATCCCCATCAGCTTTGTTAACACACTTCCTTTGGGTGCCCATGTGCGTAAAAAGGAAAAGAGCTGTCAAAGACAGCCCTAAAACACGGTCAACCACACTACCGCCACCGATATCATAATCTGTATAATTGCAAACTTAAATACTGTCTGAGCGTTGGACCACCCCATATTTTTACGCACATGATCGTGAAGCGGCGTGCGTGTCTTGGTGAGTATTTTTATCTTCAGGAAACGCAAAAGCGATACCTTCACAAGCCCTATCCCGCCGTCCACCATCAGCACAAAAGCCACAAGAAAATATAAAAATGGCCTTCCTGTCTTCATAATGGATACCGCAATAAAAAGCCCCATCGCGCGCGACCCAGCATCTCCCATCAAGAGACGGCTCGGTGTTGCATTAAACCATAGATAGCCCAGAATGCAGGCAATAAATAGCAAAATAGTATAAGAAAATTGTGGTGCTGCTCCTGTTCTATTCATAATCATATAAATCGTAAACAATGTGATACTGGTCAGTGTACCAGACAGACCATCCACACCATCCGCACAGTTTGTCACATTGATAGAACCCCATACCAAAATTACTGCAAGCACTCCATATACTACAGGCGGAAATTCAATAACCTGCCCCGTCAGTGCAATCGTAACATCACTTCCATTAAAATTTACCACAGTAATCGCAGTCATAATTGCAATCAAAAGATCCAAAAGCCCTTTGCGCAATTCTCCCCAAGACACTTTTGAACAGTCGTCAAGATATCCTGTCATCATTGCAGAAACCGTCAAAATCAAGTAGATTATCATCTCTCTATCTGCATTTCCAAATACAAGCGCAGCCAGCACAAACACAAGGATAAAGACAAATCCTGCACCGCGCGGTTTGCCCGCAGAAAGACCACCATCATGGGCAAATTCCCGCCCATGATCTCTTGGAAGTTTATTCATTCCAACCGCCAGCAGAAAGCTGGTCAACAGATATGCGAAGGCTACACCCACAAAACCCAGAATTGCATAATCTGATACATTCAGAAAATTATTTATCATTTTTCCAATCTCCTTTTTCTGCACTGCTACTTTGTCAAACAGTGCGCAATGCTGTACTAGCCATTTACACTGCTTGGTGTCGCTTCAAATGTTACAGTCCAACCATGCCATTCATAAGTTGACAGAATGTACATTTTCACCAATGATATTAGGTCTTTGTTGGCGACTTATTTTATGATGGGCGCCCGACCTATAGAATTAATTGTACAAATTATCCTTAGTGAGCAAGCTCCCACATACAATTTGCACAATCAATTCTACATGGCTGAACTGTTACCTTCAAATTGACTATTGTATAGCTTCGCATAAAATCCGCCTTCCTTATTTAAAAGAGTTTCATGATTTCCCTGTTCAATAATATTTCCATCTTTCATGACAAGAATAATATCCGCCTCTCGAATCGTAGAAAGCCTGTGTGCCACAATAAAACTTGTTCTTCCCTTCATCATCGTGTTGAATGCCTGTGAAATTTTTATTTCAGTGCGCGTATCAATGGAGGAAGTCGCCTCATCAAGAATTAACATTGGCGGAAGACAAAGCATTACGCGGGTAATACACAGAAGCTGTTTTTGTCCCTGTGAGAGACTGCCGCCATCCTCCGTAATCACTGTGTCATATCCCATTGGCAATCGTTTGATAAAACTGTGCGCATGTGCCGCTTTCGCCGCTGTAATCACCTCGTCGTCGGTGGCATTTGGTTTTCCCATCACAATATTTTCTCGTATTGTGCCTGCGTGAAGCCAGGTTTCCTGCAAAACCATTCCAAAACTCTCCCGCAGACTTTTTCTTGTCATATCTCTAATGTCAATACCATCAATTCGAATACTTCCACTATTAACATCATAGAACCGCATTAGCAGATTTATGACAGTTGTTTTTCCGCATCCAGTCGGTCCTACAATCGCCACACGTTGACCAGGCTTCACTTCAAGATTAAAATTCTGTATTAACTTTTGATCAGGATTGTACGAAAAATGGACGTTCTGCATCACAATATTGCCCTTCGGCGCCTGTAGAACCGCCGCATTGTCCGGCTCTGGTATTTGTGGCTCCTCCTCAATAAACTCAAATACCCTGCCTGCACACGCCAATGCAGTCTGCAACTCTGTCACCACGCCAGATATCTCATTAAATGGCTTTGTATACTGGTTGGCATAGCTTAAGAAACTTGTGAGTTGTCCCACACTAATATATCCTCTTATCGCCAGAAATGCACCGAGAATTCCCACACCTGCATAGACAAGGCTATTGACAAAACGAGTGCATGGATTGGTCAGTGAGGAAAAAAAGATTGCCTTGACACTCGCTTTTTGCAGGCGGTTATTAATCTCAGTAAACTGTTCCATCACCTGCGGCTCATGTCCAAACGCTTTTACCACCTTCTCATTGCCAATCATTTCGTCTATCAATGCGGTCTGCTCACCGCGCGTCTCCGACTGAAGTTTCGACATACTAAATGTCCTTTTTGCAATAAATCCCGCGATAAAGAAGGAAAGCGGAGTCAAAATCACCACGACAATCGTTGTTGACACATTGATGGAAAACATAAAAACCAAGGTTCCTATAATTGTAACCACACCTGTAAAAAGCTGTGTAAATCCCATCAACAGACCATCAGAAAACTGATCTACATCTGCGATCACACGACTCACAATGTCGCCGTGAGAATGTCCATCAATGTACTTCAGTGGTAATATTTGCAATTTTTTAAATGCCTCATCACGCACGTCACGGACAACTTGATAGGCTATTTTATTGTTACAGGTATTCATAACCCACTGCACCATTGCTGTCAATACAATAATAACTGTCATCTTCTTTAGTATACCCCAAATTCCATCAAAATCCACTGCGCCAGGACCAAGAATGCAATCGACTGCCTGTCCTGTTAAAATTGGTATATATAAGGTAAGTATTACCGAAACCGCCGCAAGTACAATGGAAAAAAATAAGAAAATCTTGTATTTTCCAATGTGACTTAATACTTTTTTTAAAATATCCTTATTCGATGCAAAATTTTTCATCTTAATCCCCCTCCGCAGCTTTTGTTTTTTTATCTGGAAATTGAGAATAATAGATTTCCTGATAGATCATATTGCCCGCAAGCAACTGTTCATGTGTACCAATTCCTGCCACTGCACCATCATCCAGCACAACAATTTTATCCGCATACTGTATTGATGCTGCGCGTTGTGATACAATAATGACAGTCATATTCTTCTCCATCTCCTTAATTGCAGCGCGGAGTTTTGCATCCGTGGCAAAATCAAGTGCAGAAGCACTGTCGTCGAGAATTAATATCTCTGGTTTTCTCACAATAGCACGCGCGATTGTAAGACGCTGTTTCTGACCGCCAGAAAGGTTTTTGCCCCCCTGCGCGATCATAAAATCAAGTCTGCCGTCCTTGGTATCAACAAACTCTTTCGCCTGCGAAATATGCAGTGCATCCTCAATATCCTGCTCAGAGGCATTTTCATTTCCCCACAAAAGATTCTCTCGAATTGTTCCCTTGAACAAAACTGCCTTCTGCGGAACAACACCGATTTTTTCTCGTAACGCAGAAATCTCATAGTCTTTGACTGGAATCCCATCTACAATCACACGCCCTTTCGTGGCGTCATAAAAGCGCGGAATTAGATTCACTACAGAGGTCTTACCAGAACCAGTACCACCAATAATACCTATTGTGTCTCCTTTTTTCACAACAAAATCAATATCTGTCAAGGATTCATCACCGCCACCACTATAAGTGAGGCTTACATGCTCAAAAATAACCGCCGCATTCTCGCCACTTACGACATCTTTATCCAATGTGCCATTTTCCATGCTGGAAGTAATCCCAAAGATACCTTCGACGCGCTTTGCGCAGGCGAGGGCCTTTGTGAGCTGTATAATAAGATTTGCCATCTTGACAAGCTCCACCAAAATTTGTGACATATAGTTTACCAGTGCAACGACTTCGCCTTGTGTGATAATACCATTGTCCACACGGATAGCTCCAGTCCACAGAAGAACCACAAGCGCAATATTGATAATAATATAAGTCACTGGATTCATAGCCGCAGAAATCTTGCCGACAAAAACTTGTGTATTTAATAGCAGCGCATTCTCCTGCTCAAAATCTGCTGTCTCCGACTCCTCGTTACAAAATGCACGGATAACACGGGCACCGGCAAGATTTTCACGCGTCCTGCCAAGAATTTTATCAAGCGCCGCCTGTACTTTTTTATATAATGGCATACTGACAAGCATAATTCCGAACACGACAATCGCAAGCAACGGAATTGTCACCACAAAAATAAGTGCTGCCTGTACATCCACAGTAAATGCCATCACCATTGCGCCAAATACAATAAACGGCGAACGCAGTAACAGACGCAACGTCAAATTGACACCATTCTGAATCTGATTTACATCGCTTGTCATACGTGTAATTAATGTGCTGGTTCCAATGGTGTCAAGCTCTGTGTAGGACAACCCTTGTATATGTGCAAACAAAGCACTCCGCAGTTTTGTGGCAAATCCAACTGCCGCCTTCGCACTGAAATACTGCGCTGTGACGGAACTGGCAAGACCGACCGCTGCCAATAATACCAGCACTGCTCCCATCTGAAAAATATACGATGTATCACTGTTGGCAATGCCATTGTCAATAATTGCCGCCATGACAAGCGGCACCATCAATTCAAAAGAAGCCTCCAGCATTTTAAATAAAGGCGCCAGAATGCTTTCCTTTTTGTAGTCTTTTATGTACTTTAATAAGCTTTTCATAAAAGTTTTCCCCCTTCTATTGTGAACTACCCATTGTCTAAAGCCAATGGGCTTCCTGCTTCATTGACCTCCCTTAATGATTATGCCAATCTGTCAAAGTCAAATTTTCATCAAATTCATCATATGCCGCACAGAGTAACTTCTCTCCCCAACCATCAGAAAATTGAAAGCTCATAAATCTTCCACTCAGATAAAGGCAATCCTGTTCCATAGATGCATATAAACCATCAAAATTAAACATTGGATACCGTTGTCGCAGCTTACCTTCTATATCTGGTTTCTCAAGTGTTCCATTGTTTGGCTGATTATAAAATAATGCTGTTCCAAGTCCCCAAGTATAAACACTTTCTTGTGCGTCATAAATTTCCTTTTCCAGATTACCCATGTCATATCCGTCCAGCGAACCCGGAAGTATTGCTTCTTCAATCTCCCAAAATGGATATCCACACGCCTCCAAATCAGCAAACATATGATAGAGAATGCAGTCATTAATTTGTTTTACGTTTTTCTTGATTTCCGCTTCCTTCTGATTATAATAGTCCTCAAGTCCTTTTGCAATCGCAGCGCCGTCCTCCCCTTTGTCTTTTAAATAGGGACGCAATGGCTCAAATTCAAAGGACTTTTCCTCTTGCAGCGCATCCAAAACATCATCTAATTCTATATCAATGGTGATATTTCCCTTGTCAAAGTCTCTATTTTCATAGACACCTGCAATCCCAATCGAAAAGGTTCCTTTTGCAAGAAACTTTCCATCTTCATATTTTATCTCTATCATTGCTTTTCGCTGCCTCCTGTATAAAAATTAAATAATTAACCTGTAAATATAAATAATAACTACCTTTATAAGGAATTGCAGGAAAATAAGCGATACAAATTGCGTAGGATATTTCTTCGAGAAGGTATGTCAAAAAACGTAGTCGTAGTGGGCTACGGCGAGGATTTTTGACATACGTAATCGGAAAAATAGACAAGTCAAGATGTGTCAGTTATTTTTCTACAGTTCCTAAATTGATTGATAATAGTTCAACCATGCAGAATTAATTGTGCAAATTATACCCGGAAGCTTGCTCACTAAGGGAAATTTGTACAATTAATTCTATAGGGCGGACGCCCGTCATGAAATAAGTCGCCAGCAAAGACCGAATATCATTGGTGAAAATGTATATTCTGGCGACTTATGAATGATATGACTGAACTGTTACATTGATTGTTGTAGCTTGCATCCGCCATCTTGTCATGTTACTATTTATCATAGCACAAACAGAGGAGGTGGACAACCTATGAATCTTGATTTCAATTCGACACAATCCACACGTTATCTACAGGTATATGACTACTATAAGGACTTGATTGTTACAGGGCGTCTAATGCCAGGAACGAAGATGCCCTCTATCCGGCGCGGCGCGGTGCAACTAGGTCTGAGTCGCACAACAATTGAGACCGCCTATCTGTGCCTTGCAGCGGACGGCTATATTATTTCTCGACCGCAAAGTGGGTACTACGTCACAGATAGAACCATAAATTCATTTTCCAACCAAAATGCGCACAACACAAAAAACATCGCGGCACACCAAAATAAAATCTTATACAATTTTACATCCAATAATGTGGACGCGGAGAGTTTTGATTTCAATCTGTGGCGGCGCTATATTAAAAGCACACTGCGGCAGGACGGACGTATGTTGACTTATGGGGAACCGCAAGGCGAATACGAACTGCGCGAGGTTCTCTGCCGCTATGTGATAAATAAGCGAAACGCTGTCTGTCGCCCTGAAAACATTGTGATTGGCGCCGGCTCTCAAGCACTGCTCAATATCCTCTGCCCGCTCATCAAAGAGCATCACACGGTCTGTTTCCATGACACGCGCTTTGCACAAGGTATGGTTATTTTTGAGGATTATGGATTTGATATTGAGAAAGACAAAGAAAATGCAAACGTACTCTACATGACACCATCTCATATGACCTCGCTTGGAGATGTGATGAGTGTCGAAAAACGTCTTACTCTTTTAAAAGAATGCGCGGTTCATAATCGATTGATTCTCGAAGACGACTATGACAATGAATTTCGGTATTTCAGTAAGCCAATACCATGTTTGCAGGGGCTTGCAGGCGGTGAGAATGTTGTCTATCTAAGCACTTTTTCTAAACTTCTGTTGCCTTCCATTCGTCTAAGTTTCATGATTCTGCCCGACTCGTTGCTGCCTTTGTACGAGAAAAAAAAGACACTCTACAATCAAACTGCCTCCAAATCAGAACAACTTGCTCTTTGTCAATTTCTGCGCGATGGGCATTTGGAAAGTCAAATTCGGAAACTAAAACGTCTGTATTCCAACAAGGCGAAAACGTTGTCCGCACTTCTGGAAAAGACTTTTGGTTCTTGTGCGGAAGTCTACATGGGCGAATCTGTCTTTCTTGTACACCTAAAAATAAAGTGCGCGCTGACCAGCGATGAATTGTGCGATAAAGCAGCAGCAAATGGAATTTTGGTCTTTTCTTTCCACAAAGACCAGAAAAAAAATGATGGTTTTGCACATATTGCACTCTCATGCTGTGAAGTTCCTGTGGAAAAGTTTCCCGACGCTGTAAAGCTGTTGTACGAAATTAGTTATAGTGGCTAGAAAAAGAGAATCGAAATTAATATTCCTATATAGAAGACATGCCGAAACTGCATTTTAGAGCATGTCTTCTGTCTCCTCGAAAGCTTCCAGTTCTCTGCACAATGCCACAAAATCATCATACACAGTAATTGTCTGTAAATAACGAAAATCTAAAATCCACCCCGAACTGCGATGTCTTAGAAAGTCCGCATCCCACAGCGGCACAGTGACAAATCCCTTTTTGTAATCGTATTTGAGCGGATCGTATTGTGCAATATTTGCCCGAAAATATTTAACCTTTGCCATACACAATTTATTGATGCGAAACAATAGACCAATTATGTCTGTCCGCTCAAAAAATGCATCTTTAAAAATCAAATGCTTATGTGCATTTTCCTTCTCTGAATACCAAGCACAGTTTTCGTGCTTTAGTCCATATTTTTCCACAAGCAATTGTTTCTCATCCATTTTTTGTTTCCCCAACACGCTCTTATCTTACCACTACTTTTTTGTTCGTTATTTCCCTATAGTTCCTTATCATATCGTACAGAGAAAAGTATGTCAAGTGATACTTGAATATAGCATTGCCTTGTATGCCCTTGTCGTTGTTAGTTACAATTCACACCCACGCCAGATTTCGCATTCATTTATGATGATTTGGTGTGAATTGCAACAATTGATGCACACAAAATGCCACAAGGCAGGCATTTTGGCGCTGGCTCCGACACCATGCAGCAAGTGCATGGTGCGGATTTGAAAAGTAACCGCTGTTATTCAAATTAATAGATTCAAGATATTTATGCTGTATTTTTATTCCATTATGCATTATAATTGAATTATAGCAGCCATCGGCTGCAACGATCATACGCAGGAGGAAAACACAGTGACGGATCTTTCAAAACGATTGGCAGCCGCGAGAAAAGAGCGGGGTATGACGCAGCGAGAAGTTGCAGAGCAGTTAAATGTTTCTTTTCAGGCTGTCAGCTTATGGGAGCGCGGAGAAACCTCACCAGATATTGATAAACTGGCGGAAATTGCATCCCTCTATCAGGTAACGACTGACTGGTTGCTCTGTGGCGTAAAAAAAGAAAATGTATTGATTGATTTTCAGGACTCACTCTCTGACAGGCTATTTGATGAGGGAAGGATGTACACATACATTAAAACCTACGCAAGCGTGAAAAAGCTGTATCAAACTTCTAAAGTCCTACCCTACGCGCGCGAACTTCACAAAGGACAAATTCGCAAAGGAAAGGACAAAGTTCCTTATATTTATCACCCACTTTTAATTTCTTGTCATGCACTTGCCTTAGGACTAGATGATGACAATATAATCTCGACTGCCTTGCTTCATGATGTCTGTGAAGATTGCGGAGTTTCCTGCGACGAACTGCCTGTTAACGAAGAGACGCGGACAGCCGTTTCGCTCTTGACCAAAACAGATGACGACGAGGAAAATTACTTTACACAAATCTCCCAAAATGCCATTGCCACTATTGTCAAGTTGTTGGATCGCTGTAACAATATTTCTAGTATGGCAGTAGGATTTTCTAAAGAAAAGATGATAGAGTACATCAAAGAAACAGAAAAGTGGTTTTATCCACTGCTACAAAAAGCAAAATATGAATTTCCAATGTATTCCAATCAAATTTTTTTAATAAAATATCATATGATAAGCGTTATTGAAGTGATCAAACACCAGACATAATCAAATCTCACCAAAATAAAAAGGAGTGTTGCTCCTTTTATTTCTGTATGTAATATGCGTTGTTGCCCAGTCAGAATATCCATGATTCGTGACAACACTTCACAACTGCTGCCTCTGTTCATCTTCATACTCAATCAACGCCTTAAACCAATTATCGCTATCTAAGGAACTGTAGAAAAATAACTGACGCATCTTGACTTGGCTATTTCTCCGATTATGCATGCCAAAAAGCCTCGCCGTAGCCCGCTACGCCTACGTTTTTTGACATACCTCCTCGAAGAAATATCCTACGCAATCTGCATCACTTATTTTCCTACAATTCCTAAATACATCGCTACACCACACTGGTCAAAACGATAATTTTTGCCTGCAAAGCACAATTCCAATCAACAGCAGCACCAAAAAAATAATCCCCGCAAAAACCCCCATTTTTAAATTATCCCCCATATATCCCACAAAGCAGGCTGTAATCATTTTATTATATTGATTGTTCATTTTATAATCGTACTCCTTGTGTACTCAACTCTTTGCCTTCCAGTCCTTAATTTGTTCCAAGCGCTCTTTAAAAACGGCTTCTTGTCCCTGTGTGGTTGGCTGATAGTATTCCCTTCCCAGCAGGGAATCTGGAAGGCATTGCATACGAGCAATTTTTTCTTCTGTATCATGCGCATATTGATAACCCTTTCCATAGTCCAGCGCTCCCATCAAGTCTGTAACTGCATTGCGTATCACAAGTGGCACTGGCTCAGCAAGCTGCTCTATGGCATCTTGCTTTGCATGTTCATATGCCATATAAAGTGCATTGGATTTAGGCGCAAGTGACAGATATACCACCGCCTGCGTCAGATGCACGCTACACTCCGGCATACCGATAAAGTGACATGCTTGATATGCTGCCACCGCGATAGGAAGCGCCTGCGGATCGGCAAGACCAACATCTTCACTTGCAAAACGTGTCACACGCCTTGCAACATAGAGCGGATCTTCGCCTGCTTCAAGCATTCTTGCAAGCCAGTACACCGCAGCGTCTGGGTCAGAATTGCGCATGGACTTATGCAGAGCAGAGATTAAATTATAGTGCTCTTCGCCCTTTTTGTCATATAATAAAGACTTTTTTGAGGTGCACTGTTCCAAAGTTTCTCTTGTGACTGTAACCGCTCCACTTTCATCAATCTCGCCATTTAAAACTACCATTTCCAGCGTAGATAATGCATTTCTTGCATCTCCATTAGCAAAATTGGCAATCGCTTCAAGCAAGTCTTCTGAAATATGCACCTGCTGCATTCCAAATCCTCTGCTGTCTTTTAATGCACGCGACAAAAGCGCTGTCAACTCTTCCCTAGTCAGTGCATGTAATACAAACACTTTACACCGTGACAGAAGCGCACTGTTAATCTCAAACGACGGATTCTCTGTTGTTGCTCCAATTAAAATAATGCTGCCTTTCTCCACAAATGGCAAAAACGCATCCTGTTGTGCCTTGTTAAAGCGGTGAATCTCATCCACAAACACAATTGTCCGCTCTCCAAATCGGCGATTCTGTTCCGCCTGCTCCATCACAGTGCGAATTTCCTTAATACCGCTTGTCACCGCTGAGAAATCAATAAAAGAAGATTTTGTTCTACCTGCAATAATCCGTGCAAGTGTTGTTTTTCCGACACCTGGAGGTCCCCAGAAAATCATGGAGGACACTTGGTCATTCTCAATTAAACGGCGCAACACCTTCCCCTTTCCGAGCAAATGTGTCTGCCCTGCATATTCTTCCAAAGATCGCGGACGCAGTCGTGCTGCAAGTGGTTGTGGCAATTCCCTGTCAAAGAGTGTCATCTGTTCCATGCTCTTTCTTCCCTTCCAATAACTCAAGATAATTTCCTTTATCAATATGCATCATCGAAATCCGATTTTGAAATCGACGAAAACCATACACACAATCCACATTCCGAATGAGCGACTGCAAGCGCTCGTCAGGAACGCAGACAATGAGCTGTAAATCCATTTTGCGCGCATATTTTAAGCAGACTGCGCTGCGCTCCTGATCCATCTTTGAAAATGCTTCGTCGAGTAGCACTAACTTAATTTTGGAATCCCTGCTGCTCTGTGTGCTATAAAGCATTGCAAAGCCTGCAAGCAGTGCTACATACTTTGGATTTTGTCCCTCGCCGCCAGAGTCGCGCCCAGCCATCTCATCTACATAGTTTTCTCGAACAACAGTTCCATTCTCATCTGTCACCTGCTCATACATACTAAAAGAAAGATAATTTCTGTAATCCGCATATGCCTCCATATCCCGAATACGCTGTTCTCGGATTCTTCCATCTTCCTCTCGCAACGGCATAAACTTATCCGTCAACAGTTTTATTTTCTGCTCATATTTTTGATAAAAAGTATCCTCTCCAAGACTCATCTGTCCTTCTGTCAGTTCGGTGTCAATATTTTTGCTGTCAAGTTCTGGAGCTGTCAGCATCTCATAAAATTGTCCTTTCTCATCTCTGGCCGGCTCAATCTTTATTTGATATGTACTGTCCGCAAAGTTTGTTTCGCGCAACAACCTGTTAATTTCATGGGTATGCCGCTTCGCTGCATTGATATCGCCATGAATGGTTGCAATGACATTTTCCCGCAGACTTTTGTATATCAAACTGCATTGTTTTTCAAATTCACTCTCATATTTCGGCTCATAATCCTTTTGATAATCTTGCAGCAATCGGTCATACACTGTATTTTCCTTCTCTGCACCGTTAAAACCAACCGATGGATATTCCCTGTTAAAGCGATTTCTAGTATTTTGAAGCGTCTCTATCTCCGCTTGTTCCTGTTCCTCCAAACTGTTTATCTGTGTCAATAGTCTGCTGCGTACCGTCTGACTAGAACGTGCTTGTAACTGCTGCCGCACTTCCTCCTCAATCTGCACATCTGTTTTGTATACAGCACGCTTTTCTTCCAAATCTAGTTGCAGCGTCTTTAACTCGCCTTCTCTATGGCTCTTTCTTCTGGTATACTCATTGATTAGATTCTGGTTTTGACTTTGTTCCACTCGCTTATTTTCTTTCTTTTCGGTTAATCGGTCCTTACGCTCTTGAAGCTCCTTAAACTCACCCTCTATTATCCGCGCAATCTCCTGCTGTAAGCCCGTGATTTGCCCTGTCACTTTATCCAGTTCTTTTCCCGCTTTTGACAGGCGAACAAAGTATGCTGTGTCATTGTTTAAATCCTCAAATCCAGCCGCTGTCTTCAACCGGTCTGCCACACGCCGAACTTCTGCATATTCTTCTTCCCGTCTCTGCAAGTTTTCACAATATCCTTCCAATTTTGCTTTCGATACCTTTGTGCCAATACATGCATACCGCTCATAATCTGACTTGCGTAGATGCCGAAAAATAAAATTGCTGTACGAATAACAATCTGGAGTCACGCCGTCGCGAACCTTTTCCAATTCTTCAATTGTATGACATTTCTGTATTCTTCCCAGATATCTTTTTAGACAGGCATCCATATAGGGAATTTCTGTTCTCACGGCCTCATACAAAGAATTATCCTCGACAGTTATCTTCTGTTTTAGAACTGCATCCGTATCAATCAACTCAACTTCCTCATATTTTTTCATGTCGCGAAAAATTCTAGCAGCATCATGTGCGTATTTTGGTTCTGTCACAAGCGAATGTTTCAGTCGTCCTAGCCTGCCCTCAATCGCATTTTTCCATGTTGCATCATCCACATTAAACAGATCGGCAAAGATATTGACTTTAATCACACGTCCATAAGTGTCCGTCAGCCTGCGCTCCAATGCTGCTCTCGCTTCCTTTAACACTGGCGGATAAGGTTTTCTGTCATTCTGCATATCATCAACCAAACGAGTCAACTCTCGAATTTCTCTTTCCAAATCCCGCCGCTGTTCATTGTACTCCTCAAAAATCTCGTCAATCCCCTGCTTTGCATCCAGAATATTTTTTCTAAGAGTTTGACACAATTCCTCATCCACTTTTCCTTTACAGAACAAAGCAATTTTATTGAGCATTGGATTGCTCACATAATCTGTGACAATCTCATCTTCCTCCCATTTGCGCAATTCGTTTGTAATCTTGCGCCACTGCTCACTGTCCGCTGCATACATCTGCTGCAATTTGACAAGCTCCTTAAGCTGGTCCTGCTTTATTCCCACATCGCTTGCTTTGAGTTCCGCCGATACCTGAATCAATTCCCCGTCAATATCATTCATATCGACTTCTATTTTTTTTGCAGTTTCTGCAAGGCGTTCCAACTCCTGTGCCGCATTTTGAATCTCCTCCGCATCCGCCGCAATCTTATTTTCAAGCTCCAATACTTCCACGCACTGTATCATTGCCTTAGACCGCAAAATATCTGTGCTGACTGCTGCCTTGCGTTTTCCCGCTTCCTGCACTTCGCTCAATAGCACAATCCGCCGGCGCATATCTTTAATTTTTTCCTGAATATCGCGGTAAGCTCCAAGCTGTTCACTAATCTTTCCAATAATGTCCCCGTCATTTTTCGGAAACATATAATCCTTGATAAACTGTCCTGTTCCGTCCGTCATTTTGAGTGCAATCGCACTCTTTTCCATCACATGAAAACGCTTTCCATCAATGTAGCCAAGCAAGCTGTCATAAAGCGCATTTGTGTACGCCTCCTTAGACGGATAGATGCGGTTCACATCATTGCGTCCTCGATTTTCACTGCCTGCGGCACGCTCCTCCACCAGCTTTCTAATCTCCTGATTGGTATATGGAAATCCTGCCTCCGTCAAATACCCCTGTTCAGGCATTCTGCCAGAATGACTAAAATACAGCATTTTCCGAATCTCTGTATCGTTTTTTCTCACTTCAAAGGCCAGTCCCACACAGCTTGCTGTATGACTTCCTGTATCCTCAATCTCAAGCGCAATAATCGAACAGAAATCCTTTCCTGCACGGTTTGCTGTCCCGTCCTTTTGCTCTCCTCTTAAATAACTCAAAACACTTCGTTTGTTTCTGGCATCATCTGCTGCCTTATTTAGAAAACTTGACGAGATGCTGCCATACAAAATAACCTGTATCGCATCCATCACCGTTGACTTTCCAGAACCACTCATTCCACTAAACAGATTGACATACTCATGAAACTCCAATATCTGGTGCGTAATTCCTCCCCAGTTGTTGAGGCACATTTTCTTAAATATCTTCTTCGCTTTCTTCACCTGTAGACTCCTCATACTTTTTAATTAGCTCATTGATTTCCACCGACGAACAAAAAATATTAATCGTGCTGTAAATATAAATTGGTGTGTCATCTTCAAGATTTCCAATTGCGCCTGGCAGCTCTATTATCTGATGCATTTTGAGCGTGGACAGTGCCTCCTGCCACTCCTGTGCAGTCAGCTTTCGCGTCAGCAGATTGGTATTGCTCCCAATTTCTCGAATTTCGCGCAGACACGTCACCGTCGCATTCAGCCCTTCTCCCATAATTCTATCCCGATAAATCATCTTGAGCAGCAGTAAAATCCGCGTTCCAGTCAGCGTAAGTTTGTCGATTGGCATACTTTCTCCCTTGATGCGAAATATATGCTCCTGCGGGTCATGCACAAGCTCACAGTCAAGCACTGACAGATAATCCGCAATAAATTCTCTGTGGTTTGCGCAGATGCGATAGCGAGGATTATCCCGCTGTACCAGTGTCACTGGATCACATTTTACCTGTAAAATACAGGTCTGCCGAAACAAATCCTGTATTGTCTTCTTAATTCCTGCCGCCTCACTTTGCGACAGCTCATCCATGTATTTCATCGTCGGCTCCTTCCTCTATCGTAATGCGAAGCTCTGAAAAGGTAAATCCATCCTTGCTCTCAAGCTCTCCTCCAAGCAGCACTGGATCTTGCTTTGGCTGCTTTCCAGTAACTTCCTGCCACAAAAACAACAATTTTTCCAAATCCTCCACTGATTGAACCGTCTCTGCGGTTGCCTGAAATGCACCGCCTTTTATATTGCGTGCACAAAAAGCCTGCAATTCTTTTTTGGTGTAGCGCGGTTTGGGCACAAAATCAGTGATATTTGTGTTCTCTTCCTCCTTTGACTGCTCCACTGCCAGCGGCTGAAAAAGTCTTTCATTGATATTATGCCGCTTATAAATACTGTTATCATCAAACATCTTAAACGGCGCTGTCAACTGAATTTTTTCGCGCAAGTCACTCAATAATTTCTCGGAATTTCCACTCTTTTCAACCAGCCGAACCAGCCGGATTACACTGTCCTCCTCCACGGCACCCTCCTGAAAAATATAGTGGATTCTAGCGAGGGCACGCTTGGCAAAAACCGCTTTTTGTTCCACAAGTTTGTTATATTTTCTTTCTATCAAATCAAACTGGCGTTCTATTTTATAGACAAGCGCAACCGCCTCGTCACTGTACTGTAACGCTTTCTCAATGCGAGTATACTCTGGTGTTTCCTTCTTACAAAGATATAATTTTTTTACAAGCGCCGACTTTTTCTGGTCATGCTGATGCAAAATTTGACTGATCAACTCCTTCACAGATTCCTTGTAGCGATAAAAGCTGTCTGAAGTTGTAAGAATCGCATACTTTTCACTGTCACTGTTATTAATCTCATCCACAAGTACACGCTGAATCTCTATAAAATTTTTACTTCTCGAAAGCACATCAAAATACGTTCGCATCCCATTTTGCATATTGGAAAGCAGCGTCTCGAGATTTCTGGAAGTTATCAGTGCACTTTTTAGAATATCATTATTTTTTTCCTGGTCTGCCTGATAGGTAAAAAGCGCACTGTAGATAGAAAGAATGCTCTCCCGCTCCCTGCTGTCATCCTCACTGATCAACTTTTTAAACAACTCCACATAGAGTTGACTGTACTCTGGAAAGGACAAAATATAAGTGTTTAACTGCTCATCATAATCCCGTTTTATCCATCCCCAACGAATCAATGTGTTTAAGATTCCAGAGGGTGTACCAGAACCTCCAAAAACCATATTTTCTCCCAATTCGGTTATCTCTTCGCCATCCTCCATCCACTCGATCTGCATCTTGCTAATTGTTTCACCAATAATTGCTTGTCCGTCTTCTATAGTGAGTCCAAGCGCTGTATATACCTCATTGTTTTCATCATAGATTGCGACCAGAACTGTCATGTATGCTTCCATATTTTTTGTTCGGAACAATTTGTAAAAATCTTTTGGTATCCTCTTTTTTAATATCATTTGTCATTCCCTTTTTCCATCAAACATTCCACTGTGTATTTTCCACCCTCATGCCAAGTAATCGCAAGCGGCTGCAGCGCATACTCTGTAAGCTGATAGCCTTTTTCTGTAAGTCCTATTGTAAATTTCGCCATGCCGCCCTTGACACAATGCTTTTCAGGCTGGGCACTTATATAGTTTCCAATGGAATAATAGACCAGCATTTGATGTCCATTATCGTCCATGAGCAACTCATATGGCTGTAAACAGTGCGGGTGTGTGCCCACCACCACATCCACTGCACACTCCAGAAATATCTGTGTCCATCGTTTTTGAAAGGCGTCCGGATCCTGTGCATACTCCGTTCCCCAGTGTGCAAAGACTATCACAAAATCCGCCGCAGACCTTGCCTGCGCCAATGCGCTGCGAACCTCTTCCTCCGAAAAAAGATGTACCATATTGGGAAAATTCTTCGGAATAGGAATTCCATTCGTGCCATATGTAAAATTTAACAGTGCAAAGCGGACGCCATTTCTTGTGATAATGGTATATGGATTTCTTTTTCCTTCCTCAGAAGCCTGTATGCCAAGACACTTTATGCCATTACTTTCAAAAAATTTTTTGGTATAATCCACACCTTCCACTCCCCGGTCAAGCGCGTGATTCGTCGCGCAGGTCACTACATCAAACCCCGCATTCACAATCGCCTGCCCCACCTGCACAGGCGTTCCAAACCGCGGAAAATCACCATACATTGCTGGATTATCTGTCAATGGCGTCTCCTGATTGATTACGGCGACGGAGCTATCATCAAGAATCCGCTGCACATTCTCGAATAAAAATCCAAATGATGATTCTTTTTGCAAACCGTAATTGTATATCGGTTTATGTGCAAGCACATCACCAAATACACAAAAAGAAATCGTTTCTTTTTCCCGCTGAAAGCCCCAGGAATCCCAAAACCAACTGCTCATTGCTCCATCTGGTTCCTGAACCCACAAACGTATATACGGTGCTTCCTTACCGTTTGATTTCATATCTGCAACATCCTGTCCTAAGTAGGATGACATCCATTTCGGGCGAACCTGCCCTGCCACATACTCATACACAAAAAGATGCTGTGACCAAGTATCTTCATCCTCCGTAACCCAAAACGGCTTATGATTTCCAAACCGCCCAATTTTCCAACACAAAAGGATTAGTTCTTCTGTCCCATCATTATCAATATCGCAGGAGAGTGCTTTTTGCACTTTGATTTTCTTCGGTGAACTCCAAATAACATTTGTGTCATATTTGACATAGACGTTTTTATTGCATAACACAATCTCATAATTGCCTGTATCATCCATAAAAACATTTTTTTCCCACTGAACCCACAAAGGAATCTTGGCAAAAAACAGTCTTGTCACCCACAGAATAAAAATGACAGCGCTGACAACCGCCAGCGCCATAAAAGTCCTCTTACTCCCACGCATCATGATAGCGATAACTTTCTGTCCAATCAGGCTTCGCAACTGGTCTATCCTGGCTGTAATTGCCATCTTCATCCAACTCAATTCCCATCATCTGACGCCATTTGGTATCTGTCAATCTATCATTAGAAGGCCACGGAAACTGATAGAACGAAAAGACACTTCCTCTTGCAATTTTAGTAATGCCATCCACTTTGACTGCGACATAAATTGTCGATGGACTGACCGTCGCAATCTCAAGCGCCAATCCACTGTCTGGATCTGTCGCAATATCTGTCACAACCGCCGCCGGATATTGCAATGCATTGACTGTCTCCCCATCACTTTCATGTCTCGCCGCTTCGTACCAAAAATGTTCAATATAACCGCCATATGCGCGAATAAATTCAAATTCTTCGTCTGTCAAAAGTTCTTCCTGAAGCTCTTTATTAGAGATTATAAACAATTGTTTAGCAATTTCATGCAGCCGCGATAAACTCTCCTCGTCTGCCGTGTCAAGCATCCCATACTTTTTCAGGCCCTCCGCGGTCTGGCTGGCAAGCGCTGCAAAACGTTCATACACAAGCGGTTCTGGCTCCACATAGCCTCTGTCATCCGGCTCTTCTTCCATGCCACCGCCCATCTCTGCGTAGACCTGCTTTGCATAGAGGACTGTATCATGTTTTAATTCTGCATAGCTTCCTGCAAAACACTCCAAATCTTTTTTGAGCCACTCCTCATTCTGCATAAACATAGGATACCCCTCGCCTTTGACATCAAGAAGCGGCCGAAGCGTGTGAAGCCATCCTGCATAGAGACTTGCGGACCACAATGCTGCATTCTCCTGTGCCAATCCCGTGCGAAGCTTCTCCATTGCTTCTGGATATCCTGCGTAAGATGTAGCGCCTTGTTCCTCCAAAAGCATCAATGCCATATCGCTTCCAAGCGCTGCTGGAACATCCAAAACATCTGGAAGCATCCGCTTCTCGCCTGCATTGTTATTTCCTACATTCTTGTATACTAGCCGTTGCATCACTGCAGCATCAATGGTAAACCGTTGCCCCATAAACCGAAATCCCGGAATCACATTTTCTTCCTCTTCCCAGATTGGAATTGAATTAATCTGCGGTGCGCGCAGCGCTGCTGTCCCATTATGAAACTTTAGAAAAGCATCTGCATTTCCCGCCAGACTGTCAATAGAACGATTCGCACCATATGCTTCCTGCAAAACTGGCGCGTACTCGCACACACCAAGGTCATCACTCGCCCCTGCAAAAAAGGAAGTCACTGCATAGATAGATTCCCACAGTTGAAACGCCTGCGCATCGTCTGAAAGAGCCAAGGTCATTAGCAATGCACTTCTGTCCATGTCTTCCTCCTTCTGTGTAAAGTGCATTCTGCCATACCACATCATCGCCTTAAAATATCGCTCAAGTTGTTCGTTCCCCTCATAATATCCGCGCGGAATATACTGCGAGTAATCCTCCATCTCCGATGAAATCTGTGAAATGCCAATCCCCTGCGCCTGATGAATATTGTTTAATTCATAAGACACCATCTCCTCCACGTCACTGCCAATCACTGTGTTACTGTCAAGCAACACACTGCCAACTGTAAAGAACGCGACATTGCGCTTTGCTGCGCTCTCCCACTCGCTGCCTTTAAGCGCCTTATATTGTGTTTGACTATTTTCAAGCATTCTTTTAGAAAGTGCAACAAGCGCATCGGATAAGTATTCTTTCTCAATATGCTTTAACAAATAGGCAAAATACAAGTGATATGTATGCATGAGCGAATCCACTGTCACAAAATTAGGGATCATCTCATAACGATTCGCCTCATAGATTTCAAAGAACTCAGCACCTGCACTTCCAGACACAACAAAACCATTTTTCGCCAGTTTATCTGCCATTTCACCGCCCTGCTGCAAACTGTAAAACTGCCATAAATTCTCCAGATTGCTCAAATCCGGTGATATTGTATATGGTGCCACCTTTGGTATCACATTATTATCTTCTGTTTTTGTTGCAGTCTGTATCAACATCGGTCGTGCACCGACTGCTGCCTTCTCCGCAATGTTCAATGATTCTGTCTGTTCCACCGCCGGCACTTCCACAGTTTCTTGCGCCTCTCTTGAAAATGGAATTTCCTCGGACTGCTTTGGTGCAGCACAGCCGCCCAGTATACTTATCATTAATACCGCCGCTGACAACTGTTTTATTTTTCGCTTCATAATAAAATTCCCCTCTATAAACAATAGTCTATTTAATTATTCTTCTGTCATTTTACCACAAATATTTATGCTTTACTAGACAGAACTTAAACCTGATGCTTTTGTTTTGTTAGACTCCCCAAAATTAAATCCTGTCGCCACGTCTTTTCCTAAACACCATGCAAATCAGCATGGTAGCGCCCCCTAAAACCACATAAATCACCATATATAAAACAACTACTGTCTCTCCCATATCAAAGAAAATCCATGTGCTTGCCAAAAATGGCAGCGCGAATATCATTGGTAAACTTCCAAAATATCTGATATCTCTTTTAAGTATCGCAGAATAAATCAGATTCATCACATAAAACAAAAGAAAACATACCTAATTTATCTATTTCTACGATTGCGCATGCCAAAAAGCCTTATCATAGTCTTGCAACGACATTTAAGATGCTGACATTCTCGGCACGTCGTTTGTATGTCCCAAATCGAGTAGGGAAGATTTTCTTCCCCTACTCGCGCCGCCGATGCGCCATGCAATGACATATTTCTTCTACATGGGCGTGCGTAAAAAATAGGGACACTCTCATTTAAGCCTCCCTATAATTTATCACTATATCTGATAGATCTATTCACTTGTGAACTACCCATTGTCTAAAGCCAATGGGCTTCCTGCTTCATCAACCTCGTAACCAAACTTGTTTGGTTTACCTGCTATCTCCACAGGCGTTAATTCGG
>CASJPF010000028.1 GCA_949383255.1 Lachnospiraceae bacterium | reverse complement strand
AGTAATTATCCATAGCAGACGGTTCAAAAAATCTTTCCGACACCAGATAGTCAAAAGATATTTCCCTTGCTTCTTTCCGCTTCAAATCCCGCCATGCGTTGATTGCTTCATGCCGCAGGACGACTTTGCAGAACGCATGAAAGGCATACTCGATATGTTCCATAAATTGTTCGGAGTATTCCATTTTAACCACCTTTCTTCCCCAATAAAAGGGCACACCCATGCAGAAATCAAACCGCATAGGTATTCTGGAATTATAATAACTCATTAAATGATTAGACAGTTCATATTCATGGGTAAAATTTTCCCCGGTGGTGGACGGGCTTTTTTTGACAAGTCAAAGACCGTCATACCTTACCGGTATATCTTGTATTTCATGGCGGCTACCTCCTTCAGCCGCCGTATCTTTAGAGAAAGGCAATCACTTCTTTAGAGAATAAAAAGAAACGGCGGCTTCGATTTCTCAAAAGCCGCCGTGTAAGAATAGGCGCGTGAAAATACCTCTGCTGTACGACGGCTTTTTTCTTTTGCCGTCGTGCGGCAGATGGCTTTTTTATTTGGTTAATGAAATAGTTATGCAATCATTCCGTCACTCACTGTAATAATTCGACTGCTGCTCTTTGCGGCTTCCGGCGAATGAGTAACCATGATAATTGTCTGTCTGCTTTCCCGGTTGATCTCCTGTAATAAATTCATAATGTCCGCCCCGGTGCGGCTGTCAAGGTTTCCTGTTGGTTCATCAGCAAACAGAATTTGCGGCTTGCCAATCAATGCGCGGGCGATTGCAACGCGCTGCTGCTGCCCGCCGGATAACTCGCGGGGCGTATGCTTTCTCCTGTCAGATAAACCGACAATTTCTAAAATATCCGTCAGCGGCTTTTTATAGTCACGCATTTTCTTTCCGTCTAACAAAAGAGGAAGCATGATATTTTCCTCTACATTTAAGTTGGGGATAAGGTTATAAAACTGGAAAACAAAACCTATATTCTGCCGCCTTATCCGGCTCATTTTTTCATCACCCAATTTAGATATATCTATGCCATTCATAAAGACAGCCCCGCTTGTCGGCGTATCAAGACCGCCAAGAATATAGAGCAGCGTACTTTTACCGGAACCGGATTGTCCCATGATAGAAACAAATTCTCCCTGTGAAACTTTCAAAGAGATACTTTTCAATACCCTTGTTCTGGTATCGCCAAGCTGAAAGTCTTTTACAATGTTTTTTCCCTCAATAGCGGCTTTTTCTGTTAATTCTCTCATTTGACAATGCCTCCTTACTCAAATTTAATTTCTTCTACAAGTTTCATGTTGCGGCTCTTTATGATTGGCACAATAGAGCCAAGCAGCGTAATAAAAATCCCTAATCCACCTGCGACAAAAAACGTCCATAAATCCAGTTCCGGCAACATAGAAATTTTGGGTGCTGCGACAAGGAAAATCGTCTGAATTTCCATGTATGAAACAAAAATGGCGATTACTGCACCGATTAACCCGCAGGAAAAACCCTCGATCAACGTCATTTTTCTGTTTTGACGATTCGATAGTCCAATGGATTTATACATGGCAATCGTGCGCCGTTTCTGCATATAGTTAATCAAAAGATTGTTGATAACGCCAACAGTTGCAAGCAACAGGATAAAATAGGTCATGGTGTGCATTGGTTCTAAAAATGCGCCAACAGTTGCAAGCGCGTCTGAATTAAATTCCTCTACGGTGCGGCTCCAATTTGATGTTTCCCCAAACAAAGCCCGTATCTGTACCATAATTGCGTCGGGATCTGCGGCTGTATAAGCTAAAAAGTCATAGACTGCCGCCCCAAAGTCTGAAACGGCGTAGAAAGCGGGGATAACAGCTTCTACGTCAGTTGCCCTTGATTTGAAACTGCCAACAATGATATAAGAGCTTCCCTCTGTCCCATTTGAGAGAATGATTTCGTCCCCGATAGAAAACCCTGTACGTTCCAAACACCCCTCACTTAAAATGACAGAACGCTCTTTGCGCTGAAAGGAAGCCGCAGCCTGTTCTAAAAAACGGTTATCCGTATAATGCAGTGCCAACATGGAACTGTACCATTCTAAGTTGTCCGTACCCTCTAATCGGGAAAGTGTGGTATTGTCTGTTTTTATGGTATTCTCAAATACATAGACAGGAAGCACTTTATCAATACCCTCCATTTTTTCCACCTGTTCTACAAATTCCGGCTCCATGCGCCCGTCTGCAAAGCCTTGAAGCTTGGCGCCATGAAAAACGTCGCTGATATAGGTCGTCACAAAATTTCCAACAACGCTGATCGCAATGATCGCTGATATGCTGATAAACAACAGTGTTATGTTTTGCGTTATGTTTTTGTTGTCTTTCATGTTACGGGCGGCAATCCTGCCCTCGTTCCCGGCTATCACACTATAACAACGTTCCAACCCCACACCCGCAATATTGGTGAAGATTGGTATTACAAGGATTGTTGCCGCAATCAGTCCCAATAGAGAAAAACCCCCTGCAAGATAGAGCATATTGCCCGACGCAAAATGCGGCAATAATGCCGATACAGCAAACAACACAATTCCCATTCCAACAATCAAAGGACGTGGAATGTGCCGTTCTTCTACTGTTCCTAAGACAACATCTTTTATCGGAAGGCGGCTTGCCCTGCGGACTGGAAGCCATGCAGAAAGTAAAGATACGATTACAGCAACGGCAAAGGAGAGGAAAACTCCGGGGAGAGAAATCATAACAGGGATTTCTATTCCCTGTGAGAGTGTCTTTCCCATTCCCTGCAAAATGGTTTTTAATACGAAGATACCAACAGGAATACCGATCAGCCCGCCCATGCAGCCATAAAACAGGCTTTCCAAAAGCAGAATACGGGTCACGGCTTTTTTCGTTGCGCCGATACTGCGAAATGTGCCTATGATTGGTAAGCGGTCTAAAGTAATGACTTTATAGCTGCTGTAAATGATAAAAACACTCATCGTCAGAGAAAAAAAGCTGATAAGAAAAAACGGCATTGATTTTTGTCTTGCGTCGGCGGCTATCTGCATTTCATTTACAATCGCTGATACCCGGTATTTTTCTGTATCAAGAGTGCTTCGCAATTCAGAGATCAGATCGTTTATGGAAGTATATCCCACGGCTTCGATTAGAATTTCACTGTAACCGTCGTCCTGCCCTAAAATTTCTTTTAAGGTTTCTAAAGGCAACAGGGCAGTCGCTCCCCTTGTGTGACGTAAGAAAACAGTATCATAAGCGGCGATTTCCGACACTTCAAAATCTATGGGCGAACCATTTACCTGTAATGTAATGGTATCGCCTTTTTCTATTCCATACTTTGATGTAAACCTGTCCGGCAGAATAACCT
This sequence comes from Lachnospiraceae bacterium, assembly GCA_949383255.1. Lineage (GTDB taxonomy): Bacteria > Bacillota > Clostridia > Lachnospirales > Lachnospiraceae > COE1. The sequence continues at coordinate 41,999 of CASJPF010000028.1, read as the reverse complement.
GATAGCCTGTAAAGTTTGTTATCTCACCACCATTTTGCAGCCGCGGTTTGTTCATTTGATTTAATACGTCCATATCTGCGGCAAGCAGATCAACGGTTTCATAATATCCGTTTTCATGGTAAAGAGAAGTTCCCTCTAAGATTCCCATTTTTGCCTTTATGACAGACAGGGTGGGAATATCGTCTAAATTGATACCTCCCTCTACATTCTGCACGGAAACACTGGCACTTCCTGCCATACCACGCGCCATTTTCCGCTGTGCGCTTTCATAAGACACACCAATAGAAAAGGACACAAACAGTAACATAGCGGACAGAAGTATTGACAGAAGCATAACAGCCGTTCGCGCTTTGCGTTCCTGTATGTTTGTTATTATATACTTTAGAATGATTTTCAAATTTACACCTACTTTCTATGCGCTATTTCAAGGCATTTTCGATTGCTTTCAAGACGGTATGACTGGTAAATGTCGCGCCGGATATTGCGTCAACTTCTAATATCTGTCTGTCGCATACTTCTCCGGCAATTTTTTCAGCCTGTCCCATGTAAGAAGCCTTATGTTCTAATATTTCAATGTCCGTTATTTCATGGTTCTGTACGCGGACTTTGACAACGGCTATTAAAATTTTGTTTTGGCACACACCTATATATTCACCGTCTGCCACTGTGTTTAAGTCCACCGTGCCGATCTCCAAAGTTTGCGGGCGCAGTAGCAAGGCAAAAATGGCAAAGCACACAAAAGCCGTAATCAATATAGCTGCTCCAAATGAAAATACCTTTTTTATGTTCATATTCCACCTCCTTACCTACAATAAAAAAGGTTGACCGTTACTACATTTCACATAGTAGATGGTCAACCTTAATCTCATTTTCATTCTATCTTAATTAACCTTAATCGCTGGGAAAGCAAATAAGAAAAGAGGTTCCGGCTCCGGGACTGCTGGTAACAGAAATTGTACCTCCATGAAGTTCTATTATACTTTTTGCAATCGCCAGCCCTAAGCCTGTTCCCTCGGTTTTGCTCTCTGTATTTGTTCCCCGATAATATCGGTCAAATAATCGGTCTGTTTCTTCCAGACTCATTCCTTTTCCATTATCTGATATGGTTATATTCACCAAATTTTCAGAAACGGCAATTTGTATAGTTACTTCCGTATCTTTGCCGCCATGCACAAAAGCATTGATAATCAGATTTTGAAAGGTACGTGTGAGAAGTTTTTTATCAAACGAAAGCATAACCGTTTCGTCTGCAATAGGATCGCTGCACTGAAAATAAATCGTGCGTTCCTCATATTCGGGGCAGTTCAAAATATCAATGGATAATTCCCGTAAAAAGCGGACAATATTCTGTTCCTGTCTATTGACTGGCAGCATATTATTTTCTAATTGCCATGTTAATTTTAAGTCGTCAATCAGATTTTCCATATATGCTGCATTTTTAAGCATTATTTCTGCATATTTCCTACATTGAAGCGTTGATTTCTCTGTATCATCACATAAAATTTCCGCATATCCTTTTATTGGGGACAAGGGGGTTTTTAAGTCATGGGTAATATTAGAAATCCATTCCCGGCGCATAGTTTCCGTTTTTTCACGCAGATGGTCGCTCGCCCTTATTTCTCCGTCTAATTCATTCAAGCTATTATATAAATCACGAAATACGCCCTTTTCTTTGACGGGCAGATAACAGCGTCCCGAAATACGACCAATGGAAGCTGATAATCTGCTGATCGCTTTTGTTATAAACAGTCCGTAGCCCAACCCTAAGAAAAGGGCTGTTGATAATAAAATGCTGATAATGAAAATAATGAACTTTTTTCCGCCTGCAAATCGTTCTCCATTTAAGTACATGGTTATTTTTTGAATATTCATAGGGAAGTACAGAACATAGGCATAGTCCTTTTCGTTTCCTGTTTTAACACCAATAAAAGCAGTCCAATTTTTCGTACTTGCAAGCTCCTTGTCAAAGTGTCCCGTCTGATAAAGCAGCAAAAGTTCCGTATTAGAATAATAGTCCTGTGCATGATCCGGCTTTTGATACGCATACACTTCATTTCCGGCAGCATCTAAAATTTGCAGCCCCACATGGGTTTCCTGTAATAATTCAATTCCTGTTTGTTTTATTTGAGGGCTGTTGTTTACAAAAATAATGTATTCTGAAAATTCCTGTGTAAAAATTTTAGGCTGGTCGCTGCGGACAGTTTTACCGTTTGGATTTGTTGTAGTAATGAGCATGACTAAAAGGCAGCATACGGCAATAAGGGTTCCTAAAAGTGACAGGAAAAATATCAAATAAATATGAAAAGTAGTACGGTAGCCGGATTGTTTCATTTAATCAGTCCTTTTCTTTAATTTATATCCCAAACCTTTTATCGTAATCAGTTGTTTTGGGGCAGACGGAGTATCTTCAATCTTTTCTCTGATATGGCGGATATGCACCATGATTGTATTATCACAAATACTGCTATATTCGCCCCACACCTGTTCATATAGCCGTTCTTTGCTGATGATCTTATCTGCATTTTGCATGAGATAGGATAATAATAAAAACTCGCGTCCTGTCAGTTCAATTTCCTGCCCTTTTTTATAAATCCGGCAGCTTTCCTCATCAAGTGTAAGGAAGCCAACGGTCAATAAATGGTTCAAATCAATGCTTTTATCAGATTGATATTGCTGGCGGCGAAGCTGTGCTTTGACACGATAAACAATTTCCCGTGGACTGAAAGGCTTTGTAATGTAATCATCACCCCCACTGGAAAGCCCAAGTATCTTGTCAATATCATCATTCCTCGAAGATAGGAACAGGATAGAACAGATCGAAAATTCCCTAATCTGTTTACATACCTCGATTCCGTCAATATCCGGCAGCATAATATCCAATATGATTACGTCCGGCTGATATTCTCTGCATATCTGAATTGCGTCCAGTCCTGTGTATGCTTTTTGAATATCTACAAAGTTGTCTTGACGTAATGCTTCTTCTATCAAATCAGAAATGTCTTTTTCGTCGTCTACTAATAAGATTTTACTGTTCATAGTTTGCACCGTCTTTCCGTTTTTTCCTTTTATCCATAGGTTTCTTTGCGTCCTTTGGTATTAACCACATACGGCTGAACTTTACTATACCCGGTATGCGGTTTTCTTCACATAACTTCTGTACTCGTCTTTCCGAAATGCCCCATTTTTTCGCTGCTTCCGGGGCAGAAATAAACTCTAACATTTTCATTCTCCTTTTCTCTAAGCTCTATCAGTATAATTATATACGGTTAGCCGAATGAAAACAAGACTTCTGCGTTAGATTTAAGGAATTTGTTCTGTGCAGTGAGAAGATTTTCAAAAGGGTTTGGGATACTTCCCAACAAGCAGAATACGTCCGCAAGTCACAGGCGAAAACGGGCAGATTTACGGAAAAGGGTACTCTTTTCCTATGCTTGCTCCGAAACTTATTTTTCTTTTTACAAGGCAGAACCGCATTTTATATTCTTTATGAAAAATCATAACTGTTAATCTCCCTGCTGGTTTTCTGACAAATTTCAAGCTGGCTTTGTATGCCATTTCTTTTCGCTTCCGTTCCGATAGCCGTGTTGTTTCCTGTCAAAAGAAGAGGGGTATGGTAATTGAACGGATAGGAAGGGAAAGGAAGAGATATTTATATCTGTATTTCTTTTTTTCTTTCTTTGGTAAATTAGTATTTTTATATCTTTATTTATTTGCATTGGATTTTCCGACGTCGGATTAGCCGATGTCGGAAAATCCAATATCGGCTAATCCAACACCGGCGGCAGGAATTATATGCCACTCAAAGGGGTGTTGTGATAACATGGGGTATGTTGCCACTCGTTAGAATCCTGTTTCTCGGCGTTTTAAGCGGTCATAGAGCCTTGAAAGCGGTCGAGGTAAGGGATTTATACTCTAACCCCCGAAAATGGCGTTCTATTGCGTAACAAAACATAAAAGGCAAGTTAAGGTCAATTTCGGTATAACCGTTTCTTTTCGTTTCCGTTCCTCTACCGGAAAGGATAGGAATGGAATGGGTAATTGATAGAATCAGTATTTCATTTATCTTTACTCTATATATCTTTATTTAATTGCGTTGGATTTTCCTACGTAGGTTTTTCCAACGTTGGATAATCCAATGTAGGTAAATCCACCATAGGCAGTTGAAAATGCAGAGCCGCTGTATATCGCACTTGGAAAGCTGTTTTTGCGTTGACACTCTTTTGGGGGGATAGATTGTTACGCAATAGAAGCCTTTTTCCCATTGATTTAAGCAGCTTGTGGACACGAAAAGAGCCGAGGTAAAGGAATTATACTCCACACCCTGAAAATGACGTTCTATTGCGTAACATTGGAAATGAAAACAGCGTTTCCATTTTCCGCATTTTGCGGAGCAAAGAAACGCTGTCATGGTAAAGATTTTCTGTAAGTTGTTCTATCCGTGTGTTTGGTTCTTGTGGTTGTGCATATCAAGACTTTTTCCGTAAAAGTAGTAAATTGGTAGTAAACTCAGTTGCTTGTATCTATAAAAGTGCCTGTTTTTAAGGCTTTTCAGGGATAATCAATAGTTTTTCTTTATAAAAGTTACCTCAAATTTAGGAAGTTTTAAATTGACTATTTCAGTCTGTTTATTACTTAAAATATCTGATATGACTTTATCGGTCAATTTGTGGTAGACTTCTCTAATATGATTTTCTCCTATTGGTTTTAATGCAATAAATGCAAGTGCATCACTACAATTCTCACCATTGTTCTGATAGGGCAAAAGAACTCCTTCCATAAAATCATTAGAAAGATATTCGAGATCTGTCGAATATAAATTCATCATCTCAACTTGCTTTTCATTCTCTTGTTTCTTTTGCAGATAAAATGCTTCGCTATGTGTATTCTGTGGCTCAAACGGTAATTTCCACTTTCCCTTAAAATAAACTGTGTTAAATAGTGCAAGACGGGTCTGTTGCGCTAATGGTTCTGTTAACATTGTATCAATTAGTCTGTTTGTCTTATCACTTATCCAATCATTTATTTTATTCATCGTTTGTTCCGTAGAAAGCTCTTCCTGAAACGCCCCCGCATCCATTAAAGATTTTACAGTACCAAGCCATGTATCATTTACAGCAAATGCGCTATCAATCCATGCAGAATTAGCAACTGACAGATTTAGTATATCTCCTGATACCGAAAAACGATTCATCATATCGTCGGACAAGGACAACAAATCATTGCCAAGCACGCTATAAAGCTCCTCCCTGGTCGTTCCATCTGCCCCGCACGCTGCCATAGAAAGTGCTAAATATGCTGATACTGGTGAAAATACTGGATTTTCATCATCAATACACTGCGCAAACAAATCATATCCAAATTTCTGAATATTCTCATAAGATTCAATTACATAATCAATACAAACACTCTGCGCCGTATCTTCTGTCAAACTGGTTAACTCAAGTACTGGACTTTTATTCTCTTTTTCCTCTGTTTCTGGTATAGCAGACACCTTTTCCACTTTATCGGCACATGCACTGAAGATACACACCACCGCAATAACTGTAATTGCGATAAACATTCCTTTTTTATCATAGTCCTATCCCCTCTCTTTATGTGTTTTATGATTCATTTTCAAAGCGAAAAACATAACCATATTCTGGAGACGATAAAAAAGTATCCATCTCTGCTTTGGTAAAGGTTCCCGTCAATTGAAAATCCTCAGATAATGTTACTGCATATCCTAAATCAATCAAACGCCTATATTCCTGCTCAATCAATAAATTCCCTCCATCTGAATGATACAAGTCTTCATATTGTGTACCAGTTTTAGTCTCTATGTCACCATAGATATCAATCACAACCTGATATGCATAAATCGTATTATCTGTTACATCTGTAGTATTTTCTCGTACAGCAGAATCATCTGTGATATTTTCCTGTGCTGCATAATAGTCTATTGTTTTCTGTAAATACTGATAACGAAGAACAGTTCCTTTTTCTGGTACTGCATAACAATATTCCGAGGTATCTTTTTCACCATAATAATCATAGATAACTTTATATGCAGTTTTTATCTCTTTCTGCACCTCCAAATCTGTTAATTTTGTTTCTTCTTGCGTTTCCAAACTCTCTATATTTGATTTTGCTGTTGCTTGCTCCGCCACACTTTTTTCTTTCATTGGTTCTTGTGTTGCCTGATCTTTTGCACTTTCTTTTTTTACCTCTGTTGATATACTGTTATCGGCAACGCTCGTCGACGCATCCTTAGCTATTTCTGTTATAAGTCCTGTCTCTGCTACCGACTTTCCAGCATCACTTCCTACAGTATTATCCGTCATATCCATCTGCGCATTAATATCATTATTCGTACTTTCTTGTTTATCCATATTGAAATCCCTATTCGCATTTTGATGTGACCAAAATGTTGTAACTGAAATTCCAATCACAATTACACTGGCAACTGCCATAACCCATCTAATCGCAGGCTTATCTTTATATGAAATAATTGTTGGATTTAGTGCCTCTTCTATGAGTGTATCGTCAATATATTGCATACATTCCAGTAAATTTTTTCCTCTCATAATTGTATGCCTCCTTGCTCCAAATACTCTCGCAATTTATTTCTCATACGAAACAAAATTGACTTCACCTTGCTCTCACTAATATGAAATACCTGTGAAATTTCCTTAACAGAATCCATATACCAATAACGACGCACAAAAATCATTCTCATCTCTGCTGACTGCTTATGTAAAAAATCACTAATAATACGCCCAATTTCCTCACTGTCTATCTTTTGTTCAAAATCGTTTGGGGCTGGAATACAATTTTCAATTTCCTCACTCAATTCAACTACTGTCGCGTACCGCTTTTGCGCATGATAATAATCATATTTTCCAAAGGAGAAATTGCGTGTAAGCTTTGCCAGATAAGCAAAAAAATAATTTGGACGTTTTGGGGGTAATGTATTCCATGTCGCATGATATGTATCATTTACACATTCCTCTGCATCCTCTCGATCATGTAATATATTCATAGATAAATTTTGCAATCGTCCGCCATACTTATAATCCGTCTCTGTAATTGCCTGTTGCGAGCGCTGCCAAAATAATTCAATAATCTCATTGTCTTCCAAGTGATAACCTCCTTTATCTTTCTGAATCTACCGAACCCCTTTCTTTATAAGAAGGATTTTTATAAAATTGGTTGCAACTTTTTTAATTATACAAAATAATTGAATTGTATTTATTATACGCCTATTAAACATAGCTAAAAATATAAAAATTGTTATTTAAATTTAAAAATTAAGGAAAAACAGAATAGTCGATACTGCTAATATCCTATATTATTGCGTACTTTATTTTCATATTACGCAATGTTTTATTATTGCTTTGTTCATCTTATAACAATTGACTTTTAACAAAATTTTAGGTACTGCTAACACAAATACAGCTTTTGACAATAAAAATACATTATGTTATAGTAATTACAAAAGAATTATTTTAAAATAAACAATATCAATTATATCGTTTACTGCCAAACAATTCTTTGATATTAACATTCAGGAAAGGAAAACAAAACTATGACAGAAGAAGATAAGAATCTATTAGAACGCATTAATGAGTACGCTGACCGCGTACTAAAAGACTTTGACCCACAAAAAACGCGCGTTTCTTTTCAATTAGAAAAACTCAAACCAATTATGGAGGAAATCGCAAAAGAAAAGAATATGACAGTAGAAGAAATCTTTATCAAATATATGGATTTGGCAAGCCAAGTCACTGTAAGTCGTGAAACAAAATTCCAAAATACTATTGGTAATATGACCAAATACGGTGACGTGCATGATGCATTTTAGATAGTCATTACTGTACATTTATATAATAATCGAACTGCACACTTATTATAGTACAAAAAAAGGATGCACACATCCTTTTTTTGTACTGTTCCTTTTACACTTGGTTCCTCTCTAAAAGCTACATTTACACTATTGAAACGCTCTATAATAATTTCCCCCTATTTACTTCCGAGAAGCCATCCCTTTTTACACAACCAAAAATTCAAACAAGTAAAACTTTCTAAAAGAATTTCCAATTAGTTTTTCCTAGTGTACTGTTGTTTCTGTAAATAAATTATTACATATTTATTTCAGCTTGTCAACTCTTTTTCGACACTTTGTTTACATATTTTACAGTTTTTTGCGTAATTTATATGGTATGAAACATGCATTTTATGCCAAGTAATTATTACCAATATATTACATTTTTTTGCTTACACAGCTGCAATCCAGCAAGGCACTTGTATGCAATTTGTTGTAATCCTATTGTAATACAAGTGCCCTGTCGAATTAGTAACATACTTTTCGTGAATAACACTTTATTTCACAATACGCACACGAAATACACCATCAATGCGGTTTAACTGTTCAAGAATCTTTTCATCTGCTGATTTTTCAATATCCATCAGTGTATAGGCATACTCTCCCCTTGACTTGTTAGTCATATCGCTGATATTGATTCCTGCTACACCAAAGGCAGCAGTAAACTGTGTAATCATATTAGCAATATTTTTGTGCAAAATTGCTACTCTACCAACATTATTGCACACACCCATATCACATGCAGGGTAATTTACGCTATTTCTAATATTACCATTTTCAAGATAATCTTTCAGTTCATCTACCGCCATCACAGCACAGTTATCTTCAGACTCTTCTGTGGACGCGCCAAGATGTGGGATGACAATACAACCTTTTTTCCCCGCTGTCGTTGGATTGGGGAAATCAGATACATACTTTCTAACTTTTCCTGATTCTAATGCAGAAATCATATCCTTTTCATTAACAAGCAAATCTCTCGCAAAGTTTAACACAATCACACCCTGTTTCATCTTTGCAATGGCAGCAGCATTAATCATCCCCTTTGTCGCATCCATCAACGGTACATGGATTGTGATGAAATCACACTCTGTATAAATATCATCTACATTGATCACATGTTTTACCTCGCGGGAGATTTTTAACGCAGCATCTACTGAGAGATATGGATCATATCCATAGACATCCATTCCAAGTGCTACCGCTGCATTTGCCACGCGGATACCAATTGCCCCAAGACCAATGATTCCTAACTTTTTCCCTTGAATTTCTGTTCCTGCAAATTTTTTTTTCTCCTTCTCCGCATCCTTCGCAACAGTCTCTGAACCAGCATTCGCTTTTACCCAGTCAATTCCTCCAGTGATATCTCTGGACGCAAGAAGCATACCAGCAAGCACAAGTTCTTTCACCCCATTTGCATTTGCTCCGGGTGTATTAAACACAACAATTCCCTGTTCTGCACACTTATCAAGCGGAATATTGTTCACTCCTGCACCAGCTCTTGCAACAGCAAGAAGTGTCTTTGGAAGCTCCATCTCATGCATAGACGCACTTCTGACAAGCACTCCCTCTGCCTGTGTAATATCATCTGTTGTCTGGTAACTTTCTGTAAATCTTGATAAACCTATATCCGAAATAGGATTCAGACATTTATATTGATACATTATTAGTTTTCCTCCTCAAACTTTTTCATAAACTCCACAAGCTTCTCCACACCTTCCATTGGCATTGCATTATAGATACTTGCACGCATACCGCCAACTGTTCTATGACCTTTTAGATTCTCAAATCCCGCCGCCTTTGCCTCTTTGACAAACTTCGCATCCAGCTCTTCGCTGCCTGTCACAAATGGCACATTCATTAAAGAGCGGTCTTCTTTTCTGACTGTCCCCTTAAAGAGCTTACTCTCATCCAGAAAATCATAGAGAATCTTCGCTTTCTTCTCATTGTACTCCTTCATCTTCTCAAGTCCGCCCTGCTTCTTAAGCCACTTAAATACCTTTCCACAAATATAAATACCATACGCAGGCGGTGTATTGTAAAGCGAATCATTGTCCGCATGTGTCTTGTACTTTAACATTGTCGGCGTTCCCGGAAGAACATCATCGGTAATCAAATCTTCTCTGATAATTACAATAACCACGCCAGCAGGTCCAATATTTTTCTGAACGCCGCCATAGATAACACCGTATTTTGTAACATCTACTGGCTCTGACAAAAAACATGAAGACACATCTGCAACAAGCGTCTTTCCTTTTGTATTTGGCAATGTTTTAAATTTTGTACCATAAATGGTATTATTTTCACAAATGTATACATAGTCCGCATCCTCAGAGATTGGTAAGTCTGAGCAGTCTGGTATATAAGAAAAAGTCTGATCTTCACTTGATGCAATCTTGTTTGCCTTGCCAAAAAGACATGCCTCTTGATATGCTTTTTTTGCCCACTGACCAGTCACAATATAGTCTGCAACACCATTTTTCATAAGATTCATGGGAATCATAGCAAATTGTTGGCTTGCGCCCCCCTGCAAAAACAATACTTTATAATTATCGGGAATATTCATAAGCTCTCTCAAATCTGCTTCAGCTTCCTTGATAATCGTATCGTAAGCCTTGGAACGATGGCTCATCTCCATCACAGACATACCTGTTCCTTTATAATCTAACATTTCATCTGCAGCTTCTTTAAGGACTTCTTCAGGTAAAACTGCGGGACCTGCTGAAAAATTGTACACTCTAGACACTTTCTAACTCCTCCTGATTTCTTATTATTGTGCGCACTTTTATATAAAGCGGCACATGTGTTATCAATCTATATAAACAACATTACTAAAGGAACGAAATGTTGATATTTGTAGTGCTAATAAAACATAATAACAGGCGTGCCAAGCTCCACCAAATCATATAGTTCTGTCATAATTCCAAGGGGTGTATTGATACAGCCATGAGAACCATCTGTCTGATAAATCTCCCCTCCAAATTCCTTACGCCAAGTCGCATCATGAATCCCAATATGACCATCAACTGCCATCCAGTATTTGACTGGCGTAGCATAATTTGTGCCTCTAAGCACTCTATTTTTCTGCTTAAAATACACATAACAAACCTTGGAAGGCGTTCCCCATCTCCGCGCAGTATTTCCGGTAACCACCGGCGTATCAAGTACAATCTTACCATCCACATAATAATACATATGCTGGCTGGTCATGTCAACTTCAATATAAGTATCTCCAATATCATCTGAGCCTTTTTCCCATGCCTCAGATAAGTATTGTGGTGTTCGCGTGCCACTTTCTTTGTTGAGAAATGCATTCAATAAAAATTCATACTCCGCCTTCTCGTCAAGCTCATTGCCATAACCTCCGCCGGGCACTTGTACAATATCGCCTCTTGTCGCCTTAAAACTGCGCTCTATTCCTACTGTATTATAAGTCGATGCCAAATATGACACATATTCCTTGATGAGCGTATCATCAAGCACTGGACGATTCTGTTCGTCAAATACAATCTCGCCTTCCTCGTCAAGCTCCATCCAATCCGCAACAACTGCTTTGTCAATAATTTCTTCACAGTTACCAAATTGGTATATCATATAAAAATTCTGAAACTCACAGATACCTTCCCACTTTACAAGTGTATCCTTCATCTCAGCTGTATACGGAACACTTTTGTAGCACTTTTTCTTGTTTTCCTCTGTTGACAAATCAATCAATACACTTTGAAATGGAACTCCATTTTTATTTGTTAATTGGTTAACAATCTCGGCACAAATAAATTCTATTGCGCTTTCCTTTGAAAGCAAATCTTTTGTTTTATCCACTAAAATGTATCCTTTTGCAGCACTTTTTGTAATTTGTACAATAGAATCTGTATTTTTATCAGAGTACAAATTCTCGTTGAGCCACGCCGTCTTCTCCAGTTTTGCAGTCATTGCAGCCACATCACAATAAAAAGTGGGAAATATGGCCACACTCCGAAAACCACCCATTTGAGGCGAACGCAACTTCAGACAGTTCATAAAAAAATCATTTAGCCATTGAAAAGGTTTGGATTTACACTGTTTCATGTATTTGGCAACTGCTGGTTCATAGGAAACTGTCACCCCGCATTCGCTAAGTGACAATGTATGTTCCACACCATCTAATGTGCGCACAATAATTTTATCTGCCTGTAAATCATAGGAACGATCTAAGATATCTGTCACCTTTTCAATGGTCATCCCCGTGCAGTATTCATTATTTAATGTCACACCGATCGGAAAAACATTCTGGTAATATTGATCCAATGCAATGACAGCACCAATTCCTAGCACTGTCATCACACCAATCACTCTGATGAAACTTAATAAAAATTTTCTCATAGTACTCTAATGGCAATAATTTTTACTGGCGCTGCTTCAAATCCTCCGCATCAAATGCCTCACTGATTGCTGCTCCTGCAGGAACCATAGGAAATACTTTGTCATCTTCCTCAATAACGCACTCGATTACAACTGGTTTTTGAAGTGAAATTGCTTTTTCAAGAGCTGGTCCTATCTCCTCGCGCTTTGTGACACGAATTGCCTCACAGCCTAACCCCTCGGAAACTTTTACAAAATCCACTTTATCTGTCAAAATTGTCTGTGAATACCGCTTTTCATAAAATAATGTCTGCCACTGGCGAACCATTCCAAGCACATGATTATTGATAATAATCTGAATAATTGGAATATTATAGCGACTTGCTGTTGCCAGCTCATTCATATTCATACGAAAACAGCCATCTCCAGCAATATTCACACAAATTTTATCTGGTCTTCCAACCTTTGCTCCAATACAAGCTCCCAATCCATATCCCATCGTTCCAAGTCCACCGGACGAAAGGAAGGTCCGTGGTTCCGTATATTGATAATATTGTGCTGCCCACATTTGATGCTGTCCTACATCAGTAGATACAATTGCTTTTCCATTGGTAACTCTGTCTAACTCTTCAATGACATAAGGACACGTAAGTTTATCAGGTTCATATTGCAATGGATACTTTTCTTTTAATTCTTTAATCTGTGCAATCCACGCATCATGATTCTGTTGCGTAAGCTTACTGTTTAGCTCTTTCAAGATGGTCTTTAAGTCTCCAATAATAGAGGCATCTGTCTTGATATTTTTATTAATTTCCGCAGCGTCAATATCAATATGTAAGATTTTCGCACCCTCTGCAAACTTCTTTGGATTGCCCACCACACGGTCAGAAAAACGTGCTCCAAGCGCTATCAACAAATCACATTGGCTAACACCATAATTTGATGTCTTTGTACCATGCATACCAATCATGCCAGTATACAATGTACTTTTACCGTCAAAAGCCCCCTTTGCCATCAGCGTATCACACACAGGTGCTTGTATCTTTTCTGCAAATTCTTTAACTTCCCGTGATGCACCAGAAATAATCGCACCTCCGCCAAGATAAATATAAGGTTTCTTTGCAGTCTTAATTAATTCAAGTGCTACATCAATATCCTTTTCCGTATAGGAATTGACAATGACTGGTTGTTCTGGCTTTACTGGAATAAATTCACATATATTTGCTGTTACATCTTTAGTAATATCCACCAATACGGGTCCTGGTCTCCCTGATTTTGCAATCTTAAACGCCCGTCTGATGGTGTCTGCAAGTTTAGTGACATCTTTTACAATATATCCATGTTTTGTGATTGGCATTGTCACACCTGCAATGTCAACCTCCTGAAAGGTATCCTTCCCAAGCAATGGCAAATTTACATTGGCTGTGATTGCCACTAATGGAACAGAATCCATATAGGCAGTTGCAATTCCTGTTACAAGGTTGGTTGCCCCCGGACCACTTGTCGCAAGGCAAACCCCAACTTTTCCTGTCGCGCGCGCATACCCGTCAGCCGCATGAGAAGCACCCTGTTCATGAGAAGTAAGGATATGTGTAATTTCATCACTGTGCTTATATAGTTCGTCGTAAATATTCAAGATAGTTCCGCCGGGATAACCAAATACGGTATCAACTCCCTGCTCTTTCAAACATTCAATAACAATCTGTGAACCTGTTAACTGCATTTTTAATTCTCCTTTGGTCAATTTCTTGGAATCTCAAGTATCGCTCCCCGGTTACCACTGGTGACAAGCTCACGATATCTTGCAAGATAACCTGTTGTTATTTTCGGTTCTCGCGGTTGCCAATTTGCACGGCGTCTTGCCAACTCCTCATCAGATACCTTAACATTTAAAGTGCACTCTGTAATGTTAATCGCAATAATATCGCCCTCCTCAACCAATGCAATCGGTCCACACACAGCTGCTTCAGGTGACACATGTCCAATTGAAGCTCCGCGTGATGCACCGGAGAAGCGACCATCTGTAATCAATGCCACCGTAGAACCAAGTCCCATTCCTGCAATTGCTGATGTAGGATTTAGCATCTCACGCATACCCGGACCGCCTTTAGGACCCTCATAGCGAATCACCACAACATCTCCCGCAACAATCCTTCCACTCTTGATTGCTTCGATTGCATCCTCCTCGCACTCAAAAACACGAGCAGGTCCTTCGTGGACAAGCATCTCTGGAGCGACTGCAGAGCGCTTTACAACACTTCCATCAGGAGCAAGATTGCCTTTTAACACGGCAAGTCCGCCTGTTTTACTATATGGATTATCAAGTGGTCTTATAACCTCCGGATTTTTGTTCTGAACGCCTTTGATATTCTCCCCAATCGTCTTTCCTGTCACCGTCATACAATTTTCATTCAAAAGTCCAAGCTCTGACAGTTCATTCATCACCGCATATACACCACCTGCTTCATTTAAATCTTCCATATAAGTAGGCCCCGCTGGCGCAAGGTGACAAAGATTCGGTGTTTTTGCACTAATTTCATTTGCATAAGATATATCAAAATCAAAACCAATCTCATGTGCAATCGCAGGCAAATGTAACATTGAATTTGTAGAACATCCAAGCGCCATATCGACAGTAAGCGCATTAATAATTGCCTCTTTTGTCATAATATCACGTGGGCAAATGTTTTTCCTAAGCATTTCCATCACTGCCATACCAGCATGTTTTGCCAGCTTGATTCGTTCTGAATACACTGCTGGAATCGTACCGTTTCCCTGTAAGCCCATACCAAGCGCTTCTGTCAGGCAGTTCATAGAATTAGCTGTATACATACCAGAGCAAGAACCACATGTCGGGCATGCCTTCTGCTCAAACTCGCAGACATCCTCCTCTGTCATAGTACCCGCAGCATAGGAACCTACTGCTTCAAACATAGAGGAAAGGCTGCGCTTCTGTCCTTTCACATGACCTGCGAGCATCGGACCTCCTGACACAAATACTGTCGGCACATTGATGCGCGCTGCTGCCATTAAAAGCCCCGGAACGTTCTTGTCACAGTTGGGCACCATAACAAGAGCATCAAACTGATGCGCCAATGCCATACACTCTGTCGAATCCGCAATTAGGTCCCTTGTGACAAGGGAGTACTTCATGCCGATATGTCCCATTGCAATTCCATCACAAACTGCAATCGCTGGAAATACAACTGGAACACCACCTGCCTCCGCCACGCCAAGCTTTACAGCATTCACAATTTTATCCAAGTTCATGTGCCCCGGAACAATCTCATTGTAGGAACTAACAATTCCAACCATAGGTTTTTGCATTTCCTCTTCTGTAAATCCCAATGCATGAAATAGACTTCTGTGTGGTGCCTGCTGCATTCCCTTTTTTACATTATCACTCTTCATTCTTAAATCCCCCTTGCAATCAAATCTCCCATTTCTGCTGTCCCAACCTGCTTTACAGTTCCACGTTTGCCCTCTTCTTGCGGCATAATATCAATTGTGCGATAACCGTCCTGAAGCACTTTTTTCACTGCAGCCTCAATGGCGTTTGCTTCCTCGTCCAAATCAAACGAATAGCGAAGCATCATTGCTGCACTCAAAATTGTCGCAATTGGATTTGCAATACCCTTTCCCGCAATGTCTGGTGCAGAACCACCACTTGGCTCATAAAGTCCAAATTTTGTGTCATTTAAACTTGCCGATGACAACATGCCAATGGACCCTGTGACCATACTTGCCTCATCTGAAAGAATATCACCAAACATATTTTCTGTAAGAATCACATCAAACTGTTTTGGGTCTTTTACAAGTTGCATTGCACAGTTATCGACAAGCATATGTTCTAGTGTAACCTCTGGATAATTTTTTGCGACTTCCTCCACCACTTTTCTCCAAAGCCGAGAAGAATCTAGCACATTGGCCTTATCGACACTGGTCACTTTTTTCCGGCGCTTCATCGCAATCTCAAAACCCTTAGTCGCAATGCGTCGAATTTCATTTTCTGTGTATGTAAGTGTATCAATTGCTGTGACAATGCCGTCCACTTCCTTTGTGCTGCGCTCTCCAAAATACAATCCACCTGTAAGTTCACGCATAATCATCATATCAAATCCACTGCCAATAATATCCTCTCGCAAGGGACATGCTTCCTCTAACTCCTCATATAAATAGGCAGGTCTTAAATTTGCAAACAAATTCAAGGATTTTCTCAACTTTAAAAGTCCTGATTCTGGTCTTAAATGTGGTGGCAATTTATACCACGGCGATGTCGAAGTATTTCCACCAATCGATCCCATCAGCACAGCATCTGCTGCCTTTGCTGTAGCAATTGCCTCCTCTGTAAGCGGTTCCCCACAGGCATCAATTGATGCGCCCCCCATCAAAATATCTTTATACGAAATACTGTGACCATATTTTTTAGCAACCTGATCCAGTACCTTCTTCGCTTCTGTAACGATCTCTGGTCCAATTCCGTCACCGGGTATACAAACGATATTCAAATTCATGCTCTCTATCTCCTTTTTTGAATGGATTTTTCACTGCATTCCATTTTTTTGAATAAATATACACATACTCAATCATATTACATTCGACAGAAAATTTCAACAAGATTACATAAAAAAATCTCCCAGAATATACTCGGAGACTTTTTTAATCGCATTTCTATTCACTATCTGGCTTCTCAACCTGTTCAATTGCCGCCTTCTTCATGGGGATACGGCAATTTTTATTGCTGCCAAATTCTACAATAACATCCTCGTCTGTAACATCAATTACCATGCCATAAAATCCGCTGGTAGTCAGAATACTATCTCCAACCTCCACCGAATTGACAAGAGCAGCCTTTTTCTTCTGCTCCTTTCTCTGAGGACGAATCATCAAAAAATACATAATTCCAAACCAAAATACCACCATCACAACCAGTGATATCATACTTGCAGCTCCTTGCCCTGCTGCCATCGCGTCTGCCTCTGTCAACAATAAATTCATATTTAATTATTCCTCCTATATCGCCGTTCGGAACTGTTCAGTAATATTTACAATTCCCTATATCAAACACATAGTATATATCATACACAATAATTTCCAATACTTCAAGTAAAATATTTATAAAGCATTCACGCCCTACACTATCGCACCTGCTTGCATTCCTTCCAGTTTGTGTTTCTTATAGATAGCAAACTCTCCTGCATCCAGTGCATCTCTAATTTCTGTCATCATGGTATTATAGAAATATAAATTATGCAGTACACACAATCGCAATCCAAGCATTTCCTTTGCCTTTAACAGATGGCGGATATAAGCCCTAGAATATCTGCGGCAAGCCGGACAACCACACCCCTCTTCAATGGGTCTAGAATCCAATTCATACTTTGCATTAAATAAATTAATTTTTCCATGATTTGTATACAGATGCCCATGACGTCCATTTCTAGTCGGATACACACAGTCAAAAAAATCAATGCCGCGTTCTACCCCCTCCAAAATATTAGCTGGTGTCCCTACTCCCATCAGATAAGTTGGCTTGTCCTTAGGCAAATATGGAACAGTTTCCTCTAAGATATAATACATCTCTTCATGCGTCTCACCGACAGCCAATCCACCCACTGCATACCCATCCAAGTCCATCTCGGAAATTCGCTTCGCATGTTCAATACGAATATCCGCATATACTGCGCCCTGATTAATGCCAAACAACAATTGATTTTTATTGATTGTATCCTCTTGCTCGTTAAGATTATGCATTGCAGTTTTACATCGCTCAAGCCAGCGTGTTGTGCGGGCAACAGAGTTTTCAACATACGGCCTATCTGCCTTGCTGGGCGGGCACTCATCAAAAGCCATCGCAATTGTAGATGCGAGATTCGATTGAATACGCATACTCTCCTCTGGCCCCATAAAAATCTTTCTACCATCAATATGAGAATTAAAATAAACACCCTCCTCTTTTATTCTGCGAAGCCCTGCGAGCGAAAAAACCTGAAATCCGCCAGAATCCGTCAAAATCGGTTTGTCCCATGACATAAACTTATGCAGACCGCCAAGCTTCTTAATTGCCTCATCTCCTGTTCTAACATGAAGATGATACGTATTAGACAGTTCCACTTGTGTGCCAATTTCTTCTAAGTCCGCCGTTGACACTGCCCCTTTAATTGCCGCCACAGTACCAACATTCATAAATACTGGGGTCTGAATTGTGCCATGAACCGTCGTAACTTCTGCACGCTTTGCACGCCCTTCTTGTTTCAATAATTTATACATTCATTTCACTCCTCAAAAAGTACCATCTTAATTTATCTGTTTTATCATAACACACTCTTTCTAATTTTGCATCAATATATTGAGATTTACTGGTTCTTGCTTTTTACATATTTTGCATTTATAATATTTGTTACAGCAAAACTCTCTAATCTTTAAAATTTACGAACATATTTTTGTATTTAAAAAATAGAAAGGAAATATCAATTATGTCTGGTTCATCATTTGGAAATATATTTAAAATCACTACATGGGGGGAATCACATGGTCCCGGCATTGGCGTTGTTGTGGATGGCTGTCCGGCTGGTCTCGCCTTAAATGAAATGGATATTCAATCATTTCTTGACCGAAGAAAACCCGGCTCCTCTCATTTTACAACGCAAAGAAAAGAAACGGACAGTGTTGAAATTCTCTCTGGTACCTTTGAAGGAAAAACGACTGGCACTCCCATCTCCATGTTTGTGCGCAATACTGCACAAAAATCTTCCGATTACAGTGAAATTGCCTCCTACTACCGCCCCGGACACGCAGACTATACCTTTGACCAAAAATATGGATTTAGAGACTATCGTGGCGGCGGACGCTCCTCCGGACGTGAAACAATTGGACGTGTTGCAGCAGGCGCTATCGCATCAAAACTCTTGACAGAACTTGGTATTATAATTTCCGCTTACACACAAGCAATCGGTACAATTGAAATACCAAACCCAGAACGCCCTTTAAATGAAATCAATATTGAAGAGGCAAGGAGCAATCCAACAGGTATGCCAGACAAGGAAACTTCCCTCAAAGCAGAAGCTTACTTAAAAGAATGTATGAAAAAATTAGACTCTGCAGGCGGAGTCATTGCCTGTCGTGTCGCCAATCTACCCGCTGGAATCGGAGAACCAGTCTTTGAAAAACTAGATGCCAATCTCGCAAAAGCAATTCTGTCCATTGGCGCTGTAAAAGCCTTTGAAATTGGCGATGGTATCAAAGTTGCAACTGTAAATGGTTCCTCCAACAATGACAGTTTTCGGAAAAATGGTTCTTCTGTAACCAAGGCAACAAATCATGCAGGCGGAGTTTTAGGTGGTATCAGTGATGGCTCTGAGCTTATCCTGAGAGCTTATTTCAAACCCACCCCTTCTATTTTTCGGGAACAGGAAACAGTTAATAGAGAAGGGGAAGAAATTACGATTCAGATTAAAGGAAGACACGACCCAATTATCGTTCCAAGGGCCGTTGTTGTCGTAGAATCAATGACTGCAATTACAATATTAGATATGCTATTGCAAAATATGACTGCCAGAGTAGACAAAATTAAAAATTTCTATAAAAAGTAATTAGTGTAAAAAATAAATTTTTCACACAGCAGATTTGTGCTTGCGCCCAAATTCGCAGGTGAATCAAGAATGGAGATTAATATAAAAAGTGGCATAAAGCCACTTTTTATATTAAAATAATTATGAAAGCTCATGAAAAATAATACAGTTTGCCTGATTAATCTCAAGCTCCTTTCCATTCATCACCATATAATTCTCCTCATAATTCACGCGGAAGAAAGTCATTGTATTGGACTCGTGATTTAAACTTACTAGATGCTTATTGTCTGGAAAGAGCGCCGCATCTTTTGGATATTCCCCGCTAACTGGCAGATAAAACAGCTTTGTCAATTCCCCAGTCTTCTGGTTAATCTCAAACAGAGAAACACAATTGTCCCCTGCTGTGGAAGTGATAATATACTTGCCGTCAAAAGAAATATTTAATGCACTTGCTGCCACTCCCTTATACTCAAACTTATCCGATGTAGGGATTGTCTGAATCAAATCAAAAAATGGCACATTGTCTTCCTCATGATATTCATATACGTCGATACAATTTTTCATCTCACTCACAATATACAGAAAACGCCCATCTTCCGAGAACTTCAAGTGACGTGGTGCAGAGTCAATATCACATCGAATAATATCCACCTGCCGCAAGACTCCTCTGTCATGATCCAGACGATAAATATTTACATAGTCAATCCCTAGGTCTGCTGCACAAAGATATTTATTATCTCTTGTCATCTTCACACAACTAATATGCGGTCGATAACTTCTCTCTGCTATGCTTCCAAGTCCTCTGTGAAACACTTCATCTGTGATTGCATCCACAGCCCCTGTGCTGGAATCCAAATGCAATACCGTAATTTTGCCATCGTGGTACCCTGCACAAAACAAGAACTTGTCCTCGTAGTCTGTAGAAAGATAGCATCCTCTCATACTATTTGTAGAAGCTGTATTGACAAACTCCAAATCTCCGTCTGGCAAAATCTTATAGCTAGAAACCCCTGTATCTGTTATTGCATAGAGATACTTTCGATTGTGTGAGATTGTAACATATGAAGAATTGGTGATGTGCACCTCGCCTTTCTCCTTAAAACGCCCATGCTCCATATCAACATCATAGATTTTAATACCGTGCTTATCGCCCATAGTATATGTCGATACATAGGCTACACATTTTTTTTCCGCCATCCTGCTTTCCTCCTGTTTACACATTTATATAAATTATATTATGATTAAATTATATATCAATATCTTATCACAAGAGAGCGCTTTTGTTAATTATTTTTTGAGATATTTTACAGGGCAACTTTAATTATTAGATAAACGCAGGGACCTGCCCTTTAATAAAACGGTAGCAATTATAAACATTTGGATTATTCTTCTTAAACCGAATCTCGATAGAATACTGGCTATCAAGCAAGTCTGCATAACCATTAATCTGCCAATTAAATTTATCACTGATAATATTGTCTAAAATCTGTTGTATCTGCTCCTTGTCTGTATACTCTACTGGATCCGCCTTCTGTATGCTTTCCTTTACTGCCATATCATTATATGTATTGTAATATGGATCATATCGATAATAAGGATCAGAAACCACTTCCTCTTTTTGCACTTGAATAAACTCTATTTCTTCTGCTGTTGGGTTTTCCAATATATCAAAACCATATTCTTGAATCAGGGCAATTGTCTCTGTAAATTGCGGATAAATACACATCTCACCAGAATAACTAGAATAGTAGTTAGGATTCTTCCTATTTTTCAACACAAAATCTACCGTTCCTATAGGAAGAGTATGCATAACAATATCGAATGTAAGTTTTGTATACTCTTTTTGATAAATCTCAATTAATTTTGACTGCTTTTCCGGTGTGAGGGTAATATCTGACGTCTTAAAATTGTTCTCACATCTTATGGCATCAAACGCAATCTTCCAGCCATCATTAAAAACTGGTGTTGAGCCAATCTTATAATTATAATCATTAAAAATATCTGAAAGTAACCTGAGCGTATCTGCATCTGCAAGATCAACCATATATTTCCGGTAAATGGTTTTTCCGTTAAGAAACTTAAAACCAAAATCAATCACGCAGTAATTTTCTTGTCTCTCTAAGATTTCTATATATTCAGAAGATTCCTCAATCCCTTCATAATAATCAAAATAACGATATGCCAGCTGTTCCTTAGCCGCCTTTCTTGCAAGTTCCATAACACTCGGATTTCCTTGTAACTCCATATTTGCCATACGATACTGCGCCGGACTTAAATAATGGCCACCAAAATCACTGAGTTGAATATGCTGTTGAAGTGGCATTAAATCTGAGATTGATACCGCACAGCTTTGCAGCTGGGCATCTGTTGGCACATAAGTATCAAATCCAGCGACATCATACCGAAATACCACAAAAACTAACGCTGTACATACCGCATTAAACAGAAATTGCTTCTTGTGCATTAATGCACCATGCAAATCCATTCGATAAATGATTTCCATTAAAATACAAACAACAATAAAACCAAAAATAACTCCAAACAAAAACCATTCATTTGTATCTGTATTATAAGAAATTGAACAAAAGAAAAATCCAACCAAAAATGCCGTTGGTATAACAACCATTGTCTTAATCACTGGCTCTGCAACGCGGAATGCAATTGATTTTCCTGCCGATTCAGACGCTCTTTTCCTAAAAACCATATATGCCAACAAGCTGTACAAAACTGCTGCCACAACAAGCACCCACACATATAAAGTATCGTATTTAAAAAATTTCTGAGCATCTTCCATTGTCGTATTATTCGGACTGGCAAAAAGTTTAATAATCATAGAAAGCGGCGAAAAACACCAAATTTTTCCATTGAGCGCAAAATGTCCTCTACTGTTATAAACAACATAGGTATCAAAAAAACGCGCGGACATTAAAAAGATAAGACCTTCAATTCCAGTGCTGTACGCAAACAATACGCCTGTTCCTAGAATACTAATAATTATATTTCCAGTCAGTGCTGTCGCAAGAACTGCTACACTATATGCCAAAATAAAAATAATCAGTTCTATGGCAATAAAGGACACGATAGCAGGAATAGTTTCTATCGTAAATGTCCTTCTTCCTACTGCAATCCCTACACAGACCATTACATTTATCACAAAAGGAATGAAAAACTGCAAAGTTCCTGATAAATATCTTGCCCAAAAAAACTGTGCCCTGCTAACTGGAAGACTATGATACAAATCTATCTGTACTTTGGAATGCAAATATGCATATCCAGTAATTCCACACAAAAATGCCACCAAACATACTAATATTGACATGTCTAGTGCTTCCCTGCCGAAGAAATACTCTCTGAGATATGTAGCAACATCATAGGAGTGTGCATCAGGATATCGAATAAACGTTTCCATCTCCATAAGCATACGCACTTCCAATCCCAAAAAGCATGTGACAAATATTAAAATCGGACACCAGATTCTCTTTTTGAAATCCTGCTTTACCAGCTTAAAAAATAAGTTTCTTGATATCATATCCAACAACCTCCGTTTCACTTATAAAGATTTCCTCCAGAGTCAATGGCAGAATTTCCGCAAAAATAGGGGAAAACATATTGATTTTACACAAAATATCTTTTTCTTGTCCGCGCACTGTGATAATATTTAAACTCCC
Organism: Lachnospiraceae bacterium; assembly: GCA_949383255.1. Classification (GTDB taxonomy): domain Bacteria; phylum Bacillota; class Clostridia; order Lachnospirales; family Lachnospiraceae; genus COE1. The sequence goes on along the minus strand of CASJPF010000028.1, from coordinate 18,561 downwards.
TCTCTTCTCCGCTTTAACAATATCCAACAGTCCAAGTGCAGCCTTTTCTTCCTCTGCATTTTGAAACACACATTGTATATTGTGAATATTCAGCTTCATCTCCTCTAAATCTTTCTGCATCAGCACTCCGCCTTGATGTAAGATTCCAACGCAATCACAAATGTCCTCTAACTCTCTTAAATTGTGCGATGCAATAACTGGCGTAAAATCTCGTTCTGACAACTCCCCGGCAAAGATACTTTTGACTGCCTGTCGCATAACAGGATCCAGCCCATCAAAAGTCTCATCACAAAACAAATATTTTGTATTTGTACAGATCCCGAGAAGTACTGAGAGCTGCTTCTTCATTCCTTTGGAAAAAGTATTGATTCTTCTGTTAGGTTTTAGTTGGAAATTTCCGAGCATCTCATCAAACCGTATTCTGTCAAATGCAGGAAAATAATCTGCATAAAAACTTGCCATTTCCCGCGGTGTAGCGTTGGGCAAAAAATACTGTTCATCTGATATATAAAAAATATCAGCCTTCACAGAAGGGTTCTCGTAAACTGCCGTATCATCCACAAAGATTTTCCCACTATCCGGTTTAAGTACCCCTGCTGCCATACGCAAAAATGTACTTTTGCCAGCTCCATTCGTGCCAATCAGCCCAAAAACTTCCCTGTTCTTAATTGTTACATTGATATCGTTTACCGCAGCAACCTCCCCAAAATACTTTGTTGCATTTACTGCTGTTATCATATCAATTCCCCCTTTATTGTTCTTCTGTTTGTCAATACACTACTATTTTGTATACAGACTGTAAGGATTTCCGACAATTCTTCTGTCGCTATACCAGCAAGCAACGCCTTATCAACAGTGCCTTGCATCTCCCGCTGAATTTCCTGTCTTTTATGTGCTGCCGCTGTCGCCGTCTCACTCACAAAGCTGCCCTTACCTTTTATGGTATAGATATATCCCGTGCGTTCCAACTCCTGATAGGCACGCTGAATTGTATTCGGATTTAATGACAGCTCCATCGCAAGGCTTCTGACAGATGGCATAGAAGCATTAGGTTGCATTGCACCACATAATATCATCTGCTGAAACCGTTCAATGACCTGTTCATAAATCGGGCGTCGGTCCTTGTGATCGATTAAAATCATAGTCCTATTTCCTTTCTAACTGTATTAATACACTTGATACAGTATAAGTATATAATAGATATAAACTATTGTCAATCAAAATTGAGCAAGGAAATTTAATCTTCCCTACTCACTTCGCGATCTGTGTGCCACGTTAGTGGCATATTTCTTCTGCGTGGGTCTGTGCATAAAAAAAGGACACATAATGTGTCCTTTTTACAATACTTTATTAGCACTGTTCAACGAGTTTCTTCAATGCTGCAAGTGCTTCGTCAGGAAGTTTGTCATAGCCTTCCTTCTTGGTAGCAAAGCCTTCCACTGCATCTACACGATTCTGCATAGCAGCCTTCAATGCCGCTACATACTCAGCGTTGTTCATGTCTGGCTTGAATGCATCACTTGTCTTTCCAGACCAGTCATACATAATCTCGATATCGTCAAAATTGCCCCACTTCTCAAAATTCGCTTTTCCTTCAACGATTGTCTCTAAGATACCCAATGTGTCAGCCGGTTTTACCTTTGTACCCATAAAATCGCCTGTATTAACGATATAGCATGCAACATCTTTCTCCTCAACCAACTTCTTGAACTTCTCGTAATCGTTTACTAACGGATACGTTCTGAATGGATTTGCATAAGGAACGATTCTCAGTGCGTTCAGGTCTGTGCCTGCTGCAACACGCTCTGCCGTCGATGTCTTAGTTGCAAGTGTAGCACCCATAACTGATGCGAGTGCTGCGCCCTTTAACTTCACTACTGGTGGAATTGTCGGATCTTTCATAATCCAGAAAATTGCATTTACAGGAGCGTCAATCTTGTCCACACGGTTTGGCGACCACAGTTTTGATTTAATCGCACGTCCATTTCCATTTCTAATATCCTCTGTTACCAACTGAATCTTGCCATCCTCGTCCATTGTAGCAGAACAGTTCTGTGCAGATAATAAGTACTCATTGTCAGGGCATCCTGTAGGATAGTCTGCTGTCTTGTCAAAATACGTAGGCTCTAATGCAATTGATGCACAAGTGTCTGTATTGATGATAAACGCGTCATCATGAAGAACCTTAATACCGCCAAATGCATCATATTTGCCACCATGCTTTGCATGTGTCAATGTAGACTTACCTGAGCCTGAAAGTCCATATACAGAAGCCACAAACTTCTTGCCGCCTTCTAGAGAATACTCTTTCTGTCCGCCGTGACAGGAAGCATAGCCATTTCTATTTGCGAGTGCCCATGCCATTGTCAGTGTGCCCTTCTTGTGCTCGCCAAAGTACTTCATACCAAGAATCGCTGCACAGTTCTGGTTTGTGTCGAAATAGCAAAGAGTCAGAGGATCGCTTAAACAGCTATAATCAACATCCGGTGCCTCGTGCGGTGCCCACTGTGGATCAGAGAAGATATAGATATCTGGCTCATTGCCATCACCAACTGGTTTAGAGGTCTTGTACATTTTTACATACTCGTCAGACATATACTGGAAATTAATCATCCAGTTATAAAGAAGATTCTCCTCTCCTTCTGGAATCAGGAGATGTGCCTTTACCATGAACTCAGGGTCAAGACCCACAAAGCATTCTGCATGATACATGGTTTTCCAGCGTGTCTCATATACCGCATCCATAACCACTTTGTCAAGCTTTGTCTGATCTACGCCTGGCTCACCCTTGATGCGTCTTGCTGCTGCATACCGTCCCGTAACAGCGCCATCGTTGAATAACAGAACTCTTGCGTCCTTCTCAAGACCGAATGTCTCACCATCTTTAATCTTCATATCGGTAACAATTGTTCCCGGTGAGTTCTTTGCTAACTCATAGGCTTCCTTTAAAGTGTTTACCTTCACTACATTGTTTCCGTAAAAAGCAGCTTCGATGATAGAACGTGTCTTAGAAAATCCTACCTTTCCAGCACCAATCTCGGAAATGGGATAATACGCTTTCGTTGACATATAAGATCCTCCTTAAAAAAATTAAATTTTATTTCAAACCGCTATGACGTATTGTACTGTCTGAAACGGTTGTGATCATAATTTGTAAGAATTTCTCTAATGATATAATTATCTCAAAACCTTAACTAAAAGTCAATAAAATTAACATAAACTTCTAAAAGAAAAGTGACAGTTCAGCCTTCGGCTTTCTGTTACAAGCATCAAACCATGCAAAACCACTTTGTGGTGTCAAAGTCACATTCCGTGGCTTGATGCATTTTTGCTGCTACCCAATTTTGCGTAGCTTATAAACCATAATTTGCAATAACTGCAAAGTCCTAGACTGAACTGTAACAAAGAAAATCAGATTGCGCGTGTTGCCTCTCTGAGCATTGTAAGTTCTGTCCCCTCAAAATAAGGTGAAAGCTTTTCATAGACACTTTCATGATAAACATTCAACTTACGGACATCTGACGGCTCCATATACTGTGTGTCAATCGCATCCAAATCAATTGGAACATAGGTCAGATGACGGAATCCCAAAAACTGCCCATACTCGTTTTTATTTTCTTTCACAACCTCAACAATATTCTCTGTGCGGATTCCATGACTGTCCTGAACATACATACCCGGCTCGTCAGAGACAATCATTCCCTCTTCTAACTCAGTTTCCGGCAATTCTGGCCGATACTGCCATCTCAAACTATGCGGTCCTTCATGAACATTTAAAATATAACCAATGCCATGCCCAGTCCCATGCTTGTAATCCAAACCGCTCTGCCAGAGCGGCTCCCGCGCAATAATATCAAGATTCCTGCCTGTACAACCCTGCAAAAATTTCGCGTCTGCCAGACGCAGCATTGCACATGCAACCATAGTAAAATGCAGCTTCATCTCATCGGTGACAGCTCCCAATGCAATTGTTCTAGTCCCATCCGTTGTGCCACCTTGATATTGTCCACCTGAGTCAACCAAATAAAATCCATCTGCCTCTATAGTGCTAAAATGCTCTTCTGTCGCGCTGTAATGCGCCATCGCTGCATTGGACTTGTAAGCGCTGATTGTCGGGAAGGACAAGTCAAGAAATCCCGGAATTTCAGCGCGCATACTATCTAGTTTCGCCGCCACACTCAACTCATCCATCGGTGTTTTCCCTACATTCTCTTTTAGCCAAAAGAGAAACTTTGTCAAAACAACACTGTCTTTGATATAGCACTCTCTAATATGTTCCAATTCAACAGGATTCTTGACAGCCTTCAACAGCTCTGTCGGATTGTTCTTATCCACCAGTTCTGCACGATTCTGAACCAACTTATAAAGCATATAGCTGATATCCGCACTCGAACACCACACTTTTTGACTCATATCACACTCTTTGAGATATAAAACAATGTTATCATACTCCTCACAAATAACACCACTCTTCTCAAAATGCTGTTTTGCCTCCTCTGTCAACGCCTCCGTCTGAATAAATAATATTGCCTTATCCTTTGAGATATAGGTATAGGAAAGTGCTACTGGATTGCAGTCCACATCATTTGCACGGATATTGTAAAGCCACATAATATCGTCAAGCTTTGAAATCAAAAGATGCGCTGCTCCTTCTTCTGCCATCTTTTCACGCACTTTGGCAAGTTTTTCTGCAACACTCATACCGCAGTTTTCCTCAGACACAATCCACAGTTTGCTCACAGGTCTTGCTGGTCTGTCCTTCCAGAGCTGTGCTGCAATATCTCTATCATAAACAAATGTTATGTTTTTTTCAGCAAGAGTCTCCTCTAATTCTTTTCCAAAAAAAGCATCTACAACTCTGCCGTCAAATCCAATTGTCTGTCCCTGCATAACATTCTTCTCAAGATACTCCTTAATTTTGGGAACACCCTCCTCCATCATCTTGTACAAGACAATACCAGAACCTTTCAATTCATTCTCTGCTTGTACAAAATATCTGCCATCTGTCCAAAGACCTGCTTCTTTAGCGCTTACTACCAAAGTTCCAGCAGATCCAGTAAACCCAGACAAAAATTCCCGCATCTTAAAATGTGCATTGACATATTCCGAATTGTGATAATCTGCTGTTGGCACAATATAATAGTCAATTCCTGCCTCCTTAAGTAACTCTTGCAGCGCTGTTATTCGCTGTCTTTCTACTTCTCCCATGTTTCTCTATCCTCCACTATATAACTGCCATTCAAATTGTGTTAATACCTCTGCCCGTTCGCTAAAATGTCTATTGCTGACGAAGTGCCAATTCTGTCACATCCCTCTTCCAAAAATAATATTAAATCTTCCCTTGTTTTAATTCCACCCGCCGCTTTAATTTTTACATTCTGCCCAATATATTTGCGAAACAACCGGATATCTTCAATAGTTGCACCATCTGTTCCAAATCCAGTCGAAATTTTAATGTAATCAGCTCCAGCATTAGTTACCGCCTTACACATAGCAATCTTCTCTTCTTCTGACAGATAACAAGTTTCTATAACTACCTTCAAAATATGATTGCCACATGCCCTTTTTACTGTGCGAACTTCCTCTTCCACTTTCACATAATCGCCATTGATTACATCACCAATATTAACAACCATGTCAATCTCATTGCAGCCGTCTGCAAGCGCCTGTTCCACCTCCGCCACCTTTGCAGATGTTGTGCTATAGCCAAGCGGAAACCCTACTACCGTACATATATTCACTCTATCGCCATATCCGTCATACACTCTTTTTACATAAGCTGGCGGAATACACACAGAAGCCATTTGATATCGCACTGCCTGGTCACAGATAAGCTCAATATCGCTCCATGTAGCAAAAGGTTTTAACAGCGTGTGATCAATATGCCTAAAAAGTGCTTGGTCTGTCATAGATTCTTATCCCCTTTTTTCCTTTGTAAACTCGCAAAGTCTTTTATAATTACATTCCTACTAAGTACTTTTTCTGCGCCCGCATTAACAGCATTCCATAAACAATCAAAATAATAAGCAATGCCAACCGCATCAGCGTCTCCGCGAATGGATATGCCGCAAAAAGTTCCAATGCTCCAACTGTCCCAGCCAGCAAAAGCACAACTCCCACTGTCAAAGTAAGTGGAAATGTATATCGAATAAAACCATTTGAATCTTTTGCCCTATTAATTGGAAACCCTTTTCCCACAAGCATCGGCGGAATCTTGTTTGTCGACTTCATCTGCACTGCCCAATACATCATATAAATTCCACATGCCATAATGAGCAAATCCAGCATTATTTCAAAATTCATAGTATAAACCCTTTAACCCTTTTGTATTGTATTTATATTGCACACATCTGATAAAAACCATGTGATACCTATTACCTTGTATCAGTTACTTCCTACGCCAAGAAATTTCATCACGACTGATTTCATATCTTCTTTACCGCACACTGTACTATGCAATATAGGCGCTGTGCGAATTTCTTCTATTGCCCTAGGAACCTTGACTTTTGCAATCTTAGAAAGTTCATCAACCAATTCAAAATCTCCCATAACATCATACTTTGTATCAATCGCATTCATTACACTTCTGGTAAACTTAAATGGACTTGCGGTCGATGCCAAAACTGTCTTTGTTTTATCACCAGTCTCTTCCCTATACTTATTTAACACGGCAGCAGCAACGGCGGTATGTGTATCAATCACATATCCTGTCTTTTCATAAAGCATCTTAATTATATCCGCAGTTTCCTGCTCTGATGCATAATTACCATAAAAGTCCTTCATATTCTCTCGCATATCTGCTGTGATTTCATATTTACCCTCTGCTGCTAGCGATTTCATAAATTCCACATTTCTACTCGCATCCGCTCCCGCTGTCAAATAAATCAGCCTTTCGAGATTACTAGAAATCAAAATATCCATAGATGGAGAACTTGTAAGTACAAACGCTCTGTTTCTATCATAGATTCCCGTCTTAAAGAAATCATAAAGCACCTTGTTTTCATTGGAGGCACAAATCAGTTTTGCAATAGGAACTCCCATCTGCTTTGCAAAATATGCAGCCAAGATATTCCCAAAATTTCCTGTGGGCACAACAATGTTAATCTCTTCCCCTTTCTTGACGCTGCCCATCTTCAAAAGCTGTGCATAAGAATACACATAATAAACAATCTGTGGAACCAATCTACCAATATTAATTGAATTTGCAGAAGAAAATTGAAAACCTGCTTTGTCCATAATCTCTGCCAGCGCCCGATCGCCAAACAGTTGTTTCACACCTGTCTGCGCATCATCAAAATTGCCTGTAATCCCAACAACAAAAGTATTTTCTCCCTTCTGTGTAATCATCTGCTTCTCCTGAATCGGACTGACACCATTCTTTGGATAAAATACAATAATTTTGGTTCCCTCTACATCAGCAAATCCCGCCAGTGCCGCTTTGCCTGTATCACCGCTAGTTGCCGTAAGAATTACAATCTCATTTTTCACATTGTTTTTCTTTGCAGATGTAATTAATAGATGTGGTAAAATAGAAAGCGCCATATCTTTAAACGCAATAGTTGCACCATGAAAAAGTTCCAGAAAATATGTACCGTCTGCCTCCACAAGAGGAGCAATTTGTTCTGTGTCAAATTTATTGTCATATGCCTTGCTAATACAATCTTTTAATTCAACCTCTGTAAAATCTGTCAAAAACAGTTTCATAACTTCATAAGCAGTCTCTTGATAAGTCATATTAGCCAGCTCATCCAAACTCTTATCAAGGTGCGGGACCGATTCTGGCACATACAATCCACCGTCTTGCGCAAGTCCTTTTAATATTGCCTGTGATGCCTTCACCACATCACTGTTGCTTCTCGTGCTTCTGTAAAATAAATCCATTTCACTTTCTCCTCTTATCAAATTTTTAATGATTCATTACACTATGGAATGATTGCCTATAGTATAGCATAGCGTTTTGCTGTCCGCAAGCATGAGAACAATCGTCCACATTTCATTTGTAAAAATGTAAAAACAATAACAACTTCTATTCTTACTGTACAAGTCCCAGCTCTTGGATTCTCTCATACACTTTCTCAAAAATATATTTGTAGTTTTCATTTTTCTCTACTACTTTCATAAATTGGTCTTCATGAAAGATGATATTCGTATGACCGATATATTGATGTGCCAGTTCCCGAAGAGTCTCTTTTGTATTGAACATCTGACTCAAAGTGTCTCGCGCATCATGTGCAAAATAATCAGCTACCAGTGCACAGTTAAAATCAAACAACGGCGCCAATTGTTCAATTTCACCATTTTTATTATTCATCATAAAGCCATAATTTTGTGTATGTCTATCTGTATTTACAACAATATAGTCAAGTACTGGAATACTTGCAAATTCTGCTCCCCAACGCTCCAAACAACGCTCTCTAAAATCAATATTATGACGTTTACAGTAATCTATAACTTCACATGCCTCCACAAAGGAATACTCTTCCCCTACAAAATTTTTGCATATGGACACATGACCCATGCCATCCATCATATTTTTATCATCACCGACATATTTGACACTCTCAAGTGTATGCTCAAAACATTCTAAAATTTCTGAGGTTAGTATCTCCATCCGTGTGTTCACACTGTCTTTTGTTTTATCTGACTTTAGCAGATACAAAGTATCTCCCATGCGCACCCATCCTTTTCGGAACAACCCCTTTGTTGTCAGTTCCGGGCAGATTGCATTGATTGTGATTGTTGGGCTATAACCTCCCAGTGACAAATCAACAATATCCTTCAGTTTATTTTTGCGAATATTGATATCTTCCCATTTTTCAGTGCCATTCTCCTCTTTTACCCAATAGCTGTCTTGGATTGACACTCCTTTGCACTTGATACAGATATTCACTCTGTTATCAATTGTATCTATCTGCGGAATCTGAAAGGCAGCGTAAATCTTCTTTGCATTATCTCTTGACAGAGACAACATCCTACTGCTCAGATAGCTTTTCACTGCCTGCACATTCGATAAAATATCCTTCATCACTGTTGTTCTCTTGATGCTTGACCGTAGATAGAACGGAAGCAATTCTTCCCGAATAACCTCCACCATAAAATCCTGAAAATCAAAATATAGGATTTTTGTATTTTCCAGCATTAAATACATAATAACTCACCGCTTATCTAATTATTACCACCTGCGCAGTCAATTTATCTATTCACCAAAACCATACTGCTGCACAAGCGAAAAAATTGTATTTCTGCTATAGTATATCACAAAAATAAACAGCACTCAATATTTTATCTTGCATAAAAATCATGTCCGCCATACGAAAATAAAAAAGTAAGGTGTGTGTCAAACCACGCTGCATTTTCAGGTGCCGCATATTTTCTTGCCATAAAAAACAAAGCGCCGCTAGAAATATCCTCACCGCGAAGTGCACTGAACACAACTTCTTTTGTCTCCTCTGAAATTGTTACCTGATTAATTTTCCCGTTTGATACAGGTGAAAACTGTGTCACATTATGCGCCTGCTGATATACTACATCTGTCACATTATTTGGAAACCGTTTATTTTTTACACGGTTAATTACCACATTTGCCACCAATAGCTTTCCTTTTCTGTCCTCACCTCCTGCTTCTGCCTCCACAATTCTCATAAGCGTTTCCAAATCCTTCTCTGATACTTCAATACAGAAACGTGGTTCCAACATATTATATGTTATAATACGCTCTAGGGATTCAAACCGCTCCAATTCCACACGCTCTGTCACTGCTGTCACTGTCGCCGTTACCTGTTCGTCAACACTCTCTGCCTGTACCTCATACCGCCTTGAAAATATTAACATCCCTGCACATACAGTGTATGCAATGAATAAAAGGATATTGCTTTTTGAATACATAATCTGTTATTCTTTCCTTTCTTATTGCCAATATCGTCTTCAGACTGCTATGGCCTTTTCCCATACGTTTCAGATTTTACCTTTTATTAGTCTATTCGCTTGTCCTATAAAAAATACTAAAAACTTTCTAAAATAGTATGCGTGATATTTATTGCAAAACATTCTGTATGCTATAATCTTAAGAAACAAAAAGATATTTCTGTGCAAACAAGGACGATTTTGAGGAGGAAGTACTATGCTCCAAGTTGCAATTTGTGATGATGAAGAATATTACAGAGAAAAGATACAATCCCTTCTAAAACAATACCTCGATAAACAAGACTTAAAATACACAATACAACTCTACTCTTCTGGTGAACAATTTTTAAATCATTATGAGAACAATGTAAAGTATGACATTGTGTTTCTAGATATCAGCATGAAGAAACTTGATGGTATCCAGACTGCCTCACAGATACGCACTTTCCACAACACAACTTTCCTTGTGTTTGTGACAGCATTTATCGACTATGCATTAGAGGGTTATAAAGTCAATGCGGTCCGCTATATTATGAAGGATACGCTGCAAACTGCAATTCCAGAATGTATGAATGCAATTTTACAGAAAATGCAGACAACGCAGATTACGTTTTCTTTTATGGACGGAATAAGAACACTATACACAGACAATATTCTCTATATAGAAAGCAAAAAACACAAATCCTACTTTTATTATATGCAATCTGATATCACAACGTTTCAGATTTACGAAAAACTGGACTGCATCGAAGAAACACTTTCTAAACATAACTTTTTAAGAATCCATAAAAGCTATCTTGTCAACATGAAGCATATTCGTAAAATTAGCAACTATACTGCTTTCCTTGACATTGATGAAAAACTACCGATTCCGCGTTTGCGTTATCAGAATGTCAAAGAACTTTTTATTGCCTACAAAGGAATACTATAAATACAGAATTTTGCAAAGTAACCACAGAGGAGTTTTAAGATGGAACACTTGTTTAGATGCCTTATTTTATCCATTATGATCAGTATTAGTTGTCAATTATTTTATGAGACAATCGTTCCATATAGAAAGTGGCAGCAGCGATGGATAAAATACACTGTAATTCCCGCTTTCACAGCAGTCTTTCTCATTATTAGCTCCACAAGAGTACCACCGTTTATTTTACGTCCGCTGCGTATTATTTTATTGACAGCAACGATTGCACAGATTTATTTTCAGATACATTTTGTCAAAAACATAATTTTATCTGTGCTATTCTGTGGCATTTATTGGGGTATCTCAACGGCTGTTTGGTCTGTCTTTTCAATGTATACAGATTTCTCATATGAATCCACACGCCAACTTTCAGAAAATCTAACAGAAGTGCTTCAGCTTAGTGTAATTATAGCATTTCACTACCGATACAAGGACCGAATCCGCAGTCTGACAAAACTTCACTGGCAAAAGATAGGCATTCTTCCACTGTTGTATTTAATCACAGTCATTGCAATTGACATGATACCCAACACTCCAACTACTACAGACAACTACGCTAGATTTGCCACTGTTTCTGGTGTTGCTACTTTGAGTATCTTCCTTTTTTACTATGCTATACGCACTCTGGAAAAGGAAGAAGCGCTCCGAAAACTACAACTCCGCGCAGAACACGCGCACAATCAACTAACAATGTATCACACTATGCAAAAACATTATGAACAACAGCAACGTTTTCTGCATGACTATAAAAACCAGCTAAACTGCATACATGGACTTCTTGATAGTGGCAAAACCGCAGAGGCGTCTGAATATATTTCTCGTATTACTGGAAATCTAAGAACACAGTTTGGTGCTGTCAACACAAACCATATGATTGTTAATATTATTTTAAACCAGAAGTATCAAATTGCTTGTGACAAAGCTATCGCTATGACATTCGTCATCAACGATTTGTCAAAACTAACCATACTTGAGGAAGATTTAGTCACGCTTCTGACAAATCTGCTTGACAACGCTATTGAAGCATGTGAAAAACTGGACCCTAATAATTTATCAGTTTCCAGAATTATTCTGTTTAAAATGGTTTTAGAAGATGGCCAACTTATCTTATCCATTCGCAATCCAGCGAGCAAAACAGTACGGATAATTAATAATACAATTTGTACCAGCAAAGATAATCCCATACAACATGGTATTGGATTATCCAATGTAGACTCTGTCATCAAAAAATATGGCGGAACAAGCGTTATAAAATGCGAAAATGGGTGGTTTTCCTTTTCTGCAATGATTTGTTTCTAAACGTCTTTTTTTGCTGTCTAAGCGTCGATTCTTGCCGGCATAGTTGCCTTTTCTTCTTGGTGTAAATATACTGTAACTGTCAACAGCAATTACAATATTTATCACAAGTGCTCTTCTATGCAAGAGCTGAAAGGGGAATGAAAAATGAGACAAAAACTTATTGCAATTTTGACGGCAAGCCTTCTGCTGCTGTGCGCCTGTGGGGAGAAAGAACGCTCCGCTCCTTTGCCCTCAACACCACAGGAGGTTGTCGAACGTACTATGGAAAGCATTAAAAATCTGAACATAGAAACCCTAAACCAGTATACAGATAATTATGTTCAAACCTATCACAACTGGGTTGGCATTCCAACAGAAAATGAATATCGTGTTTTTAACGAACTGTTACAGCCCCGCTCAAAACGCAGCAAACGATATCTGTCAGCCTATCTTCTGGACCAAAAAATAATGGAACATCTCACATGGGAAATTACAGAAGTGCGCGAAGGCAATGATACAGCAGAGTTAGACATGATTATTACCAATATTGATATGGCAAAGGTTATGGAACAATATGAACTTCAGATATTAGAAAACATACTGAAAAGCCCAGAATTGGGTTTTGTACAATTCGCGGCAGACATGGCAGAACTATCTGCGGGAAAGGACACTCTAATTTCCATCATTGATGGCTTAGAGGACCATGAGCGCAGTGTCATACAAGTCACTGTTTCTGCCTATCAAGACAATGGACAGTGGAAAGTACATTTAAGCCAGGACTTTATTAACGCTTTCTGGGGAAATATGTACACAGACACCTACTCAGAGAACTTTAACCAGCAGACTGCGGACTTCGAAAAACAAATTGAACAGAAAGCGGAACAATTTACACAGAAGATAGAAAAATGGGCACAAAATATTGACAAATAATCCCTATCCCCCTACAATACACTTATCGGTTTTTTTAGAATAAGCGAAGGGACATTGCAATGAAGGGTACATTTGCGGCTAAAAGGAAAGACGGCACGGTCTACTATCGCGCCTCCATTACATATCGGAGAAAACATATCAGTCTTGGAGGATTTGACACTGTATCTAAGGCAAACGCCGCTTATCTTGAAGCCAATCGCATTATAAACCGCGAGCGACTCAGCATTAATCAGTATCAAAACAGTTCCCCCCTTCCGTTTGAAAAATGGGTTATATTAATAAATTTCCGCGATAATGGCATTTACTTTGGCACACCAATCTATGCAAGGGCAAAATTTTTTTACTATTATTTGTCCCCTACAGATGTTTTAAAATTTGATATTGATGACTTGTTTTATTACTCCTCGCGCAAAATTATGAAACGTGATGGACATCTTTTTGTCGCTGATTATGGTATGCAGGTAAATATCCTCAATCGCTATGGTATCCGAAACTTTGCAGTGGCAGGAAAAGATTATCTTTTTTTAAATGATGATGACACAGATTTCCGCCATGAAAACCTAGCAATTATTAATCGTTATCAGGGAGTTGCCGAAGTTTTCTATAGAGGTAAGAAGCAATATCGAGCGCGCATCAATATACCCGGATATTATATTGTTGGCTATTATCACAGTGAAATTGATGCTGCGATCGCCTACAACAAAGCGATTGACATTCTGAAAAAAAAAGGCATTAAAAAAAATTATACTCCAAATTATATTGATGGGCTTTCTCCATCGGCCTACGCTGATATCTACTCTCATCTAAAAGTGTCAGACAAAATTCTAAATTATAAGGCAAACAAAAAAGAGCTTTGATTGCATGCTCTTTTTTGTTTGGTATTATAACTTTATTTGCTATTTTGCATAATCTTTAAAGCTCATAATCATTGCCGCATCACCTTTTATCCCTTTGATGCTGGCATCAGAATCATACTGCCACATACCAAATTCATATGGATATTCTGGTTCATCGCTATCCTGTGCAAACCATACATCATACTCCTGTAGCTCTTCCATGTCCACCATTGTCAGCAGCCACTCTTTATCCCCATAAATCATAGACTGATAACCTGCGTCTTCAATCCTGTTCATAAACGCTTTTGCAATCTGTGTGCGCTCTGTCATGTCAAGTGATTCGATACGTGCCATATCATCAACCACTGTCTCCATAACAAATGCAACTGGGTATTTCACACTGTAGCCCGATATCGCATCCAGAAGTTCGTCCGCTTCCTCTCTCGCCTCAGCTCTATTAATCGCCTGTGAGCAAAAATATACACCGATATCAAGCCCTGCTTTCTTTGCAGCTTTTATATTATTTTGATACTCCGTATCTAAAACAAGCTTGCCACTACTGTAACCCCTTGCCCCAACTTTAATCATCACAAAATCACAACCTGCACTTTTTAACTTGCTAAAATCAACCTCCCCCTGATTGGCTGAAATATCAACACCACATTTAGATACAATCTTGTTATCCTCATAATAATTCATAATTGGCTTCTTATATTTTAAATTAGACAAATCATATTTATTTCTTGGAATATCCTCATTGACATCTACCCACTCTCTTGTTCCATCTGCATGTTTGACTTGAATACTTTTTACAAGATCTTCTTCCTCGTCCTCGTCCTCCTCTTTTTCTTCCTGCGAAGTCTCTGTTTCGCTCTCTTCACTTTTTTCACTCTTTTTTTCGCCAGTTGCATCTTCCTTATCTGTTATATCATAGACAGAAGTTTTCCCATTTGATAGTTCATCCGCAGTTTTAGACGGATTATTATTGTCAGAAGCACTTGCAGAACCATCAATTACAGTTTCCCCTGTCGTTTGATTTGTAACTGTACCATTATTTCGATTGGACTGTGTGGTATTTTTCTCCCTTCCAGTGTCAGGAAGTGTCCATATATCAAGGTCATTTGATGTGAGCTTGCTCTTTGCGTTCACGCTTTCCGAGGAATTTGCCTCTTTCCGTTTATTCTCCTCCGCCGCCTTCGCCTCTTTCTGCGCGAGCGCTGCGGCATAACCACTCCCGTCGGATTTTGATTTTGACTGATTCGCCCAAAATACAAGCGCTGTCACACCAAGGATAATCACCGACATAATCAGTGCCATATACACATATGTCATCTTGGAGCCAGAACTGTGTTCCTCCTCATAATAATCATCATGCAATTTCATATAATATAATCCTCCCTTTGTTTTCCAAATATACTCTTGAACTCTTTAAATCTTATTCCATGCTGTTTCCAGGACGCTATTTTTATAAATTCTCAGCTTTTCGCAAAAAGTATAAATCTAAAACAACTATCTTCTGACAAGCTGTTTTATTTACATAACACATTTACAAAGTTTATTATATAGCATTTTAAATACAATTTCAATTATTTTCTGAATCTTTAATTTTTTTCATGCAAAATTGGTAAAAACTTCAATCCTAAAAAACATATGCCAACAATACTTAAAATTTTACTAAAACAAATAGATGCAAACTGCTATATATAATTTTAATCCCCGAAACAAACAACAACTGAAGATTGACTGTTCTAATATTAATTGATATAATTGCATACAGAGAGGAAAACATAATGTATGAAAACTTTATCTACATCAGTAAAAAACGCAGAACGTATGTATTGTTTGGTTTTATATTGCTAATTTTTTTGTTTATTCAAAGTTGCGCTAGCCACCAATACGCCGCTCCAATATCTCGAACAGGCTTTGCTTTTGACACTGTTGTGACAATTACAATTTATGATTCCCAAAAGAAGGAAACTCTTGACGAATGTCTTATGCTCTGTGAAAAATATGAATCCTTATTTAGTGCGACACAGGAAGGTTCCGAGATATGGAACATCAATCATGCCAATGGACAGGCTGTATCTGTCTCCTATGACACTGCCGTACTAATTCAGGCTGCATTATATTATTGTGCACAAAGTCATGGTATGTTAGATCTTACTCTTCACCCAATCTCTGAAGAGTGGAATATCTCAGGGCAAATGGAACAAGCATCTATTTTACCAGACTACAAGTATTATATTCCTTCCCAGCAAACACTCTCACAACTCCTTGAACATGTTGCATATCAAAATGTGCAACTTATAGATGCTAACGGAACCGAAATCGGAAATAATACAACTCTCTCTGATAACACAGATTACTATGTTTTACTAAAAGATAGCCAAAGCACTATTGATCTTGGTTTTATCGCCAAAGGCTATATTGCAGACCAACTAAAATCCTATCTGCTGTCAGAAGGTGTAAAAAACGCTATTATCAGTCTTGGCGGAAATGTTTTGCTGATTGGATCCAAACCAGACAACACCCCTTTCCACGTAGGAATCCAAAAGCCATTCGGTGCTGCCAACGAGGTCATCACTACCTTACAAAAAAGTGATAGTTCTGTTGTTTCCTCTGGCTGTTATGAACGCTATTTTATAATAGACGACGATAAAAAAGCCAAAACAATCTACCACCATATTTTTGATCCGACAACTGGTTATCCTGTCCAAAATGACCTTCTTGGTGTTACGATTCTCTCCCATTCTTCTATGGAAGGAGACGCGCTGAGCACCTACTGTTATATTCTTGGACTAGAAAAAGGACTGGAATATATTCGCAGTTTAGAAAATGTAGAAGCAATTTTTATTACAAAAAACTATGAAATTATTTCTTCTTACTTAGATTAAAAACCACTTTTTATGTCATTCTTTTACCTGATAACAATATACTAGTACTTCATCCAATCAGAAATTAGAATTTGGAGGAATTCACATGATAAAGATTTGGGGCTGGGATAAAAAACCGCGAACAATGCTACGATATATTAAAATCGGGGATATTTTTTGTTTCAAGTTCGATGACCACACCTATTGCTTCGGGCGAATTATGGCAAAGGTGATATTTCATATTGCAGAAATTTTTGATTATACCTCAGATCAGCCAATAATTACTGAGAAGGATATACGCAATGTAAAGCGACTTATAGCAATCCCACTGGATACCTACAGCCTATTTGACAGAAAAACCGAGGGAGCGTGGCGAATTATCGGTCATCAGGAAAATTATACCCCAGAACATGTAGAGGATATCTGGTTCTCTTGGGGAATTGGTTCTGGATGCAGAAAATCGAATATTTTTGACCATACAGTATCTATCAGTGAGGAGGAATGGAATGCGCTTCCCTCCCTTTCTCCTAGTGGAGATTATTGTGTAAAGCGGAAAATCGCAGATAGGCTAAAACTATAAGAGAATAAACACTGTGGGCAATTCCTGTTTGTTTAACGAACCATTATTACAATCATAAATCACCTATTTTTATGAGATTTGTGCCAGTTAAAACAACAGATTTGCAGTGTTATTATATCTGCAAATCTGTTGTTTTATTTCAAATAACTTTTTGACGAAACTAAAAGATAGCTTTTTACTTATCAAATTCTGGATTAAATGCATAAAAGTTGCGGGAATCAAGGTTCTCCTGTGCAATGCGAAGTGCTTCCCCAAAACGCTGGAAGTGTACAATTTCGCGCGCGCGAAGAAACTTGATAGGCTCACAGACGTCTGGATCCTTGACCAGTCTTAGAATATTATCATAGGTGGTTCGTGCCTTCTGTTCTGCTGCCATATCCTCCATCAAATCTGTAACCACATCACCTTTGGACTGAAACTCACAGGCATTGAACGGAATACCTCCTGCCGCCTGAGGCCAAAGTGCCAATGTATGGTCTACATAGTACTTATCAAATCCTGATTCCTTAATTTGTTCTGGAGTAAGATTTCTTGTCAATTGATAAACAATTGCACAAATCATTTCAAAATGCGCTAGTTCCTCTGTGCCAATATCCGTGAGCAGTCCTGCCACTGTATTATATGGCATGGTATATCTCTGCGCGAGATAACGCATTGATGCTGCAAGCTCACCATCTGGACCTCCGTATTACACTAACAGATAAATTTAAAACCGCAATATTCATCAATTTTAGTTAGATGGATATTGCGGTTTTTTTAGTTTTCTTTTTTGCGTGAAAGCAAAACAACAATTCGATATGTACCTTATTCCTCTTCATTTCTGTTCCAGTGGCACTTAAAATCATAAGAACTAAGCAAGAGGTATAGCAATTCCCTTTAGCGGGTATAAATCACTTCTAAGTATAAGGAAAATTTTTTTAATGGTAATTACCATATTGTAATGCTAACAAAAGACCCACTTCTAAAAGATTCAAAGCAGGTCTTTTAATTAAAAAATATTATCTAGCACAAATACTTATAAATGTCTTTCTTGTAAGTTCTCCCACAATTCCATCTTTTTTTAATCCCAATCTCTCTTGTGCTGTTTTTATTGCAGCTTCCGATTTGGAACCAATTATACCATCAATTTCGGATTTTCGCAACAAGC
The DNA here is from genome assembly GCA_949383255.1 of Lachnospiraceae bacterium. GTDB lineage: Bacteria > Bacillota > Clostridia > Lachnospirales > Lachnospiraceae > COE1. The sequence goes on along the minus strand of CASJPF010000028.1, from coordinate 50 downwards.
CGAAACGCCACAAACACCATTGTACCCATTTTGCACCTTCTCCTTTTGTT